>NZ_JBZEFB010000019.1:0-665 GCF_058310275.1 Clostridium sp. TJA032 | reverse complement strand
TCGTAACAAGGTAGCCGTAGGAGAACCTGCGGCTGGATCACCTCCTTTCTAAGGAATACATCTTAGGATAACTAAGATGAAAATGAATTCTGGATAATATCTCTGTTTAATTTTGAGAGACTATCTCTCAAAATTGTTCTTTGAAAATTGCACATAATTTAATTTATAGAAACAACAAGCCAAATTGGCAAAACCAATTTCTATTCTTTGTAAAAAGAGAACTATAACTAATATAGGTCAAGCTACAAAGGGCGCATGGTGAATGCCTTGGCATCAGGAGCCGATGAAGGACGTGATAAGCTGCGATAAGCTTCGGGTAGACGCACATAGTCTGAGATCCGAAGATTTCCGAATGAGGAAACTCACATGGGAAACCCCATGTATCCTTAAGTGAATACATAGCTTAAGGAGGGTAACCTAGGGAACTGAAACATCTAAGTACCTAGAGGAAGAGAAAGAAAAATCGATTTTCTTAGTAGCGGCGAGCGAAAGGGAAAGAGCCCAAACCGGAAACTTGTTTCCGGGGTTGAGGACATAACATGAAAGTGGAGGCTATTGTAACTGAAGAGAACTGGAAAGTTCCACCGTAGAAGGTAATAGTCCTGTAAGTGAAACGAGAAGACCATAAGTTATGATCCAGAGTACCACGAGACACGTGAAACCTT
>NZ_JBZEFB010000018.1:325-719 GCF_058310275.1 Clostridium sp. TJA032 | reverse complement strand
AGTTATTGTCTTAGTTACTGATGCTCCATTACTATCTGTTACTTTATAAGTTACCTTATAAGTTCCAGCTTTCTCCATGTTAACATCATTAAAGATTATATTTGCCTCTGTTAACTTAATATCATTATCTTCCTCATCATAAGCAGTTACTCCCTCTAATGGATTGAAAGATTCTCCTACGGTTAAGACCTTATCTTCCGCCTTTATAACTGGTACATGATTTATTACTTCTTGTTTTGGATTTACCTTAACAGTTATTGTCTTAGTTGTTGATGCTCCATTACTATCTGTTACTTTATAAGTTACCTTATAAGTTCCAGCTTTCTCCATGTTAACATCATTAAAGATTATATTTGCCTCTGTTAACTTAATATCATTATCTTCCTCATCATAA
>NZ_JBZEFB010000018.1:0-231 GCF_058310275.1 Clostridium sp. TJA032 | reverse complement strand
TCATAAGCAGTTACTCCCTCTAATGGATTGAAAGATTCTCCTACGGTTAAGACCTTATCTTCCGCCTTTATAACTGGTACATGATTTATTACTTCTTGTTTTGGATTCACCTTAACAGTTATTGTCTTAGTTACTGAAGCTCCATTACTATCTGTTACTTTGTAAGTTACCTTGTAAGTTCCAGCCTTATTCATATCTACATTATTGTATATGATGTTTGCTTCTGTTAAC
>NZ_JBZEFB010000017.1:0-986 GCF_058310275.1 Clostridium sp. TJA032 | reverse complement strand
GTTACTCCTTCTAATGGATTGAAAGATTCTCCTACGGTTAAGACCTTGTCTTCCGCCTTTATAACTGGTACATGATTTATTACTTCTTGCTTTGGATTTACCTTAACAGTTATTGTCTTAGTTACTGATGCTCCATTACTATCTGTTACTTTATAAGTTACCTTATAAGTTCCAGCTTTCTCCATGTTAACATCATTAAAGATTATATTTGCCTCTGTTAACTTAATATCCTTATCTTCTTCGTCATAGGCAGTTACTCCCTCTAAAGGATTGAAAGATTCTCCTACGGTTAAGACCTTGTCTTCCGCCTTTATAACTGGTACATGATTTATTACTTCTTGCTTTGGATTTACCTTAACAGTTATTGTCTTAGTTACTGAAGCTCCATCTTTATCTGTTACTTTGTAAGTTACCTTATAAGTTCCAGCTTTCTCCATGTTAACATCATTAAAGATTATATTTGCCTCTGTTAACTTAATATCCTTATCTTCTTCGTCATAAGCAGTTACTCCTTCTAAAGGATTGAAGCTTTGTCCTACGGTTAAGACCTTGTCTTCCGCCTTTATAACTGGTACATGATTTATCACTTCTTGTTTTGGATTTACCTTAACAGTTATTGTTTTAGTTGCTGATGCTCCATCTTTATCTGTTACTTTATAAGTTACCTTATAAGTTCCAGCTTTCTCCATGTTAACATCATTAAAGATTATATTTGCCTCTGTTAACTTAATATCCTTATCTTCTTCATCATAAGCAGTTACTCCTTCTAAAGGATTGAAAGATTCTCCTACAGTTAAGACCTTGTCTTCCGCCTTTATAACTGGTACATGATTTATTACTTCTTGCTTTGGATTTACCTTAACAGTTATTGTCTTAGTTACTGATGCTCCATTACTATCTGTTACTTTATAAGTTACCTTATAAGTTCCAGCTTTCTCCATGTTAACATCATTAAAGATTATATTTGCCTCTGTTAACTTAATATC
>NZ_JBZEFB010000015.1:0-2606 GCF_058310275.1 Clostridium sp. TJA032 | reverse complement strand
ACTATATTTGGTCAAGCCCTCGATCTATTAGTATCGGTCAGCTGAACATGTTACCATGCTTACACCTCCGACCTATCAACCTTGTGTTCTTCAAGGGATCTTACTAGCTTACGCTATGGGAAATCTCATCTTGAGGTTGGCTTCACGCTTAGATGCTTTCAGCGTTTATCCATTCCCGACTTAGCTACCCAGCTGTGCTCCTGGCGGAACAACTGGTGCACCAGAGGTCAGTCCATCCCGGTCCTCTCGTACTAAGGACAGCTCCTCTCAAATTTCCTACGCCCGCGACGGATAGGGACCGAACTGTCTCACGACGTTCTGAACCCAGCTCGCGTGCCGCTTTAATGGGCGAACAGCCCAACCCTTGGGACCTACTTCAGCCCCAGGATGCGACGAGCCGACATCGAGGTGCCAAACCTCCCCGTCGATGTGGACTCTTGGGGGAGATCAGCCTGTTATCCCCGAGGTAGCTTTTATCCGTTGAGCGATGGCCCTCCCACGAGGTACCACCGGATCACTAAGCCCGACTTTCGTCCCTGCTCCACTTGTGGGTGTCGCAGTCAGGCTCCCTTCTGCCTTTGCACTCTTCGAACGATTTCCGACCGTTCTGAGGGAACCTTTGGGCGCCTCCGTTACTTTTTAGGAGGCGACCGCCCCAGTCAAACTGCCCACCTAACAATGTCCTGTGACCAGATTCATGGCCGCCAGTTAGAATTTCAGTACTATCAGGGTGGTATCCCAAGGTTGACTCCACCAAGGCTGACGCCCTGGTTTCCTAGTCTCCCACCTATCCTGTACAGACAATACCAAAACTCAATGCTAAGCTACAGTAAAGCTCTACGGGGTCTTTCCGTCCAATCGCGGGTAGCGAGCATCTTCACTCGCACTACAACTTCGCCGGATTTACAGTTGAGACAGTGCCCAAGTCATTACGCCATTCGTGCGGGTCAGAACTTACCTGACAAGGAATTTCGCTACCTTAGGACCGTTATAGTTACGGCCGCCGTTTACTGGGGCTTAAGTTCACACCTTCGCTTGCGCTAAGTGTTCCCCTTAACCTTCCAGCACCGGGCAGGCGTCAGCCCCTATACATCAGCTTACGCTTTAGCAGAGACCTGTGTTTTTGCTAAACAGTTGCTTGGGCCTATTCTCTGCGGCCTACTCTCGTAGGCACCCCTTCTCGCGAACTTACGGGGTCAATTTGCCGAGTTCCTTAACTGTAATTCTTCCGCCGGCCTTAGGATTCTCTCCTCACCTACCTGTGTCGGTTTGCGGTACGGGCACTACTTCTCTCTCTAGACACTTTTCTTGGCAGCGTGGAATCATGTACTTCGGTTCCGTAGAACCTTCCCCATCACGCCTCAGCATTATGAAAGCGGATTTGCCTACTTTCACTGCCTAAACGCTTAGACTAGCATCCAATAGCTAGCACACACTATCCTCCTGCGTCATGCCATCGATATTAACGATGGTAGTGGTACTGGAATATCAACCAGTTGTCCATCACCTACGCCTTTCGGCCTCGGCTTAGGTCCCGACTAACCCTCAGCGGACGAACCTTCCTGAGGAAACCTTAGGTTTTCGGCCTGTGGGATTCTCACCCACATCTCGCTACTGATGCCAACATTCTCACTCGTAACCAGTCCACCGCTCCTTACGGTACGACTTCAGCCCGGTTACGACGCTCTCCTACCGCTTGAACATTCGTTCAAGCCCGTAGCTTCGGTGGTAAGTTTAGCCCCGTTACATTTTCGGCGCAAGATCTCTCGACTAGTGAGCTATTACGCACTCTTTTAATGAATGGCTGCTTCTAAGCCAACATCCTAGTTGTCTTAGAAATCTCACATCCTTTCCCACTTAACTTACACTTTGGGACCTTAGCTGACGATCTGGGCTGTTTCCCTTTTGACCACGGATCTTATCATTCGTAGTCTGACTGCCGAGCTCAAAGTATGTGGCATTCGGAGTTTGATAAGGTTCGGTAAGCGCTATGCCCCCTAGCCCATTCAGTGCTCTACCTCCACTACTCATACTCGACGCTAGCCCTAAAGCTATTTCGGAGAGAACCAGCTATCTCCGGGTTCGATTGGAATTTCTCCGCTATCCACAGCTCATCCCATGCTTTTTCAACAGCAACGTGGTTCGGTCCTCCACGAGGTTTTACCCTCGCTTCAACCTGGCCATGGATAGGTCACCCGGTTTCGGGTCTACGGCATGCAACTAGTCGCCCTATTCAGACTCGGTTTCCCTTCGGCTCCGTACCTTAAGTACTTAACCTTGCTACATACCGTAACTCGTTGGCTCGTTCTACAAAAAGCACCTCATCACCCTCATAAGGGGCTCTGAGCGGTTGTAGGCACACGGTTTCAGGTTCTATTTCACTCCCCTCCCGGGGTTCTTTTCACCTTTCCCTCACGGTACTGCTTCACTATCGGTCATCAGGTAGTATTTAGCCTTGGGAGGTGGTCCTCCCTGCTTCCCACAAGGTTTCACGTGTCTCGTGGTACTCTGGATCATAACTTATGGTCTTCTCGTTTCACTTACAGGACTATTACCTTCTACGGTGGAACTTTCCAGTTCTCTTCAGTTACAATAGCCTCCACTTT
>NZ_JBZEFB010000014.1:0-4117 GCF_058310275.1 Clostridium sp. TJA032 | reverse complement strand
TGGTTTATGTTAATATCTTCTGTTTAATTTTCAAAGACCATTTCTTCGTCGCCCTCAAGCGACTTTCTTAGTTTAACATCACTTTGAAACTTTGTCAACAACTTTTTTCAAAACTTTTAATTTATTTTGTTAAGTTGTTTCCGCATCTCTTAGCGACGAGATTTATCTTACCATGATATTTGTTATTTTTAATAATATAATTTTCTATTTTAATCAAAAAATTAATTATTTTCTTTTTAATTCTTTATTTTTCTTTATTTTTCTTATATTGATACACCAGGATTAGTATATTAAAGATTAATTTCCAAAACTATATATTTTATTAAATTTATTTCCAATTAATTCTTTTTTCTATTTGCTAAAGCCCTTATATTTTAAATTAAAAATAATTATGTAAATTTAAATAAATATAAAAAAGTCGCTAAAATTAACGACTTTTTCTCTATAAATAAAACTTATATATATTAACAAAAGAAAATTATTTATATTATTTTTTTACTCCTAGCTTTTCCATTATTATTAAAGCTGTATCCTCTATGGCTCTTTGAGTTACATCTATTGTTCTACATCCTAATTTCTTTAAAACTCTATCAGCAAATTCAAATTCTTCTAAAATTCTTGAATCAGAGGCATATTCTATATCTGCTGATATTCTATGAAATTTATCTAATCTTCTTTTTCTTATTTCTATAAGTTGTAATGGGTCTATAGTAAGCCCAAATATTTTTTTCTTATCTATTTCATATAACTCATCAGGAACTCCTACCTCAGGCACTAAAGGAATATTTATAGCTTTAATCCCTTTATTAGCTAAATACATACAAAGTGGAGTTTTTGATGTTCTAGACAAACCAACTAATACTACATCTGCATTTTTTAATCCTCTATAATCTTTACTATCATCATACTGCATAGCAAACTCCATTGCCTCTATCCTTTTAAAATACGCTTCATCTGTGTTCCACATAGCACCTGGATTATAATCTGGATACTTATTTAATATTGTCGATGCAACATTTATTATTGGACCAAGAACATTTATTATGTTTATATTTTTTTCAATACACTTTTGTGTTAAATACTCTCTAACATTTACGGTAATAATTGTTGAAACTATCATACAATTTTCATAAGAGTCAAGGTTCTTTATAAACTCTTCAACATCCTCAAAACTTTTTACATAAGGTATTCTTTTAACTTCTACTTCATCTTTAAATTGACTAGCAGCTGCCATTGAAACCTGCTGTGCTGTTTCACCTATAGAATCTGATACTGCAAAAATTGTTAACATAAAAATATCTCCTCTCTTTTATCAAAAATTAAAAATAATATTTTTAATTTTTAAGTAATCTACTTTCTCTTCCCCTTAGCTTTTTATTTTATTATTCTTTAATGATTATTCTAAACTCTATAGTTTATTTATTTTACCCTTTATAAATATATTTATAAAAGGTCATAGCAAATTATTTCCTTGATAATTTATATATTCTTTTAAAATTGCTTATATCCTCTTTAATTACAATAATTAACTATGTTAAAATTGATTTAGTTTATTGAAATTAAATAAATTTATTTAAAATTAAATTTTAAAATAGAGATTTAAAATTTAATTTTATTTTTATTTATTAAGGAGGTAAGGATGAATAAAAAAAAGTGGGTAACTATAAGTATTCTTCCTGTAATGTGGATACTTTATTTCTTATTTGAATTTTTCACAGGAAGAATTAATAAAAATTCAGAATCTTTTATGATGTTACTTCTAATAATCCCCTTTGGTATAGTTGGTTATATTATTTATGTACTAATTAATAAATATAAAGAAGGATTAAAAACAAAAACTCTAATAAGCATATTTATAATATTAATGTTATTAGACCAAGGAGTTAAATTTATTATATACAAATGGTTTTTCAATAAATCTTTCGATATACTAGGAGATTTCATAACCTTTAATCCTATAATAAATACACAAGGCTCATGGCTTAATGTAAGATTTGGTACAGGATTAAGTTTCGGATTTCTTATAGTACTAAATTTAATTGCTATTATTATATTTTTTGAATGTTATAGATATTATATATACAAAGGACATAAAGATTTTAATGCAGATATGTGTATAGTATTTATAATGGCAGGAGCATTATGTTCTTTAATTGATAAAATATTTTATGGTGGTAGCTTAGATTTTATAGGAATAAGTAATTTATTTATAGCAGATTTTAAAGATATATATATAAACTTGGCTATTTTATTTTTTGTATTGTGTATATATTTTAATGATTATTGGAAAGATGATACTTCTAGTACCTTTAAGGAAGATATATCTTCTATAAAGAAATTCTTTATTTTTGCAAAAGATGATTTATTAAAAAATATATTAAGGATAAAAAAATAATATATTTGTAGAATATCACAAATTTAATAATAATCTATCATTTATAATGGACAAAGTTTCCCTTTATGATATATTAAAATTGTATATAATTGATGTTTATGAGGGGGCTTAAATATGTTAGTAAGATGTATAGATAATTCATTATGCTCAAGTCTTACAACTGGTAAAGAATATATAGTACTTGAAGAAGGCGATAAGTACTATGTTGTATTAGACGATAGAAATAGAGAAATCACAACTAAAAAGCAAAGATTTGAGGTTATAGAAGATAGCGACTTAGCAAAAAAAGCTAAGGCTACAATAAATGAACTTAATTTTCAAATTAATAATGAATTTAAGGATATAAAAGACTTTAAAGTTAGAACTAACTCTAAAGGAGAAATTAAAGAAGTTATTATTAAATTTAAATATGAATAAGCTTATTTACAATTCACACTTTTAAATATAAAAGAGAGATTATGTATATACATAATCTCTCTTTTTGCTTATCTAATTTTTTGCTTTATTTTCTAAATTTTTATCCTGAGTTTCCGGTTTAGCTATGCTATTGAATAATTGAACCCATTTGTTCTCATTTTCTAAAACTACAGAACTTTCTATATTTAATTCTTTAAAATTCTTAATCCAATCTGGAGAATATTTAGTAGCTACAGGTAAAGTAGGCATTATATTAAATTTTTGTGCTAATTCTAATTGCATCTTAGGTCCTGCTATAAATTCCATAAATAACTCAGCAGCATTAGGATTAGGAGAGTCTTTTAATATACCTGCACATTCTGTTACAACAGGATATCCTTCTTGAAAATCTACTTTTAATATATTTGCATTATTTTTCGAATTTTTATTAAAAACATCTAAAGGTAAAATACCTATAGGTGTTTCTTTAGTATCCAATCCCTTAACTAGCTCATTATAATTATTAAATAAATTAGCTACATTTAATTTTAATCCTTGTAAAAAATCACTTCCGTAATTTTCATTATTATTACCTTCTTTGGTTAAATAAGAAGCTGTAGCTGAAATAAAATATTTAGTATAATCATTATTAGAATTCACCATTAAAATTTTATTAGCATAAATTCCATTTTTTAAATCACTTATAGATTTAGGTATTAAATTTTGTGGTAAATTTGCTTTATTATAAGAAACTATAATAGGATTTTTAAAAATAGAATACCAGTATCCATCTTTATCTCTATAGTTATCATCTACTTCACTATACCAACTAGTTTTATAAGGCTTTAAAAGTCCTTCTGAACTAGCTTTATTATATATTTCCTTGTTTCCACCTAAAATAACATCAACCTTAGAATCTTTAAATGTACTGTCTTTTATTTCTTCTGTATTTTCAAAATTAACAGTTATTCCAGTTTTATCTTTAAAGACATCTGCTATATATTTATTCACTTCTTCAGGATATTTACTGTTTACTAAAACTGTTTTTTCTAAAACAGTCTCATTAGAACCACCACAAGATATTATTGAGAACGAAAATATTAATACTAAAAATAATAGTATTGTCTTCTTTATACCTCTCATACTAGCCTCCTAAATATCAAGATTATGTAATTAATTTCTTCAAATATTTTTTTATATATGAAAAAAACCTCTCTAAACTTAGAGAGGTTTTGGTGATCTGCCAGGGAATCGAACCCTGGACACCGTGATTAAAAGTCACGTGCTCTACCGACTGAGCTAGCAAATCATAAGACCTGGCAACCA
>NZ_JBZEFB010000013.1:0-4618 GCF_058310275.1 Clostridium sp. TJA032 | reverse complement strand
TTATCAAATTAATATTTTTTCCTCTTTTGCTTTTAGCTTTTCTTGTTCAATTTTATAACTTTCCTTTTCTTCTTCTGTTAGTTCACCATATATATTCTTTATACAAAGAATAGAGCTATTTTTCTCATCCTCTAATATTCTCTTTTTAACTGTATAATTTATAAATTCTTTTTTTCTTAAATTTTTTAATGCTGTAGTTATAGATTTAAAGTTGTATTGTGTCAACTCTTTATGCTCCTCTATATTAATGCAAATAGTTTTTCTATTGATATTAAGATTACCTTTATAAGCATTTTTTAAGGCTAATAAATAGATATAAACCTTTAGCTCTTTGCCAGTCAATTCTTTACAAGCATTTAAAAGAACCTTATTATTTATTTTGGTAAAGCTATATTTATAATCTTTTTCTCTTATAATTACAAATCTGTTTCTTTTTTTAATTAAAATTTCTTTTTCTATAAGGCTTTTAAATGTTTTGGCTATTGTTCTACTTGTAACATAACTATTTTTATATGATAGCTTTAAACCTCTTTCAAGATTTTTATAAAGTCCTTTAGAGATTGGAATATAATTTTCCTCTTTTTCAATATTAACTAGACTTATAGCCTTTAAAGCACAGTATAAACGATATTCTTTATCGCTTAATTGCTTTAATATTTCACTATCTGTTATTATGAAAGTTAAATATTCTTCTTCCTCTTCCTCTTCTTCTTCTTCCCATTCTTCTTCTGCAATATTTTGTTCTTCTTCCTCTTGCTCTCTATTAAAAAAATTTATTTGATTGTCTAATAACATAAAAAATCTCCTTTCATTTTCTTTGATTATATAAAATTATTTATATAAGTTAATTTAGAAAGTAAAAAATAAGAAATAATCTTTCAATAAAAAATTTATTTTATTCAATTTATCATAAATGCACCTTAAAATATACTGATATAGTATTTTTTTAAATGTATATTTCTGAATTTAATAAATTTTCTAGTTAAATTTTGCTGATTTATTAAAAGTGTATATCAATTATAGTACATTAACTGTATATCATCAATATAATAATTTGTTTTTTTAATATTATTTTTTTATATAATCAATAGTAAAATAGTTATTTAAAGGAGCTATTAAATTATATAAGAGTAAAATATAATTTTTCATAAAAAAAATGAATAGGTACTCTGTAAAAGAAAAGAATATGACCGTTTCTGTATGAATGGTATATATTTTTTTTATATGTTAAGGAGGGATATAAAAAGAATATATAAAAAACATACTAGAAAAGGTGATAAGGCTCTTTAGAGAAAGGGAATAAACAATTACAATAATTATGATAATTATAAATATAAATAAATATAAATGTAATAATGATAAAAATAAATGATAATAATTATTACAATGACAAAATAAAGATAAACAATAAAAGAAAAAGCAATTTATAAAAGTCTTAAAAACTAATAACATTCTAAGTACAAAGTAATTAATTATATAATATACTTGTAAAAGATAACTTATAAAAAGAATAATTAAGATAAAAGAGAAAAAAGTAATTGAACTATAAAAGACTAAAAGATAATTAAAGAATATAAAAGTAAATAATATATAAATAATATAAAAGATACTTTTAGTTATAAGAAAAAAGAATTATAGAACCAAAGAAATACTAGATTTAAAATGCTGAAGAAGAATAGAATAATATTAATATTTTTTTAAAGGAATACAATAAAAAAGAAAATTATAAATAATCTATAAGTATATAAAAGAGTATCAAATTAAAGGCTCTTAAAAGTTAAAAGAGAATAAAAAATAATATAGAATATACATAAAGAAAGTAAATACTAATATAAGCTTATATAAGCGATATTAAAGTTGTTAGGATAAAATATATTAAAGGATTATAAAAAATTAATATAAAGGCGTTTAAAGGCATTTAATAGGTATATGGGATAAAAGAATAACACAAGTCCTATCAAAACAAAAAAAGAAGAGGGATTTTAATTATTCCTCTTCTTTAATAACTCTATATATAGTTGACCTACTCAATCCTGTTTCTTTAACTATCTCATTTATTTTATAGCCTTCTTTATATAAAAGTTTTATCATATTTGCTTTATCATTTCTTTTAGAAGGTCTGCCACCATTCCTTCCTCTAGCCTTAGCACTTGCCAATCCCTCTTTAGTTCTTTGGCTTATCAAGTCCCTTTCTAATTGACTTAATCCACTCATTACAGTTAATAAAAAACTATTATATGGATTATCGCTAGAGGTATCTAACCATGTATCTTTAATACTTTTTATACTAGCTCCTTTATTCTTTATTTTTTCTATAATGTCTAATAAATCTTTGGTACTCCTTGATATTCTTGTTAAATCTGTAATTATAACAATATCACCTTCTTGTAGCTCTTCAATCATTTTGTTTAATTGTTCTCTATCTAATTTAGTACCAGTTATTTTTTCTTGATATATATTTCTTTTATCTACGCCATAATTAACTAGCATATCAATTTGTCTATCTAAATTTTGTCCCTCTCTGCTGACACGGGCATAACCTACTAACATATTATAATCAACCTTCTTTCTCATCTCTTTGCTGTAATCATTGTATCATAAACGTTCCATAATGTAAATAGTTTTTGATACGTTTTTTGACACAAAATAAGATAATGAAAGTGGCTTTTTAACTTATATTTTTACAACTTAAAAAAGTGTATCAAAAACAATCGTTTTTGACACAAAGTAAAAGCTATTAATTAGCTCTATAAGAATATCAAAACAAATTATAATAATCTTGTTTCAAGATAGATTAAAGTTGAAACAGCACTAATATTTTTTGAAATAAGATTAAACTGTCTTTAAGCAAGATTAATCTGTCTTGCAATAAGATTAAATCAAAAAAGAGAATAGAAATGTATTTAATAGAAAAAATGATTAATTTTTTAGGAGAATAACTTTTATTGTTTTACAAGATATGTTAAAATTAGATACAATAAATAAATAAATGAACGGTAAAAAAGGAAAATACCTTTTAAGCTAATTGTCGCCAAACTACCAACTTAAAAGGCACTACTAAAAAAAGATTTTTATTTTCTTTGACTATATTATATATTAATTATAACGATATAACAAGGAAAATATTAATCTCTCTTTTAGTAGAATCTATTTCCAAACGTTCTGCTGATAAAGGAGAGGTTTTTTTATGTATAAAGTTAAATTTAATGAAGAAGAAAATCAAATATTAAACACTATAGAGAAAGACAAGATAAGAATTAGTACAATGTCAATCTATTCTTATTTTATAAGTAAATCAAATAATGGAAAAATATGCTTTAGTTACAGAAAATTCTTAAAGGACTACAATAGAGGGCATAAAGATAAGGCTATCCATAGTATAGCAACCTTAAAGAGCAGAATTGAATTAATGGCAGACCTAAAGCTTATAAAAAGAGTGAAAAAAGGCAATTCCTTTATTTATAAATTGAACACTTTTTTGAACAAAAAAAATCACCCTCAAAGCCTTGCAGATACTAAGGTTGATGAGGATAGCAAAGAACATAAATATATAAATAATAAAATAGATAATATTATAGACTTGTATAACAATTTTACTTGTAGAGAATTTAAAAAAGATAATTTAGAGAAATGTAAAAGTCTTGTAGAGGTTAGAAAAAAGGCTAAGGAATTACTGAATGAACTAAATGTCAAAAATAGCTGGATAAAAGAAAGAGTTTTAATAAAAGTTACTAAGCATTATAGAGGAATTACAGTTAAGTTTTTAGAAAACTATATTAAAAAAGTTATAGAAAGCTCTAGAGAGTTATATTATAAGAATTATAGAAAATACGTTAAGAATACAGGCTATAAGCCAAACTTTACACAAAGACAGCATGATAGCAAATACTATTACAATCTAGAAAAGCAATGGCTAGAAACAAATTATACTTTTTTCTAAGATAGGCTCTATTAAAGTTTATAGATAGTCTATGCTTTAAATAGTTTAGTAGACAAGCTATAGATATAGGCTAATAGTCTAATGATTAATAGATATTGCTATTGCTATAGAATGATTAATAGATATTGCTATTGCTATAGATATAGGCTAATAGTCTAATGATTAATAGATATTGCTATTGCTATAGAATGATTAATAGATATTGCTATTGCTATAGAATGATTAATAGATATTGCTATTGCTATAGATATAGGCTAATAGTCTAATGATTAATAGATATAAAGATAAGCAGATCCAGTTATTAATTTGTTAAATGGCTATAGAAAAAAACCTACTGTTCAAATTAGTTATTAACATAACTAATTTGTACTGATATATTCTTATATTATTCTTATTAGAGGTATATTTAGACTACACTATAATTAACAGAAATGTTATTATGTAATGAAAAAAAGGTGCTTATAAATTATAAAAAAAGTACATATTAAACAAAAAAAAGGTACTAAATTTATAATTATAGTACCTTAAAAAAATGTAAAAAAAAATATGAAATTATTATCAAATTAATATTTTTTCCTCTTTTGCTTTTAGCTTTTCTTGTTCAATTTTATAACTTTCCTTTTCTTCTTCTGTTAGTTCACCATATATATTCTTTATACAAAGAATAGAGCTATTTTT
>NZ_JBZEFB010000012.1:0-5024 GCF_058310275.1 Clostridium sp. TJA032 | reverse complement strand
ATCAAACTCTCAATTTAAAAGTTTAATCTATACTCATATTACTTATAAAAGAATTGCTGGTTTATGTTAATATCTTCTGTTTAATTTTCAAAGACCATTTCTTCGTCGCCCTCAAGCGACTTTTTTAGTTTAACATCACTTTGAAACTTTGTCAACAACTTTTTTTCAAAACTTTTAATTTATTTTGTTAAGTTGTTTCCGCATCTCTTAGCGACGAGATTTATCTTACCATGTTAATTAATATAAGTCATAACTTATTTGTTTAAATAGTTAAATTATTTTTATTAATCTTTATTTTTTATCTTTTTACTCTATTATTCTCATATTGATACACCTGGTAAAGTTTTATTTGCTTTTTTCCTTAATATTCCTTGAAATATTCTTATTTACGATGTATTATTTAAAATATTCTTTTTATTTTATGCAAAAAATACTTTTTATTTTAAAAATAATAGTATATTTTAAATATTCAAATCATTAAATTTGAATAATACTTTATTTATTTTATAAATATATTAAATTTTATTACCATTTAAAAATTGCTTAATTTGAATTTACTAATTGTAAATACTATAATTTCTATATAGTTCTTTAAAAGGAGGCCTTCTTATGCCTAAAATTATAAAAAATGTAAAAGAAGATTTATTGAAAGAAGGAAAAAGGCAACTACTTTCTAATGGATATTTAGATTTAAATATAAGAAATATAACTAAAGAGTGTAACATAGGTACTGGAACCTTCTATAACTATTTTAAAAACAAGGAACAACTTGTTGTTGATATTTTATCTAATGATTGGAATACAGTTTTATCTGTTTCTAGCGAAATAATAAGACAAGATATTTCTTTCAAAGAAAAAATGATTATTATTTCAGATAATATGAATGATTTTCTTAAAAATCATAGACTTATTTTTTCAGAGATGGCTAATCATAGTTCTAAACATCATTATGTTATAGAACCTATTTATAAAATATTAGAAGATTTAATCAATCTTCATATAGAAAAAGGGGAAATTCATCCTGCTATATCCTCTGAGAAATTTGCATATTTTCTTCTTAATAATCTTATACTAATTTCTATGTCTAAATTAACAATAGATGACTTATTTTTATTGTTAAATATATAGTAAAAAGCTATAAACTAAAATAGTTTATAGCTTTTTATGTTTATAATAAATTTTTCATTTGACTTGCTAAAGGATCTGCTAATGTTCCCATAATTACTTGAACATGTTTATTATCTAATTTCATAATTCCACTAGCCCCTGCTTTTTTTAAAGTAACCTCATCTATTTTAGATGCATCTTTTAAAGTTAGCCTTAATCTTGTTATGCAGTTATCTAAAACTTCTATATTTTCTTTTCCTCCAAGAGCCTCTAAAACAACCTCTGCTTTTTCAGCTAAAGTTCCTCCCTTAGCTGGATTATTTTCTTCCTTTGATGCCTTTTTTATATAACTTCTATCTTCTTCATTGTTATCATCAAAATCATCTTCTCTACCTGGAGTTTTAAGATTAAATTTCTTAATAAAGAAAATAAATAAAAAATAATAAATAATAAAAACTACAATTCCCATTAATAATAAAATTAACTGATTTTGTCCTTTACCATAGTATAAAATATAATCAATAAGCCCACCTGAGAAACTAAAGGCTAGATGTATGTTTAAAGCATATGCTACTGCTAAAGATATTCCAGTTAGTATTGCATGTATAACATAAAGTATTGGAGACAAAAACATAAAAGCAAATTCTATAGGTTCTGTTATACCAGTTATTATAGCTGTTAAAGCCAATGATAAAAACATACCTCCAACTACTGCTTTATTTTTCTTTTTAGCACATACATACATTGCTAAACATGCGGCAGGAAGCCCAAACATCATAATTGGATAGAATCCTGCTGTATAAACTCCTGCTGTAGGGTCTCCAGCTAAAAATCTTGTAATATCTCCTGTTGCAATTTGACCTGATGCTGCATCTTTAAAACTTCCTAATTGAAACCATATAACAGAATTCATTACATGATGAAGCCCTATTGGAATTAATAATCTATTTAATATTCCATATACTGCAGCTCCAAGAGCACCTGCTTTTACCATTATATTAGCAAAGCCATCTAATCCTGATTGAAATAAAGGCCATGTATATCCAAAAAATACTCCTAAAATAAGACATACAAAAGAAGTTATTATTGGAACAAATCTTTTTCCTCCAAAAAATCCTAAAAACTGAGGTACTTTAATATCTTTAAATTTATTATATAAAAGTCCTCCTGTAACTCCAGCTACAACACCTCCAAAAGCTCCCATATTGATACTTGGGTCAAAAGAAGTTGCAACATTTTTCATAACTAAGAACCCTAAAAGTCCTGCTAATCCTCCAACTCCATTATTTTCATGAGAAAGCCCAAAACCTATGCCTACTGCAAAAAGCATTGCCATATTGTTGCCAAAAGCCGCTCCACCAGCAGCAGTAAGCCAAGATACATTAAGTAAATCCTTATCACCAAGTCTTAGTAAAAGTCCTAAAGCAGGCATTACAGCTATTGGTACCATTAAGGATTTACCTATACTTTGAAGAAATCCTAAAACTTTTGAACCACTTTTAATCATTTGTTTATTCCTCCTTATTTTTTCATTAGTTTATGCTTTTTTACCTTAAAAATTAGTTCTAAAGCATCAAAAGTAATATTAATAATTAAAAAATAAGCAAGCTTCTAATAAATTTTAAAATATTTTTTCTTAATTATTTTGTGCTTTATTTATCTTCTATTTATTTATGATATAAAAAAAGCTGAAAAGAATTTTTTTATATTCTTTTCAGCTAATGCCCAAAATTATGGTTACACGCTTAAATATTTTTTAAATATTAATAAATTTACTGTTGACTTTTAAATATTACTATATCTTAATTATAGTGTCAAATAAAATTAGTAAAGATTAAATTTTAAACATTAATAATTTTTTTATAATTAAATGTAAATTCAATTAAAATAAAATTAACCACTAATTGTATAAATATGGTATTGACTTATAAAATCAAAAAATATATAATGTAAGCATAACATGTTACTGTTAAATCAGGCATAAGTTTAGGAGAACTTATGCCTTTTTTTTATATTTTATTATACTATATTGGAAAGGATGTGAATTTCTTATCTTATTTCATAAGCTAAGAAAATAAATATGTTTGGATTATTTAAAAAAGAATTAAAATTAGTTGCTCCTGCAACTGGAAAAACTATTGATTTATCAGAAGTACCAGACCAAGTTTTTGCTGAAAAGATGGCTGGAGATGGTGTTGCAATTGAATTAGCTGGAGATACTATAATGGCTCCTGCTGATGGTGAGTTATCCTTAGTATTTAAAACTAATCATGCTTTCGCTATGACTTTAAGTAATGGAGTTGAACTTTTAGTTCATGTAGGTATAGATACAGTTTCTTTAAACGGAGAAGGTTTTGAAAGATTAGTGGAACCTGGTCAACAAGTTAAAGCTGGTACACCAATATTAAAAATAGATAGAGATTTCATACTAGGTAAAGGATTAAAATTACATACACCTGTATTAATAACAAATCCTGATGTGGTTAAAGATATGAAACCTGTTGTAGGTGAATCAGTTACTGCTGGTGTAGATACTGTTTTAACTTATAAAGTTAAATAAAAAACAAGCTGACAATTTTGTCAGCTTGTTTTTTTATTCTTTTCTTCTAAGTCTTTCTACATGCATAGCTAAATATCCAATTTCATCCTCTGGAACATCTTTAGAAAACTCTTCTTTTATAGCTATTCCAATTTCTTTAGCTACTTCAAAAGATTCTTTATATTTTAATTTTATAACTGAAAGCAACTCATTTTTTATTGGCGTATTATTTAAAAGTCTCTCTATAGCAAATCTTAAATGACTTATAAACCTAGCATAAGATAATGATGTTCTATCTACTTCTATATTAAAATCATCTTCAATACATTCAACTGCAGTATTAGCTATATAAGTAAATTTCATAGAGTTAGATAATTTACCTGTACTTCTTGCAGAATGTATGTGCATAGCAATAAATCCAATTTCATCATCAACTATATTAACTCCAGTAAACTCTTGAAGTTTCTTAACCATTTTACTTGCAGCTTCAAATTCCTTAGGGTATAAAATTTCAATTTCAACTAAAAAAGGATTTCTTAATATATCTCCTTTTTTCATTCTTTCAATAGCAAAAGAAATATGATCTATTAAACCTATATGTATAATTTCATTTAATTCCTCATCAAAATCTTTAGACATCTCTAAGATTAATTCTTCACAAAATGCTATAAATTCTTCTTTATTACTTCCTATAACTCTTCTAAAATTAGCAATATTATGTTCATCTTGTATTGTAAATATCTTTTCTATTTTTGTATTTTTAGGAATTATAGCTCCTCTTTTATAGTTAAAACCTATTCCCTTAGCAAATAGTATAATTTCTTTATCACTATCATCAACTAAAACTATATTATTATTAAAAGCCTTCTTAACCTCATACTCTTTTTCAGTATTTCTCACCATAATATTCTCCCCTATACTACTAACTTTGCTAATAAAATAAATTATTTTTAATTTAAATATTATATAAGATATATTTAAATTACATATATAATTATATATTAAAAAAATTATTTTTACTAATATAGAAATTGACTAGAATTAAAATAAATTCTAGTCAATCAACATTATAAAATACATTTTAAAATAAAAAAAACCTCTCTAAACTTAGAGAGGTTTTGGTGATCTGCCAGGGAATCGAACCCTGGACACCGTGATTAAAAGTCACGTGCTCTACCGACTGAGCTAGCAAATCATAAGACCTGGCAACCACCTACTCTCCCACACAGTCTCCCGTGCAGTACCATCGGCCTCTATAGGCTTAACCTTCGTGTTCGGAATGGAAAACGGGTGTTACCCTAAAGAGCATCATCACCAGATGTTTAAAAGAACTTTGTTCTTTCAAAATTGCACATATTTAATTTACTATATTTGGTCA
>NZ_JBZEFB010000011.1:0-5394 GCF_058310275.1 Clostridium sp. TJA032 | reverse complement strand
AATATAGATAAAAATCAAATTAGTAGTTTACATAATCGGAAAAAAAGCGTAAAATAAAAACATAAAATTTCCAGTTTAAAATTAAATTTATAATAATAGGCAATTAAGAACAAAAAAAAAAAAAGCACTTCTAATCGAAGAGCTTTTATATAACAACTTCGGTTCAATTAATTGTTTGCAGACAAGTAATTGTAACTTAAAGGTACTCACAATACCCAAAAGTTAAGGACAAGCCCAACCGAAGATTTTATATCTAATTGATATAAACATAGTATATTAAAAAGATATAAAATTTTCAAGAGGTTTTTACAAATTTATTTACTTAATAATATGATTAAAGTAGATATTTTGAGCTTAGGTATTGAATACCTAAGCTTTTTTTACTTTAAAATATCAAATAATAGAAAAATCCTAATTATAGGTAAGTGGTTAAAGGAATAACACTATAAAAAACTGGTCGGTTCACCACCGATAGCAGCTCCGTTAGATGGAAATAGCGATTTCTTAGACAATCTATTTAAGATAATAGTTTCTTAGTAGTGGAGTGCCTGTCCTGGTGGAGTTTAATTTATCTCCTAGGGGTATGTGTAAAGTTACATGGTAGTATGCTTGATAAAACCAGACCTAAGCAAGAAAGATACACATAGTGGTTAGAAGCCACGGGATTAAATACGAAACGGATACCTTAATGGCTCCAAGCCATTAATATTAATTATTTAATCTCCCTTGTAGTATATAGAATAAAAAAGTTTATATGCTACAAGGGGGGGGACGAGCCGTGTTCCTAATTCACCAAACCATTATTACAATATTTGATTTTTAGTATAATATTTAATTCTATTTTGGGGTTTAAGTTGAATTATATTTATTTATAATAATTTAATTATTTATTTTATAAAAATATACCTTGAAATAAATCAAGGTATATTTTTATATTTATATTTTTTTATATAGATCAATGAATTCTTTACATATTATTTTAAAGTTTTCTGCACTCATCAATTGGTCTTCTGCATGTATTAATAATAATGAAGTTTTTTCTAAATTGTTATTTGCTTCGTCTTGAATTAGTTTTAAATGAGCTTCATGACCATTAATAAATATTAAATCACCTTTTTCTATTAATGAATAAGCTTTTTCAAAGTTTTTATTTTTAGCTTCTTGAATAGCTTCTATATATAAAGAACGAGCAGTTCCTACAGAAGAAATTATTTCAAAACATAAGTTTTCAAGATTATTCATTATTTTTCCTCCACTAAACTCAAAGCATAATCTAAAATTTTTTCACCATTCATTGTTCCATAATCTATCATGTTAATTGAATCAACAGGAATATTACCTGCTTCTTGTTTAATTTTAGGAAGCATAAATTTTATTTGTGGTCCTAATAATACTACGTCTGCTTTAGTTACATTTGATTTTGATTGAGCATCGCTAACTGCCCAAATATTAACCTCTAAATTTCTTTTTTGTGCAACATCTTGCATTTTTTTTACCATTAAGCTAGTAGACATTCCAGCTGAGCATATTAATAGAATATTTATCATCTTATTTTCCTCCATTTTTTATGATTTTTTTATATAAATTTATTAAATATTATAAAGTTTTTTTATTAATGAGTTGGTATTTTTCATAGAAGATTATAAATTTATTCATAGCTTCTTTTAAAATAGATTTACTTGTAGCAACATTTATTCTTACAAAAGTATGATTATTATTACCTGCAAATCTATTTCCACTCTCTAATAGAACTCCAGTTTCTTTTGCTAGTTTTAAAATAAAATTATCAATATCTTTTATTGAATTAAGTTTAATCCATAAAAGATATCCAGCATCAGGAATTATTATATCTATATCAGTAGGATTAAGCATTTTTATTACTAAATTTATATTTTCTTTTATATTTATTGATAAAGCATTAACCCAATTTATACCTTTTTCGTAGCATATAGAAAGAAAGTCACAAGCAATTCTATTAGGTGAAATTTTCATTTTTGAAAATTCATTTTCTAAATAGTTTTTTATATTATTAGAACTAGAAATAAATATTGAAATATCTAAACCAGCTATATTAAATGTTTTATTTGGAGAAGATATTACTATTATTTTATCATAGTAATTATAAAATTTTATTATAGAGTTAAAAGCGTTATTATTTAATTCTATATCTCCATGAAGTTCATCACTTAATATAATTATATTTTTTTCTTTACAAATTTTTATTAGTTGTAATAACTCTTTGTTACTCCAACATATTCCAGATGGGTTATGTGGATTACAAAATAATATACATTTTATATTTTGGGTATTAATTTTATATTTTAAATCATCAAAATTAATATTATATCTATTATCTTTAAATAATAATTTTGATTCTATAATATCAAAATTATTATTTAATATTACATCTTTAAAAGGTCCATATACTGGAGTAAAAATCAAAATTTTATCTTTTATTTTAAATAATTTTTTTAAAATAATATTAATTGTAGAAATAGCTCCTATAGATGGAACTATCCAATTTTTTTCTATATAACAATTATATTTTAATTTATACCAATTAATAATATTAATATAAAAAGATTCTTTAATATCAAAATATCCAAAGTCACCTTTAGAAACAATATTAATTACTGGATCAAGTATTTCACTTGGTAATCTATAATCCATATCAGCAATAAATAATGGAAAAATTTTATTTTGAGTATCTATTAAAAATCTTTTTTTTATATAATTTAAATCCCATTTTTTTGAACCATCATTATATCTATCTAATATTTTTTCAAAATTATACATTAAAACCTCTTTCTTCATGTTTTTCAATAAATTTTCTTATTATATAATCCATAGCTATATGAAAGTTTAATCTAGTATCTATGTTATTATCTAAATCATTAGAATAAGCTGTATATACTACATATTTGCAAAATTTTTCAAATGTTGAATTTCTACATTCAGTTATTAAAACAACATCAATAGATCTTAAGCTAGCTTCTACTAAAACTTCTAGTAATTCTGGTGTTTCACCACTTCTTGATAAAATAAAAACTAGATCTTCAGATTTATTTAGACTTTTACTAGATAGTCTCATAAATCTAGAGTCGTCATATTGTTCAGAGTGTATACCTAAAAGTTGTAATTTGATTTGAAATATTTTACTCAAATAATTACTCATACCCATTCCATAGAATATTATTCTTTGACAATTCAACATTTTATTTACTATTTTATTTATTTCACATTGTTTTACTAATTCATAAGTGTCAATCATAAATCCTGCAAAATGATAATCTTGTATTTTTAAGGAGGTATAAAGATGATTATTTTTTTCAAAATAATCATCTTTAAATTGAATAAAACTTTTATATCCTAATTTTTTTGATAATCTATGAACACTAGTACTACTTATAGAAAATTTTTCTGAAATTTTAGATATTGTAAAACTATCATAATTAAATAGTGATTTATTTTCTAATAAAAATTTCAATAAATTTTTTTCTAAGTTAGTTAAGTTTTTGCTATTTATAGAAATTTTTTTATTTAAATTCAATAGTAAACCTCCTAAAATAGAATATATTTTATTTTTCTTCAGCTCTGTATTGCTTATCTAATGCTAATATGAAAGGATAATATATTACAACTGATACTATAATTGCAATTATTTGAACAACAGCTCCTTGCCAACCACTTACTAAGAAACCACTAAATATTGGTGGGGTTGGCCATGGGGCTACAACACCATTAAAAGGATTCATAAATCCTATTGATATAGCTCCATAAGCTATTAATACTGATACAATTGGAGCTAATGTTATAGGTATTAATATTAATGGATTCATTATAACTGGCAATCCAAAAACTATAGGTTCGTTTATATTAAATAATGCTGGTACAGTACTTAATTTTGTAAGCATTTTCATTCTTTGAGATCTTGCTACTATTATCATAGATATAACTAAACCTATAGTCATTCCAGCACCACCTATTGTTGCAAATTGATCTATCATTTGAATAGTTCCTATATTAGCATTATCTAGTGTTAATATACCTTGTTTGAATAATTCTAAATTTTCTACTGAATTAGCATTTAGTAACGGATTTACAATAGAATTTACAACTGTTGGATGAATACCGAACCACCATAAAAATCCATTTAGTCCAGCTACTATAGCTATAGCTATAGGAGATGCTGTTAATCCTTGTAAAGGAACTTGTAGTATTGAGTATATAAATTCATGCATAGATGTTCCTAATGAAAGGAATATTCCATTTAATATCAGAGAAAATGCTATTACTACAGTACCAGGTATAAGAGAGAAAAATGAGTTATAAACCATAGGAGGTACATTCTCTGGTAATTTAATTACTAAGTTTCTTTTAACAATAAATTTATATATCTCATAAGAAATTATACTAATTATTATAGCTGTAATAACACCTTTTGTTCCTAGCCATGCCATTGGTATAACTTTATTTACAATTTCTCCTGATTCTGCAATAGCAAAATTAGGAGTTACAATTACATATGAAACTATAGATATAATCATAATAGGAAGTGAATCCATTTCATCTATTTCAGCTAATTTATATGCTATTGTACCAGCAAGAAAAATTCCCATCATATCAAAAGTTGCTCTATATGCTGGAGATAGAAAATTACCCCAATTTGGTCCAAAAATATTAGACATAAATTCTGAATAGCCTGGTATAGGAAAATCAGTTATTAATAAAAATATAGATGCAATAATTGTTAATGGCATTATAACCATAAATCCAGATTTTAAGGCTCTCATATATCTTAAAGTTGCAAACTTTGAAACTAATGGAACCATTTTGTCTTCAATAAATTTTGATATAAATTTCATTGACTATCCTCCTAAATATATTTAACGTTTACATTTATATTATAAGGAATATTTTTCAAAAATATATTTCTATTTATGGAATATTTTCCGAAAAATTTAAATTAAATGTTAATAAATTTATTGAGCATATCTTAGCTATTATTAACATATTTATATTTAAATATCAGTGATTTTCTTTTCCATAATAAAATTTAAATTTATTATATTTCTTAGATATTATTTAATATTATTTTTGTAAATTTAAAATTATTAATTTAATTTACATATTGCAAAATAAATTCAAAAGAAGTTCTATTTTTTATAATATATATATATATAATTGGTAAATCTAGAGTATGCTTTTTTTATAATTAAATGTTAGTTATATATATAAGTTTTAAAAATATTAAAATTAAATAAATAAAAAAATATAGATAAAAATCAAATTAGTAGTTTACATAATCGGAAAAAAAGCGTAAAATAAAAACATAAAATTTCCAGTTTAAAATTAAATTTATAATAATAGGCAATTAAGAACAAAAAAAAAAAA
>NZ_JBZEFB010000010.1:0-7784 GCF_058310275.1 Clostridium sp. TJA032 | reverse complement strand
AAATAAACCATTAATGTTCCTTTTTGATTACTTTTTTTTGCTCTTTTTGAAGTTTTAAATTAGCTAAAGCCATATAGAAATCCTGTTTCTCTTTAGTTTTAGCTATTTTAAATAAGTACTGTAATTCATCATAACTATATTTTAAAAACTCTTTATATAAATCCATTTGTATTAAACACTCCTTTTATTTTCTTTGCTCATCACATATAAATGTCAAACGCCACATTCCTCTTCTAAAATCTATATCTGCTTTCCATAGATTATTATGTCTATCATCTATTAAATCATTTAAATTATGATTTACCTTGCTATCTATGTATCCTTTAACCTCATCAAATGTACTAGTTTGTGGAACTGGTATTAATACGCTTAATGTTTTATTAAACTTATATCCAGCTACTTTTCCTTTTATAAAATAATATGTTCCAGTGTACATACGATCCTCTATAAATAAATCTGCACCTTCATAGTAACCATTTATTTCGTTAATATTATAATAATCAGGTTTCTTTTTCTTAGTTTTTTGTAACTTTAATTTTTCATATTTATGCTGCCAACGTCCAATAATACTACTTAAAGTATTATTTTTATCTTGTAATTCATTAACTTTTTTTCTTAATTCTATTCTAGTTTTAGTTTCACTTTCCCAGTTACTATTTTTATCTTTTCTTAAATTTTCATTTTCTTTTAAAAGTTTATTGTAATTAGGTACTACTTTATTGTACTTTTCTACTAAGTCATTATAATTTTCTTTTACTTCTACAAGCTCTTTTTTTATAGAATTAACATATTCTGTTCTTAATGATTTTTCTTCAGAACTTAAACCTTTTAAATACTTTTCTTTATCTAAAAGTTTAATATATTCAACTTTCATTTTTCTAAGTTCAATTAACTCACTCATTAAACTATCATAATTTTCCTTGCTTAAGACAATATCATAGTTTTTTTCTTTATCAAATTCTTCTTTACTCGAATAAACTTTATAACCAAAAGTTCCTTTAACACCATATTTAATATTATTAAAATCATTTATTGACACTTTGAACTCCTCCAACTATAAAATAACGGGAGAATACTCTCCCGTTAAACTTAATCAAGATAATGTTTTACAACAACATTTATTCTGTTATGTCCTAAATTTTCAGATACTTCTTTCAGAATACTTCTATCAAAAGTTCTATGAGAACCATCTCTAGTATGATAATCGCCTCTTATTTCAATTTTAGCTTCTATCATAGTATTTTCTATCTCTTTATATTTAAGCCCCGCATATTCCCTTCTAAGGGCATGCTCGTCCATTCTATTAAGTACTTTGTTAAATACAGTTTCTCTATGCTCCTCTAAAGCTTTATCTCTCATAGCGATTATATGATCTTGATATTCTTTTAAAACCTCTACTGTACGGCTCCTACCTCCCTTGGATTGGCAACCATATTTATCTTTATTTATTTCTATTACAACTCTACCATTACTATTTATTTTTATTTGATCTGGTTTCAATAAGCTTAATTCACTTCTTCTAAGACCAGTACCTCTTCCAAAGTCAATTATATCTTTATTATTTTTTATAGAAAATTCACTATCATGCATTTTCTCTCCTCTGGATCTTGTAATAGTTTCTCTAGTTCTTTTAGGATAGTTAAATCCAAAATCCGCTGAACTACATCTAAGCAATTTAGCCATTGCAGCTCCATGAGTTCTTAAAGAATGTGGACTATCACCAGATTGTTCTCTGTATTCTAAATACTTTCTAGCTAAATCTTTATTTAAATTATTTATATTATTACCTATCTTATGAGTTTCTTTAGCCCATTCACCGAATCTAATACATTTATCTTTATATAAATCATAAGTCTTTATAGAATAAATCTTTTCAACTCGTGTCGGATTCCAAGGAATCCCTAACGCTGCACATCTAGCTTTCTCTATCTTTTTAGCTTCATGTTTACTTTCTCCATAAGCCTGTAACGGATCTAATCTCATTATTATTTGATGTTTTAAACTTCCTTTAAGTTTTTTAGCAGCCATTGAAACTACTCCTCTTTCTTGAATTTAATTTATCGTTGAGACACACGCATTGTTTTGGCATTTAATACGCCTGGGCTTTAGGAAGTAATGCTACTTTAATCCTAATGTTTATTTTGTTTAATAAACAACCACAATTTATGGTACAGACAATTCTGTCCCCAAATTACCGCTTAACAATTCGGCTTAATTTAATTTAACTAACATTTGTTTCAGCTCAATGCCTAACTTATTTACTATTCAAAAGTAATCCTTCTTTAAACTTTAATTACACCGTAAGGTTTAAATATACTCTAAGTAAATCGTCTTAGTGTACCACACATAATTAAAATATTAAAAAAACTTAAATGTTAGTACAGTAAAATAATCGTCTTACGCCGTTTATTTTACTGTATTATAAATAAATTAATATAAGTATAACACTTTTTTCCTTTGGATTAAATAGTTAAAACTGAATTTTTTAAGCAACTGAATTAAAAAAATAATAGGAAAATATATAAATAAGATATGCAGATCTATTGAATCATGTAAAAAAAATAAAGTATATGAAATAGATTTTTTAAGTTCAACTATAAATTTGAATTACCTTAAATCGTCCCTTCAGATACAAGCATAGGCATTTCTTGTAAACTCGAAATGTCTATGTTTGTATCTTCCACTCGATTACGGTAATTTAAATTTAAGTTTCACAATAAAAAAATCTATTTACGTAAAGTTAAAATAGCCTTTTAAAAAAGGCTGAGAATGGAATCAAGGGCGAGGAGGTACGACGAGTTTATATACCCTTGATGGAATGAAAGCCAAACACTTTGCAACGGAAGTTGCATTTGATAAAATGCGACTTCTTGCCGAACGGCGAGTGAATAGATTGAGGTGCAGGAGGATTACCTCCTGCTGGGTGGAGGGTAAAACCCTCCTAGGGTTTGGGACAAAGTCCCAAATATAAATAAATGCTAAATGCATTTATTTATATTTTAATACTTGATATACTGTTAACTTATAAAAGTTAAGGTATATCAAGAAGAGATTTTATGTTCTAGACTAGTAATACTCTAAAACCTATGTATCAGAAATGTTAGGTAAAATAGCATTTTTGTATCAGAAATGTTAGGTACCTAACATTTCTGATACAAAACGTATTTCGATTTCTCTTTTTTTAACTTTTATTACAAAAAAATAAAGAGAGTTTAACTCTCTTTATTAATATTTTTTAGATATTTCAAATAATGTTATTATACCTTTTAAATCGGCATATTTAGTACCTTTGTAATAAACTCTTGGATTTACTATCAACATATTAGCATTATCAAACTTAGCTATCATTATTACCTTTTCTTCTGATATTCTTAAATTAAAAAGTGCATCTTTTAATCTTTGAGGTGTACTATATCCTAATAATTCAGTTATCTCAGTCAAATTATATGGTTCTATTAATTTAGGATTTTCTTCATTAGGATTTTTACATACAATATTATAATTAAAATTTAAATAGTCTAATAGTTCTATCAATAATCCTAATTTTTTATGCTCTTTACTACTAGTATTTTTGTATAATTCCTTTATTGTATTATCAAATATTCTTATCTTACCATTAGCTTTACATTTTCCTCTAACACAAAAAATATTATTAACTAAAATTAATCCATTCTCATCATATTTTATCATGCTATTTTCTTCAAAAAATTTTATTGTTCTATATACTTCCATTCTACTTAAATTATAAAATATCTCTGCTAAATCTCTTTTTTTGATTAATCTACACTCACTGGTTCCATTACCTAATTCAATATAATTTTTATAATTCATATAAGTACATAAATATAAAAATCTAAATATATAATCTTTTTTAGATAAAAATTTATCTTTACAAAAATAAAAACTTCCAAATTGTACTTCTATTAGATTTTGTATATCTTTTTTATTTTCTTTTATTTTTTTTATGTTGTCATTCATTTTAACATAACCATTATTTCTATGATCATCTAAATACTTTATTTCTTTATTCGTTAGAAATCCTTTATCTTCTCCAGTTTTAGTATTAACTAAAATGTAGTCACTTAAATTTCCTAAACTTTTTTTCATTTTTTAGCCTCCTTAAATTAAAGGGTGCTAATTAACTTATTTATTAAATTAATTTTATTGCAAATTTAGTATAAATTTATTACAATATACATATAATTTAATAAATTAATGTTTTAATTAGCATTTTTGTTTTAAAAGAAGTTTTCCATCCGACCAAAGTTGAAGAACTTCTTTTTTGTTTTTCCCTTTTTACTTATTGTTTTAATTTTATCTTTTTCTGTATTTTTTTGCAATTTTTTATTTTCTTTGGTCTTAAAAATCTCTATATATTTAATATGCTTTTTTAAACCAAATTTTTGAACTAAAATTTATTTTTTTTATAATTTATCTCCAAATGGCATTTTTTTTATATAATTTTCCATGTAATTAAAATCAGGAACTTTTTTCTTTTCATTTGTTGGAAGTTTTACTTTTAACTCTTTACAATCACCTAGTCTAATCTGTCTTCCATAACACCATTTATATTTTTCTAATTCTATTACAGTTTTAATAAATAATCCAATATATTTATTGAACTTAAATTTGGGTATTAATACTGTTACATCTGATGTAGCACAAAATGGTCTATTTTGATAAAAAGTTGCCATATCAACTTTTCCTATTGTTAAACAATTCCCTTCAAATTCTGATTCTAAATCAGTAAATGCCATTATTCCATTATTAGTATCTTTAGAAGATACTAATGGTGTTTTTCCTTCTGAATATGCATCTTTTGAATAATATTTTCCTGCCTTCATATCAAAAAAATCAATTAAATTAAATTCACTCCATGAATCTGTCCTTACTTTTTCTATAATATTATTATTAGATTTTAAAATATTAAAATTAATATCTATTTTTTCAATCCAACTAGGGATATTATCAGGTAATTCAATATCTTTTAATGTTTTATTAGCTTGTCGTCCAAAACTATATCTATATGCATTTTTTTTAATACACATAGCATAAAAAAACTTTTCCTTAAAACTCATGCTTTTTCTTGGTTTTAAAACCATTATATGAAAAGCAGTATAGAATGGTTTAGTCTGAACAAATGTTGATAATACACTTCCACCTAATGCAACAGTTATTAATCCTGCAGGAAAAGGCTCAATTTCATTATATTTATTTACTTTTGCAACAACTCCATTGTTTTGTGATGTTCTAGAAACAAAATTAATATTACTATTAGAACTTAAATTCATATTTAATAGTTCAAAACCATTTCCAGGTATCATTTCAAAAAGATCACTAACTTTCAATTTTATCACCACTTTTCACTAAATATGCTAAATATTCTTTTATTGAATCTTCAAATGCCTCTTCATTTAAAGTGTTATAATCAGTTTTCATATATGCTTCACATAACCATTCATCATCTGCATTCACACACTTTCTTGCACTTATACCATCTTTTATATCCATATATCTGTATAAATCCAACCATTGTTTTTTTATATCATTCCACTTATTATTTGCATCGATACGCCCTAATTTCTTTCTTTTTACAAATCCATCATCTTTAAAATAAGCAAAAAATGTTTCTATATCAGAATTATGTGGAACATGTGCTTCCCAAACCATTATGCATGTATTTGTTCCAGTTGGGTAAAATAAATCATCTGGCATTGAAAAAACTGCCTTTAATGTATTCTTTTCTAATAATCTTTCTCTTACCTCTTTAAATTTAGTTCCTATTGCACAACTCATAGGAACTATTGCAACACCTATTCCACCAGGTATTAATATATCTAATAAATTTTCTACAAATTCTAATTCTGATATATCTTTCTGTGAGTATGGAGGGTTTATTAATCCAATGTTGATTTTCTTTTCTTTTAAGTTCTTTATTATTTTTTTATTAAAACAATCACCATTTTGAATATTAGATTTTCCATCTTTTCTTACAATCATATTTGCAACAGCTAAAGTAAATAAATCTGGATCTAATTCAACACCATAAAGGGATTCCCTTCTTATTCTTTCAAATTCATCTTCACCTTTTGCTTTTTCAAACATTTTAGACATAGCAGTTACTAAAAACGACGCTGATCCACAACATATATCTACTACTTTGCTATTTTTATTAACTCCAGCAATTTCACACATAAACTCTGTTATATGTTGAGGTGTTAAAACTATTCCTAAACCAGCTCCATCACCTCCACTATATTTTACAAATTCATGATAAAATACGCCTAATGCATCTAATGTAACTTCTGTGTGCATCATCATAGGTTTTATTTTCATTTCAAGTTGCTCTATATACCATGTTAATGAATTATTATGTGATAAAGGGATAGCTTTTAATTTTTCATTATTTCCAATAGTTTTAAAAGCATTTTTTACATAATCAATTTTATTCTTATTTATTTCATTAGTTCCTAAAACATTATCAATAGCAGCATTTAAAGCTGTTACTAATAATTTATATGATGTTATATTATTATAATCCCTTGAGAAATCCTCGTCTTGTAATGCAATTAATATCCCTGCAATAAATAAAGGCTTATGTTTTTCTGTTACTTTTATACTTCTTAAAGAATCATGCATAGTTAATGCAGTTTCTCTTATTTCTTCTAATGAATATTTTTTCTTAATTTTTTCCCCTCTTATTAAATGAAGATAATTTATTGGTTCTAAAATTATATTTTTTGCTTTCTTTAATTCTAAAAATTCATCTTGACCTTTTTTCCAGTAAAAAGTAGTTACCTTCATACTTTCTTTTTTTGTACCACTTACTGCTATTGCAATTACATTAAAAGCATTTTTTAAATATTTAGCATAATATAATACACCATCCTCAGCATATAAACTTGGTCTATTTTTTTCATCTGTAGAATGTCTTTTTACAGTATTTTTACATTCTACGACTATTATTGTATTTAAATCCTCTTTAAATGTTATTATAAATTCTGGTTTTGCTTTTCCTTTACCTTTAATTTTAAAATTATCTAAAGAACATTCTTTAGGTTTTCCACCCATTTCTTTTAAAATTAAATTTATTTTATCTATTTCCTTTACATCCCCTTGTGGTAATACAAATCCAAAATCATTTTCACCAAGTTCACAATCCATTTCTTTCAGTAATAAATGTTCAGTATATTGTTCAATAGCCATAATTTTTACTCCTTATTTCTTCTTATATCTTTGTTGATTAGATGATGTTTTATTTAATATCTCTATTTCTAATTCTGGATGCTCTTTAACATATGATAAAAATAAAGTTCCTAATGTAAGACGCTCTGTACCAAGTCTTTTCCATTCAAAACCTTTAAATAAGTCTTTTACTAAAAATATTTCATCTTTTTCCAATAGTTTTATTTGTTCTAAACAATAATCTAATTTACTCATAACTTCCTCCAAACATAAACATTGACAACAAGCTTAACAACCTGCTTTATTCTGATAATTATATTATATAAAAATAAAAAAAATACATCAATGTATAATAAATTTATTCTACATATTTTTAACAACGCTATTTTTAATTTTTACAAATTATTTTATTTAAAAACTCATCTAGATAAAATAAAAAAGTAGCTCTAATATGCAACAACTGATAAGCTACTTTTAAATAAACCATTAATGTTCCTTTTTGATTACTTTTTTTTGCTCTTTTTGAAGTTTTAAATTAGCTAAAGCCATATAGAAATCCTGTTTCTCTTTAGTTTTAGCTATTTTAAATAAGTACTGTA
>NZ_JBZEFB010000009.1:0-13940 GCF_058310275.1 Clostridium sp. TJA032 | reverse complement strand
AGCGTTCATCCTGAGCCAGGATCAAACTCTCAATTTAAAAGTTTAATCTATACTCATATTACTTATAAAAGAATTGCTGGTTTATGTTAATATCTTCTGTTTAATTTTCAAAGACCATTTCTTCGTCGCCCTCAAGCGACTTTCTTAGTTTAACATCACTTTGAAACTTTGTCAACAACTTTTTTTCAAAACTTTTAATTTATTTTGTTAAGTTGTTTGCGCATCTCTTAGCGACGAGATTTATCTTACCATGTTACTAAATATAATTTATAATATTTTTTATTATTTATCATATTTATTTTTAAAATACTATAAAATTCATCAAATTACTATGTTTTTCTTATGATGATACACCAGGTTTTGTTTTCTTTATTTTAATTGAATTAAATTACATCTATTACATTTTAATAAAATAAATTTATTTAAATTAATATCTATTTTATAAAAAAACCATAGAAGGGCTAAATATTTATCCCTTCTATGTTTTTTTATTTTATATTAAAATCATATATTATTATCTATATTTATATAATTATTCCCGCTCCTGGTCCTAAAGGTAACTTAAATACATACCAAATCATTAATAAAATTGTCCACCCTATCAATAATGATACTGAATAAGGAACCATTGTAGATATCATTGTACCCATACCAGCTTTTTTATCATACTTTTCACTAAATGAAACAATTAATGCAAAATAAGTCATAAGAGGAGATATTATATTTGTTGTAGAGTCTCCTATTCTATAAGCCATTTGTGTCATCTCTGGACTTATACTAACACCCATAAGCATAGGAACAAATATAGGTGCCATTATAGCCCATTTCGCTGAGGCTGAACCCATAAATAAATTTATAAAAGCTGTTACAAGTATAAATCCTACTAATAAAGGTATTCCTTGAATTCCTGTTGCCTTTAAAAACTCTGCTCCTTTAACAGCAATTACAGTTCCTAAATTTGTTTTTCCAAAATATGCAACGAATTGAGCTGCAAAAAATACTAAGACTATATATGAACCCATTGTAGACATGGTTTTACTCATTTCACCTATTATATCTTTATCATTTTTTATCTTACCTGCACCAATTCCATATCCAACTCCTGCTAATAAGAATATAAAAGCAATAGATACAACTATAGAGTTCATAAAAGGTGAACTTAAAATTTCGCCTGTCTCTGGATTTCTTAAAATTCCATTAGGAGGTACAACTAATATCCCTATTATTATAATACCAACTAAAGCAAATAGTCCTGCAAATTTTAATCCTCTCTTTTCTTTTTTATCAAGAGGTTTCATTGCATCTTCATCACCTTCAATAAGTTCTCCCTTGTATTTTCCTAATCTAGGTTCAACTATTTTTTCTGTAACTAATGTACCTATTATAGTTATTACAAAAGTTGAAGCCATTATAAAGTACCAGTTTCCTACTGGTGATGCTGTATATGAAGGATTAAACATTCTCGCTCCTTCTGTTGTCATTCCTGCTAATAAAGCATCTACAGGACCTGGGAAAAGATTTGCACTAAATCCACCTGAAACCCCTGCAAAAGCAGCTGCTATCCCAGCTAATGGATGTCTTCCACAGCTCATAAATATTACAGCTCCTAAAGGAACAAGAACAACATATCCAGCATCAGAAGCTATACTTGACATAACGCCTGCAAAAACAACAACCATAGTTACTAAGCTTTTTGGTGTCTTTAAAACTAATCTTCTTAAAGCTGTTCCTATAAGTCCAGTTCCCTCTGCTACTCCAACACCTAACATAGCAACTAAAACAGTTCCTAGTGCAGCAAAGCTTGTAAAATTACTTATTAAAGATTCAAATATATATCTTATCCCATCTGCTGTTAGCAAACTTTGAACAGATACTGTAATTTCTTTAATTTCTTTTGTTGCATTATCTATTCCTTCATAAGTAACTGAAACACCTTTAGATGCTAAAAAATGAGATAAGATTATAACTGCTAAACAAAGTATTACGAAGATAGTAGCTGGATGAGGGAGTTTATTTCCTACCTTTTCTATAAACCCTAATATTCCACTACTTTTTTTACTAGCCCCTTTTGTAGCCTTCAAATTTAATATACCCCCTTTTAATGATTATTGATTTTGCCCCAACAACAATCATCAAAATTTATTATTATTTTAATTTATTATATCATTTTTTGATAATATTTCAATATAATTACTTTTTTATAACAAAATGTTAATAATTAAGCTTATTTTCTGATAGTTTTCTCACTTTATTTCATTAAAGAAATTTTATTGTTTTTAATAAACCTCCCTATTTGACTGTATTTTTATTGATAATATTATTTTATGCTTCATAATTAATATAGTTTAATACTTTATTTTTTTATTTTTATAATATATTTTTTATAAACTGTTTAGAATTGGTAGTTATTGAAATAATTAATGTTAAAATAATATTTAGTACTATATTTATAGGGAGGGATTATTATAAACTATACAACCACCTTTTTATATATAGCATTTATAATAAATGTAATCTTATCTATAATTATTGTTGTTTTAGAAAGAAAACAACCTGAAAAAACAATAGCATGGCTATTAATACTAACACTTCTACCTCCTATTGGATTAATTTTATATATTTTTTTAGGGCGTAATTGGAAAAGAAATAAATTAAATGACAGAATAGACCCTAAAATAAAAGATTTAATAAGTCCAATTTTAGATGAATATCCTGAAAAACAGTATGTATCTTTAATGGAGCTATTAGCTTTTAATAGCGATTCACCAATTTTTATAAATAATGATATAAAAATTTATAAAGATGGAGTAGATAAATTTAAAGATTTAAAAGAAGAATTACTTAAAGCAAAACATCATATACACTTAGAGTACTATATAGTAAATAGCGACGAAATAGGAAATGAAATAAAGGATATATTAATACAAAAATCCTTAGAAGGTGTTAAGGTGAGATTTATTATTGATAAAGTTGGTTCAAGTAGCTTAAAAAGAACATATATTAAGGAATTAAAAAATGCTGGAGTATCTGTAGTTATGTATTCTTACTTTTTAGCCCCTCTTCTAAAGATAATAAATACCCAGATAAATTATAGAAACCACAGAAAAATAGTTGTAATAGACGGACAAGTAGGCTTTCTAGGAGGTATTAACATAGGAGATGAATACCTTGGAAAGAATAAAAAATTCGGATATTGGAGAGATACTCATTTAAGAATAAAAGGAGATTTTGTGTTAGCTCTCCAAGCTGTATTTCTAGATGATTTCATAACTATAGAAAAAGCTAATAATAGCTATACCTTTTATGATAAAGAATTTTATAGATATTTTCCTGAAAACACTAATGTTCATAAAAAAGTGCTTATGCAGTTAGTTAAAAGTGGTCCTGACTCTACCTTTCCTGCTATAATACAAAGCATATTAAAAATGATAATGAATGCAAGAGAAAATATATATATAACAACTCCTTATTTTGTTCCTCCTTCAAGTTTAATAGAGGCACTTAAAATTGCCTCTTTAAGTGGAGTTGATGTTAAAATTATTTTTCCTGAAAAATCAGACCATATAATGGTGAATAAAGCTTCTAGAAGTTATCTTTCTGAACTTATGGATTGTGGTATTGAAGTTTATCTTTATGATAAAAATTCTTTTATCCACTCTAAAACAATGACAATAGATGGTAAGATATGCACCTTAGGTACTGCTAATATGGATATAAGAAGTTTTGAACTTAACTATGAAATAAATACAGTTATATATGATAAAGATATAACAAATAATATAGATTCTTTATTTTTTGAAGACTTGTTAAAATGTAGACACTTTAAAATTGAAGAGTATGAAACCTCAAATAAGTTTAATAAATTTGTAGAAGGCTTTGCTAGAATTTTTTCTGCTCTTTTATAAAAAAAGCTTACTAATTACTAAAATAAAGACTTTAGTAATATGTAAGCTTTTAATTTATAGAATATACTATCTTCTACTAAAAAATTTATTTTTTAAAAATGTTAGTAATAATCCAAAGGCACCACCAGAAGTATCTATAAGAACATCTTTAAATTGTCCACTTCTTCCCTCTACAAATAACTGATGAAACTCATCACTACAGGCATAAACAAATACTATAACTAAAGCATAGAAGTATGCTTTTTTCTTATTTATATATAACCTTAAAAGATTATAAGCTAAGAAATAAAGTATCATATATTCTGTAAAGTGTGCCCCTTTTCTTATGATATAAGTGGACATTTCTCCAAAACTACTATTTAAATCTATTCCAAGCATACTAAATAAATTAACTACAAACCCACTTTGTTTAGAAGAAACCTCTCCAACTTGATTTGACATAAAAAATATAAACGCCATCCATAGTATCATCAAAATCCATGCAATTATTTTTTTTCTTTTATTATCCATATTATCTCCTTTTTTACTTTTGTATAACTTAAATTTAAATGATACTATGATTTATTTCAAGTTTATATTACATTAGGTTTACTTAAAACCATAGGACAATAATCAAGTCCTACAATCTTTTCTGTATCTCTTATTACAGCAGCTTTATCTGTTATTATTTTATCTAAATAAGCACATTCTCCTATAATAGTTTCCTGCATTATAATACAATTTTTTATAATAGATTCAGGTCCTACATAAACCCTTCTTCCAATTATACAGTTTTCAACTTCCCCTTCAATATAAGAGCCATTTGCTATAATAGAGTTAGTTACCTTACTATTTCTAGTATAATGCGTTGGTCCTTCATCTCTAGATTTTGTATATATAGGGTCATTATCTATAAATAATTCTTTATAAATCTCTTCATTTAATAAATCCATGTTAGCCTTGTAATATGATTTTAAGGAATTTACGCAACTTAAATACCCTTTAAATTCAAATCCTTTAACTCTCATATTATCTAAAGAAGCACTTAAATAACTTTTAAATTTCCTGTGAGAACCTAATCTTATACACTCATATATTATTTCTATAAGTAAGTCTGTTCTTAATATATACATTTCCATACTTATATTACTCTTTTCTTCTCTTCCTAAATTCTTACCTATACTTTTTATAAAGCCATTTTCATCAAAATTTAAAACATCACAATCAATAAAATTAGCTTCTGCATCACTAACACTTTTATATATTATGGTAACATCATTATCCTCTTCTTTATGATATTTTAATGCCTCCTTTAAATCCATATTACAAATCATATATGAAGGAGCCATAAGCACATACTCTCTTCTACTTTTAGTTAGAAAATCTAAATTTTCATAAAGATTAGTTATATCATCATAATAGGGATCTCTTTCTCCAAAGTTAAAAACTCTTAATCCGTCTCTTTTTCTGTGTAAATCCCATGGTCTTCCATTAGTTAAATGGTCAACTAATGAACGTGATTTATTTTTACTTAAAATTCCTAAAGATTCTATTCCAGCATTAGTCATATTAGATAATATAAAGTCAATAACTCTATATCTACCTGCTATTGGAACTGCTGCTAAAGGTCTATTTTTTGCTAACTCTCCAATTTTACTTTCATTTTCATCAAGATTTATTATGCCTATACAGTTATTCATTAAACTACTCCCCCTAAAATCAAAAATACTATCTTACCATAGAAACCTCTTCTATTATTTCTTTATTTTTTATTAAAACTTCTTTAGAGGCTATAACTGCAATTTTATCTCCATCTCCAATCTTACACCCTTTTCCTACCATAGCCTCACTTCCTATAATTGCTTTTTCTATTGAAACTCCATCTTCTATTTTTGTATTTGGCATTATAACCGCATCTTTAATAACTGCATTTTTTCCTACATAAACTCCTTGAAATAAAACTGAATTTTCTACCTTTCCATGAACTATACAACCTTCTACCATTAAAGATGATTTTATCTCTGCATCTTTTCCTATAAATTGAGCAGGTCTTACTGGGTTTGCTGAATATATTCTCCACTCACTATCATAAAGACTTAATTCATCTTCATATTTTAATAAATCCATATTAGCTTCCCAAAGACTTTCTATAGTTCCAACATCCTTCCAGTAACCTTTAAAAGGATATGCTATAAGCCTCTTACCTGCATTTAACATTTTAGGAATTATGTTTTTCCCAAAGTCATTGCTTGAACTTTTATCTAACTCATCCTCTTCTAAAAATTTCTTTAAAACTTTCCAGTTGAAAATATATATTCCCATTGAAGCATTTGTACTCTTTGGATTTTTTGGTTTTTCTTCAAATTCATATATTGAAAAATCTTCTCTTGTATTCATTATTCCAAATCTACTAGCTTCATTAAGAGGAACATTTATTACAGCTATAGTAGCATCTGCTTTTTTCTCCTTATGCATATTTAACATTTTATCGTAATCCATTTTATAAATATGGTCTCCTGATAAAATAAGAACATATTCTGGATTATATCTTTCTATAAATTCAATATTTTGATAAATTGCATTAGCAGTTCCTTTATACCAATCTCCACCTTTTTCTTTTTGATAAGGAGGTAATATGCTAACCCCTCCATCTCTTCTATCTAAGTCCCAAGTATCACCAATACCTATATGCTCATTTAACTCTAAAGGCTTATACTGTGTTAAAACACCTACAGTATAAATACCTGAATTAGAACAATTGCTTAGAGGAAAATCTATTATTCTATACTTTCCCCCAAAAGGAACTGCTGGTTTGGCTAAATTCTTAGTTAATACTCCTAACCTTGAACCTTGCCCTCCTGCTAATATCATTGCAACTATTTCTTTTTTCGCCACAAGCCACTCCCCCATTTTATACCTTTTATTACATTAATTGGATATTTAAATTATAACATAAATTTTATTGAACTTTATAGTTTATTTAAATTAATTTACAACAAGTTTAATCTTATAATAAAATTATTTTAAATCTCTTTAATAATTTTAATTTAAATTTTTATATAAATAAAAAAAATAAAGAGTACTACCCTTAATAAGCTAGTACTCTAAAAACTTAATTTACTTATTATCTGCTAAAAACTGATTTATATATGCAATTGATTGTTCTATTAATATTTGACCATTTCCTAAACTTTCTATTTCTCTCTCAAGATTATTCATTCTCTGCTCAAGTCTATATACAATTTCCTTTACATCATTTAAAATTTTACCTTCGTAAGAAATCTGATTTCCATCAGCATCTATAAAAATTTTTTCTGGCGGATTTCCACAAAAAGTACACTTTGCATATATATTATTATTATCTGCATCCTTAAAAACCTTAAATGTATCCTTATTACAATTTGAACAATTTGATAAATTTAAAACTGAGCTATTTTCAATCTCATAATCATATTCACTACCACACTCTTTACATATAACCTTCATTACACCATCATTGTTGTCTATATAAAAAGTATTTCCATTACACCCCTCTTTTTGGCATACTATTGTTCTTATCATATTATCCACCTCCATATATTGGATTAATATGATTTTTTATCTTATAAAATACCTATGATTAGTTAAAATTTTATAACTTTAATAGATAAATACTAAATAATTATTATAAAATTCTATATTAAAGATTTTTGTAAATAACTTTAGAACCCCATATACCTGTAGCATATTCACTTATAGTCCTGTCTGATGAAAAAATACCAGAGTGTGCTATATTTATTCCACATTTTCTATGCCACTCCTTATTAGTTCTATAAAGTCTATCTACCTCTTCTTGGGCTTTTAAATATGAATCAAAATCTTTTAAAACAAAAAACTCATCATTATAGGTTAATAAGTTGTCATAAAGACTTCTAAACTTTTCCTTATCCTTAGAATAAAAACCATTAATTAAATCATCAGTAACCCTAATTAATCTATTATCCTTATTCCGCACATCCCAAGCAGAATATCCTCCCCTTAGATAATAATCAAGAACTTCATTTTCTGTTAACCCAAAAATTATTATATTATCCTTTCCAACTTCATCCTTTATTTCTATATTAGCTCCATCTAGAGTAGCTATAGTAAGTGCTCCATTCATCATAAATTTCATATTTGATGTACCTGAAGCCTCCTTAGTAGTTGTTGAAATCTGCTCACTTAAATCTGTAGCTGGAATTATTTTTTCTGCAAGAGAAACCCTATAATTTTCTAAGAAAACAACTTTAATTTTATCATTTACCCTCTTGTCATTATTTATTTTATTTGCAACTGAATTTATTAATTCAATGGTATTCTTTGCTAAATAATATGCCGGTGCTGCCTTTCCTGCAAATATAAATGTTCTAGGCACTATTTCTAAATTAGGATTTTCTATTAATCTATTATAAAGTTCCATTATTCTTAAACAATTTAAAGTTTGTCTTTTATAAGCATGTATTCTTTTAACTTGAACATCAAAAATTGAATTTGGATTAACCTTAATACCATTACTTTGAAGTATAACCTTTGATAAATTTTCTTTATTTTTTCTTTTTATCTCTTCTAGTCTTTCTAAAACATAAGAATTATCTACATACTTTTCAAAATTCTCCATATCTGTTGGATGCTTAATAAAACTTTCACCTATAGTTTCTTTTAAAAGATTAGTAAGCTCAGGGTTACTCTTTAATAACCATCTTCTATGTGCTATTCCATTTGTTTTATTATTAAATTTACTTGGGTAAAGATAATAAAAATCACTCATTTCTTTTTTCTTAAGTATTTCTGTGTGTAATTTTGCAACACCATTTACACTATGACTTCCAACTATAGCAAGGTTAGCCATTCTAACAAAACCATCACCTATTATAGCCATTTTAGAAATCTTATCCCATTGTCCAATATATTTATTCCAAAGTTCAGCACAATATCTTTCATTCATTTCATTAACTATCATATATATTCTAGGAAGTAGTTCTTTAAACATATTTATTGGCCATTTCTCTAAAGCCTCTGCTAAAATAGTATGATTTGTATAAGATATTGTATTTGTAGTTATTCTCATAGCACTTTCCCAAGAAAGCCCTTCTTCATCTAACAAAATTCTCATAAGCTCGGGGATTGCTAAAGTTGGATGAGTATCATTTATATGAATTGCTACATATTCATCAAATTCTTTTATTTTCCCACCATTTTTCTTATAATGTCTAACTATACTTTGAAGACCAGCAGATACAAAAAAGTATTGTTGCTTAAGTCTTAAAAGCTTTCCTTCATACATTGAATCATCTGGATACAAAACCTGTGATATTGCTTCAACAGAATTTCTATACTCTATAGCTTTTAAATATTGACCTCTGTTAAAGTAAGAAAAATCAAACTCATTATCTACAGGCTCAGCACTCCATAGTCTTAAATTATTTACAACATTATTTTCATATCCAACAACAGGAGTATCATAAGGAACAGCTAAAATAGGTTCGTAGTTTACATGAGTAAAGCTTAGTCTTCCATTAACCTTCTCACATCTAATATCTCCACCAAATTTAACTATTTCAGCCTTATCAATTTTTTTAACTTCCCAAACATTTCCGTTTTTAAGCCAACTATCTGGTGTTTCAACTTGAGAACCATCAATTATTTTTTGATTAAAAAATCCATACTTATATCTTATACCACATCCATGACCAGCTATATTTAGAGAAGCCATTGAGTCTAAAAAACAAGCTGCTAGTCTACCTAATCCACCATTTCCTAAACCTTGGTCGCTTTCAAATTCTTCTAACTCATCTAAGTCAATATTTAATTCACTTAAAGCCTCTCTGCATATTTCTCTTATGCCTAGATTTAATAAGGCATCACCTAAAAGTCTTCCTAATAAAAACTCCATAGAAAAATAGTAAACCTGCTTTTGTTTTGACTTCTCATACTTCTTTTTTGTATTTACTAAATCTTCTGCAATGTAATCTCTAACTAAGGATCCAAGAGCTTCGTACTTATGAAAGCTTTTACCTTCTTCAAGTTCAATACCATGAAGTTCTAAAAACTTTTTCTTATAATCTCTCTTAAAATTTTCCTTATTTATAGATAGCATTTACTCGCCTCCTACAAATATTATTAAAATTAACTTAAAAGCTCCTTATATAAAATCTCATATTTCTTTGCAGATTTATTCCAACTATTATCAGAATTCATACAATTAACAATAAGATTTTCCCAAGCTTCCTTATCTTTAAATGTTTCTAAGGCTTCTTCTATAGAATTCATAAGACAATTATGGTTATAGTCTACAAAAGTAAAACCATTGCCCTTTTTATTATATTTATCATAGTGAATAATTGTGTCTTTTAATCCACCTGTTTCTCTAACTATTGGAATAGCACCGTATCTTAAAGCTATAAGTTGCCCAAGTCCACAAGGCTCAAATAAAGAAGGCATTAAAAACATGTCAGAAGATGCGTATATTCTATGAGATAATGCATTATCAAATTTTATATTAACTGACACTTTATTTTTATATAACTCCTGTAACCCCTTAAAATGATTTTCATAATTAAAATCTCCAGTTCCCAATATAACTAATTGAACATCTCTTTGAAGAAGTCTATTTGCTATGTTTACTATTAAATCACATCCTTTTTGATTAGTAAGTCTAGACACTATACTTATCATAGGAACATCTTTATTTAATGGTAAACCTAACTCTTTCTGAAGTGCTAATTTATTTACTTTTTTATCTTCTATGTTTTTTAAAGAATAATTTTTATATATGAATGAATCCTTCTCTGGATTAAATTCATCATAATCTATTCCATTTACTATTCCTTTAAGGGCGTAATTTCTTTCCCTTAATAGCCCATCTAAATTTTCTCCATAACTTGGACTTTGTATCTCCTTAGCATAAGTTTCACTTACAGTTAAAACTCTATCACTATAGTTTATTGCGCCCTTCATGAAACTAATTCCACCATAAAATTCTAGACTTCCATTTCTAAAAGGTTCATAATCATATCCAAAAAAATCAGGTAAACATTCCTTTTGAAAATTTCCTTGGAATAAAAGATTATGAATTGAGGTTATAGTTTTTATTTTGCTATAAAAATCCTCTTTAGAATATTCTAACTTATGAAGTACAGGAATCATTCCAGTATGCCAATCATTACAATGTATTATATCAGGACACCAATTAACTTCTTTTAGAGTATCTAAAATCGCTCTATCAAAGAAAGCGAATCTCTCCCCGTCATCAAATTCACCATATATGTTATCTCTATGGAAATAATACTCATTATCTAACAAATAATATATAACTCCGTCAAATTCACATTCATATATTCCACAATATTGTTTTCTCCATCCTACAGATACCATAAACCATTTAATAAAATTAAGCTTTTCTAAAAGTTCTTTTTTTATAGAACTATACTTAGGAAGAATTACCCTAACATCTAATCCATTTTTTTTAAGTTCCTTAGGTAAAGCACCCATTACATCTCCTAACCCGCCAGTTTTTATAAATGGATTCGCCTCTGAGGCTGCAAATAAAACTTTTATCAAATTAATTCCCTCCAAAACATCTAATATAATAAAATTTATCTTTACAAGCAAATAAATATTTAATACTTCTTTATAAAAGAGATTTTAATAAATATAATAATATATTAAATGTATTTTTTTACCAAAACAATATTTAAAAAGTTCTAATCATTATAATTTTTTTATTGAATATAAAAAAATAAAAGCCATGAAAGAAAAATTCTTTCATAGCTTTTAATATAAAAACTTTAATTTAAATTCTTAATTTCTTCTTCTATTTTTTTAATAAGATTATCAATCTCTTTTGTATCTTTATTGGCTAAAATGAAATTTCTTTTTTTAAGTTTTAAGTTAACTAATTCATCTTCTAACTCTTCTACTTTTGCCATCCCAATACACTCCCCACAAAATTTTCTCTACCATAAATTATATAACCCAAATTTTAAAACTTATATTTATTATATAATAAAATTTATAATATTACATAACAAAATTGTTAATTCTCAAAATTCATTTTATGAAAGTGTTTTTTTATACTCATATATCCGTAAATAGGAACTCCAAGTAATATTAATATAAATCCATACATTACTACCTCAGCTCCTGATGCATATATTGCCCAAATAGCAAAAGCAAAACCAATTAAACATCTAACTATTAAACCTAAGTATTTCTTTAAAGTAGCTTTTTTATCATCTCTTATTACAAGAATAATTTCAGCTATAGTAGAAATAGCATATATAGGTAAATAACTTAAAGTTGCTAATACAACTATGAAATTGTAAGCTCCTGATAATCCTTTTGTAAAGTTCATTAAAAAGATAATATTTATAAATATACTACCTATAATTAATGCTGCATGAGGTGTATTATATTTTGGATGTACCTTTGAAAAAACTTTAGGGAAAATTCCATCTTCTCCCGCTGCATATCCAACCCTAGCAGTTGATAATAACCATCCCATAGCAGTACCTAAAATACTTATAGCTATAGCAATATTTAAAATATTTAAGCTTTTTAAATTTAATACTTTAACTATTATATCTGAAATTGGTGCAGAGCTTGCAGCTAATTCACTTTGACTCATAGCTCCCATAGCTACAACACTTATTAATATGTATAATACTGTACTAATTAGCATTCCAAATATTGTACTTCTCTTTACGTTCTTTTCTGGATTTTTTATTTCTCCACCTGCTACAGAAGCAGTTTCTAATCCCATAAATGCCCATAGAGTTAAGGAAGCTGCTATTGGAACAGTAGAAATTCCTTTTCCTGCTGGAAACATTGGTGTTAAATTAGAAGGATCGAAATAAATTAATCCAACAACTATAAAGAATACAAATAATAAAATTTTAAAAACAGTTATAGTAGAAGCTACTGTTCCTGCTAACTTTGTTCCTCTTATATTTATATATGTACAAATCCATAAAAGTGCAGTACAGAATAAAAATCCTATTATAGGCGAATTAGTTAAACTAGTAATAACTTGCCCTAAATATGTAGTAATAACTATAAATATAGTTGCATTACCAATCCATGAACCATTCCAATATAGCCATGCAGTCATGAATCCCATGAAATTTCCATAAGCTAATCTGGAATACTCATATGTTCCTCCTGTCTTTGGAATTTTTGAACCTAAGTTAGCAAAAGTTAATGCTAATACTAAGGAACCTAATCCTGTTAACAACCATGCAATTATAGTTGCTCCTGGTCCTGATACTCCAGCTAAACTAGATGGAAGCATAAATATACCAGAACCCATCATGTTTCCAACAACTAAAGCAGTTGCAGTAAACAATCCTATTTCCTTTTTTAATTTAGGTTTTCCCATTTTTAATCCTCCTAAAAGCAAATAAATCCAAAACAATAATTTCACTATATAAATATTAGTTTTTACTATTTAATTAATTTTATATAGCTTACAACCCCAATTAAAAATTTAAACCCTTTCATATTAAAAAATCCTAATAAAATAATTCTATAACTTTAAATCATTAAAGTTATAGAATTATTTTAATAAGTATAACTTAAAGAATTAAATAAAATACTAATTTTTACTAAATATTTAACCACTTTATTTTATACTTATAACTAGCCCTTAGAGTTTTTTTTAATATAAAACTTATAACAATAATCAAAATTTAACCATCATACATAATTATAAATAAAAACATAATTATTTTCTATAAAATATAAATATTTATACTTCATTTTTTGTAAAAATACTTTAAACTGAAGTTTACACATATTTATTAGTAAAAAATTTCAAATTATTTTCTTTTAAATATTAAATTTATTAAGTAATAAATTTACCATTAAAGAAATAAAATAAAAAATAAAAAAAGCTATGAACAAAGTTCATAGCTTTAATGGTGGAGGTAAGGAGATTCGAACTCCTGACCCCCTGCGTGCAAGGCAGGTGCTCTCCCAACTGAGCTATACCCCCAAAAATGGTGGACCTTCAGGGACTCGAACCCCGGACCTACCGGTTAT
>NZ_JBZEFB010000008.1:0-14764 GCF_058310275.1 Clostridium sp. TJA032 | reverse complement strand
GTAACAGATAAAGATGGTGCATCAGCAACTAAGACAATAACTGTTAAGGTAAATCCAAAGCAAGAAGTAATAAATCATGTACCAGTTATAAAGGCGGAAGACAAGGTCTTAACCGTAGGACAAAGCTTCAATCCTTTAGAAGGAGTAACTGCTTATGACGAAGAAGATAAGGATATTAAGTTAACAGAAGCAAACATTATATACAATAATGTAGATATGAATAAGGCTGGAACTTATAAGGTAACTTATAAAGTAACAGATAGCAATGGAGCATCAGTAACTAAGACAATTACTGTTACTGTAGTTGATGATGAAAGTAATAATGAAAATAATAATGGAAACAATAACGAAAATAACAATGAAAGTAACAATGAAAGCAATAATGGAAACAATGATAATGCTGTAGAACAATTACCTAATACAGGGGTTGCTAATCCATTACCATTAGTAAGTTTAGCTTCAATATTAGCAGGATTAAAATTATTATTTAGAAAAAAAGATAAATCTAAAAAATAAAAAGATTTAGTAATTTAATAAAAAAGATAAGACATCATAAATTTAATTGATTTATGATGTCTTTTTTCTTTTTAAAGAAATATGTTGAATATGAATAAATTATATAAAAGTTTACAAAAAATACATTAATGTTTATAATTAACATTAAAAGACAGATTATTCCTTTGAATGATTTAAAATATAAAATAGGAGTAATTTTAAATTTATTAATCATTAAATTTAAAAAGGAGATACTTATGAAAAAATTTTTAAAAACATTAGGAGTATGCTTAGGATTTCCAATTCTTAATTTATTTGTTGTAGGATTTATTCAAGGATTATTTATTGGAGTTACTAAGAATAATATTGCTTTATTCCAAAAAAACATATTTGCCTTAACTATTTTGGGTGATATATTTACTTTAATATTAATAGCAATTATATTGATTCCTTCAAAAGATAGACTTATTAAAGAAATAAGTTTAAGAAAAATATCTTTTAAAAAATATATTTACATATTATTTTTTAGTGTAGGAATAAGTATATTATTATTAGCTTTAGCTGCTATATTAAGTCAATTAGTACCTAGTTATGCTAAGGTTTCACAAACTATGGCATTAGCAAGAGGGTCAGCAGTTGAAATTTTTGTAGCTATATTTTTAATTCCTATATATGAAGAGATAGTTTTTAGAGGATTGATTTTTGGATATTTAAGAAAAAATTATAATATAAAACTTGCAATCTCTCTTCAAGCATTAATTTTTGCAGTTATGCATTTAAACTTAGTTCAAGGAATATATACCTTTATTTTAGGAATTTTATTAGCTTTTATTTACATGTATTCTAATTCAATTTTTGGAAATATAACAGTCCATATAATTTTTAATTTATTAGGAATGTTAGTACTTCCTTTAGTCATTAGTAAATATCCATTTATGCTTATAGCTTTACTTATATTAGGAATTATTTTTGTAGTATTTACTTCTATAAAGTTTTCAAAAAGTACAGCTACTAGTTTTTAATTAAAATTTTATAAAATATAAAAATAGGATTAAAAGTAATAAACTAAGAATTTTTAGTATTTTACTTTTAATCCTATTTTATTTTATATAGATATTTTTATAGATTTACTACTTTAAATAAAATATTAAGTTTACTTTTATAAAGAATTTTATTTTAAGAGATGAATATTATTAGTTTTACTGAAATAAAGTTATGGTATAGAGATTATTGTTTATTATTTTTAGGAGGAGTATATGATAGATTATTTTAAAGAATTAAATATTCAAATAGATGCCTCTGATAATGAAATTAAAAAAGCATATTTTGCTATGACTAAAAAATATCCACCTGAAAAATCTCCTAAGGAATATAGATTTATAAGGGATGCCTATGAAATTTTAATAGATAAAGCTAAGAAAGAAGAATATATTTTAGATAACTTTGATAGTGAAGGAAAGAGGATATTAGATCAAGCTTTAGATGCTTTAAAAAATGAAGATTATAATTTAGCTATTTTAAATTTTCAAGAGGTTTTAAAAAATTATCCTAATCATTCAAGAATAAAAAGAGATTTAGCTTTAGCTTTAATGAAGGTTAAAAATTATAAAAGGTCTGCTAAGTTAATAAAAGAACTTATTATAGCTGAACCAAATAATATAGACTATTATAAATTTTTAATAAAGCTTTATGAGGAAAGCGAGGATTATGAAGGCTTAGAAAATGTATTAAAAAAGAGCTTGAATTTAAAAAATGCAGAGGTAGATTTTTATATTAAATTATTTAATATTTATAACAGTTATGAAAAAAAGGATTATAAAAATGCCCTTAAAGTTCTTAGAAAAGGGATAGAAAATGAAAATATAAATTCTAAAAAATATAAGATATATATTAAATTTTTAGATGTAGCAGACAGGTTAAATTTAAAAAGTGATTTTGAAAAAGTTTGTAGAGCTTTAAGTGAATATAGTTTAAAGGAAGATTATGAGGAAATAAAGGAAGATATTTTTTCTTTATTAGATAGATTTTTAAAAGAATTTCATTTTAAAAATGGTTCTAAGCTTACAGCAACAGCTTTAGTTTTAATAGATGAAAAAAAGGATAAGAAAACTTTAAGCAAAATAATGTATTTTAGAAGAAGTTTTTTAGAACTTTCTAGGTTATATGAGGATAAAGAAATAGATAGAAATTATAAAAAGATTATATTTTATAATGGGGTAAACAAATTTTTAAAAGGTGATGTTAATTTTAATAAGGATGTTGAGAATATAAACTTAATATTTTTTGAAAATTTTAGCTTTGAAAATCATGAATTAATAAATTCAATAGGAAAGTTAAAGAAGGATTATAGAAATGTTTATTTAGAAACTAAGGAAATAAATGAAAAAATTTTAAGTAGGTATAGCAAGATAAAAAGAATAAATAGAAATAAGGAAGAGGATAAAAGAGTAAAGGATACTTTTATTAATAATGAAAATAATAGTCCCTCTAAAGGTTTATTTAAGAATTTAAAAGATAATTTGAGAGATAAAATAAGGGGGGGATTTAGGTGAATTATGAGAAAGTTTTAAGGGATATATGTAAAGAAAAAGAGTATAAAGAAATTTATTTTGAAGATAAAGATATTAAGGACTTAAAAAGTTCAATAAAAAAAATAGCAATACAAAATGAAAGTATAAATCAAGAGTATTTTGAGGAGTTTTTTAAGTTTAGAAAAGAGATTAATGAGATTAAGGAAGAAATTAATAAAAAAAAAGAAGAAGATATTAGATATAAAAGACTTAATAGAGAGTTAGAACTAAGAGAAAAGAAACTTGTTAAAGGGTTAATTTCTATAGTTGATAATATAAAGTATATAAAAGATTTTAGTGAAAAATCTAAGGACGAAAATTTAAAAAAAGCTATGAGTAATTTATTAAACACAATAAAAAAGAATTTAATAAATTTAGATATGATTCTTATTGATGAAAAAGAAAATATATTTGATGAAAACTTACATGAATGTGTTAGCACTATTTGGAATAAGGAAAAAGAAGATTTTGAAATAAACGAGGTTTTAAAATTTGGATACATATACAAGGGAAGAATTGAGCGAGTGGCTCAGGTAGTAGTAGTTAAAAATAAGGAGGAAATTTAATGGGAAAAATAATAGGTATTGATTTAGGTACAACAACTTCAGAAATTGCTTATGTTAAAGATGGAAAGCCTTGTATAATAAGAAATATTGAAGAGGGAGATGAACATGCTATACCTTCTGTAGTCTCTATAGAAGGAGATGATATAAGAGTTGGAAAAAAAGCTAAAAATCAAATTTTATTAAAACCTGAATTAACTGTTTCAGAAGTTAAAAGAATTATGGGAACAAATAATATTATTAATATTCAGGGTAAAGAGTATAGACCAGAGGAAATTTCAGCGCTTATATTAAAAAGATTAAAGGAGATTGCTGAGTATTTTTTAGGAGAAGAAGTTGAAGAAGCAGTAATAACTGTTCCTGCTAATTTTAACGATATACAAAGAAAAGCTACAAAAAGTGCAGGAGAACTAGCAGGTTTTAAGGTTGAGAGAATAATAAATGAGCCAACAGCTGCTGCTATGGCCTATGGCTTAGATAACTTAGATAAAAATGGTAATATATTAGTTTATGATTTTGGTGGAGGTACCTTTGATGTTACTATATTAGAGATGTTTAATGGAGTTTTAGATGTAAAGGTTAGTAGAGGAAATAATTATTTAGGTGGAAAAGATATTGATGATAAATTAATAGACTATGTAGTTAAAGAGTTTAATAAGTCTACAGGAGTAAAACTAAACTTAGAAGATAGTAGAATTTTAGCAAGACTTAAAGAGGGGGTAGAGGAGGCTAAAAAGACTTTATCTACATCTAAGATGGCAGAAATTGTTTTACCTTATATAAGTGCAGATAAGGATAATAATCCTATAAACTTAGAAATGGTTTTAACAAGAGAAGAATTTGAAGAAAATATAAAAGATATAATAGATTCTACTTATGATATAGTTTCAGAGGCTTTAAGTGATGCAAATCTTACAGAGGATAGTATAGACATTGTTCTTTTAGTTGGTGGTTCTAGTAGAATACCTTATGTAAGAAATATGTTAGATAAAAATTTTAATGGAAAGATTGCAAAGGGAGTAAATCCAGATGAGGCTGTTGCTTTAGGTGCTTCAGTACAAGCTGCTATTAAAAATGATATTCCCCTTGGAGATTCATCTAGTGTAATAATAGTTACTGATACTTGTAATTATACCCTAGGAGTAGAGTTAAAGGGAGGGATATTTGATCCGATAATTGATAGAGATTCTAAATTACCTGCAATTGTTACAAAGAGATACTGCACAGTTATGGATAATCAAACAGAAGTTTTAGTAAGTGTTTATGAAGGAGAGAGCAGATATACAAGTGATAATACCTTAATAGATGAATTTATATTAGCAGGAATTCCTAAAGCTAGTACAGGAAAAGAAAAAATAGATATTACATTTACTTATGATTTAAATGGAATATTAAATGTTTCAGCAGAGATTCTTTCTACAGGAGAAGAAATTTCAAAAATTATGTCTACTAAATTTAAGGAAGATAGAAATAAGGAGGAAGCTAAGGAGGTAGTTTTAAAGAATGAAAATAAAAGTTTAATATCTTGGAAAAATGATAATTTATTTAAATTAGTAGAGCCTAATTTTAAATTAGCAGAAAAGAAAATTCCTATGCTTCCAAGTGCAGAAAGAGAAAAACTTGAGGAAATAATGGGTAACATGAAAAATGCAATAGAGGATAAGGATAAGAGAGCACTTATGAAATTAGATGAGGAACTTACAGACTTTCTTTTTGACTTTGTAAATTAAATTTATAGGTGTCATATGAATTTAAATTTAGATTATATATATGATTATGTCCTTAATTTAGTATTAAGTAAGAATTTAAAAGAAGCTGAAAACTTTTTAGAAAATATTTATTTTAAGAAAATAAGAAATATAGATTTTCTAAACATACTAGGCATAATAAAATATATGTATTGTGATTTTAAAGGAGCTAAATATTACTTTGAAGAAAGTGTAACTATGGAGATTAATAATAAAGCTATTAGTTTTTTAGATTATATGGAAAGTGAAGAATTTAAACTTTTAGAGAGTAAATTTAAAGAAGGAGTAAACTTAATAAGAGATAAGGAATATAATAAATCTATTAAGCTTTTAGAGGAAGTTTATAAATTAAAAGGTGATTTAATTGAGGTAAGAATTCTTTTAGCTTTGTTATATGGTAAAATGGGAGAAATAGATAAGGCTAGTAAATTTATAGAAGAAGCTTTCTTTATGGATAATTCTAATTTTAAAATTAAAGAAATTTATGAAAGTCTTAAGGAAGAAGAAAAGGAAAAAGAATTTGAATTAAGTTTTTCTGAAAATATATTAAATTTAATATTGATTTTAAATTATAGGATAAATTTTTTTTATGAAGAAGAATTAAGAAATAGAAGTGATACAATAGAACTTTTATGTGAGAAATTGAAAAGTTTTGAAAAATAAATTGAAAAATAAAAGCTATATTTTTTATGCTAAAAAAATAGTATGAAGGCATAAAATTATATAGCTTTTATTATTTTTTTGTTATTAAATTGTTATTATAATCTAATGTTATTTAACAGTAAAATATGGTAAAATATTCATATAAAATTTTTGATTGAAAAAAGATTTTTATTGTTTTATATATTTAAATTCTACTTTAAGAGAGTTATTAAATTCTTTTAGAGATTGTTTAAGGAGGAAGATATGATAGATATACATTCACATATAATACCTAATATAGATGATGGTTCAAAAAGTATTGAGATGTCTTTAGAGATGTTAAAAAAAGCAGAGGAATCTGGCACAACAAAAATAATAGCAACTCCTCATTTTTTTAAAGGATACTGGACTGAGAGTTATAAAGATTTAAAAGATAAAGTAAATGAATTAAATAAATTAGCTAGGGATAATAAATTAAAGATTGAAATTTATCAAGGGCAAGAGATATTTTTTAATAATTATATTCTAGAAGATTATGATTTAGGAGACATAGGGACTTTAGCTAAGTCAAAATATATGTTAATAGAATTTCCTATGGATAAAATAAATTTTCAAAAAGCAATAAATGAATTATATGAGTTGAAAATAAGAGGGATAGTTCCTGTAATTGCCCATGTAGAAAGATATTCTGATTTTATAAATAACCATGAACTTATAAATCAATTTATTGAAGAAGGATATTTATTTCAATTAAATGGAGGAAGTTTAACTGGCTTTTTTGGTAGAGATGTTAAAAAAACTGCAGAATTATTTTTAAAGCACAACATATATAGTTTTATTGGTTCTGATGCTCATACTAGCGGAGGAAGAAATACAGATTTAAGGGAAGCTTGTGAAGCAGCAGAAAGCTTAGTTCCTGGAATAAGCAAAAAGTTTGAAGAAAATGCGCTTTCCTTAATAAATAATAAAGATGTTGTATTTAGTGGAGAAAAAATTAAAAAGAAGAAAAAAGGGTTATTTTCCTTTTTAAAAAGATAGTTTTTATAAGGTTTATACTAATTATTTAATTTAATTTTTAGTATAAACCTGTTTTTATTAGAAAATATATGGATAAAATATTAAAAAATTCAATAAAAATTCAAAAAATACTTTATATTTACAAAATATTTGGTATAATAATCATGAGAGTTTGTAAACGTTTAAGGTACCTAAAAATAATAGATTCTCATTAAAAGTTAAAAATAAAAGAGAATAGAGTTTTTAGGAGGGGTATTATGAAAAATGTAAAAAAGATAATTTTATCTTCTATTTTATCATCTGTAGTTGCATTCTCATTTGTTTCTTGTGGAAATAATAACACAAATAATGATAGTGCTAGTGATTCAAAGGTTAATGTTGAAGAAAAGAAAGATGAAAAAGATAATTATGGACTAGAGGAGTTAAATTGGTATAGTAATAACTATAGTGCTTTAGAAAAGGTAATAAAAGAATATGGCAAAGATAGTAAGGGATATAATGATAAGGAAAAGCCTTATGCAGTGTTTGATTGGGATAACACAACAATAATGAATGATGTTGAAGAGGCTTTACTTGCCTATCAATTAACAAATTTAGAATTTAAAATGACTCCAGAGGAGTTAGAAGAGGTTATAAAGACAAATATACCAAAAGATAACTTTTCAGATAAGTGTAATAATAAAGAGGGGAAACCTGTGAATATAGATAGTATATCAGAAGATATTATAAAGGATTATAGATATTTATATGATAATTATAAAGGGTTTAAGGGAGATAAATCCTTAGAAGAAATTCAAAAAGATGAGCAATATATGGATTTTAAAGCAAAGCTTAGATATTTATATAGTGCTATAGGAGAGTCTTTTAGTTCAGATGTTAGTTATCCTTGGGTTACATATCTTTTTAAAGGTATGACTTCTGATGAGGTAGCTAAGCTTACTGAAAAATCTAATGATTATTGGCTAAAAGAAAAACTAGGGGTTGAAACTTGGACAAGTAGTGAAAATATGCCAGGAAAGGCAGGGGTTGTTTCAGTTACTTTTGATACAGGTTTAAGAACTATAAAAGAGCAACAAAATCTATATAAAACTTTAATGAAAAATGGAATAGATGTTTACATATGTTCAGCATCTTATATTGATGTAGTTAAAGAGTTTGCTACTAATCCTAAATATGGTTATGAACTTCCAAAGGAAAATATATATGCTATGGAACTTCTAAAAACAGATGATGGAAGAATTAAGGCAGAGTTAAATCCTGATTATTTTCAAACTCAAGGTAAAGGAAAAACAGAAACTATAAATAAATTTTTAGTTCCAGTTCATAAAAAAGGTCCTGTAATTGCTGGAGGAGATAGTAATGGAGATTATTATATGCTATCAGACTTTGAAGATACAAAGGTTAGTTTAATAATAAATAGATGTAAGGGTGGAAAAATAGGAGAACTTTGTGATAAGGCTATTGATACAATGGGACAGAAGGATGAAAGATATTTTTTACAAGGTAGAAATAATAACACAGGGGAGTTTATTCCAAGTGAAAAAACAATTTTATTAGGAGAAAGTAGTGAAACACTAAAATAAATTTAAAATAATAAAACACTAGCTTTAAGCTAGTGTTTTATTATTTTAAATTTATTAAGTTGAATTAAGTAGAGAAATTTTAAATATTATTATCCTCCATAAGCATAGAAAACTGACTTTTTTTTATCCAGCCATTACAGTTTATTTTTGATTCTGTATTTAATAAGGAGTAATAAAAAATTTCTTTATTTATTTCAGCTTCATCTAGTATTTTTACCTGATGCTTACCTTTAGTCTTTGCAATTACTATAGATTCTTCTGAAGGAGATAGAAAAATAGCAGTATTAGGTAATACTATTCCATATTTAAATTCAGGTGTATTAAAATTTATTATTAAAGTTTTTTTTTGATTTTTATTATTTTTATAAGCAGTATCTTTATACTTTGAAAGTTGATTTGTTAATGTTAGTATTTGTCTTTTATATTCTGTAATTTTTATATTGCATTGATAATAAATAAATATTATAGATGCCATAGCAAGTATTATTATAAATATACAAAAGTAAATCAATTAATGATACTCCTTAAGAATTAGTGTTTAATATAATATATTGCTTAAAGTAAAAATTAATTACATAATTTTTTAGAGCTTATACTTATAAAGAGCTATTAAAATATAAATAAATATTAGCCCTTTCTTTTATTCAACAACCTTTTTTAATACTTTACCAATTGAATCATTTATAACTAAGTTAGCCTTAGAGTCAGCAGAGGTTGAACTTTTATTTATTAAAACTAAATTCTTTCCTCTAAAATAGTTTATAAGTCCTGCAGCAGGATAAACAATAAGAGATGTTCCTCCTATTATAAGAGTATCTGCCTTTGAAATAGCATCAATAGAACCTCTAATAATATTGTCATCTAAGGGTTCTTCATATAAAACTACATCAGGTTTAACTATACCTCCACATTTAATACACTTTGGTACTCCTTCAGATTTAAGAATGAATTGTTCATCATAAAAAGCATTACAATCTACACAATAGTTTCTAAGAACAGAGCCATGAAGTTCAAAAACATTTTTACTTCCTGCTTTTTGGTGAAGTCCATCTATATTTTGAGTTACTATTGCTTTTAGTTTTCCCCTTTCTTCAAGTTTTGCTAAAGCAATATGGGCATCATTAGGTTTTGCATTAGGGTAAATAAGTTTATCTTTATAAAATTTAAAAAATTCTTCTGGATATTTTTCAAAAAAGCTATGAGAAACAACTTCTTCAGGAGTAAAATTTATATTAAGTTTTTCATTAAATAAGCCTTTAGCACTTCTAAAATCAGGAATACCACTTTCTGTAGAAACTCCTGCACCACCAAAAAATACTATATTCTCACTATTTTCTATTATTTCTTTTAGTTTATTTATTTTATAATCCATAAAATCATCTCCAAAAATTTGTATATATTTTAATTATAAAACTATTGTTTTTAATATGCCAAGAGTAATGAAATTAAGCTTTATAATTAATTTCGATTATTAATATAGGTAAATCTTAAATATAAGATGTATTATAGTGAAAATATGAATAGATATATTTATTAATTTTATAAAAAATTTAAAAATAAAATATTTACATACATTAAATATTTTTAATGTGGTAAAATATAAATATGCAGCGTGTAGTTTTAATGACGTAATTCCAGTTGTTAAGACTACTTTTTTTTATTTTAGAAAAGTATAAGACTAACTACTTGAGTTAAAAGGTGAAAAAAGTCTTTAAATCTTACATAAGACAAAATTTTAATTTAAGGAAGGTGAAATTTTATTGTTTAAAATTAATGATTATATAATGTATGGAACAGTTGGCGTTTGTCAGGTTATAGATATTACTAAAGAAAATCTTATGAATAATACTGAAAAGGAATACTATGTTTTAAGCCCCGTTTATTCTAAGTATCCCAAAAAAACAGTAATTAAAATTCCTGTTGATAATAAGAAGATTTCTATGAGAACTCTTTTATCTAAAGAGGATGTAGAATCTATTATAAATAATATTCCGGATACAGAAACTTTATGGATAGATAATGATAGACAAAGAAATGATGAGTTTAAAACAATGCTTAGAAGTGGAAACTGTGATGATTTAATTGTTTTAATAAGGAGCATATATTTAGATAAAAAGAAAAGAAAATTAGATGGAAAAAAAGCTTGTAAGGGTGATGATGAAATTATGCAAGTTGCTGAAAAGCTGATAAATGAAGAATTTGCAGTAATTTTAAATATTAAGCCAGAAGAGGTTAAATCTTATATAAAAGCACATACTCCACAGTAAAAATAAGTTCAAGGAAGTTAGCACATACTTTTATAAAATAGTATAAAGGTGGGAATTAATAGACCTATATAAAATTAAAAATTTTATATAGGTCTATTTCTATTTAAAAATAAATTAAAGCTTTAAGGAAAAAATAAAAGCAGAATAGTGAGGTGATTATCATGAAAGAGATAGAAAGAATTTTAGGGAGAGTTACAATTATAAACTTTAAAGAGATAATAACTATAGCTTTGATTTTAATAATAGTACTTGTAATAAATAAAATCTTAATAAAAAACTTATTTAAAATATTTATTAAAGGAGCAAAAAAAACTAGAAATTATTTAGATAATACAATAGTTAAGGCTTTAGAAAATCCATTGAAATTAATGGTTATTTTTGGTGGGATTTATGCAATTTTTAAAGTTATGAATTTAGATTCTTTAGGAATAAAATTTCTATATACTCCTAAAATTTTAAGAGTGGGTTTAATAATTTCTTTTATGTATTTTATATACAATTTAACTCTAGAAAATTCTCTTCTTTATTCTAAACTTCATAAAAATCAAGGGGGCAATACTATAGTTTTTCCCTTTATTTCTATAGTTATTAGACTTCTAATTCTTTTAATTGGAATAATTATAATAGCTAATGAATTTGGATTTACAGGCTTTATAGCAGGTTTAGGAGTTAGTGGAGTTGCCTTTGCATTAGCTGCTCAAGATACTTGCTCTAATCTTTTTGGAGGCATGGTAATTATGTTAGATAAACCCTTTGCAATTGGTGATTGGATACAGGCTGGAGAAGTTGAAGGAATTGTAGAGGAAATAAGTTTTAGAAGTACAAGAATAAGAACATTTTCTATGGCAATTGCAACTGTTCCAAATTCAAAACTTGCAAATAGCAATATAATAAATTGGACTCAAAGAAATTTAAGAAGAATTCATTTTAAATTTATAATGGATTATAAAACAGAAATAGAAAGTATAAAAAATTCTGTTAATAAAATAGAAGATATGCTAAAAAAACATGATAAAATAGATAAAAATTTAATAATAGTAAGTTTTAATGAACTTTCAACTTATGGTTTTGGTATATTTATATATTTTTACACAGAGGAGTTAGATTATTTAAAATATGAAAAACTTAAGGAGGAAGTTAACATAAAAATATTAGAAATATTAAGAGAAGAAAAAGTTGATTTAATGTTTTTAAATTTTGACTTTAAAGGCTTTGAGAGAAGAGGGGGAAATATAAACATAGAAAATACAGAATTAGAATCAATAAGAAACATTACTGAGGAGGAGAGAGGATTATGAATATTAAATTAGAAGCTTGTGTTGGAAATTATAAAGAGGGGAAGAAAGCTTTTGAATTAGGAGCAGATAGAATAGAGCTTTGTGATAATTTATTAGAGGGAGGAACTACTCCAAGCTATGGTACTATACTTCAATGTAAAGAAGATATAGATATAGATATAAATGTTATTATTAGACCAAGAGGAGGAAACTTTGTATATAGTAAAGAAGAGTTAGATATTATGAAAAATGATATATTACTTTGCAAAAAGTTAGGAGTGTCTGGTGTTGTTTTTGGCTTTTTAAAAGAAGATAACACATTAGACTTTGAGTTAACTAAGGAGTTTGTTGAATTTGCTAGTCCTTTAAGTGTAACTTTCCACATGGCTTTTGATGAAATAGAGGATAAGTTTAAAGCTTTAGATAATCTTATAAGTATAGGAGTAGATAGAGTTTTAACAAAGGGTGGAGAAGGAAACGCTTATAAAAATAAAGATATTTTAAAGGACTTAGTTAGGTATTCTAAGGATAAAATAATAATACTAATTGGAGGAGGAGTAACTAAAGAAAATTATAATGAATTACAATTATATACTGGAGCTAAAGAACTTCATGGCACTAAAATAGTAGGATTACTATAAAAGGAATAAAATGTTAAAAAATAACTTAATAAATAGTAATAAATAACTCTTTACAAAGTAAAAAACATGGTATAATATTATAAATATAACAATTATTCTTTGCTTTTAAAATAAAGAAGTTAAAGAATATATCTTAGTTTTAAAATTGATTTAAAAATTTATATTTAAGTTTATTTAAGACTTATAGAAAAAATATAGTGCTAATTCCCCCCTACTATGCTCTATAAGTCTTTTAATAAAGAAAAAGAAGTAGAAAAAAACTACTTCTTTTTTTTATTTACTACCTTATGCTTATTAAAATTAAATTAAAGAAAGAATAAATAAAACTTCTTTATAAATTTATAAAGAAGTTTTATTTATGTAATTTCTTAACTAAAATATCTAGTCGAATAATTCTTCTTTTTTCTTTACAACAATTAAAGTCTTAACAAAGGTTGTTTCAGAATAATTCTTCATAAATAAATTATTTATATAATCCTTTTTTAATATATTATTATTTACAATAGGTTTTTTTTCTATTTTAGTACTTTCATTTAAAGTTTTTATTTCATCCATAGATAAGAATGAAAAATCTTTTTTTGCTTTAAGATTTATAGGAACAAGGTTGAAATCTTCTTCAAAATTTATAATATTACTCATTGAATTACCCCTTTATATTAATATCTTCTATTAAGAGTATATTAATATGTTCCTTAAAAGTTTCCTGTATAAAAGAAAATTACTTTAATATATGCCATGTTATTTTTATGATTTTTATATATTAGGAATTTGCCAGTCTATAGGTTCTTTTCCTATTGATAATAAAAATTCGTTAGTTTTTGAGAAAGGTTTAGAACCAAAAAATCCTCTAGTTGCAGAAAGAGGGCTTGGATGAACAGATTTTATTATTTTATGAAAATCTTTATTTATTAAATTTTCTTTTGATATAGCATTTCTTCCCCAAAGTATAAATATTACAGGTTCCTTTCTTTCATTTAATAATTTTATTATTTTATCAGTGAATATTTCCCAACCCTTTCCTTTGTGAGAGTTCGCTTGCCCTTCTCTAACAGTTAATACAGTATTTAATAAAAGAACACCTTGTTTAGCCCAAGATTCTAAGAAACCGTTATTTGGAATATAACAACCTAAGTCATCCTTTAATTCTTTAAACATATTTCTTAAAGAAGGTGGAGTTTTAACCCCTGGTTTAACAGAAAAGCTAAATCCGTGAGCTTGATTAGGACCATGATAAGGATCTTGCCCTAAAATAACAACTTTTACATCATTATATGGTGTAAATTTTAATGCATTAAATATGTCGTACATATTAGGATATATTGTTTTTGTTTTATATTCATTTATAAGAAAGTTTCTAAGTTTTAGATAATACTCTTTAGAAAATTCATCTTTTAATAGTTCATCCCAATCATTATTAAATTTAGCAGCCATTTAAAAATCTCCTTAAATAAAAATATTTTTATCAAAAGTATATTTAAATTTTATACTTATTAATTTTCCATAACAAGTAATAATCAAATAAGATTTATTATATTTTTATATTTATCACCTTAAAGAAGATAGAAAAATATTATTTTGGGGAGCCTATTAGTTTAATTTAATAAATTAATTTACATAAATATGTTTAATTGGAATATTAATAAATATAAATATAAAGCAACTTATCCAAGTGTATCTTTATACAAAAATATTAGTATTTTTATGAAAAATTGATTATTTTTAAAATACTTTTAAAAAATAAAGAAATTTTATAATAGAACTTATTTTTTTACATGGTAAGATAAATCTCGTCGCTAAGAGATGCGGAAACAACTTAACAAAACAAATTAAAAGTTTTGAAAAAAGTTGTTGACAAAGTTTCAAAGTGATGTTAAACTAAGAAAGTCGCTTGAGGGCGACGAAGAAATGGTCTTTGAAAATTAAACAGAAGATATTAACATAAACCAGCAATTCTTTTATAA
>NZ_JBZEFB010000007.1:0-40680 GCF_058310275.1 Clostridium sp. TJA032 | reverse complement strand
TTTTTATTTTATGGCTCGATAGCTCAGTCGGTAGAGCAGAGGACTGAAAATCCTCGTGTCGCTGGTTCGATTCCTGCTCGAGCCACCAAAAGCTTAGTGAATATTCACTAAGCTTTTTTTATTTTATAAATAATTTTGTTATAAAAAAGAAATCTATATATATTCTAAAAATTTTTAGAATATATATAGATTTCTTTTTAAATCCACAATAAGTAGATTTCTTAGAGAATAAATATAAAAGGGGAAGTTATTAAGGATATATGATTGGGGAAGTATTATATATCTATCTCTAAGTTTTTACTACTTATTAATTTGTGGATATTTTAATTATGGACAAATAAACAAAATATATACATATATTGTAAAAAATATTTTTTCATGATTTTTAATTTATTAATTTAATATAGCTATTTTTAATAAAAGAATAATTATTAATTAAATGTGAAAATTATTCATTAAAGATTTAAATGTTAATTGACATGAAATATTTACAGAGTTATCATATAATTACAAATAGCTAATATAAAATTTTATTAAGATAAAAACTACTAATATTTTTATTTAGTTTATATGAGATATTTATTTTCTAATGATGTATTTAATTTTATTAGTATGTAAATTTATTTAAGCCTGTTATTTTTAAAAAATCAATTTTAATATGAGATTGATTTTTTAAAAGTAAATTTAGGACTTATTATTCTAATGGTTTATTTAAGTTTATTAAGTAAAATCATATAGATCTGTTGTTTTTGGAGATTCAAAATTGATTTTGAGTAGCTTAAAGCGAATTTAGAATAATTAAGTAATCTTTTATTTAAACTAAGTTTATTATTAGGAGAACTTATATTGAAATGATTTTAATTTTAGCTTTTTAAAATGAAAATAATATTATGTTTGTTTAACCACAATATTCGACACCATATAAGATTTTTCGGATTTTATATGGTGTTTATTAATATTATATGAATTAATTATATTAAAATGTTTAATAAATTAGATTTTTATTTAATTTTAAAAATAAATATGTTATATTAGTTTCAATAATTATTTTAAAAATAAAATAGGATTGAGAGGGATTTTTATGGGAAAGTTAAATTTATTCTTAGATTATTTATGTGGAGAATTTAATAATGATGAGCAGGTAGATATGGAAATTAAGGAAGGTTTAAAACCACATCCTAAATCAAAACATGTAACTCATATTTGTAATGACAAAATAAAAAATCTTCCTGAAGATTTTAAAGGATTTTTTGTTATTGAGGAAAGTTATTATGAGCAAGGTAATTTTAAAAATATATTACCACACTTATTTTTATTTACAGAAGATGAGAATGGAAATGTAGTTTTAACTTCTTATGATTTACCAAAGGGAGTTTCTAAAGCTGATTTTAGAAATGATAATGAAAATTTAGTTATGGATTATAATGAATTAAAAGTTTCAGAAAAGTTTAATCCTATGACATATACTTTTAAAGATGGAGGCTTTGAAGGAGAAAGTGTAAGTCAATTTGGTCCTGAAACTATTTTTAAATTAAAAGAAAGAACTGAAGATGGAACTCTTTACGTAAGTGAAGTTATGGAAAAGAACGGTAAGGTAACATTTGGTTGTGTAGAACCAATTATCTATAAAAAAGTTAAATAGTTTTATTTTTAAATTATATCAAGATTAACCTTAATATTATGAATATAATTTTAAGTTTTATCTTGGTATAATTTTTTTTATTTAATTGTAAAATATTTACAATAAATATTAAATTAAAGAAAATAAGACTTAAATTTATTTAATTTGAATAAATGGGCTAAAATACGATTTTATTTTTTGTATGATAAAAGATATAATTATTATATGGTAAATATTTACATAATATAGTCGAATTAAATAAAATTGCTTTAAGAATAAAAATATTATTTTTGAAAATTTAATTTAGGTAAATATTTTAAGGGGTAGGGGGAGTTTAAAATGGAAAACTTATTAGATAATTATTCTAATGAAGAAGTTTTAAAAGCACTTAGAATAGCTAGAGAATTAAAAAATAAAAGAGAAGAAGGATACTTACCAGAGTTTATTAGGGTTAGAGTATCTGATTCAACTGAAGAAGAGTTTTCTTTAGTAAGTGAATACAATTCTTATATGAGGGAACTAAGAAGAAATTCAATTTTATTGAGTAAAGATGAAACTGAAAAGTGTGGTTTTAATAGTAGATTAGCTATAGATGTTGAGTTAAAGGATTTAATAATTTTCTTAAATACTCAACCAAATATAAAAACTTTATATTCTTGTTCAGGGCATCAATTTGTAAGAGGACAAATAACCTTTGAAGGACTTTTAAAATTTCCTCAAGTTGATGATTTTAAAGTTGAATATGCAGAAGAAAGAGATGAAACAAAGGTTAGTTTTGATGTTCCTGATAGAAGTTATGAATATCTAAATAAACTTAGGAAATTATATAATTATTTTTATTTAATAAATTATAAAAACTTAAAAAAATTAACAAGGGATGAGGTTAGTGCAATAAAAATTAAAGAGCATTGTTCAGCATAAAAAAACTCTCCCTTAATAAATAAGTTTTATTAAGGGAGAGTTTTTAAGTTAATGAACTTCGTAAATATCAGAAAGTTCAAGTTCTATATTTTTATCATCTGTTATATAATCTACTAAATTATTACTTTCTTCAGTATGACTTAATTTTATATTTGGTAACCATACAATAAATTCAGAACCATGAATACCGTCACTTCTAAGTTCTACTTTACCATCATGAAGTTCTGCAATAGATTGAACAATACTAAGTCCTATACCACTTCCTTCATTTCTTCTTTTTAAAGATTTATCTGCTTGAACAAATCTATCAAAAATTGAGGATTGCATATCTTTAGGAATACCAATTCCATTATCTTTTACACTAATTTTTACCCAATCATCAGATACATTTAAATCAACAAATATTTCACCAGAATCTTGAGTAAACTTTATAGCATTTGAGAGTAAATTAAGTATTAATCTTTCAATCTTTACAGGGTCGCATTTTATTATGTTTTCTTCTACATTAGTATCAAATATTATACTTATATTTTTATTTTCAGAATGAGGTATAACCAAAGATACTATATTTTCAACTAAGGAAACAATATCCTTATTTTTAAATTCAGCTTTTAAAAAGCCTACTTCAATCTTACTAACATCTATAAGATTATTTATAAGTCTAAGCATTCTATAACAATTTATTTTCAATCCTTGTTTATATTTGCCATAGGCTTCGTAAAAATCTTCTGAAGTAGCTTCATGTTTTGCATTTAATAGTTGAATTGTAGAATAAATAATATTAAGTGGTGTTCTAAGTTCATGGGAAATGTTTGCAAAGAACTCATTTCTAACTTGTTCATAAGCCTTAGCCTTCTTAAATTTTATAGCTAAGTTTTCAAGCCTTTTTTTAGAAGTTAAGTTTTTTGCTACAATAACCTTTCCATAAGGAGTATCATTATTATCCTTTAAAGTTCTTATAGTACATTCTACATAAACAAAGGAATGTTTACCTACTAGTTTACATTTTATACTATCTTCATCATCTTCTAATTTTAATTGTGTTAAAACTTCATCATTTTTACCTAGAAGCTTTATTATAGGAAGTCCTAATAGTTCTTCATAGGTATAATTTAAAGTTTTTAAAACAGAGTCGTTTGCATAAGTAATCAGACCTTTGTTTCCAACACTTATTATTAAATCTTGAATATTATTATTTATACAACTTAAAAGCTGTTCATTTCTTTGAATATTTTTTGTAAGAGTATATTCTTCTGTTATATCTTTTAAGTTAACTGCAAAATAATTTTTCTTTTCTACATTTAAAATTTGTATATAGGCATTTACTATTTTTCCTGTTTTTAAAATTAGCTTACCTTCCCAATTACCTCTTTCAAAAAGTGATTTATTAGCATCTTTTTCACTTTGCTCTAGGAAAATTGAATTTTCAAATAGTTTTTCAACTTCTACTAATTGTTCTTTTAGTTTATCAGCTTTGCAATAAGTTTCTCTTATAGCTTTATTTGTATAGATGACATTTTTTTTGTTATCATATAAAATAATAGAGCTACTAGTATTATATTCAACTAAGTGATAAAATACTTGAAGTTCCTTTTGTAGTAAAGAACTTCTTTTATTTTCAGTAGTTATTTCATTAAACACACCACTTATAGCTAATAAAAATGAAAATATTGTCAATAGAAGCACTATGTTATTTGTTTCAAAAAGAGCTAAATCTGGCATAAGAACTTCACAAATCCAATAAAGTCCTCTAAGGGATATAAGAAGCATACTAGCTATTATGAATGAATATATTAATTCACACTCAGATAATGCTTTTTTTGACAGAGCAATACAAGCTACTATATAAAGGATTATTATTATAATCATTAAAATAGCATAAAAATGAACACTCTTAGGGAATACATTATCAAAAAATATTTTGTAGTTTATCATAGGAGTAAAAATAGAAAATAAGAAAACTGAAATAGATGTAACTATTTTATGTTTAATTATAAAAGGGAAAATTCCTTTTTTATTAAAGGCTACATAAAAGAGTAATACAAGCCTAAATATAGAATGTATAAAAAGAAACTTATCAAATATTATTAAATTGTGCCCTCTTGTTATTAAAAGCTCCACAGATAAATTCATATATATTAAAGAGATTATAAAAAAATCATCTTTTTTTGTACTTGAGTAATATATTAAAGAACTTATATAAGCCATAGTACCTAAAATTAAAGCTAGATTTAAGGAAAAGGTAGGTACCGAGGCATCTGGTACAATGCCTATATTTTTTCTAATAAATACTTTATAAAATAAATCGAATATTAGTATAATAAATATAGAGAAAACTGAGTATGTAGTCAGTTTTATTATGTTTTGAGTTTCTAATTTATCTTTATCGTCATTAAATATGTGAAAGAATATTTGACTATCCATTTTTAGAGTCTCCTTCAAAATAAATTGCACATTTTAATTATAAAATGTATTTTTTAGACATATATTAGATTTTAACACAAATATATGTATAAATTCATATAAAAGTTAGAAATATAATATTAAATGTAAAATACAATTAAAAATTATATTTTAACAGAAAAATTTTGCATATAAAAGTATATATTTAATTATAAGTTCATAGTGAGTTTAAATCCTATTTAAAATATATAAGTATTATATTTATATAGATTATGGGAAATATAAGTATATGGTAATAACCATATGAAATTGTGATTGAGTTGGGAGAAATATTATGAGTGATGTTTTAGAAAGAAGGAAAAGGCTAGACTATTTAGACATAGCGAAGGGTATTCTTATAATTACTGTTGTTCTGTGTCATGCACCTTTTGACAATGCACCATATCTTTATTGGTTTCACATGCCAGCTTTCTTTATAATAAGTGGTATGCTTTATAAAAAGGGCGTGAATATAAAAGAGCAGGCAATTAAATTCTTTGTTCCTTATGCCATCTTTTCATTAATTGACATAGGTTTTAACTATGTAATGTACTATCATGGCAGTTTTTCTTTTAATGATTTTATAAATGAGATGTTAAAATACGCCTTTGGGGGAAAGGCTACTTGGGGAGTATTTTGGTTTATACCTGTAATGTTTGTTACAAAGGTTTTATTTGACCAGTTAAATAGAAGATTAGGTGGTAAGAAGCTTGCAGTAATTTGTGTAATAAGTTACTTATTAGCTAATATGTATTCAATTTTAGTAATACCAGATAGTGTAACAGATATAACTGAAAAATATTTTGTATTTTGGAATCTAGATACTGTTTTAATTACTTTACCTTATTATGCTTTAGGGTATTATATAGTTAAGCTAGACATTCAAGAAATTTTCAAAAAGACTTCTACTTTAATTTTATCAAGTATAGGAGTTGTTGGACTTTTTGTATTAAATAGTGTAGCAGGAATATACTATTATTTAAATATAAAATATTCTTATTACAAAGACCCTATTTTTGATATTATAATACCTGTAACCTTTACTGTATTTATACTTTCTTTAAGTTATCAACTTAGCAAATTAAAATACAAGAAGGTATTTACAATAATAGGTGCAAATTCTCTTATAATAATGTACTTACACAAACAAGTAGCTACTTTATTTATGGATGTATTTAATTATGGATATGTTATTTTTACAATAGTTGGTGTAGTGGTACCATTACTTATGATTGTATTAATAAATAAAAATACTTTAAGTAGGTTCTTGTTTAAAGGAGATCTTACTTTTTATAGGAGTTTTAAAGATATTAAGGACATAGGACCTAAAGAAATAATAATTGAAAATAAATAAGAGTAAAAGGCTTGGAATTTTTCTAAGCCTTTTTGTAATATTTATTTTTAAAAGATAATATAATTTTACAACAGGAAATATATTTTGGAGGGAGTATATGTTAGGGTGGGAAAAGCCTTGCATTAAAGAGTTTTATTTAAACGATAGAAGAGGTTTAGTAGATACTAATGGTTGTGTATATTTAGATGGAAGATATGCTGGAACCTTAAAGCCAAGTGGAGCTATTTATATAGAGGGTAAAAGAGGTTTTATTAAGAAAAATGGAGACATATATTTAGAGGGTGTTTTAATTGGAACCTTGAATAATTATAGTATAATATATTAAATTTTTTAAAGTTATGAAATATGTAATTATTTCATAACTTTTTATCTTTTAAATGTTTTAACATAAAAATTAAAGGTATATAATATAATAAGGAATTCACAAAAGATTTATAAAGAACTGTGAATGGAGGGGTATAAAGTTATGGAAAGGAAGGATTTTAATAATTACAGAGAGATATCTATAATAATAATGTTAATTCCAATGCTCTTTATTTTAGTTGATACTTTAGGGCGGATAATTTCTAAAATAAATAATAAAAATTTAATTGAAACAATTATTAATGAGATATTTATATATAGGGAATATATAGTTAAGATTATAATAATTATGGCTGTTATTTTTGTTATAGCAAAAATAAGAATTGTTAAGGAGAAATTTATTCTTGGAGATTTTAAAGTTATAGTTGGATATACCTTAATAGGTGTTACTAGTTATAAATTTTTTGGAAGTGGCTATGAATTAGTTAAATCATTAGATGTGTATCTTATGTGTATAATAGGTATGATTTGTATATTATCTGGCACAAGAGAGGTTTTATCATCTATAGATAACATAAGTGTAGATTGTGAAGAAAAAGAGAATTTTGAGAGATTATTTCATAAGAGAGTAAAAAGGTTAGGAATAATATATTTTATTATATTTACTATTTTAATAGGAATAGAAAACTTAAATACAATAGCTTCTAGTGAATTTATTATGAAACTAATAAATAATTATAATCATCATTATAATAATTTAGCTAGAGTTATATCATTAATAGGAATAATCTTAATAATAGCTTTAATATTTACAGTTAGAAGGTCTTTTTCTACTTTAAATTTATGCTATGAAGAATATATTTACATAATAAAACATAAAACTGTTACTGAAGAGATAAAAAAAGAAGTAGATTTTCTTAGCTTAAAATTAGAATGTAATAAAAAACATATGAATAATAAATTAAAAAAACTTGAGGATAAAAAGGCTCAGGTTTTACTAAAAGGTATTTTTGATTTTTTAAAAAATAACAAGCATTAAAAATTAAATATGCTTAGAGGGGACTGTATGGAAAACAAAAAGATTACAAACTTTGATTTTATATTAAAAACAAGTCTTGAGAGTTATTATGAGTTATTAAGAAATGCTGAAAAAGCGTGGGATACTCAAGAAGCTCTCACTTGTACAGTTTTAAGAATGGTAATTGAAGATTTATTTATTAAAATTCAAGAATCATATAAATTAGAGAGAGGAAATAATTTAAGCTTTAAAGGAAGTATAGATAACTTAGAAGGCCATATTCCAAGCTTTGTAATAGAATATGGAGAGTATATAAGAAGTTTAGGAGAAAAGTGTTACAATAAAGAAGCACTAAATAACTTAGATGAAAATACTAGTTTATTAGCCTTAGAAAAGGCTCATGATATTTTAATATGGTATTTAAAAAATGTAACTAATGAAATAGAAGAAAGTAGAACATTTACTTTTATAACTCCTGAAAGTTTAAAGGAAAGCCAATGTGATTTAGTTATAGATAAAAAGGTTTTAGAAAATAAAGAAAAGTTTATTATAAGCCTTGAAAAGCAAATAAAAACTACAAAAACTGATGAAAAAAAGCAAGAAGAACTTTATGAACTTTTAAAAAATGTAAAGGAAGAAAAAAAAGACCTTGTTGATAAGTTAAATGAAAAAGAATTAGAGCTTCAAGAAGCTTTAAAAAGTTTTAAAACTCTGCAAGGTACTATTTTAAGAGAAGAATCTTCAGAGGATAGTGATAATAAGTATAAAGATTTTTACAAGGGATTTTTATCGCTTCAAGGATATGAGTTAAGAGTTGTTTATGCATTTTTAAAAAGTCTAAGTTTAGGAAGTATATTTATAAATAAATCTAAAGGAATATTTGTAAAATCTAAAAGAAAAGAATTTTTAAAGTTTATTGAAAAAGAAGTTGATGAATTAAAGGGATATTCTGATGGAGTTTTAAAAATAAAATTATATTATGCTCTTTTAAAACTTACAAATACTCCTTCTACTTCTATTTTAGATAAAAAAATATTTGATAAATCCTTAGATAATGTAGTGGAAAAGTCTTATTTCTTACTTGAGAGTAGAAGTGATTTTAATGGGAAGGTTGATAAGCTAGAAGGAATTATAAATTATTACTTAATAGTTATAATAAATGGTTTATTACATTCAATAAGTAAGGAGAAGGATAGAGAAGTTAAACTTTGTGGAGTAATTTATGAAGTCTTAATAAACACTCCTGAAAGAGAAAGAAATCTTATATTAAATAAAATGAACTTTACAGATGTTTCAGAAGAAACAATAAAAGAAAATATAAGAATAAATCAAGAAAAGTTTTTAAAAGCAGCTTTAGAATGTGGAACAGAGGAAAGTTTAGATTTTGTTATAAAATCTATTTTTTCAATTTATGTAGCCTTTCAAAAAGACTTTGATTTTTATGAGTTTAGAACTAGACATGATATGGTAAGAGCTTATATAGGTCCTTTATTAAGTTTTATAATTTTAAAAGAGTTTAAAGTTTCAAGAGAAAATTTAGTTCCTATTTTTGTTATGGAAATAAGTTTATCAAACAAAATTTTAAAAAAGGATAAAAAGGAAAGTTTATATTATAAGCAGTTAGTTCAAGTTTGGAAGGAAGAAAAAGAAGAATATGATAAAGTTCTTTCTGAAAAGAGAAATTTAGAGAAAAATCTTCGTGAGACAGAGGAGATTAAAGAAGTTTTATTAATAAATGAGAAAAAGTTTATTGCTGAGAAAGAGAATACAGAAAAAGCAATAGAGGCTCAAGAAAACATATTTAAAGATATTGTTCTTAATTCAGAGGAAGTTAAATTATTTGAAGATTATATTGAATATGAAAGAATAAAAAGACAAATAGATACTATAGATATATCAGAGGAACATAGTATTAAGGATAGAGGTTTTCTAAAAAATATTTTTTCTTTAGATACATGGAAATATAAGTTGAATAAGCTTGAATTAAATAAGAGTATGAAATATTTAGAGGAAAGTTTAATTAAAGAGGCTAAAGAATCTGAATTTTTTAAAAGAGAACTTTTGACTATAAAAGAACTAGAAGATATACTTTCAGATAAAGTTAAGGGCTTAGAGTGTATAAGGAATGAACTCAAGGAGAATGCTCTAGAAAGAGAACGAATAAATAAATTAATAGTAAATAGCAATAAGAAAATTAATAAGTTTAAAGAGGATAATTTTGATTTTGCTAATTAAAAAAGCTGGTATTTGTATGCCAGCTTTAAATTTATAAATCATGCTAATTCACATACACTTATTATTTGGACAAATTAATTTGCTACAGGTTTCCCAAGGTGAAAAGGAACAAGTTTTTAAGTAATTAAATTAATTAGCATTATCTATAAATTTACTTTGATTATAACATAAATTTAGTTATATAAATATAACTTTTCCTTCAAGAAAATAAACTTTATATAAATATTTAGAAAACAAAATAATAAGATTAATAATAAAATATGAATTTTGAAAAATAAAAATTATTTATATAAATTAAATTAATCTTTATAAGTTAAGTATATTGAAAGTAGATAAATTGAATATTATAATTAGATGTTAAGTTTTTATAAAATTAAAATGAATTTAAATACACAAAAGATAAGTGGGGGATGAAGATGAAAAAATTCCTTTCATTAGGAATAATAAGTGTTTTAGTTGCAGGTATGTCGGTCTTTGGTTTAGAGGAATCTAGACATAAAAAAATTAAAAATTTAGAAGCTAAAGTTTTTCAAGCAAAAACTTATATTAAGCATGGAGATTTAGCTAATGCAAAATTAATGTTAAGTATAATAAAGACTGAAAATATAGGGTTAAAAGATAAGGGTGTAGAAGAAGATATTTTTGAAATTGAAAGTAGTATAAAAGCTAATAAGGATATGTTACTTCATGATAACATTAAGAACTTAGATGAGTTAACTCCTAAAGAAAAAAATGTAGAGCTTTTAAATCTTTATTTAGAAAATAACAAGGTTTCTCCAGAGGTTAAAAGTATTGAGGGGGCAGGAAAGGAGTATTATATTAATTATAGAAATTTAAAAAATCTTCCTATAGATGAAAGTAAGAATTTTCAAGATAAGAAAGGATATATATTAAAGCCAACAAAATTTTCAAGTAGATTTTCAGAGGATATATGTTTAATTTTTGATTCTGAAAAACCTTATTATATTGATAATAATATATATTATAAGTTTATAGAAATACCTGTAAGTAGTTATTTTGGAGAGGAAGAAAAGGAAACATGGTATTTTGCAGATTTGAATTTTAATATAATTAGTAAGGAAAATTTAGAGTTTTATATGGATAATAATTATATTATAGATTATAAAAATAAAGTTATAAATACTTATGATTTAAGTAATTATATAAATGATGAGGAATTGTATTAAAAGGATAAATTAAATAATTTTGTCAATATATTGAAAATATATTGACAAAATTATATGAAAACGTTATTATAAAGTTAAGATAATTATTTAAGATTTAGTGTGGTAGGATTGATAAAAACCTAAATTAAATGTGCCTCTTGTTCATTTAATTTAGGCTTTTATTTTTTTATTTAAAAATTATTTTATTTCTAAGATTTATTTATTTTTATATCCATTTGAGGATAAGGGATAGTTATATGTTCTTTATCAAATCTTAGTTTAACTTCTTCTAATAAACTAAAGTGAACCTTCCAATAATCCTCTTGCTTTGTCCAAACTCTTACAACAAAATCAATAGAACTTGCTCCGTGTTGACTTATACCAACAAAGGGTTCTGGAGTTTTTAAGATTAATTCATTTTTGTTTATAATATCAAAAAGTACATTTTTAACTTTAATTATATCGTCATCATAGGCTACACTAAAGGTTAAATCAACTCTTCTAGTTTCTTTTGATGAATAGTTTATAAGACTTCCGTTTGCTAAGGTTCCATTTGGAATTAAGATTTCTTTATTATCTGGAGTAACTAAATGAGTATAAAAAACTGTTATTTTTTCAACAGTTCCAGAGTAACCTGAAGCTTCTATAAAATCATTAACTCTAAAGGGTCTTAATAAAAGTATTATTACTCCACCTGCAAAGTTTGATAAACTACCTTGAAGTGCTAAACCAATTGCTAATCCAGCAGAAGCTACAAGGGCTGCAAGACCAGCTATATCAAAACCTACATAACTCATTAAGGTTATTACTAAAAGAAATTTTAATGATACTTCAGCAAAGGCTTCAGCAAAGGAAGTAAGAGTTGGGTCAATATGTCTTCTTTTCATTATCTTAACTAAGATTTTAATTAATTTATTTATAATCTTCCAACCTACGTAAAGTAAAACTAATCCAATTACTAATTTAAAGCCATTAGTAGTAATCCAAGAAATAAATTTTTCATAAATGGTATTAAGATCAAATTTCATATAAAACACCTATAAAATATATTTTATATAAAGTAATTAATATATTTTATGCCTTTCTTTAAAATTTATTTTTAATTGGTTATTTTTAAAAAATTAAAAGTATTTTATATAATTTAAGTATATTTTAAGTTTTAAATTTTTATATTTAAACTTTAAAATATGCTTAAAGACAACTCATTTTATTATAAAATTTCTTTATACAAATATCAACTAAGGGAACTTGAATAAAATTTTATAAAATTAAGAGTTAAAGTGTTTATAAATTATAAATTTGGATAATATATAATATTGAAAAGACCTTAAATACTTATGATTCAGGGCATAATCATGAGATGGCATTACTAGGTAAAAGAGCTATGGAATAAATTCCATAGCTCTTATTAAAATTATATTAAAGTGAAATGATTTTATCTGTTTAATTAAAAAATATTTAAATTTATTTTAAAAAGGATTATACAAAATAATTATATATGTAAACTTTAAATAAAAGAATTAAAAGATTTAAGCTAGTAATCTATAGTGAATATTGGGAGTACTAACTATAGAGTTTTAATTTTAAAATTCTCTATAATTAAAAGTTTATAGTTTAATCTTTGTATAATCCCTTTTTTATTCAAAGTATAAAATTATTGATTAAATTTTACAAACTCTAATTCGTTTGAAATTGCTATGTTGTAAACATATGAGTTAGCAACTTCATTTATGAAAGTTTCTTTCATTTCTTCGTTTAAGTTTATGTTGTTTAATTTGTTGTGATAATCCATAACGAAGTTTCTCATTTCAGGACCATCAGTTAAGTGGTCATATTTGTAGTAGTTTAATCCTTCTTCATCTATTTTATATAAATCTTTAACTAATTGATAGATTGTTCTTCCACCAAATAAATCTGCAAGATATCTAGTGTAAGCATGTGCAACTAAAAGTTCTGGAGTTTTTTCTCCTATTTCATTTATTCTAGCTACATAAGCTCTTGTTGAAGCTAAAGGTTTAACTTTTTCTGAATCTTCTTTTAATAAGAATTTAACATCTTTAAGTAAAGAATCAGCACGATATATTTCAGGAAGTACAAAGTCTTTAACTACTTCATTATCTTTGTATTTTTCTAAGTTTATTTCTATTGCTCTGTAAACTTCATAAAGATTGTAAAGATATTCAGCATAGCTTTCAGTTGAAGCTTTTCCTTCTAATAATCTTTTTAAGAAGCCTGTTTTTTCAGCTACTGAGTGTAAATCGTTACTATTGTTTTTTATATCCATCATGAATGAATTCATTAAAATCACCTCGTAAATCTATTTTAAATTTTGATATGTTAAAGTTTTAATATCTTTCTCATGCATTTAATATACTACTTAAAAATATCTTCATCAAATGGGGAATTTTACGAATTATGTTCATAAATAATAAATTTTTAAGAAATTTAATAAGAAAAGTTATATTTTTTTAAAAAATAAACTAATAATTATTTAAGAATAATTATTATTGATAAAAATATCATTTTTTTAAAAAATTATAAATTTATAATTACACTTTTTATTAAATTTTATTCTTAGTAAGTTTATTAAAGATAAAAATATATTTAGTATAATATTTATTAAGAGTAATAACATGAGTTTAAATAGTTTAATGAAAAATTTTTTTAAACTATTTAAGTATTTTTATTAAATTTAAAAAAATATAATTTAGGAGATATATTATGAGAGTTTTGCATACTGCTGATTGGCATTTAGGGAAAAATATAGAGGGAGTAAGTCGCTTAGAAGAACAAGAAGAATTTTTAAATGATTTTGTGAAAATTGTAGAGGAAAATGATATTGATTTAGTTATTATAGCTGGAGATGTCTATGATTCTAGTAACCCACCAGCTAGAGCAGAGAAACTATTTTATGATACCTTAAAGAATTTATCAAACAAGGGGAAAAGAATGACTTTAGTTATTTCAGGAAATCATGATAATCCAGAAAGACTAATAGCTTCAGCACCTTTGGCTAAGGACCATGGAGTTGTTATGGTAGGAACACCTAAAAGTAAAGTACCACTTGGAGAGTATGGAAAAAATAAGGTTATAAATTCTGGTGAGGGATTTATTGAAATAGAAGTAAAGGGAGAAAAAGCTATTATATTAACAGTTCCTTATCCTAGTGAAAAAAGGTTAAATGAGGTTTTATATGATTCTATGGAGGAGACTTTAGAAAGAGCAAAAACCTATAGTGAGAGATTAAAAATATTATTTGATTCTCTTAAAGAAAATTTTAGAGAAGATACAATAAATTTAGTTGTATCTCATCTTTTTGCAACAGGAGCTGAAAATTCAGGTTCTGAGAGAAATATAGAACTTGGGGGGAGCTTTATAGTTGATAAGGAATGTTTTCCTAAGGAAGCACAGTATATTGCTTTAGGACATGTTCATAAGCCTATGATTTTACCAGGAACTAATAAAAAAATAAGATATTCTGGTTCTCCACTTCAATACAATAAAAAAGAAATTAATTTTGAGAAAAAGTGCTTTATTATTGACTTAGAACCTAAAAAAGAGGCGCTTATAGAGGAGATTAAATTTAAGGTGTATAAGCCTATAGAGGTTTGGAAGTGTGAAAGTATAGAAGAGGCAATTGTAAAATGTGAAGAAAATAAAGATAGAGAGTGTTGGGTTTATTTAGAGATAAGTACTGATAGATTTTTAAGAGAAGATGAAATAAAAATTATGAAGAGAACAAAAAAAGATATTTTAGAAATTATTCCTAAAATAAAAAGTGAGGAAGATATTTTAGAAGAAAGTGATTTTAAAGAAAAGTCTTTTGAAGAATTTTTTATTGACTTTTATGAAAAGGAAAGAGGAATAAAGCCTGATGATGAAGTTTTAAATCTTTTACTTAATATAGTTAAAGAAGAGGAGGACAAGTAGCATGAAGCCTATTAAATTAAAAATTAAAGGGTTAAATAGTTTTATAGAAAGTCAGGTTATTGATTTTGAAGAATTAACAGAAAGAGGGCTATTTGGTATTTTTGGTCCTACAGGAAGTGGAAAATCTACTATTTTAGATGGAATAACTCTTGCTTTATATGGAGATATAGCAAGAAAAAGTTCAAATTATATAAATACTAACTGTGATAGTGTTTATGTAAGTTATGAATTTCAAATAACAGGTAGTGAAGTAAAAAGATATAGAGTTGATAGAGAGTTTAAAAGAGATAATAAAAGTGGAGGAATAAGGAATAAAAGTGCTAGAATAATTGAAATAACAGGAGAGAGTGAAAATATACTAGAGGAAAAATCAAAGGCTGTAACAGTTAAGTGTGAAGAAATTATAGGGTTAAAATTAGATGATTTTATGAGAACTGTAGTTTTGCCACAGGGAAAGTTTAGTGAATTTCTTAAATTAGAAGGAAAAAGTAGGAGAGATATGTTAGAGAGGTTATTTAACCTTGAAAAGTATGGTGATAATCTTTCAAATAAATTATTATCTGAAATAAGAAAAGAAAAAGAAAATATGACTTCTATAGAAGGGCAGTTAAAAGGATATAAAGGAATTAATTATGAAGTTTTAAAGGATAAGGAAGAAGAAGAAAAAAATTTAAATTTAAAAGCTAAGGAAAAAGAAGATTTATTTAATAATTTAAAAAATGATTTTAAAGAAGCTGATTTTATCTTAAATACTCAAAATGAGCTTAAGAATAAAAAGGAAGAAGAAGAAAGTTTAAGAAAGCAAAGTGAAGAAATAGATAGCTTAAAAGAGAGAATAAAACTTTCAGAAAGAGCAGATAAGGTTATTTTATTTATAAATAATTTTGAGGAAATATTAAGAGATTTAAAGAATGAAAATTTAAAGTTTAATGATATAAAAAATAGTCTAGAAGAGATTACTAATTTAAAGGATAAAAATAAAATAGAATTTGACAGAGTGCTTAAAAAGAAAGAGGAAGATTTACCTGTTTTAGAAAGAAAAAGAGAGAGATTAATAGAAAGCGAAGAAGAAATAGAGAAGCTTTTAAAAATGAGAGAGGAAGGAGTTGAATTAAAGAAAGAATGGATGGATATAAAAAATAATCTTTCAAAGCTAAAAAGTAAATTTAACTTTTTAGAAGAAAATGAAAAAGCCTTAAATAAAGAATTAGATGAAAAGGAACTTATACAAGAAAATCTTTTTATCTCTGAAGATTTTAAGGAAAGAGTAAATGATGGATTAATTGCTTTAAATTCTTATGAAGGATTAGAAAAGCAGATAAAGGATATAGAATATGAAGATAATACCTTAAAAAATAATATAAAAGATATTAAAGAAGAAAAAGAAAGATTAAGAATTTCTTTAGATGATAAAATAAATAATTTAGATAAGCTTACGGAAGATATTAAAAATTTGCCAGATAGTTTTTTAGCAGATAATGAATTTATTTTTGAAAAGCAACTTAAACTTAAAGAATATAAAGAGAGATATGATAATTATATTGAGATAAAAAAGAATTTAGATGATGCTTTAAAAGCTAAAGAAACTTTTGAAATAGAACTTAAAAGGGGTAATGAAGAAAAGCTTTTAAGTGAAAAAGAATTAAAAGAACTTAAAGACTATATAGGAAAGGCAAAAATTGAGGAATTAGCCATTAAAATTAGAGAAAATTTAAAGGAGGGTGAAGCTTGTCCAGTTTGTGGTTCTCTTCACCATGAATTTAGTAATATTAAAAAGTTTGATTTAGAAAATTCAAATGAGAAATCTAAATTGTTGGATATTAAGGAAAAGGAATTAAGAAATATTATTTCAAACTTATCAAAGGTAGAAAGTGATTTAGGACATGAAAATAATAAAATTAATAAATTAAAGGCTTCTTTAGAGGAGATAGGAGAAGTAAATAAGGATGAATTAAATTCTTTAAAAGATGAATTTGAAGATTTAAAGAAAAGAGCAGAGAAATTTAATCTTAAAAAGGAAAAGCTAGATAAGGATTTAGAAAATTTAAAGGAAGAAAAAAATACTTTAGAAAATCATTTTAATAAATGTGAAGTTATTTTATGCGAAAAAATAGTTAGAGAAAAGGAGATTTCTTTAAAATTAAATGATTTAAAGAAGAATTTAGAAAAAGAAAATTCTATAATTAATTCTATAAAAAAAGAGTTAGATATAGAGGATATTAGGGAAGAAAAAAATAATATATCAAAAAAAGAAAGAGATAAAAATTTATTAGAGAAGAAAATTAAGGATTTAAGAATAGTACTTCAAGGGAAAGTTAATGAAAAAAATACATTAATGGATAAACTTAATAAATTGAATGAGGAGGTAATAGAGAAAAATTCATTATTAAAAAGTAAGTCTAAAATTTATATAGAAAAAGAAAATATGATTAAAACATCTTTAAAGGGATTAATAGATGAAGAGGAAAAAATACACCAGTTAAAAATAGAAAGTATTTTAAAAGAGTTAAATTTAAATATTAAAAATATAGAGGAGGAATATTTAAATTTAAATCAAGCTAAAGAAAAGTTAGAAAAAGATTTTAATAGTATAAATAATAACTTTGCTGTTATTAATGATAGAATAAAATCATTAAGTTTAAGGAAAGAAAAAGAAGAAAAAAGAGTTTATTTAGCCTTAAAAAAAGAAGGTTTTAAGGATATTTTAGAAGTTAAAAATTCAGTTTTATGTAATGATGAAAAGGAAAATTTAAAAACTTTAATTGAAGAATATAATAATAATTTAATTAAGGTTAGGGGAAATATAGAATTACTTCTTAAGAAGTTAGAGGGAAAAAGCATAAAAGAAGAAGAATGGTTAAGGATTTCTAATGAAAAAAATAATTGTGAAAAAGAATTAAAATATATTGAAGAGGAAAAAGTTAGATTAATTACAGAGATTAAAAATTTAAAAACAAAGCTTGAAGAACAAAAGGAAATACTTTCTCTTAAGGGAAAGCAAGAGCATAAACTTGCCTTATTAAGTGATTTAGAAAAGCTTTTTAAAGGGAAAAAATTTGTAGAATTTATTGCTTCAAATCAATTAAAGTATATATCTATGGAAGCTTCAAAGAAACTTAAAGAGATAACAAATGGTAACTATGGTTTAGAAGTGGATGAAAATGGTAAATTTATGATAAGAGATTATAAAAATGGAGGGGCTGAGAGGGATGCTTCAACTCTTTCAGGGGGAGAAACATTTTTAGCATCCTTAGCTTTAGCATTATCCTTGTCATCACAAATACAATTAAAGGGAACAGCACCTTTAGAGTTATTCTTCTTAGACGAAGGTTTTGGAACTTTAGATGATAATCTTTTAGATATTGTTATGACTTCTTTAGAAAAACTTCATCATGAAAGGTTATCTATAGGAATAATAAGTCATGTTGAATCTATAAAAAATAGAGTGCCAATTAAGCTTATGTTAAAATCAGCAGAAGCAGGTGTTGGTGGAAGTAAAGTTAGAATAGAGAGAAGTTAAATTTAGTTAAAAAGGGCTTTTTAAGCCCTTTTTGGTTTATTTTCTAAAATATTTACAAATTTTTTTAATGTTTAAGGTTGAAAAATTTTCAATAAAAATATAAAATTTATCTTAAGATTGGCATGGATTCAAGGGGTAATAAAAATTAAATAAATATTGAGAGAGGGATAAAGAAATGAAAGTACTTGTAATTAATTGTGGAAGTTCATCATTAAAATACAAATTAATCGATATGAGTGATGAAAAGGATATCATAGGAGGATTAGTTGAGAGAATTGGAATTGGACAATCTAAACTTGTTCAAAAAGATGCAGAGGGAAATAAATTTGAATTAGAAAAAGATATAAAAGACCATAAAGAAGCTATAGATATAGTTTTAAATACTTTAGTAGATGACGAAATAGGTGTTATAAGCTCAGTTGATGAAATTGCAGCTGTAGGACATAGAGTAGTTCATGGTGGAGAAAAATATTCTTCTTCAGTAGTAATAGATGAAGATGTTATAAAATACTTAGAAGAGTGTAGTATATTAGCACCTCTTCATAACCCAGCAAACATAGTTGGAATAAGAGCTTGTCAAAGTCTTATGCCAAATAAAGAAATGGTAGCTGTTTTTGATACTGCTTTCCATGGAACTTTACCAGAAAAAGCATACATATATGCTATTGATTATGCTTTATATGAAAAATATAAAATAAGAAAATATGGTTTCCACGGAACTTCACATAAATATGTAGCTAATAAAGTTGCTGAAGTTATGGGAAAAGACATAAAAGATTTAAAAATCATAACTTGTCATTTAGGAAATGGAGCAAGTATTTCTGCTGTTAAGGATGGAATATGTATAGATACAACTATGGGATTCACTCCTCTTGCAGGTGTTCCAATGGGAACTAGATCAGGTAATATAGACCCTTCAATAATACCATTCTTAGTTGAAGAATGTGGATACACAATTGAAGAAGTTTCAGAAGCTTTAAATAAAGCATCTGGAGTTTTAGGAGTATCTGGCGTAAGCTCAGACTTTAGAGATATTGAAGCTGCTGCTAAAGAAGGAAATAAGAGAGCTCAATTAGCTTTAGATATATTCCACTACAGAATAAGAGCTGAAATAGGTTCATTCATTGTAAATATGGGTGGAGTAGATGTAATAGTATTTACTGCTGGTGTTGGAGAAAATGCTCCAGGAACTAGAGCGGCTTGCTTAGAAGGATTAGAGTTCTTAGGATTAAAATTAGATAAAGAAAAGAATAATGTTAGAGGAAAAATCGCAGAAATAACAGCTGATGATTCAAAAATAAAAGCTTACGTTATACCAACAAACGAAGAGCTTATGATAGCTAAAGAAACTGTAGATTTAGTTAAGTAATTAAATTAATAGTATTAGAATATTATTAAGTTTTTAGATTAATAATATTAGTACTACAAGTTTTATATAAAAAGTAAGGAATGTAGAAAAGTTTATTTATAAATTTTTCTACATTCTTTTTTTTTTAAAATTAATTATAAATATCTTATTTAAATATATTTAAATAAAAAGACTTAAAACTTACTTTAAGCTTTAAGTCTTTTTTAGTATATTTTCTTTATATTTTAGAGGAGTTAATCCTGTAAATTTTTTAAAGGTAGTACAGTAGTAACTTTGGGTATTAAAACCTACCTTGTTAGCAATATCTAGTACTGATATATCACTTTCTTTTAGAAGATTCTTACTTTTTTCAACTCTATAGTTATTTAAAAAATTTATAAAAGTTTCTCCAGTTTCCTTTTTAAATAAATTGCAAAAATAAGTTTTATTTATTTTAAATTCTAGAGATATACTAGAAACACTTATATCTTTATAGTAATTATTTTCTATAAATTCTATAGCTCTAAGGGTGTAAGGAGAATAATTATTTAAATAGTTTTCTTTAAGCTTTTCTTTTAATATTAACTTTAGAAAGCTTTTATAATATTTAATACAGCTTTTTGTTTTAAGTGGAAGTTTATACATTTCTAAATAATTTTTTGAATCATTAAATTCTTCTTTTAAATAAAGAGGACCTACTATAAAAAATAAATTTTCTCCTATTTCTTTATAATTAAATATTACATAAACTGCCTTATTATTTTCAAAGTTAAGAATTATAGAGTTATCTTTTTTATTTTTAAAAGAAGATAACTCTAATTTGTTTTTTAGTTTTAAATCTTTAAAAATATAATCATAAAAAGGGGAGTACCCTGTATCAAAAATAATATTTAATTTATTATCTAAAGCCCTTATTGGGATTTCAAAGCAATTATAAAAATCTATAAGAGCCGATTTTATAAAAATCATTAAAAATCATCCTTTCAAAAGTTAATATCATTAAAAAAATAAAAATATAGCGAAAAACAATTTTAATAAAATATGATAATATATTTATATTATCATTAATGATAATCATTTTCAATAAGCTTTAAAAAGTAGATAAACAAATAATTTTATAGGGAGGTAATTTTTATGATGATAGATAAAAGGCTTTTAAATTTATGTAAAAACTCTAAAAAGTACATATTTTTAACTGTTTTAATGAATTGGATTTCTATTCTTTGTAATCTAATAACAATAATGATTATTGGATTTAGTATTCAAGAACTTTTTACTTTTGGAAATATTGAAATGTTAAATAAAAAGATTTTAGCTTTAGTTATTTTATTATCGGTAAGATTTTCTGTGAACTTATTAAGTGGACATTTTTCTTATAAATCTTCTGAAAATGTAAAGCTTACTCTTAGAGATAAGATATATGAAAAACTTTTAAAGCTTGGAATGAGATATGATAACTTTTATAGCACTTCTTCAATTGTTCAAATGTCAGTTGAAGGAGTTGAGGCTTTAGAAGTTTATTTTAGTAAGTATTTACCACAGTTAATATATTCTATTTTAGCACCATTAACTTTATTTTTTGCTTTAGCATTTATTTCTTTTAAAGCAGCTTTAGTATTTATATTATGTTTGCCTTTAATACCAGTATCAATAATATTAATTATGAAAATTGCAAAGAGGATATTAAAGGAATATTGGGGACAGTATTCAGATTTAGGAAATACATTTTTAGAAAATCTTCAAGGTCTTACTACTTTAAAAGTTTTTGATGTAGATAAGGAAAGACATGAGTTAATGAATGAAGAAGCTGAAAGTTTTAGAAAGATAACAATGAAGGTTTTAAGTATGCAATTAAATTCAATAAATGTTATGGATTTAATTGCTTTTTTAGGGGCTGCTATTGGTAGCATAGTTGCTTTATTTCAATTTAAGAATGGAGAAATTACTCTTGGAGGAATGATAGTAATTTTATTAATATCAGCAGAATTTTTTATACCTCTTAGGCTCTTAGGTTCATACTTTCATATTGCTATGAATGGAATAGCTGCAGCAGATAGAATTTTTAAAGTTTTAGAAACAAAGGAGAGTAAGGAGGATTTAAAAAATAATCTTAAAGAAGTAGAGAATATTTCTCTTTGCAATGTAAGTTTTTCTTATGATGGAAAAAGAAATGTTTTAAGTGATATATCTATGAGTATAAATAAGGGCGATTATATTGCTATTGTTGGAGAGAGTGGAAGTGGAAAAAGTACTATAGCTTCATTACTTTTAAATAGTTATAAAGCGTCAAAGGGAAAGATAACTTTAAATGGAGAGGATATAAATGATTTAGACTTTTCAGAGCTTTACGAGAGAATATCTATAATTTCAACTAATAGTTATATTTTTAAGGGTACTATTAAAGAGAATTTATTAATGGCTAAGAAGGAGGCAACTTTAGAGGAAATAAATTATGCCTTAAAAAAAGCTAATCTTTTAGATTTTGTAAACTCTAAAAAGGAAAAATTAGATTTAGAAGTTGGAGAGGGTGGCTCAAAGCTTTCAGGGGGACAAAAGCAAAGACTTGCCTTAGCTAGAACTATATTAGCAAATGAGGAAGTTATAATTTTTGATGAAGCTACTTCAAATATTGATGTTGAAAGTGAAAATATGATTTTGAAATCTATAAATGAACTTTCAAAGGATAAAACAGTAATAGTTATTTCCCACAGACTTTTTAATGTTAAAAATGCAGATAGAATTTATATGTTAGATAAGGGAGTTTTAATTGAGGAAGGAAATCATAGAGAACTTATAGATAGAAAAAATAAATACTATGAAATGGTTAATTATCAAAATGAACTTGAAATGGGAGGTGTAATTTAGGTGAGAAAGTCAGGGTTTTCAATAATGAAAAGGCTTATAGGTGAACTTAAACCTCTTATGCCTGTAATGTGCATAACTGTATTTATGGGGGTTTTAGGATTTTTAGTAGCAATAGGTATAACTGCCTTTGGAGGGCTTTCTATAGCAGTTTTAATAGATAAAAGTATAAATTTTTCATTTAAAACAGCAATTATTTTAATGATTTTATTTGGAATATTAAGAGGACCTTTAAGATATTTAGAACAATTAAGTGGACATTATATAGCTTTTAAAATATTAGTTATTTTGAGAGATAAGGTGTTTTTAGCTCTTAGAAAGCTTGCACCAGCTAAATTAGAAGGAATGGAGAAGGGAAATTTAATTTCTATGATAACTTCTGATATTGAACTTTTAGAAGTTTTTTACGCTCATACTATAGCACCAATTAGTATTGCTATTATAACTAATACTATAATTGGAATAATACTTTTAAGTATTAATGTAAAGGTTGGAATAATAGGAATAGTTGGTTATATATTAATTGGATTTTTTGTTCCTTATATAAGCAGTAGGTTTGGAAAAGAAGCAGGAGTTAAGTATAGAGAAGCCTTTGGAAAAACAAATTCATATATTTTAGATTCTCTTAGAGGTATTAAAGAAGTTTTAATATTTAAAAATGGAGAGGAAAGAAGAAAGAATATAAAGAAATTATCAAAAGAATTAAATGAAAAGCAAAAGATTATAAAAAAACATGAGGGAATAATAAGAGCCTTTAGTGATTTTATAATAATGGCAACAATTTTGATTGTTTTATATATTTCTTATTTAGAGGTTTTAAATGGAAATATGACTATTGGAAGTTTAATAATTTCAGTTGTGTTAATAGCCTCTTCTTTTGGTCCTGTTGTGGCGTTAAGCAATTTATCTAATAACCTTCTTTTAACCTTTGCTTCAGCTCAAAGAATTTTTAATATTTTAGATGAAAAGCCTTCTGTAGAAGAAGTTTTAGGAGAAGGTATGGCTATTGAAAGTGATATAAGATATAAAAATGTTTATTTTTCTTATAAAGGAAAGGAAGAAGTTTTAAAAAACTTAGATGTAAATATAAGTTTAGGAGATAAAATTGCAATTATAGGAGAAAGTGGAACAGGAAAAAGTACCTTTGCAAAATTACTTATGAGATTTTGGGATGTTACAAAGGGAGAAATAAATTTTGGAAATAAAAATTTAAAGGAAATACAAACTAAAGAACTAAGAAAGAAAATTGCTTTAATGGGGCAAGAAACAAGTTTATTTAATATTAGTATTGAGGATAATATTAAAATTGGAAATTTAAATGCTACCTTAGAGGAAGTGAAAGAGGCAGCAAAAAAAGCAGGAATACATGATTTTATTATGACTTTAGAAGAAGGATATAAAACAAGGGTTGGAGAGTTAGGAGGAAATTTATCTTCAGGAGAAAAACAGAGGATAGGTTTAGCTAGAGTATTTTTAAGAGAAAGTGAAATTGTTATTTTAGACGAGCCTACAAGTAATTTAGATACTTTAAATGAGGGCATAATATTAAGGTCTATAAAAAACTATTTAAAAGATAAAACTCTTATACTTATAACTCATAGAAAATCTACAACAAGGGTATGCGAAAAGATATTTAAGATTAATAATGGAGAATTAATTCAGTATAGGAGGGGGAAAGGAAATGGGAATACTTAAGATGTTTTTTGTACTTTTAGGTTTTCTTTCTTTAGGACTAGGTATTGTAGGAATTATAATTCCTGTAATTCCTACAACACCTTTTTTATTATTAACAACCTTTTGTTTTGTTAGAGGCTCCGATAAATTTAATATTTGGTTTAAGGAGAGTAAGATATATAAAAATTACTTAGAAAGCTTTGAAAAAGAGAGAGCTTTAACTTTAAAAACAAAATTAAGTATATTAATATTTGCAGATGCTATGTTATTAGTTCCTTTAATAATATTAGATAATATTTATTTAAAGTTATTTATATTAGTTCTTATAGTTTTTAAGTTTTATTATTTTATATTTAAAATAAAAACCATAAAAGTTAAGAAAGAATATGTAAAATAGACATAGAAATAATATTTTAGTTATAAGATATTTCTTTATAAAATTAAGATTTATGTGTTAAGCTAAGAACATATTTTAATATAAGGAGATTTTTATTATGACAAGTTTAAATGAGGATAGAGTTTTATGCAGATGTAAAAAAGTTTCTGAAAAAACTATAAAAGAGGCTATTAAAAATGGAGCTAATACTTATGAAAAAGTAAAAAAGGAAACAGGGGCTAATTCCTATGGATGTTTTGCATGTAGATTAGAAATTAAAAAATTATTAGAAGAAAATAAAAGATAAATTAAAAAAGTCATGTTAGAATTTAAAAGTTTTTAGCATGACTTTTTTATCTTAACGTTAAAAAATAAATTTTTGTAAATATGTAAAAATATATAAATAAATATTAAAATTAAAGTATTATAATAAAAATAATTAGTATATAAATTGGGGATAAAGGGGGACTATTTTATGAAACCAAATATTGTTTTAATTATGGTTGACCAAATGAGAGGAGATTGTTTAGGGGTAAATGGCAATGATTTTATTGAAACTCCTAACTTAGATATGATGGCTACTAAAGGATATAATTTTGAAAATGCTTATACAGCAGTTCCAAGTTGTATTGCATCTAGAGCTTCAATTTTAACTGGAATGAGCCAAAAATCTCATGGAAGGGTTGGTTATGAAGATGGCGTTTTTTGGAATTATGAAAATACTATAGCATCAGAATTTTCAAAGGCAGGATATCATACTCAATGTATTGGGAAAATGCACGTCTATCCTGAAAGAAATCTTTGTGGCTTTCATAATATTGTTTTACATGATGGATATTTACATTTTGCTAGAAATAAGGAAGGAAAAGCATCAACTCAAATTGAACAATGTGATGATTATTTAAAATGGTTTAGAGACAAAAAGGGGCATAATGTTGATATAATTGATATTGGTGTTGACTGTAATTCCTGGGTTTCTAGACCTTGGGGATATGAGGAGTTTTTACATCCAACTAATTGGGTTGTTAATGAATCAATAGATTTTTTAAGAAGAAGAGATACAAGTAAGCCTTTCTTTTTAAAAATGTCCTTTGTTAGACCTCATTCACCTTTAGACCCACCTAAAGTTTATTTTGATATGTATAAAGATGAAGAATTACCTAGTCCTTTCATTGGAGATTGGGCTAAGAAAGAGGATAAAGATAAAAATGGAAAGGATATAAATTGTATAAAGGGATTAATTAATAAAAAGGCTTTAAAAAGAGCTAAAAAAGCTTATTATGCATCAATAACACATATAGACCATCAAATTGGAAGATTTTTAATAGCTTTATCTGAATATAGAGAGCTTAAAAATACTATATTTTTATTTGTATCAGACCATGGAGATATGATGGGAGATCATAATTGGTTTAGAAAAGGAGTGCCCTATGAAGGAAGTAGTAGAGTTCCATTTTTTATTTATGACCCAGGTGATTTAATAAAGGGGAAAAAGGGAAAGGTATTTGATGAGGTGTTAGAATTACGAGATATTATGCCAACTTTATTAGATTTTGCTAATATTCCTATACCAAGTTCAGTAGAAGGAAGTAGTCTCAAGAAGCTTATAGAAGAAAAAAATTCTAATTGGAGAGAATATATTCATGGAGAACATTCCTTTGGGCAGGATTCCAATCATTATATTGTAACCAAAAAGGATAAATTTTTATGGTTTTCTCAAAGTGGTGAGGAACAGTATTTTGACTTAGAAAATGACCCAAAGGAACTTGAAAATCTTATAAATTCAAATTTTCATAAAGAGAGAATAAATTATTTAAGAAATATATTAATTAAGGAGTTAGAAGGTAGAGAGGAAGGCTATACTGATGGAAATAAACTTTTAAAAGGAAAACCAGTAAGTACTTTAAGCCATATAAGAAAATAATAATATTTAATAATTTTAAACTTTTTAAAATAAAAAGGAAGCTAGAAAGGGGGAGCCTTCTAGTTTCCTTTATTTGATTTATATATGTATATATTTAGTTATGTTGTGATTAAAATATTAAGTTATATTTATTTCTTTGGTTGTTTTTTTATTTTTAAAGTTAAAGCTAAAAGAATTAATGCTATTACTGCACCTACTATTATGAAGATGAATGCACCATTCCATCCAAAGTTATCTGCTATCATACCTAGTACAAAATCTGCCATAAATTCTCCAAGAAGGTAACCACAAAGTCCTGAGAAACCAGTTGCAGAACCAACAGCGAAATTAGGAACAACATCTATTAAGTTCATTCCAATTAATAATTGAGGTCCGTATATAAAACATCCTATAAAGGCAACAGATACCATTGTTACTAAGGTACTATTTGTTTGCCAGTAAGCTACTGTAGCAAAGATAACTCCTATCATACATAATATGCTAAGTGGAGCACGCTTTCCTTTAAATAAAACATCTGAAAGCCATCCAAGTAATATTGAAGCTGGTATTGCAGCGTATTCAAATAGGAACATTGCCCAGTTTGCATTAGCAGCTGAAAATCCCTTTGATTCTTTTAAGTATATAGGAATCCAGTTAACAACACCTTGTCTTATTAAGTAAACAAATATATTAGCTAAAGCTAAGTACCAAACATATTTATTCTTAAGAACATATTTAACCATTATTTCTTTTGAAGATAAAGTTGTAGGATTAACTTCAGCTTTAACTTCTGGGTAGTCATTTCTATATTCTTCAACTGGAGGTAATCCAACAGAGGCTGGAGTATCAGCTCCAATTACATAGCAGAATAAAGCTACTATTGTACATATTATTGCTGGTACAAAAAATATTGATTGGAAATGGTTTTGTCCAAATACTAATAAACATAAAGTTGCTATAGGAGCTATTAAACCTCCACCTATATTATGAGAAGTATTCCATATTCCCATTTTAAGTCCTCTTTCTTTTTGAGAGAACCATTTACCTAATACTATTGAACAAGGGGGAGCACCCATACCTTGGAAGAAACCATTAAATACCATAAGTATTAAGAATATTGGAACTGTATGAGCAAATCCCATTAGAACGCTTAATACTGATGATGCAATAAGTCCAAAACATATAAATTTCTTTACATTTGATTTGTCTGATAAGTTTCCTAAAATAAACTTGCTTAAACCATATGATACAGCAAGTCCCATGCTTATAAGTCCGATTTGTGTTTTTGTAAATCCATAGTTTTCAATTAAATATGGTGATGCTACAGCAAAGTTTTTTCTAACTAAGTAGTAACCTGTATATCCAATAAATATCATAAGAAACATACGAATACGGTATGCTTTGTATACTGATGATACTTTATCTTTTGGAAGTCTAGGTATTGCTGGAGCAGGGCTAAAAAATCCAAACATTCTATAATCCTCCTAGTTGTATGTTATACCTGTTAATGTTTTCAAAAAACAATTTACTTATTAATAATAAAATAAGAATTAAACAATAAAATCTCTTAAATGTTTCATAAATGTAACATTTAAGAGATTTAGAGTATAACTTAGAAAAGGTTTATTTGTAATTAAATGAAATTTGTTAATTAATTGGTTTAAGTGTTATTAATACTTATTTTTGCATAGTATTTTCATTATCTTTTCTCTATCTTCAGCAGCTAAATAAAAGCTATATTTGTCATATATTTTAAATTGAGAAGTATCAAAATTTTTAGTTGAAATAGCCTTTGAAAATTTTGATAAATCCTTTGAAGTTTCTTTAGAAAGGACGAAGTCTATAAAATTTTTAGCTATTTTTTCATGTTTTGAGTTTTTTATTAAGGCTATGGAATCTATATTCCAACCAGCATTTTCAGGGACAATGCTAATAATATTATCAGAAGATTTATTAGCTATTAATTGGTCGCTTAAAAAATTTATGGTAAGTAAATATTCTCCTGATGAAACTCTCTGAATTGAATTAAAGCCACTTATTGTTGAAGAAGATACATTTTTGTTTAAATTATATATAAAATCTTTAAATTTTTCTTCACCTAAGCTTTGATAAAGGGAAGCCATTAAGGTATAACCAGTACCAGAGGTTTGAGGGTTTGGAAGAATTATTTTTCCTTTAAATTCTTCTTTTAGTAAGTCCTCTATTTTTTCAGGGTAAGGAGTAGAAGAATCAAAGTATTCATTCCAAAGAGATTTATTTATTCCTATAGATAAAGGTGTTATTTGAAATCCAGTCCAATATCCTCTTAAATCTTTATACTTAGAGGGAATGTTATTAGACCAAGGAGAATTATATTCTTCTAGGGCATTATATTTTTTTAATATTTCATAACTGTCACAACTTCCACCTATAAAAATATCTCCTTGAGGGTTATCTTTTGTATCTAGTATTCTTTGAACTGCCTCCTCTGTAGGAAGTTTTATGTATTCATATGTACAGTCATATTCACTTTTGAATTTTTCAAGAAGGTATTTACCTTCCTCTTCTCTTAATGAACCGTAAACAACTATATGATTCATATTAGCTGTACTTAAAGCTTTTTCTTTTTTTATAATATGTAGTTTTGCAATTAAAAGTAATATTACTAATATTAATATTAAGGTGATTTTTTTATTCAAAAATTTCTTCATTTAAATTCCCCTTTAAATAAATATTTTTACCATTTTCATCACCAAGATACTGTATTATTACATAGTCATTATAAACATCAATATAGAAGGTATTGTTAGATAGTTTTCCTTCTTTAGCATATCTATATAAAGTTAAATGATGCTTTGGCATTTCGCTTAAATCAGTTTTTAAAAAATCTTTATTATCTTTCATAAGTCTTAAATTTTTAAAATCTTCTAGAAGAAGTGTTTTAGATTCTTTTGAAAGGCTTTTTGTTAAATTATCTTCTTTATAAGTTATTAGATTTTCAGAACTTGATAATATATATTCTAGGTTGTTTAAGGTATAAAAGGCCTCTTTTAAATTGTTTCTAAGCATATTTATTAAAGAGGAGTTGTTAGAATAAATTTCTCCATTTAATTTTAAGCTATTTGAAATTTCAAAAGGTGTTTTTTCTCCATTTAAGTAATGTATTTCTCCTGATATAAATAGGGTATTTTCAAGAGGAAGAGTTTCTTCCTTTGATGAGTTTTTTGAGCATATTTTATTGAAATACTTAATAAGTTCATTAAGTTTTGATTTGTTATATATAACAGTACTTCCTAGGTAAGGACTAGATAGAATAATTCTATCTGGAATTTTTATATCTAAATCTCCCTTGTTTTCATGAGAACTTTTAACGATAGTTAAAGAGTTATAAAGATTACTTGAATAATAAGTATAACTTACAAGAATTATGATTATGAGAGATAGATATATAGCTAGTATATTTTTAAAGTTTTTACTCATTAAGTTACATCTCCTTAGGAATAGTATTTTTTAGGTAAAAAGAAAGAGTTACTTTAGTTCCTATATCTAAAGTGCTTTCTATAAAAAATCCATAACCTTGACTTTCCATAATATCTTTGCAGATTTTTAAACCTAAACCATTTCCTTTAGGATTTGTATATTCATCTTTAATTATAAAACCAGTTCCATCATCCTCTATAATAATCTCCATTTTATCTTTAAATCTTAAGGAATATATTTTAAGAGTTTCGCAACCACTATATTTTATAGCATTATCAATAAGATTTATAAAAACTTGTTTTGTTTTATTATAGTCTCCATAAATAAAGAAGGATTCATAATTTTTTATAACTTTAATATCATAGTTTTCAAGTTTTATCTTTAATATTTTAAGACAATCCTCTATTAAAGATTTTACATCTATATAGGTATATTCTATTTCAAAGGTATTTTTATTGCTCTTAGCTAAAAGTAATATTTCTTCAACTAAATTTAAAAGTCTTTTTCCCTCTTTTTCTATAATATTTGAACTTTGAATTATCTTTTCCTTATCATCTAATTTAGGAATTATTTCTGAAAAACCTATTATGGCAGTAAGTGGAGTTTTAAATTCATGAGATACATTATCAAAAAATTTTTTTTGATGAAGTTTAGCAGATTTAATTTCATTTATATATTTATCTAAATTTTCACTCATTATATTAAAAGTATTTGCTAAATCTTCCACTTCATCTCCACTTGTAATATGAAGTTGTTCCTTAAAATTTCCTTCAGATATATTTTTAGATTTTTGTTTTAATATAACTAAGGGGCTTACTAGCTCCTTAGCAAAAGTGTTTATTAAAAATATAGCAATTAATAAGGCTATTAATCCACTTACAAAAAAGATTGTTAATGTGTTTTTTAAAATTTCATAGGACTCTGTATTTATTAAAATAAGTCTAATTGCACCATAATTTTTTCCTTTATAACTTATTGGACTTGATAAAAAGAGTGTTGGTATGTTATCTATTTTTTCTAAAATATAAGCTCTATTACCTTCTAAGGCTTCGTTTATATCATTACCAAATAGTGAAACTTCATCTGAAGAAGAATCATATATTATTTGAGCAGAGTTACTAAGTATTTGTATCCTTACATTATATTTTTCACTAAGAGTAGAAGCTATAAAGGGTGCATTATCCCTTAATATATCCTCTTTATCTTCATTTTCATTTGAGGATAAAAGATTTATAATATATGATTCTGTGGTTCTACTTTTATCAAGCAAGTATTCAATAGAGTTATTTATTAAGTTTTTATTTAAAGCGTTATAAGTTATTATAAATATAAAAATTATTATAGGAGTTAATATTACAAGATTAGTAATAATAATTTTTTGTTTTAAATTTATTTTAATTATTTTATTTTTCATCTAGTTTATAACCAGCCTTATATAAGGTTTTTATGTAGTTTTGGCATGGGCCTAATTTTTTTCTAAGTCTTTGTATTAAAATATCAACTGCTCTAGTTGTTCCTTCAAAATCATATCCCCAAACTTTATTTAAAAGTTCTTCTCTTGAAAAGACTTTATTTTTATTTTTACAAAGGCATCTTAAAACTTCAAATTCTTTAAAGGTTAAATCTATATAATCTGATTTAACAAGCGCTTTTCTTTCTTCTAGCAAAAGAGTTAAATCTCCAACTTTTAAATCCTTTACTTTTTTCTTAGAATTATTTGAAATATGTTTTTTTACTATATTTATTCTAAGAAGTAGTTCTGTACTATTAAATGGTTTTGTTATATAGTCATCTGCACCTAACTGAAGACCTAAAAGCTTGTCATTTATATCACTTTTTGCAGTTAGCATTATTATAGGTATATCATCTATGTTTTTAATTTTAGGTATTAGGTTAAAGCCACTTATATCTGGTAACATAGCATCTAAAATAATTATATCTGGCTTTTCCTTTATAACTAATTCTAAGGCATCTAAAGCATTTTCAGCTGTTATAGGGATATGACCTTCTATTTCTAAGTTCATTTTTATAAGCTGTAAAATACTTATTTCATCATCTACAACTAAAATTTTCATAACTGTTATTCCCCCCTTATTAGAATTTACCAGTAATTTTAATCTTAGTACAAAAAGATTACTTATTAATTGTACTATATTAAATTTATTCTTAAAGAGTAATTTAATAATTTTGTTCATAAAATAAACAAAAATTATTCACTATTAATAATATAAATAAATTAAGACTTATTAATACCTATAAATCTTTAATTTTCATATTTAAAATTTTACGTTCTTCTATAAAATAAAAAAAATAATTTTTAAAGGTAATTGAAAATATTACAAAATAAAACTATAATGTAAATTAATGTATGAAAATTAGGGGGTGTTAGAATGCTATCTTATGAATTTCTATTTGATTTAGCACTTATTCTTATTAGTACAAAGCTATTTGGCTTAATAACTAAAAAAATCAAAATGCCTCAAGTTGTTGGGGCTCTTTTAGCTGGGGTTATACTAGGGCCTGCTTTTTTAAATGTTTTATCAGAAACTGAATTTATTCAGAATCTTGCAGAACTTGGAGTTATTATACTTATGTTTACAGCAGGATTAGAAACAGATATAAAGCAATTAAAAAAGACAGGAAAAGCATCATTTATAATTGCTATTTTTGGAGTTTTAATTCCTCTTTTAGGAGGATTTATAGTTGCTACTTTATTTAATAAGGGAGGAGACTTTAATACTGTTTTAAAGAATGTATTTATAGGAATTATATTAACTGCTACATCAGTAAGTATTACTGTTGAAACCTTAAAGGAAATGGGAAAGTTAAACACAAGGGCAGGAAATGCTATTTTAGGTGCAGCTATTATTGATGATATTTTAGGTATTATAGCACTTACTATAACAACTAGTTTAGCTGACCCTAGTATTAATATAGCTTTAGTCTTATTTAAAATAATTTCATTCTTTGTTTTATCATTTGTTTTAGGATATTTATTCCATTGGGCCTTTGCAAAATTAGATGCAAGATATAAAAAAGATTTAAGAAGATTTGTAATTTTAGCCTTTGTTTTTTGTCTTTTACTTTCATTTTCAGCGGAAGAATTTTTTGGAGTTGCAGATATAACAGGAGCCTTTATAGCAGGTCTTGTACTTTCTGATTCAGAAAGAAGTACTTATTTAACTTCAAGGTTTGAAACCTTGTCATATATGCTTTTATCACCTATATTCTTTGCAAGTATAGGAATAAAGGTTAAGATAACATCTATGAGTAGTGCAATATTTATCTTCACCATATGTCTTCTTATAGTTGCGATATTAACTAAGGTTTTAGGCTGTGCCTTTGGAGCTAAGATGTGTAAGTATGAAAATAGAGAGGCTGTTCAGATAGGAGTAGGAATGGTATCTAGGGGAGAAGTTGCACTTATAGTTGCTAATAAAGGAATAGCTATGGGGCTTATGGTTCAAGAGTTTTTAGCACCAATTGTTATAGTAGTTGTATTAACCACTATATTAACTCCTATATTGCTTAAGTTAGTATTTACTAAATCAAAGAATAAAAATTCTAAAATTCTTTTAAGGGCTTAATTTTAAAAGTTATAAAACTATTATTTTTTATTAATTTATTTTTAAAATTATCTGTTAAAAATATAAATATTAAAGATTTTTAATAAGTAAATTAGTTAGATTATCAACTAGTGATTCCAATCCTTTAAAAGTAAAGCTTCTAGTATTAATATAATTTATATAATTATATAAGTACTAAAGCTTGAGTGTAGATTAAATCTACATTGAAACTTAAGTATTTGTATTTACTTTAGGAGGTAGTACAAATGAGCAAAGAAATAATTGATGTTGAAGTAGAAGAATATATACCATTTAATGATGCAGCAGATATGAAAGAGTTTAGAAGATTTCTTAAACAATATGGAATAGAAGATGGTTTAGAGGATGTTACATTAGAATATACTAAGAAAAAATTAGAAATGTTACTTGCTTTAGCTGATTCAGGAGAAGATGAAGAGTTAAGAGAGCATAAAGATATATTAAAAAGACTTTTAAATAACTTAAAGGGTGATAAAGCTAAAAGAGAAGCTATGAAAGCCTTATATGAGGTTTATAGAGAATATGAAGAATTAACAGGTTCTGAAAAAAATGATTTAATAGATACTAAAGAATTAGATCAAAAAATAAAAGAAGCTTTAAAGAAATATAAAAAATATGAGCATTTTAAAACTCATGAAGAGCAAATAGCTGAAAAGTGGATAAGAGAACTTAAAAAAGAAGCTATAGAATATAAAAAACAATACAAGGAATTAAAGAAAGATATAAGAAGAGATTTAAAAAATTTAGATAAATAATTTTATTTTAATAGTTCTAACATTTAAATTGTTAGAACTATTTTATTTTTTAAATAAAAAAAAGGATTCTTAAAAGAATCCTTTGTGGTTGCGGGAGCAGGACTTGAACCTACGACCTTCGGGTTATGAGCCCGACGAGCTACCGACTGCTCCATCCCGCGTCATTAAAATTTATCTACTACTCTTTAACTATACTTTAATATATAATTAAAGTCAAGGAAATTAGATATTTATTATATTTTAATTTGCATAAGTACTTAGAACTTTCTCTTTTGTGATATATAATAAATATAAGGACGTATATTATTTTAATTTTTTATTCAGGAGGAGAAATGTTTACCAAAGGTTTTGACGAGGCATATAATAGGGCTTTAGAACTTCAAGAATTATTTTATTTTGAAAAAGAAAAATATTGTGAAGAGCTAAAAAATGAAAATAGGGATATAAAGCACTTAGTTAACAAAATAAATGAAGAAAAAATATATATATTAGAAACACTAGTACCTAAATATGCTAAGAATATGAGTATTTTAGAGAGACAAAGTATAAAAGCTACTTTAGGAGAAGAAGTCAGTAGTGAATATATAATAAAGGATTATAATATACGACCTATTAAAGACTTACTACTGATAGATTATGATGAAAAGTCTATTGTAAAAAATTTAAAAAATCCTTTTGTTAAGATTTTCAAGATAAATAAAATAAATAAAAACTTAGATGAAGAAGCTATGGAGATACAATGTGCAAGAGATGAGATGAAGGATATATATTCTCTTGCAAAGGAAGATAAATTAAAGTTGATTAAAATTTATAAGTTAATATGTTCAGCTACTAATCTAGGAGAAGATGTTGAGGAAAGATTTAGAGATTATATTCCTATGATACAAAGTAGCAGATTAATTTATGGTGATTGTAATATTGAAAAGAGAAGCTATAAAATAGGAAATCTTATAAGATGCTATGAAGGGATAATAAAGTTTTTAGTTAAGTTATGTGAAACACGGTATAGAAAAGTTGAAGGAAATAAGGTTAAGTATATAAAGGATTCTTTAATTGATGAAAATTTAGAGGAACTAGCATTGTGGAAAGAAGAATTTAGTGAAATTTAGTTAAAGAATTTTATATCTTTCTTTTAATTTATAATCAACTATAAATTTTTGTGTATTTATGCAATATGTGTTTAAAACATAGAGAATAAAGAAAAAATATGTAGATTTTATTGAATTTTTAACCAGAATATGATAATGTCTACATATAGTAAATACTTATAGCGTGGTAGTATTTATTTTGGATTTGGTTGAAGAAGAATTTCTTCAGCCTTTATTTTTTTATATAGAGTTTTTACATAAATTTAAAATACAGTAGATTGTGATATTTTATTTATTTATTATGAAAAGTCATTATAAATGCCTATTTTAAATCATATATTCTATAAAGATTATATAAGTAGGGAGGAGATTTTTTATAATGAATACTATAAGTAATATATTACAATCTTTTTTAACGCAAAATATTTTAGGTTATGTTGGGATAATTTTAATTTTACTTCTTATATTTGTAGGATTTAACTATAATATTAGGGTTAAGAAGAAGTATGAACATCTTTTAAAAGCTTTTAAAGAAAGTGAATGGGTTCCATCTTTAAAAAATAAGGATGATAAAGAACTAAAATTTCTAAATTCAGAACTTAAAAAAATGGCAGAGGATTTTAAAAGAAGTGCTAAAAGTGGAACTTACAATATAAATACAGAGGTTATTATACAAAAAAACATAGATAGAAGAATATTAAAAGAAGAAAGTATTGCAAATATCTTACCTTCTATATCTATTGCTTTAGGACTTATAGGGACATTTTTAGGTCTTACTGTAGCTATTATGACAACTACAGGAGTTTTATCTTCAGGAACTCAAAGCATGGCTGATTTTTCAAAGAGTATGAATATGCCTTTAGGCAGTATGTCTAGTGCTTTTTGGACTAGCATTCTAGGGGTTATTGGCTCTGTAATCTTAAATGGATTAAATATAAATTTAAAAAGGGCTAAAGAAGATTTTTATGATGTTTTTGAAGATTATCTAGATAATGTATTATTTTCAATTTATATAGAATCAGATAAAGAAGTTATTACTTCTTTTTTAGGAGAGGCATTAAATAGTTTTTCACTTAAGTTAGATAATATTTTTAATAAAGGAATAAATAATTTAGCTGAAAGTATAAATAAAAACACTATAGATATGACAGAAACTTTTAAGGGGATGAATAAACATATAAGTGATTTAGAAACAATTGTATCATATCTTAGAATTTCTGTTATGGGAATTAAAGGGCCAATAAAAGGCTTTGGAGAGGATTTAGAAAAGTTTAGTAAGCTTAGTTTAGATTTTTGTAATTCAGTAAGTTTAAGCAATAATAAATTTTTAGCTACTTCTAATAAACTTGAGGAAAGCTTGAAAGATTTATCAAAAGCTATAAATGATAATAGGAGAGACATAAATAAACTTTGTATGAGATTGGAAACACAGAGTAATGAATTAAGAAGGGGATATAATACCTTTAAGGATACAATAAATTATGTAAAAGAGGAACAACAAAAGAATAATGAAGTCATTTCAAGACAAATAGTAAATTTAAAGGAAGGTTATAGCAAATTTGAAAGAGGAATAAATAAGTTTTCAGATAATGTTTCTAACATGAAAAATGAGGTTGCAAATGGTATTTATTATGCTATTCAAAGAGAAACTCAAGAACTTTCATCAAATATAGTTAATAAATTAAATGAACCTTTAAGAGGAATAAGTATAGTTACGGAAGAATTGAGCAATAGAAATAGAGAACTTGGAAAATCCTCTTCAGATTTTACGAAAGATAAAAAAGAGCTAGGTAGGTGTTAGAAATGAAGGTTAGAAGAAGAAAGTATAAAACAGAACAGGAAGTTCCTTCTTATTGGCCTTCCTTTGTAGATATAATGACAACAGTTACCTTAGTTTTTTTCTTTATACTTTTAACTTCCTTAGGAGTTTCAAGCATATTTGTAGATAATATAGCTATTGAAAGAGAAAATATTTATGACAAGATACAAAGTGAGCTTAATCAATATGAAGTTAATGAAGAAGTTATGAATTTTAATAGGGAAGAAGGAAAATTTGATATAAAAACAGAAACCTTTTTTGATAGTGATAGTTCGGTTTTAAAATCTGATGGGAAAAAGTTAGCTTCTGAACTTGGAAACATATTTTTAAAGTTATTATCTAATGAAGAGATAAAAAGCAATATAGATTATATAGAAATTGTAGGGCATACAGATTTTGCAGGAGGTACTATTTATGGTAGAGAATTATCTACGAAAAGAGCTATAAGTTTTTTAAATGAAATGGTGCCTGAAAATAGTGAACTTGAGAATCTTCATGGAGAAAAATTTAAAGCTTCAGGTATGTCAGAATTTGAAAATTATAAATCTAAGGAAGAAAGAGATAGAGGATATGATGAATATGATATAGAAGAAACTAAAAAAGATAGAAGAATTGAGGTTAGAATGGTATTTAGTAATAAGGATTTAGAAAATGTCATAAAAGAAAGAAAAAAATAATTTTAATGTTTTATTAAAATGATTATTTAAAAATATTTAATATTTTTAAATAATCATTTTTTTATTTCTATATGATAGAATATATTTAATTTGAATGGAGGGAATTATATGAAAAAAGAAAAAATATTAACATTGTTAATTGTAGTTTCAATAAGTTCAAGTTTAATTGTTAGTGAGAAAAATGTTTATGCTAATGAAGTCAACTCGAAAAAAGAGAATACTAGCTTAACATATGATGATAAAAAGAATGAAAATACAAATGGAAATTTAGAAAGTGGAGATAAAGAAAATCCTGTAATAGAAATTCCAGATGCGAATTTAAAGAAGTTGTTAAATGAAACTTTAAATGAAACTTTAAATGGAACTTTAAATAAACCTGTTGATTCTGATATAACAAAATCTGAGTTAGAAAGTATAAAAGAAATAGAAGGCGAGTATAATGATATTGAAAGTTTAGAAGGACTTCAATATTGTATTAATTTAGAAACAATACATTTAAACCATAATAAAATAAAAGATTTAACGCCTATTGCCAATTTAGAAAATTTAGTTGATTTAAAACTAGAATATAACGAAATAAGTGATTTAAAACCAATATCTAATTATAAAAATTTAAAACTTTTAAAAATGAGAAATAATCAAATAAGTGATTTAAAACCAATAGCAAATATTGATACTTTAGTTGATTTATCTTTAAAAAAAAATAATGTATCAGATATAAGTTGTTTAGGAAATTTAAAAAGCTTAAAAAATTTAAATTTAGCTGATAATAAGATAGATGATATAAGTATATTAAAAGATTTACCTAGTATTGAACATTTGCTTTTAGATAGTATGCTTACAAAGGATATAGATGTTCTATCTAATTTAAAAAATCTTCGTTTTTTAAGCCTAGATAATATAGGCTTAGATAATATAAAAGTAATAGAAAATTTAGAGAAATTAGAAACAATTCATTTAGCTAATAATAATATTACGAATATAGATTTTTCTAAACTTAAAGAACTAAGGTATCTGTCTGTATATGGTAATAAAATAAGTGATATAAGTTCTTTGTCTAATCTTTCCAAGTTAGAAAGTTTATACTTAGGTAAAAATAGAATTAGTAACCTTACTCCAATTGTTGATTTGGAAAGTTTAAAATGGGTTTCAGCACAGGATCAAGAAATTCATTTACCAGAAATAACAACTTATGAATCTTCTGTAACTATAGAAAATATACTTAGAGGATTTAATAATGAGATAGTTGAACCTACAAGTATTAATGAAGGTACATATAATAAAGATGGAAATACTGTAACATGGGAAAATATAAACAAAATTGAAATGAGAAAATATGAGTTTAAAGAAAGTTTTGAAATAAATGGAAATGATGGGGTTTTTTCAGGGGTAGTTTGCCAAGATATAATACGTAAATATAAACCTGTTATTAAAGGTGTAGAAGACATATCAATAAAACAAGATACATATTTTGATCCTATGAAAGGTGTTACTGCAAGTGATGAAGAAGATGGAAATTTAACTAAGGATATAAAAGTTACAGGAACTGTTGACACTAAAGTCCCTGGCAAATATGAATTAACATATACAGTTACAGATTCAGATAATAATACTGTAACAGAAAAGAGAATAGTAACTGTTTTACCTAAGTTAACAAATGTAAATCATGTACCAGTTATAAATGCAGAAAATAAAGTATTAACTGTAGGAGATAGCTTTAATCCATTAGAAGGAGTAACTGCCTATGATGATGAAGATAAAGAAATTATATTAAACAAAGATAATATAGTATCTAATACTGTTAATACAGAAAAGGCAGGTACTTATGAAGTAACTTACAAAGTAACAGATAAAGATGGTGCATCAGTAACTAAGACAATAACTGTTAAGGTAAATCCAAAGCAAGAAGTGATAAATCATGTACCAGTTATAAATGCAGAAAATAAAGTATTAACTGTAGGAGATAGCTTTAACCCTTTAGAGGGAGTAACTGCCTATGACGAAGAAGATAAGGAAATTAAATTAAGTGAAGATAATATAGTATCTAATACTGTTAATACAGAAAAGGCAGGTACTTATGAAGTAACTTACAAAGTAACAGATAAAGATGGTGCATCAACAACTAAGACAATAACTGTTAAAGTAAATCCAAAACAAGAAGTAATAAATCATGTACCAGTTATAAAGGCGGAAGACAAGGTCTTAACCGTAGGAGAATCTTTCAATCCATTAGAGGGAGTAACTGCTTATGATGAGGAAGATAAGGATATTAAGTTAACAGAGGCAAATATAATCTTTAATGATGTTAACATGGAGAAAGCTGGAACTTATAAGGTAACTTACAAAGTAACAGATAGTAATGGAGCATCAGCAACTAAGACAATAACTGTTAAGGTAAATCCAAAGCAAGAAGTAATAAATCATGTACCAGTTATAAAGGCGGAAGACAAGGTCTTAACCGTAGGAGAATCTTTCAATCCATTAGAGGGAGTAACTGCCTATGACGAAGAGGATAAGGATATTAAGTTAACAGAAGCAAACATCATATACAATAATGTAGATATGAATAAGGCTGGAACTTACAAGGTAACTTACAAAGTAACA
>NZ_JBZEFB010000006.1:0-57552 GCF_058310275.1 Clostridium sp. TJA032 | reverse complement strand
AACTCTCAATTTAAAAGTTTAATCTATACTCATATTACTTATAAAAGAATTGCTGGTTTATGTTAATATCTTCTGTTTAATTTTCAAAGACCATTTCTTTGTCGCCCTCAAGCGACTTCTTTATTTTATCATCACTTTCGAACTTTGTCAACACTTTTTAAAAAAAGTTTTTTAAGTTGTTTTCTTTCAACTTAATGTCTTTTTTTGTTGCCAGTCCTTAGCGACAGGTATTATCTTATCATCATTTATTTAATTTAATTTAATTTTTAGGTGTGTTTTTTAAAAATATCCAAATTTAACTTTTGAATTCTTTTATTTTCTTTATATATCATATATTGATACGCTAGGAAAAGTTTATAGATATTATATTCAATAAGTATTCATTTATGGATAGTTTTGTATTATTAATCTATATTAAAAGCTTAAATTAATAATTAATTCTTTATTATCATTACCACTTTTAGATTAAATATTCATAAGTATTATAAAAAGAAAAAATATAATTATAAAGTAAAAAGAAGAGAATAATTTTATATCCTCTTCTTTTTGCATAGATTTATTTGTTTTTTTCTAATTCTTCTAGCTTTTTATCTATTAAGTTTAGAACATACTCCCTATCTTCTGGTACATTCTCAAAATCTAACTCATCTACATTTATTCTTAATATAGGAGACACATCGTAGTTTTCAAAATACTCTCTATACTCTTTATTTAATTTTTCCCAATATTCTCTTTCTACTACTTGTTCGTAATCTCTCCCCCTCTTCTGAATTCTTTTCATAGCTTCATCTACTGATATTTCTAAATATACCATTAGTTTAGGAGCTTTAACATGCTCTAACATATTTTCTAAAAGCTCTTTATATAATTCAAACTCTTCAACAGTCATTTCTCCACTTTCGCAAAGCATTTTAGCAAATATAACATCACCATATATACTTCTGTCCATAACAGAATTTTCTACAAGACCTGCTTCTTTTATATGTTTAAATCTTTTATTTAAGAAAAATACTTGAAGTGGAAAAGAGTATCTATTTCTATCATAATAGAATTTTTCTAATATAGGATTGTCCACAACTGGCTCCTCATAAGCTATTAATCCCCTTTCCGCTAAGATGTTCATCAAAGTACTTTTTCCTACTCCAACAACTCCATCTACAACTATCATCTCCCAATTTCCTCCTTTATCTATCCTGTCTAGTATCTCTTTATAAAGATTATTTTTAGTATTTAGAGACAACTTTGCTCCTCCTTAAAGTTCTATAAATCATTATTTATCTTATAAAATATTTTGTGGTCTCTCCACTCTCCATTTATATATAAATATTTTTTACTAATACCTAACTCATTAAAACCACAACTTTTTAGTACCCCTTGTGATCTATCGTTATCTATTAAAGTTGATGCTTCTAATCTATGCAAATTCATCTCATAAAAAGCATAGTTACAAACCTTTCTTAATGCCTCTTTCATATATCCTCTTCCTTGATATTCTTTATCTATTGAATATCCAACGAAAGCACTTCTAAGTATTCCATATACTATGTTAGATAATTTTATTTTTCCTATTAACTTTTCATCTTTAAATATTCCTAAGTCAATAGATGTACCATCTATAAATTGCCTAAAACTTTCCGTTAAAATTTCCTTTTGCCCCTCATAAGTATAAAAACTACTGTCCCTTGTTGGCTCATATTGTTTTAAATGCTTTTCGTTTCTTATATAATAAGCTAACATTTCCTCAGTATTTTCTGGTGTTAAGTTTTTAATAGTTAAATTCTTAGTATTTAATTGAAAATTAACTAATTTCACTTTATCCTTAAAGTCATTTGAATTTATACCAAGTATATATTCATCCTTTTTTACGCCGTTCACACAAACATTATCTGATAAAATTCCTTCAAGCATAAAACCTAAGTCTAAATAGACACTAAAATTTTTTATATCCGATACAAAAAGATTTATTTTATATATGTCTTTTTCAGCAAATAAAACCTTTAGAATCTTTTTTAAAGTTTCCTTCATAAGCATATAGTTTTCTTCTTTATAAAACTTAAATTTAACATCTGCTTTTTTATTTTTATTATCTAGGTCCTTTAAAAAAAATCTCCCTAAAATTATTCCAATTTTATCTTTTATAACGTACTCTCTATTGTTTCCTCTTATTGCTTCTATAAATACATTTTTATCAAAAGACATACTCTACTCTCCAAATTTATATTTTTATTTTACTAGCTCTTTCTTGGTTTTTACATATAAGTAGAACATTAATATTGCAGATAAAATTGCACTTGCAGGTATAATATAAAAAGCTTTTTCAGGTCCTATACTCTCATTTAAAATACCAATTACTTTATTTAATATCATTCCTACTAAACTTGCAGATGTTATTACTATTCCTGTTATATAAGCAACATTTTTATTAAACACCTTACTTATTGTTAAAACTGTAGTTGGGAATGTTATTGAGAAGAACAATCCTGATAAAGATATTATAACCATACCACTTCTACCTAAAACTAAACCTAATATACAAAGCACAGCACCTACTATTAATGTTTTATATAGTATGTTAAAATATCCTCTTTTTTCTACTACAAAACCTCCAAACAATCTTCCAATTGTAAAGATAGCAAAAAATAAAGATAGATACATTCCTGCTCTTTGTTCATTTATATTATACCCGTACTTCATATAATTTACGAACCAGTTTGATATACCTTGCTCTGTAAATACATATAAACCTAAAGCAAGCATATAGGCTATAATTATTTTATTTGATAGAGCTTCTACTAAAGTCATCTTATCTTTTTCCTTAACAACTTCAGTTCTAGGTATCTTTACAAATATAAAACAGATAAATACTGCTAAATAAATTAGTCCAACAAAAAAGTATATTGTTCTCCAGTTAACACCTCTTGCTGTTAAAGCTCCAAAAAGCCCTTGCCCTACTGAAGAACCTAAACCATAACAAGCATGCATAACATTCATTATTACATTTTGTGCAGTTAAAGCTAGTATAGGGAGTACCGTATTACAAGATATTGCAACTAAAGCTATACCAGCACTACTTACAACTGTCCCCGTATATAACATTAAGTAGTTTCTTGTAAAAGATAAAAATATAAGAGATAAAAATATAACTACTAATCCTGTTAAAAATACTTTCTTTTGTCCAAATTTTTCACATAGCATTCCACCTATAAATGTTAAGACCATGTATGCAGCTGAAGTTGATATAAGTAAATTACTTATAGTATTATCGTTTACTCCAAATTCCTGTTTAAAAACAGGGATAAATATACCCTTAGTATTTTCAACTATAGCTGCTAAGATCATCATTATAAATAGAAAAGCTAATGCAACATAATTTTGCTTTTTACTATTCATTATTACTTCTCCTTATCATTTAATAAATAAAAAATCTTACCATATTTATATTATTAAATTAAATCACTTTAAGCTATAAAAATATAAAATTTAGAGTAGTATTTATAAAACAAAAACATTAAAATTATAACACAAAAAATTTATTTAATGCTTAAATTATATACTCTAAGTATGTAAAACTTCTTTATACTTTTAAGCTAAAAATTATTTTTAATTTAATAAATAAAATTTAGGTTATATCAAAATAACTAAGTTTATATTTTGATATAACCTAAAAATTTATTCAAACTATATATATTCTTTTATTAAATCCTTAACCACTTCTGAAGCCATTATCATACCTGCAACTGGTGGAACAAAAGACATACTACCAGGTGTTTGTCTTTTCTTTATAATGGTTTTATCATTGTTTTCATTTTGTTCTTTTTTTGAGGATTCCTCTTCGTTAAAACTTTTAGGCTTTCTTGGCATCTCTTCTGAATATACAACCTTTAACTTTTTAACTCCTCTTTTTCTAAGCTCATATCTCATAACCTTAGCTAAAGGACATACCTTTGTATTATATATATCAGAAACTTTAAATTCAGCTGGGTTTAATTTATTTCCTGTTCCCATAGAACTTATAAGCTTTATACCTTTTTTCTCACAATAAACTGCAAGAGCTATTTTAGATGAAATGGTATCAATAGCATCAACTATATAATCTACATCCTCTGGTATTATTTCGTCTAAATTATCTGGTGTAACAAAAATTTGTATTGTTTCCACATTACAATCTTTATTTATTGAAAGTATTCTCTCTTTCATAACATCAACTTTATTTTTATCTACAGTATCATATGTAGCATGTATTTGTCTGTTTAAATTAGTTATACAAACTGTATCATTATCAACTAAAATCAGATTTCCAATTCCTGCTCTTGCTAAAGCCTCTACAGCAAAGCTTCCTACTCCCCCAACTCCAAATACCATAACCTTACTTTTGGATAATTTCTCTAAAGCTTCTTCTCCTACTAAAAGCTCTGTTCTTGACAATGAATGTTTTGACATAAAAATTCTCTCCTTCTTAAACTTTAAAATTTTCCCTATGTGTAAAAATCTAATTTATGTTCTATATAAATTATATATAGAAATTTACTTTATTTATATAAACTAATATAAATAAAGTTTTTCATATATACTATCATATAATTTAGTCAAAAAGTTTTTATATATGTAAATTTATTAAATTCATATATAAAAAACAATAAAACTACTTATTAAAAGTATTTAAATTCCTATGATATGCTTATTTTTTAATATATAATAACTTTATGAATTTAATTTGAGGAGGCATTAAAATGACATTAGGAATAATCGCTGCTATGAGCGAAGAATTAGAAATACTTTTAAAAGATATGGAAGTTAAATCTAAAGAAACTAAAGCTAATATGACATTCCACAAAGGAACTCTTTGGGGACAAGAAGTTGTAGCTGTTGTTTGTGGTATAGGTAAAGTTAACGCTGCAGTTTGCACACAAATATTAATAAGTGAATATAAAGTTAATAAAATAATAAATGTTGGTGTTGCTGGTGGTATAGGTATGAATATCTACCCTGGAGATGTTGTTATAGGTAATTCATTAGTACAATACGACATGGATACTTCAGCTTTTGGAGACCCTATTGGACAAATCCCTAGACTAGATACCTTTGATTTTAAATCTTCTGAAGAATTAATAAAACTTTGTGAAGAGGCTTGTAAAGAAAATGATGAAATCAATAGCTTTACTGGAAGAATAGTAACAGGAGATCAATTTGTTGCTGATTTAGATAAAGTTAAATGGTTAGAAAAAGAATTTTCTGCTTTAGCCTGTGAAATGGAAGGAGCAAGTATCGCTCATGTATGTTACTTAAACAATATTCCATTCTTAGTTATAAGATCAATATCTGATAATGCAAATAATGGAGCACATATGGATTTTGCTGAATTTACAGCTATAGGAGTTAAAAACTCAACTTCTATACTAAAATCTATGTTATTAAAAATGGCATAAAACAAAAGCCCTAATATATTAGGGCTTTTTTAAATTTAAATAATATCTTGTAAAATGTTAAATTTTCTTTCCATTTCTCTTGAACAAGTTCCGCATCTAAATTCATTACAATTTAAACAACTTTTACAAGAATCCATTGAAGATACAGCTTCCCTATGTCTAGATGAAAAATCAAAACAATTTTCTGCTATATGATTAAACTCCTCACTTATAGTCATATAAAAAATCTCCTTTCTTAGAGAAGTATTTATTATTATTATTTTCTAAGAAAGTTTTTTTATACTAAATTATTCCTCTTCTTCACCCCAAAATAATACTGATTCTGTTTCTCTACAGTATTTAACACAAATACATTGTCCTAAATTTCTTGGACAAACTCTACACAAACAATTTTTTTCAGTTCCATCACATTTATTATTTTTAAAGTCTATACAATACTTACAATTTATACTTGTTCCAACAGCCATAATAACCCTCCAAATTTTTAATAATAAAAGTATATCACACTTTCTTTTATTAAAAATAAAAAGAATATTTAAATAGACATATCTTCTGCTAACTGTATAGCTCTACTTAAATTTTTAATATTATATAAATGTTCAAGTTTTTTTCTTCTTTTACTCATAATAATTCTATAGCTTATTTCTAAAATCACAAAAAATATTATAAAAAATACTAAAGATAAAAGATTAACTATAAAAGTTCCTTGAACATAAGATATTCTAGGCATTAACATTATTAATAAATATCCTATTCCATGAACTGAAATAAAACTTATTAATAAACTCATAAAAAAATAAACGAAATATCTAATACTTTTAAAGAAATATATATTAGAAATATTTACTACCTTTATATTTCTAAAAACTACTTTTGATAAGATTATAAATATTAATGAAATTGCATTTATAATAAAAATATTTATAACCTGTCTTGATATACTAAATGAATTTATTTGAAAATCCAAATTAAAAATTTCAAATATTTTAAGAAGAAACTCCCCTATACTAATTAAAAACATTCTTAACTTTATTAGTTTATCACTTATTAAAAGTTCACTTATAAAAAAGAAAAATATTAATCCCTCTACAAAAAATATAGGAAAAACACCTGCTAAAAGACTATCCTTTATTAAAAAATTCATAAATATTATTATACTAAGAAAAAACAGTATTAAACTTAATATATAAAAAAAGCTTAATATAAATAACCCAATAGGAAATTCCTCTCTATATTTAAAATATAAAAAAAACTTTAAAAGCATATTTAAAACATAAGGAATAATAGATATTTTTAGTATTGTCATTATCTTTATATAAAAATAATTATGTTCATACTTAAATATTTTAGATGAAACTAAACTAGTACCCTTATGAGAAAATATAAAATTAACTGTAAAAGCTAAAATTAAAAAAAGAAAAAACTTATCTATATCGCTTAAGGAAAAACATTTATTTATTATGGAAATCTCTAAAAAAGATTTATTTAATTTTAAGTTTCTTATTAACGCATAGTTTCCTAATAAAAAGAAGTACAAAGACCCTAAAAAAATACCAATTCTAATATTTTTATACTTATATTTATCTAAATATTTTTTATCATAAACAAAACTAAAATTACTCATAAACAAAACTCTCCACATTTAAATTTATAGTATATATAAAATATACTTTTCTTTAAAAGATTTTATGATTTAAGTAGCAATTTTTTATTTTAAGCATATATTTATATTAAGACTAATTACTTCTTACTTTGGCTACTCCTCTCCTTAGAATAAGAAAGAAGTAATTGGATTCCTCCTTAATAATTGTCAAAACAATCTCCTTCCAATGACTTAAATAAAAAAAACAGGTGAAAATCACCTGTTTTTTTATGCTATAAAAATTTGAAATAACACCATTAATACAACTCCTGGTATTCCTAATATTCCAGCAATTAAAGCTGTTAACAAATTTATACCTATAGTTATTCCAAAATATGCCCCAAAATAGTTAACTATTAAAAGTAGTACTGCTCCAAAAAGACCATTTATAACTAAACCAATTATCTTTCTTATAGACCCAAATATTAATCTTAAAATTAGAAGTGCAGCAAGTACACCTATAATTAAAATAACTATATCATCTAAGGATAAATTTCCTATATCCATTAATATACCATCCCTTTTTAAATTATGCTTATTCTAGTATTCTTAAATATATGCTCAATCCCAACTTTTATTCCTCTTTTTTTTGCTTCTCTTATTAAATATTCATATCTTGCATTAATATCTTGCTCTTTATATATTAAAGATTCTATAAGTTTATCATCATAAGCATTTTGAAAGGCTGACCTTGCAACTTCCATCTCCAAAATAGTCTGTTCTATGGCATCTAATATTTCTTTTTCTTCCTTTGAATAATCTATTTTTTTAATTAAGTAATTAGAAATTTTTCTTTTATCCATAATAACACCTCCAACTTATTCTTTTGGAATTATTACCCAAATATCCAAGTTATATTCATGCATTACAGATATTTATAGAATATTTATATATTAAATTACTGTTCTTCCCTCTAAAGCTTTTGATAAAGTTACTTCATCTGCATATTCTAAATCTCCACCAACAGGTATTCCCGCTGCTATTCTAGTAACCTTAACATCTAAAGGTTTTAATATTTTTGATATATACATTGCCGTAGCTTCTCCATCAATTGTAGGATTAGTAGCTACAATAACCTCTTTTATATCTCCACTCATTCTAGCTACTAATTCTCTTATTCTTATATCTTGTGGCCCTCTACCTTGCATCGGAGAAATTGTTCCATGTAAAACATGATATAATCCATTAAATTCTTTAACTTTTTCCATAGTCATAATATCTTTTGGTTGTTCAACAACACAAATTATATCCTTATCTCTGTTAGGATTCGAACAAATTGCACAAGGGTCTGTATCTGTAAAGTTACCACAAACTGAACAATACTTAATAGTACCTCTTGCTTTAATTAAAGCATTAGCAAATTCTTCAACTTCTTCCTTTGGCATGTTTAAAATATGTAAAGTTAATCTTTGAGCTGACTTTTTTCCTATGCTAGGTAATTTAGCAAACTCTTCAATTAACTTCTCTATAGCTACAGGATAAAATTCCATATTTCTTCCTCCTATCTATTAAAATAAACTCTATATTTATAAAAAACTCCGCTGATAGTTTCAGCAGAGTTTTTAAATTTAATAAGTATTATATTAGAATAATCCTGGCATTCCCATTCCGCCAGTTAATTTACCCATTTTCTCTGAAGTTTCTTCAGTAGCTTTTTCTAAAGCTTGCTTAACAGCTGTGAAAACTAGGTCCTCTAACATTTCAACATCATCTGGATCTACAACTTCTGGCTTTATATTAAGTGCGATTAATTCTTTCTTACCGTTAACTTTTGCAACAACTGCACCGCCGCCAGCTGAGCCTTCGAATTCTGTTGCTTCGATTTCTTCTTGCATTGATTGCATTTGCTTTTGAAGCATTTGTGCTTGCTTCATTAAATTATTCATATTTCCCATTCCGCCTGGGAATCCACCTCTTGCCATACTTATATCCTCCTTAAAAAATTAACTCTTTAATATTATATAGCATTTTTGAAAAATTTACTATAATATATGATTAACCATAATTATTTGGTTACAAATTATTCTATTCATCAACTATTTCAAGGCCATCTCCCATAATACCTGCAAGTCTAGCTTCTAAATCAGCTTCCTTATCTTTTTCTTCTTCAGTTCCTTTTTCAACACTATATACAACTTTTACAGGCTCTTTCAAGACCTCAGAAAAAACTTCATTTACAATCTTAGAAAAATCAGGTTTTTCAAGTCTTTCTTTATTATGTCTATATTCATAATTATATCTAAATTCAACAACTCCCTTATTGCAGGAAACCTTACTTATCCCTCTAGCTAAAGCTATATAAACCATATACTTTCCTCTACTCTTAAAAGTTTCAAGTATATCTTTCCAAACCTTCCTTAAATAATCTGGTGTCAAAGTTGAATTTTCATTTACAACTTCATAATTTAAGCTCTTAACTTCTTTATCTTTTTCATTATTTAAAAGCCTTTGATTTCTATTATTTTCATTTATAACTTTAGGCTTTTCTAATTGTGAGTTTGTATTAACTATTATATTTCCACTTTTTATAATTTGCTCTAATTTATTTATTCTAGATAATAGAACTTCCTTAGATGTATCATACTCTATTTTACACATTTTTATTACTGCTAATTCTAAATAAACTCTAGCTTGTTTGCTAAGTTTAGCCTCTTCATCACAATCTTGCATAATTCTTATGCATCTCATAATTTCCTCAACTTTTAACTTAGCACCTTGAAGCTTCAACTTTTCTATATTTTCCTCTGCAGTATCTAAAACCTCCTCTGGATTTAAAGTAACCTTTATCATAAGAAGATTTCTGTAATGAACTATTAAATCCTTTATAAAAAGAGTTAAATCCTTTCCTGAGAGAACTAATTCTTCTATTATTTCCATAGCACTTTCAATATCTCTCTTTATTATAGAATCAACTATTTTAAATAGATTATCATTAGTTACAAGTCCTAGCATTGAAACTAATTCATCATAATCCACCTTTCCATCACCTATTGATATAGCTTGATCTAATATACTTAGTGAATCTCTCATAGCTCCATCAGAAACTCTTGCAACTAAATCTAAGCTTTTATCATCACAAAAAACACCTTGCTCTGTAACTATTTTTCTAAGCCTTGCCGTTATGTCTTTTCTACTAATTCTTTTAAAATCAAATCTTTGACATCTTGATAATATAGTTATAGGTAATTTTTGTGGGTCTGTTGTTGCTAAAATAAAAACCACATTTTTTGGTGGCTCCTCTAAAGTCTTTAAAAATGCATTAACAGCTCCCATTGAAAGCATATGCACCTCATCCATTATGTAAACTTTATATTTAGCTTCCTGTGGTGGATATTGAACATCTTCAATTATATCTCTTATGTTATCTACTCCATTATTTGAAGCTGCATCAAGTTCTGTTATGTCTATCGCTAGCCCTTCATTTATTTTTTTACACATTTCACACTCATTGCATGGTTCACCATCCTTTAAATCTAAACAATTTAAAGCCTTTGCAAAAACCTTAGCAGTTGATGTCTTACCTGTTCCTCTTGTTCCACAAAATAAATATGCATGAGCTATTCTATCATTTATTATTTGATTCTTTAAAGTAGTTGTTATATGTTCCTGTCCCACAACATCCTTAAAGGTCTGTGGTCTCCATTCTCTATACAAAGCTTTATATGCCAAATTATTCACCTCTCTAAGCTTGTATTAACATATAATCATTATACATCAAAACAAACTGTAATACCTGCTACACTTTTTTATATTTTTCTTAGTTAAATTATTATATCATGATTAATATTTTATTTTCTAAAAATAAATATATAATTATCTTTAATAGTATTTATATTTAGAAAGGATTTTTTATGTTTTCTATAATTGTTGCCAAAAGTATTAATAATATCATAGGAATTAACAATAAAATGCCTTGGAATATTCCAAGCGATTTAAAAAGATTTAAAGAAATTACTATGGGTAAAAAAATATTAATGGGTAGAAAAACCTTTGAATCTTTACCCTTTATACTACCTTATAGAACTCATTTAGTTTTAACTAGAGATAAAAACTTTTCTTGCAAAAATAACTCAGTAATAATCTATAATGATTTAAAAGATGTTATTTCAGATTATAAAAATAGCAAAGAAGAAGTTTTTGTAATAGGTGGAGGAAAAATTTACTCAGAGCTTTTAAAACATAGCTCAAAATTTTATATAACCGAAGTATTAAAAGAATTTAATGGTGATACTTACTTTCCAAATTTAAATTATGAAAAATTAATAAAAACCTATGAAAGTTGTATTTATGAAGAAAATAATATTAAGTTTAAGTTTATAGACTATAAAAAAATTTAAACTAAAAAAACAAAGCTCTTTTAAAGAGCTTTGTTTTTTTAATTTTAGTAGGATTCTTCTAAAGGCAGTACTTCCTTTTTCCTACATATAATTGCAGCTATTAATCCTCCAATTATTGCAGGAACAACCCAGTTAAATCCTAAATTTGCAAAAGGTAATTTATGTACTAAATCTATCTTAATTCCTAAACTATCAATTACAGTAAGTAAACTTATTAAAAGAGTTGCATAAGTTGCACCTTTTACAACTGCATCACTTGGGAATAACTTATCAAATATTTTCATTAGTACTAAAAGAATTGATACTGGATAAATTAAACTTAATATAGGAACTGCTATTTCTATTATTTTATCAACTCCTAAATTTGAAGAAAATGCACTAAATACACATATTGCTATTACTACATACTTATACTTTAATTTTTTATTAGAAACATCCTCAAAATACTTAGCAGTAACTGATGTTAATCCAACTGCAGTTGTAAGACAAGCTAAACCTATTACTACAGCTAACATTATTGTTCCTGTTGAACCTAATATCTTATTTGTTATGTTCATAAGTAAAGTTGTTTGTGAAATATTACTATCATATAAAGTTGAAGCTGTAGCCCCTAAATATGTTAATCCACCATAAACAATAGCTAGTCCAATACATGCAATTAAAGCTGACTTTATAGTAAGTATTCTATTTTCTTTTTTATCTTTATACCCTTTACTTGCTAAGGAAGCCATAACAAGAGCAACAATTCCTCCTGTTCCTAAAGCATCCATTGTTTGATATCCTTGAGTAATACCTGTCATAAATAATTCTCCTGAATTAACCTTTGCTAACTCGCCAATAGGACTTACAATACCTTTTATTATTAATATTGCTAAGGCTATTAATAATAAAGGTGTTAATACCTTTCCTATTATGTCCATAACTTTATTAGGCTTTATTGTTAAAGCAAAAACTACTAAGAAGAATATAATTGAAAAAATATATGGATTTACACCACTAAAAATTGGTGCAATACTCATCTCAAAAGTTGTTGCAGCAGTTCTTGGAACTACTAATATAGGCCCTAGACAAAGCATCATTAAAATTTCTAAAGTTATACCAAATCTCTTACCAGCTCTTCCCACAACACCTTGGAATGAGCCTGCCTTAGATATAGCAACTATAGATAAAAATATTATTCCTACATCTGAAATTATAAATCCTAAAAAACTTATAATCCATTGACTTCCAGATGTTAATCCTATGTATGGAGGAAAAATTAGGTTTCCTGCCCCAAAGAATATAGAAAACAAAGCAAATCCTATTATTAATATATCTCTGTTTTTTTTCATGTTTTCCAACCCCAATCTAAATTTATTTTTTTATATAAAAAAGCCACATAGTGTAAAACTATGTGGCCCTATTGCCTAAATAAAAAAGCCACATAGTATTTATCTATGTGGCCTACATGCATATTAAACTTAGCCATCATAGATACAAACCTTAGCTTGCATCTATGAATTCTTATGTATCATAAACGCAAACTTAACTATAATAGCTAAAGTAAAAGGTATTTAGTTTTGAAGCTTTAGTTAAGTTTATATTTTTCATAATACCATTCTCCAAATTTCAAATTATTATCTTACTAGAATTTTAATTGCTAAACCAAAAAAAGTCAATACAATTTATTGTTATAATACTAATAAATTTCTTTAAAAAGTATAAATAAGATAAAATCCCTTTAATTTCTTAATAGTTTCTTTAATTTAACAATTTTCGTAGTATATTAATAACCTATCAACTATATTAGATATTTCCTTATTACTCTGAATAAAAACCTTAGCATTTTCTTTTATAGAATTTTCATCTTTAGAAACTAACATTACATCTAAGGAATCCTTAGCTTTTTTTAAATTATCTAATATCTCCTCATTATATGTAGAAAACTCCTCTGGAACGCTTAAATTATTAAAGTCATCTATAAGACATTGAAAAAAATTATCTGAAACTTCTAATTGTGAAAATAGTTTACTATCTATTTTGCCTGTTTCACTAACCTCTCTCATATTATTTATTGACCCATCTACTCTCATATTTACAATAGTAGAGGAAAGTTTTTGAATATATTTTTCTTTATCTTTATACTTTTCCTCAATGTTCTTATCATTAAAAAAACCATATAAATTTTTTTCCATGTTAGAACATCCTAAAATAAAAAAGGACATAACTATCCACATTATACCCAATAAAATTTTCCTCATAATAGCTTCCTCCATATATTTATCATAAGTATTCTCTTATAATTATACCAACAAGCACAAAGGATTTTATTAATGTTTTGTTAATAAACAGTTTAGAAATTTTAAAAAATAAAAAAACTCTTAACATTTTACTGTTAAGAGTTAAATTTGCATAAATAAACCGTACACCTCACTTCGACAATAACTTATGAACGTTACCTATGCAGTTAGCTCAAGCCAGACGTATCCACGGCACATGAAAATGACTGCTTATCGCTGCTTCCTTCCAGACCTGACGAGGTTCACAGGTTTCCATTGCGTGGGGCCCAACTCTCAACACCACTTACATAGGGCAGACTTCACAAGCTAGAGCCTCTATGAGGACTTCGATCCTGCTGTAGCGGATTGCAGGTTACAGGGCACCGCTAACTCCCCATCTAGTACGGCATTGGCGGAGAGAGAGGGATTCGAACCCTCGGTAGAGTTTCCCCTACACACGCGTTCCAGGCGTGCTCCTTCGGCCACTCGGACATCTCTCCATATAAATAATATTAATTTGTAATACTTTCTCATTCTAACATATAAAGCTAAGCAATTCAATACTGAAAAGTAAATATCTCTCTTTAAAATAAAAAATAAGAAAATCAATAAAAACCTCACTTATAGGCTTTTCTTAAAATTCTTATTTATACATTATATATTAAATTCAAAATATAAATTTATTGTAAAGTATCTGTATAAGAAACATTTATAATTGGAACAGTTACTATTTCTCCAAATTCATTTCTTATCTCCTTTGATTCAACTACTCCCTTTATTTTTATTTCACTTCCATTTTTAATTTCTTTAATATCTCCCCTACAAAGAACTCCTAAATACATAGAATCCACTATACAACAAGTCATATCTATCTGTGTTATAGCAAATTCTCCCCTTTCATAATCAGAACTTAAATAAAAAAGTCCTTCCATATAAATTTCTTTTCCTAAAAATTCATCTAAGTTAACACTTAACTCCTCTATAAAACTATGAAAATTCTCTTCATTAGAAACTAAAACATCTGAATTTTTAATTTCTTCATGAGAATGTAAGTGATTTTCTTCCTTATGAATTCCATGTTGTAATTTAACTCCCTTTAAATCTAAAGAAATTTCTTTAATATCACTTCTTACTGATATACTTAACATAATTATTGCAAAAAGAAAAATTAAATATCCTCCCTTAAATTTTTTTCTAGTTGAAACCTTAAAAATATTAAAAAATTGAATTATCAAAATAAAAGACAATATTATTAAGGTTAAAATAACATATATCTTCATATCCTTTGATATTATCAAAAAAATCTTTTCGCTAAGTATCATCTTAACTATTAAATACTCTAAGACTAAAATTAATAAAAACCATATAAATTCTCCAAAATTAAACTTTCTCATAAAATTCCCTCCTTAAAATATAAGAACTGAAAATATAAAAGAAAGTGCAAATACTACAAATAAAAGCTTAAAAACAAAAGACTTCTTAAATGTTGAAAAAAGCATAATAGTATTTTTTAAATCTATCATAGGACCAACTACTAAAAAACTAGTTACTGCCCCTAAAGAAAATCTATTCATAAAAGTACTTGCAACAAAAGCATCAGCTTCTGAACATAGAGAAATTAAAAATGAAAAAATCATAAGAGTTATTATAGATAAAACTTGATTATTTTCAAAATAAAAAATTATTCCTCTTGGTACAAAACTTTGAAAAATTGCTGCTAAAGAAGCTCCTACTATAAAATATTTTCCTATTTCATAAAACTCTAAGGATATATGCTTTAAAAGCTTTATTATTTTACTAGAATTATCTTCTATTTCAGAACATCCACAAAAACATTTTTCCTCTTCAAAGCTATCTTCTTTATTTATAAATATATTACCTTCTTCACTTAAGTAAAGCATAATAACTCCAGCTATAACAGCTACTGAAAATCCAATAAAAACTCTTAAAAATACAACTTTCATATTTCCACCAAAGGCATAGTAAGTTGATAAAATAACTAAGGGATTAACAATAGGTGCAGCTAACATATAGGTTATAGCAACATTTAAAGGAACCTTTTTACTTAAAAGTCCTCTAGTTATTGGTACTGTAGCACATTCACAAACTGGAAGAAAAATACCTATAACTCCTGCTTGCAAAGAACCTAAAAGCTTATTTTTGCATATTATTTTATTGAAAATATCCTTTGATATATAAACTTGCATAAAGGAAGCTAAAACTGCCCCTATAAGTATAAAGGGCAGAGCTTCTATTACTATACTTGAAAAAACTATAGAAAATTTATTTAAAAACGCCATACTTAAGCCATCATCCTTTTTATTAATCTTTCCTTATTAAAAATCATTTTATTTTCCTTTTTACCTATACAATTCACTATATGAGCATCTTTATTAAATTTCTCTATCATACTCTTATACTCTTTTAAAGAATCACCTTTTATATATTCACATTTGTTTAAAATAATAAGATTACTTAAAGATATGTTTGGAACTATCATAGAAGGTATATTTTTCAAAAACATATCAAAGGTTGTCATATCTATTAAATTAATTACAAGGTCTAAATTCAAATAATTTCTAAGTTTATCTCCTCTTATTTTATCTATTATTTTTTTACTACTTATAACTCCATTACACTCAAAAATAATTCTTTTAGGTTCATAAAACTTTATACTTCTTATTAAGTCTTCTTCCTCTAATTTTTCCATGTCTAAATAATTTTTTATATTAATATTTTTTCTCTTAATATTTATAGATTCCTTACCCTTTTCCCCCTGTATTATTAAAATCTCATCTTTAAAGCCTCCCTCTAAAGTATGATTTATAAAGGAAGTTTTTCCTGAGGATAAAAAACCTGTTACTAAATCAACAGAACATTTTTTCATCTCTCTAATCTCCTTTTAAAAAAATAATTTTTCTATTTCCTCTTTATTTAAATTTCTTCCTATAACACATACTCTTCCTGTATAATCTCCTTTATAGTCTGAAATTGATATATCCTTAGGAACAAAATCAAATTTAAGCCACCTATCTTCCTTAGACTTTACTATTCCCTTAACTCTTAAAACTTCTCCATACTTGTTACTTTGAAACTCTTTTAAAATTTCTTTTATTTCTAACTCTTTAAAAACCTTTGCTGTTTCTGTACCCCAATTTTCAAAAACTTCATTAGCATAGCTTCTTTTAACTGCCCTTATACCCTTTCTTTTAAAATCTACTCCCTCTATTAAATCCTCAATCTTTTTTTCAGAAACTTGAAGTATTCTTTCTGCACTTAATTTATTTAAACTTGTAGTTATAATACTTGCTCTATTATTTACACTTTTTATTTCTTTACAAACTTTAAGAATCTCATCATCAGAAAGATTTTCAACTCTAGTTAATATTATTGTATTTGCCATAATTAATTGGCTTTTATAAAACTCTCCAAAATTTTTCATATACATATGAACATTTTGAGCATCAACCATAGTTACCTTCATATTTATTCTTAAACCCTCTATATTAGCTTCTTTTATAGATTCAAGAACCTGAGAAAAATTAGCTACTCCAGAAGGTTCTATGATTATTCTATCTGGTCTATAATTTGATATTATTTCTAAAATACTCTTTTTAAAATCACCTTTTATAGTGCAACATATACAACCTGAATTAATTTCCTTAACCTCAATTTTGCTATCCTTAAGTAAAAATCCATCAATTCCAACTTCACCATATTCATTTTCAACAATAGCTACCTTTTCCTTTATAATTAAGGTTTCTAAAAGCTTTTTTATTAAAGTAGTTTTACCAGAACCTAAAAACCCAGAAATTACATCTACTTTCATTTAATCCTCCAAATAAAAAGCATATTCTTATTGATTATATTCTTAAAATCCATTTATTATTACTTTAATAAAATTAGATAAAATAAAAGCTTAAAAAAGAATATATTCTTTCTTAAGCTTTTATTTTTTATTACCACCAAAACTATTAATCATTTTTTTATTTTATACTGTAAGTTGAATTTCCTACAATCCATTCATTTATATTTTTATCTAATATGACTTTTCCATTAGCTATTACCTTTATATTTTCAGGCTTATAATCATCTTGAAAAGCTGTATATTTACTTTTTCTAATCCACATATTTTCAATATCAGAAGCCTTTATATTCTTATCCTTTAACTTAAAGGTATAAGTATCTTTACTTCCTGTCATAAAATCATTTCCTGGGTTGTCCATTTCCCACTCTTGACTTTCTCCATCCTTAGTCTTAATTCCAAAATACATATAATCATTTGTTCCTGCATCTTTTTCATTACTAGTTGAAATATACGCAACTAATTCATCTATATTTTTATCAATTGAAGCTTCTTTATTTTCTGAAACATCATGTAAAAATCTATAAATGTAACCTGCTGTTCCTTTTTGAGAATTAGCTAAAGTTATTTTTGCTGCATAATCCCAATCTTCCCATGTATGACTCATACTAGCATGACTATAATATAAATTCTTTCCTATCTTAGCAAATCCTCTTGCATATTCCTTTGACCAAGAATTAAAATCTTCATTTTTTAAAATATCCTTATAAAAATTTTCATCTGTTTTACATCCTACAGTATCTATTTTATACTGCTCTTTTCTTTCCTCTGCAAAAGTTTCAAACTTAACATGCCCAGGGCTATCTACAGCAGTTACATTTGCAGGATGATATGGAGTATCTATATCTCCAAAATAATGCATAGCTTCTCCAAGATAAAAAGTTGCCTCTTTATAATTACCCCTTTGCCACTCATATCTAGCTAAAGCTGAAAATTTTCTTATTTGTGATTCTCCAGTATCTTGAACAGAATAAGCTAAATACCATTTATTATCCTTTGAAAAGTTATGTTCTGTATCAGGGTCCCAGAAATGGTCTTGATATAAATCATAAGCATTTTTATCATAGTCAGGATAAGTTGAACCTAATTGAAACTCTTTTAAGTTGCTTTTTAAAATTTCTAAATTTTCTCTTACGTAAGCCGGTTCATCCTTTGATAAATCATTTTCCAAAATAGAAATTCCTTGCTTTGCAATCATTGCATGAGTTCCTGTACCATCAATTTTTCCATCCCAAGCATATACTTTACTTGAATAAAGTCCTGCAAAAGAAGTTACTAAAGTTGCACAAATAAGCGCTTTACAAATTTTTCTTTTCATTTTACATCCCCCATAAAAAATATCTAGCCTTAATATTCCTTTTTTGATAAGGTTTAACACTAGTATTGAAATTATACCATATATAATTAATAATCTCAGTAATTTTTTAATATTTTTTAAACTATTTTTAAACTAAATTCAAAATTATATTAAATAAATTCTTCACTAAAATTAATATTTAATAATTTTTTAAAACTATTAGTGATATAATCTACTTAAATCTTATTTTTATAATTTAATAAAAATTTTTAAGCATAATATAAGGGATGGAATAAAGTTTGAAATAAATTATAAGGTAAAGGATTTAAATATATGAATAAAAAAGATTTTCAAGAAAAAACAGGTTTTAATCTAGAGAACACCTACTTAACTCTTCCTAATATATTCTTTAGTAAACAAAATCCTAGCATATCAAAAAATCCTAAATTAATTAAATTTAATGATGATTTAGCTAAGGAACTTGGACTTAATAAAGATATTTTAAATAGCGACTTTGGTCTTAGCATATTTTCAGGCAATAAAACTTTTCCTGAAATAACACCTATTTCACAAGCCTATGCTGGTCATCAATTTGGGCACTTCGCAATGTTAGGTGATGGAAGAGCTATTTTATTAGGTGAACATATAACTAAAGAAGGAAAAAGATATGATATAGAATTAAAAGGCTCTGGAAGAACAATATATTCAAGAGGTGGAGATGGAAAGGCAGCCCTTTCCCCTATGCTTCGTGAATATATAATAAGTGAAGGAATGTATGGACTTAAAATACCAACAACTAGAAGTCTTGCTGTGGTAACTACTGGTGAAGAAATTTTAAGAGAAGGATTTAAACAAGGAGCTATACTAACAAGAATAGCCTCTAGCCATATAAGAGTTGGAACATTTTCTTTTGCTAATCAATTTGGAAAATTAGATGACTTAAAAAGTCTTGCTGATTACACAATAAAAAGGCATTTTCCTCATTTAATAGATAAAGAAAATAAATATGAATTATTCCTTTTAGAAGTAATAAAACTTCAAGCTAGTCTTATTTCAAAATGGCAAAGTGTAGGATTTATTCATGGAGTTATGAATACAGATAACATGCTTATATCAGGAGAAACAATAGATTATGGCCCTTGTGCCTTTATGGATACTTATAACACAGAAACAGTTTTTAGCTCAATTGATTATTTAGGTAGATACTCCTACAAAAATCAACCTAATATGGCCTTATGGAATTTAGCTAGATTCTCTGAAGCATTGTTACCCCTTTTAAGTAACCATAAAGAAGAAGCTATTAATATAGCTAATAAATCTTTATCAAATTTCTCTAAGTTATATGAAAATTACTGGTTTGATAAAATGAGAGCTAAACTTGGTCTTTTTACTAAAAAGAAAAATGATGAAATGTTAATAGATACTCTTTTAAGCATAGTGCAAAGGTATAAAGCAGATTTTACCAATACTTTTGTCTCTTTAACAACTAATAACTTTAATGAAGAAGAAATTTTTAATAGTGAAGAATTTAAAAATTGGTATATGCTTTGGAAAAGCAGATTAAAAGAAGAAAATAAAACAAGTGAAGAAATAAGAGATTTAATGAGTAAAAATAATCCTTATATAATTCCTAGAAATCACTTAGTTGAAGAAGCTCTTAAAAAAGCAGAAAAAGGTGATTTTATCTTTATGAATGATTTAATAGAAGCCTTAAAAAATCCTTATAACTATTCTAAGGACTTAGAAAAATACACTAAGGTACCAAATAAAGATAATAAACCTTATATAACCTATTGTGGAACCTAAGCTTTAAATATATTAAGGTATAAATTCTCTTAAATAGAATTTATACCTTATTTTTATAAATAAAATTAATACACGTTCATAACTTCCATGCCACCATTTATAGCACCTAAGGTCATTTCATTATACATATTCAAAATTTCTTCTCCATAAGTATCACTAGGAGCCCAGTTTTCACTAAGCTCAATTACAGAATCAGCTTTTCCTAATATACTATCAAAATGCCTAGGGTCCTTTGTTTCTTCCTTAGGGTATCCTATAGCTCCTGCATATAATGCTAAATGGTCTAAATGAGCTTTTACTCCATCATCCCAACTTTCAAACTTCATATGTGCCTTAGGGTCTCTATCACTTCCTCCTCTACTTGTTTTTAACCCACAAGGATTTCTATAAGAAGAATCTAAAACTCCCCCAAAATTACCATAAGCTGTTTCCTTAGCGGCCTGTGCATAAGCTAAAGCAGGATTAACCTCACCATGTTCACTTGAATATTCCCAATATAAATCTGCAAGATATAAAAATTCCTCTGTTGCTCCCTTTTCTCTTGCCCATTCCTTAGCCTCCTCTGCACTTATAAATACCTCTGAAATTATTGGAACGTTCTCTTCTTCTATTATTTCTAAATTTATATTATTTTCATTAGATAAATGAACAAAATCTATATTTATAATTGTAAGCATAATTAATATGGTAACTATAAGAGTTTCTATATTAAATTGTTCCTCTTTCAAAATAGTACCTCCTAATAATCTATAAATTTCTCTATAAATAATATGAGATACAATGCTTATTTATGTAAAAAGTAATTGTAAAAATAATCATTAATAAAATTATTTTTTATAATAAAAAAGTCAACAAATAAAAATTTATTTGTTGACTTAAATAATTAAGATACTTTTAAAGACCTTATTTTACATTCTTTTTGTAAATAATTTTCTTTTATATAATTAAATACTTCCTTATAATCTTCTTCTCCATATTTTTTAACTAACATTACATTTAAACTTGTACCAAACCATACTCTACAGAAGGATGGGTCTATCATAAGCTTAGCGCCTTCTTTTCCATTTATTCTTACATTTTCATCCTCTAATAAAGTATTAAAATGATTTATAAGCCCCATCATTATTCTATCTCCAATATTAGGGTCCTCATCTGCTATTGTAATAAAATAGTATGACCAAGCATATAAAAGATTTTCTTCTATAGCTATTCCTGCAACCTTTTCTCCAATAGTTTCATTAAAACATCTATGCATATAGTAAGATAATTTTTTTATGTTATCATCAAATTTCTTTTCATAAAAATTCATTTCATATCCTACCATCATATCTAATTTATTCATACTACACCCCCACCAATACTTGTATCATCAGTATAACATAAAAAAGGTAAGTAAATCATTACTTACCCTCGTCTATCTTTGAAAAATTCTGTTAATATTTTACTACATTCCTCATCATTTTCCCAAACAACTTCAAGAAAATGATTCAGATTGTGGTTTTGAAGAATATTGATTACAGAACCAGAAGCTCCAGTATTTTCATCAAATGTACCAATATATATTTTTGAAATTCTACTTTGTAAAATAGCTCCTGCACACATAGGACATGGTTCTAATGTAACATACATTTCACAACCATTTAACCTCCAATTATTTAACTTTTTACAGGCTTCCTTTATAGCAAGAATTTCAGCATGTGCTGTTGAATCCTTTAAGGTTTCTCTTAAATTATGAGCTTTTGCAATAACCTCTCCATCTTTTACAATTATAGCACCTACAGGAACTTCTCCTTTTTCTTTAGCTTTTTTTGCTTCTTCCAAAGCTAAACTAAGCACATTTAACTCTCCTCTTTTTCTATCTTATAAGTATATACTCTAACTTTTTTAATTCTATTTCTATCTAACTCTTCAACTATAACCCTAAAGTCATTTGTTTTTACTTCTTCTCCAACTTCAGGCATTCTTCCTAAATAACCAATCACATATCCTCCAATAGAATCAAATTCTTCAGATTCTATATCAAATCCTATCATATCGCTTAAATCAGAAAGTCTTGTACTACCATCTACAACGAATTCATTTTCTTTTATAACTTCTATATCCTTATCTCTTTCGTCGTATTCATCTTCAATTTCTCCTACAATTTCCTCAATTAAATCCTCAATAGTTACAATACCTACTGTTCCACCATATTCATCTAATACTACAGCTATGTGATTTCTTGTAGTTCTCATCTCTGCAAAAAGTTCAGTTATCTTCTTAAATTCAAAAGTTCTAAAAGGCTCTCTCATATAGTCTGTTACATTAAAGTCTTTTTCATCGCTATCTAAAAGTATTAAATCTTTAACATTTAAAATACCTACTATGTCGTCAATTGATTCATTATACACAGGTATTCTTGAAAATTGTTGTTCTTTTATAACTTTAAGAATCTCCTCATATGTAGAAGTAACATTAACTGCAACAACATTTACTCTTTGAACCATTATATCTTTAACTTGAAGATCTCCAAATTCAAAAACGTTAAATATCATCTCTTTTTCTTCTTCTTCAAGGACGCCCTCTTCTTCACTTACATCTACCATAGTTTTTAATTCTTCCTCTGTTATGAAAGGCTCACTTTTATTTAAATCCCCACCTAAAAGCTTTACTATAAGTGAAGATATTGAAGTAAATAACCATACAAAAGGTTTAAAAACTATTACAACTATATTTATTATAGGCGCTACAGCTAAGGAAACTTTTTCGGCATTTTGCTTAGCTAAAGATTTAGGTGTTATTTCTCCGAAAATTAATACTAATATTGTCATAACTCCAGTTGCCAATGCAACTCCACCATCACCAAATATTCTATAAGCAAGTGTTGATGCTAAAGATGATGCACCTATATTGACTATATTATTTCCTATTAAAATACCACCTAATAACTTATTTGGGTCTTCTAATAACTTTTCTAAAAGCTTAGCTCCCTTTACATTTTCATCAACCATATGTCTAACTCTTATTTTACTTAAAGACATTAAAGCAGTTTCTGAAGCTGAAAAAAAGCCTGATAAAACTATTAATATAATAAGAAGAACAATCTGCAACGTATATGGGTCCAAATGAACTCCCCCCTAAAAATTTTATATATTTTCTTATTTATTTTTCTATATAATTATTATATTATACAAAAATTTATTATTAAATAATAATACTTAAAAAACTCCATATAAATATGGAGTTTTTTACTTCACAGTTAAAACCATGGTATCCCCAGTAGGAATCGAACCTACATCTATCCCTTAGGAGGGGATTGTTCTATCCATTGAACTATGGAGACTTATTTTAATTTTTATTATAATTTTAACTCTATAACTAATATATGTCAATATGACTTATTTTATTAGTATTCCCTCTAGTATATTAGTTGTAATTTCTGAAAAAACACTATCAACATCAAATTCTTTTTCTTTACTTAATTCATATAATGAAGTTGATATAAGGCTTCCAAACAAACTATGTGCTAATAAAGAAGTGTCGCAATTTCTTATTTGATTTTTATTAACAGCCTCATTTAATATTCTTTCTATTCCTTCTATATATTGATTTATCTTTCCTCTTAGCTCATCCTGTCTAGTTTCCTGTCCCCAAATTTGACTCATTACAACTTTAAAAAAAGCTCTATTTTCATATAATAACTCAAATTGCATCTTAAATAATTTTTTTAATTTATCTATTGGTTCATCCTTAAGATTTTCTAAAGTCATTAGTTTCTCATTCCATATTTCTAAACCTTTGTTAATCACAAAATTAAAAATCTCTTCCTTATTCTTAAAATTATAGTAAATGGTTCCCTTGGCAACACTTGCTTTAGCAGCAATCTCATCTACAGTTGCACTATTATAATCATAAACTGAAAAAATATTTATAGCTGCATCAAAAATAGCCTTTTTGGTTTTATTCATATTATTCACTCCACCTTCATTATTAAAACAATTTAATGATATAATACTTATTTTATTTAATCAACAACAGAAATTTGTAATTTTTTGTTTACAAGTTCAATTTATATATATAATAATATAATATATGTATTTAACATAAATTTTAAAGGGAGATATCATATATGATAAAAAATTTTAATAGAAAAACTAAAGCTTATGACATTGAACAAGTAGCTGGTCTTAAGTATATAAATTGGTCTTATTCATCTCCTATCGGAAAAAGTTTTTTAGAATTATTTATAAAAAAGAAATTGTTTTCAAAACTTTATGGTGATTTTTGTGATTCTTCTTTAAGTAAGAAAAAAATCAATAAATTTATTGATGAATTCAATATTGATATGTCTATATGCACTAAAAAGAAGGAGGACTTTAAAAACTTTAATGACTTCTTTGCAAGAACTTTAATTAAAGAGGCTAGACCTATTGATTATAATAAAAATATTCTAATTTCACCTGGTGATGGTAGACTACTAGCTTATGAAAACATAGACCTTGATAAACTTGTTCAAATTAAAGGATATACTTATTCTTTAAGAGAATTAATAGACGATTCTAAAGTAGCTGAAAAGTTTAAAGGTGGAACATGTTTAATCTTAAGATTATGCCCAACAGATTATCATAGATTTCATTTTGTAGATAGTGGAACTTGCAGTAAAACAACAAAAATAAAAGGATTTTATTACTCTGTAAATCCTATTGCATTAAATAATATTCCTAATCTTTTCTGTAAAAACAAAAGAGAATGGTCTATTTTTAAATCAGATAATTTTGGTGATATACTTCATGTAGAAGTTGGTGCTACTTGTGTTGGTACAATTATTCAAACATACATACCTGAAAAAAGAGTAGATAAAGGGCAAGAAAAAGGATACTTTAAGTTTGGAGGTTCTACTACTATACTATTCCTTGAAAAAGGAAAAGTAAAAATAGACTCTGATATTTTAGAGCAAACTAACTTAGGATACGAAACTAAGGTCAACATGGGCGAAACTATTGGTCGTAAACAATAAAAACTTAGCTTTTAAGCTAAGTTTTTATTGTTTTAATTAAGATAAGACCTTATTTATTATCTTTTCTAATTTCTCTTTAAATATTTTTTTATCACCATCAAATATAACTAAGTTTATTCCCATTTCCTCAGCTCTTTTTAAAATAGAGGACTTTAAAGGAGGATAAGTTGCAACTAATATCTTAACTACATTTTCTCCGCCTAGCTGTTCTGAATAAACATTTAGTTCATTTAGTGCTACTTCATCATACTTTTTAGAATCTTTACAAGAAACACATATTAAAACTGAATCCTTTATAGCAACTACATCAACTTCATTTTTAATTCTAGATTCTTTATCATTCCAAAGAAAAAGCACTCCACTTTTTATATCATCAATACTTTTTATTTCTTCAATAATATTTTTTGTTAAAACTTCTAACCATGTTCCACTTTTAAATATAAAACCCTTTATAAATTCATTTTGAAAAGTTACTTTTAAATACTGGTCAAAGCTTCTTATTTTTATTTGTCCATTTTCCTCTAAAAACTTTAAAATTTTATCAATTAAATTTTTTTCTTCTTTATTTAGAAGTTCTCTATCTATTTTTATTATTTTAGGATTTGACTCATCATGAATAAAAATAGAATTATCACTTAATTTTATCTTATATCTTTTCCAAAGTTCTAAATTATTAGCTATATGATTTGTAATTTTTTCTATTATATTTATTTCAGACATCTTAGTTGAATCTGATATTATGGAAGCTCCTATACTATCTATAATATCCTTAACATCTAAATCTATAAAATTACATTTGCTTAAATTTATATCTCTTAAATTTGATGTTAAAATTTCCTCCTTAGGAATATCAAGAAAAAAACAATCTATATTATATTTTAAAGCTAAATTGTTCATAATTAAGATATCTCTTTTATCGCCTTGATTTAAACATATAGCTACTTTTTTATCCTTAACACTTTCTATTAACTCTTTTAAAGAAGAAATTATGTCCTTATCTATTTTTTTAGTTTTAAGATTAATATTAGGAAATTTATTTAAATAAAACTGCTTTAAAGAATTTGAAATTCCAATTTCTTCATCACTTTTATATAAATATATAATTTCCTTAGGACTTAACTTTTCACTTAATAAAATACTTGACTCATTGTGGTCATCTAAAATAGTAATTATAATATCATAATTCATATTATCAACCCTTATCAATATTTTATGAATAAAACTATTTATAATTATTTTCACCTAAGCAAGTATTTTTATTCTAAAAAAATAGATAATATACTCTTTATAATTAAATAAAAAAAGCTTACAACTAAATGTTGTAAGCTTATGGTGCGGCGAAGAGGATTCGAACCCCCGACCAATCGGTTCGTAGCCGACTACTCTATCCAGCTGAGCTACCACCGCATATTTATCAGACTTATAATATCATATATTTAATAATAAATCAAGTTGTTACATATTATTCCCACATCTCAAATTATTATTAAATATACTATTTATAACTTATTCTTCAATTTTATGCCCTAGATATTTTTTATATTAAATATTATACTTATTTAGAATAATTCAATTAAATGAGGAGGAAAAATTATTTTGAAAAAATTTGTTATATTTACTGATTCGGCTTCAGATTTGCCAAAAAGCCTAGTAAAAGATTTAGATGTTGAGTATTTAGGACTTGTCTGTAATATTGACAACATAGAATACACAGATAACATTGACAGCAAACTAACTCCTGAAACTTTTTATAATAAATTAAGAGAAGGCTCAATGCCCTCTACAAGTCAAGTAAATTCCTTTAGATTTGTGGAAGCCTTTGAAGAATACATAAAAAAAGGAATATCTATTTTATACTTATCTTTTTCCTCAGCCTTAAGCGGAACATACAATAGCTCTCTTATGGCTAGAGAAGAACTTTTAGAAAAATATCCCCACGCTGAAATAAAAATAATAGATACTAAAGCTGCTTGCCTAGGTCAAGGTCTTATAGTTTACCATGCTGCTAAAATGAAAAAATCAGGAAAATCCTTAGATGAAATTTACTCTTGGGTAGAAGAAAATAAAAACAATTTATGTCATTATTTCACAGTAGATAGCTTAGACCACTTAAAAAGAGGTGGAAGAATATCCTCTACTGCAGCAGCTATTGGAAGCTTACTAAATATAAAGCCTATGCTATATGTAAATGAATTAGGTGAACTTCAAAATTTTGCTAAGGCAAAGGGAAGAAAAAAATCATTAAAAATGTTATTTCAGCAACTTGAAAATCGTATAATAAATCCTGAAGAACAAACAATATTTATAGCTCATAGTGATTGCTTAGATGATGCAAACACTTTAGCAAAAATGATTAGAGAGAAATATAATGTTAAAGATATACTTATAGATTACATAGGAATCGTAGTAGGTTCGCATACTGGAATAGGAACATTAGCCTTATTTTTCTTAGGTGATAGAAAAGAACCTTAAATTTTAATTATTTAAAATTTAAAAAACCTATAAATATATTTTGACTTATACTCTAAATATATTTATAGGTTTATTTTAATCAATTTTATTTTTCAGCATAATTTTTTACTATATTTATTATAACTTCAACTGCTTTTTCCATAGAATTCACAGGTATATATTCATATCTTCCATGGAAGTTTTCTCCACCTGCAAATAAGTTAGGTGTAGGTAATCCCATAAATGATAATCTAGCTCCATCAGTACCCCCTCTTATTGGGTTTTTAATAGGCTCTATTCCACAATCTCTCATTGCTTTTTCAGCAGCTTCAACAATATGCATCTTAGGTTCTATCATTTCTCTCATATTCATATATTGATCTTTTAATGTTACTGTTACAGTTCCTTCTCCATATTGTTTATTTAAAGTTTCTGCAATTTCATTAAATTTTTCTTTTCTATTTTTAAATCCTTCTTTATCAAAATCTCTTATTATAAATGACATTGTAGTTTTCTCTACTTCACCTTGTATGTCTAATAAGAATGAGAATCCTTCATAACCTTCTGTCTTTTCTGGAACTTCATCTAAAGGTAGCATTGAAACAAATTCATGACCAACTAATATTGAATTTATCATTTTTCCCTTAGCACTTCCTGGATGAACATTTTTACCTATTATTTCAACCTTAGCACTAGCTGCATTAAAGTTTTCATATTCAAGTTCACCTATTCTTCCGCCATCTAAAGTATATGCAAAGTCTGCACCAAATGCTTTAACATCAAAATGGTCTGCACCCTCTCCAATTTCTTCATCTGGAGTAAATCCTATTTTTATATCTCCATGCTTTATTTCAGGATGATTTACTAAGTATTCAACTGCTGTAATTATTTCAGCTATTCCAGCTTTATCGTCAGCCCCTAAAAGAGTTGTTCCATCTGTAGTTATTAAAGTTTGTCCTTTGTATCTTGGAAGTTCTGGTGAAAAACTTGGTGATAAAACATATCCATGTCCAAGTTCAATATCTTTTCCATCATAATTTTCTACTATTTTAGGATTAACATTTTTACCACTCATATCTGGTGCAGTATCCATATGTGAAATAAATCCTATCTTTGGAATATCTTTATCACAATTGCTATTTAAAGAAGCATATATATATCCTTTATCACTAATAGTAACTTCATCTACTCCAATTGCCTTTAATTCTTCAGCAAGCATTTTTCCTAATTCTAATTGACCTTTAGTACTAGGAGTAACCCCTGTTGTTTCATCTGATTGAGTATCTACTTTTACATATTCTAAAAACCTTTCATGAACTTTCTTCATGCTCAACACCACCTTGATTAAATTGTTAACATTTCGTTAAATAAATACCTATATAATAATATTATGACTGTTTTGAAAAAAAAATACAACCGTCCTCATTTATTAATAAGTAAATATATCCTATAATGATTAATATTGGTGTTACTTTCTATAATTAAATAATAAAACTTTAATAGAGGTAAAAGATGAAAAATAAAAAATTTTCAATTTCAATTTTAATTTCAATTTTTTTAGCGATAACATTATTAATCCTATCTTTTTTATATTATATAATTTCCTATTCTAAAAACTTAAATAACTTTAAAAAAGATATAGAAGCAAATAATTACAAAGAGGCATACTATCACTTTAATTTAGGAAAAGATAGCTACTTATTAAAAGAAAATTTTATTAAAGATTCAAAAAATATAATTTTAGATAAATTCTACAAATTAGAAGAAAATTATAATAATAAAAATCTATCAGAAGAAAAAACCATAGAAGAAATAAATAATTTACTAAGCCTAAATGATTCTATAGATGAAATTATTGCTTTTAAAAACAATATGCCTATAATAAAAAACTCTGAAAATAACTTTAATGAAGGGGTCTTATACTTAGAAAATAAAGATTACATTAACGCTCTTAATTCTTTTCAAAAGGTAAATGAAATTTCAGATTACAAAAACAAAGCATCAGAATATGAAGAAATATGCTTGCAAAAAATAAGAGAACCTATTTTAGATGAAATAAATAAGTACATTTCAAACAAAGAATATTCAGAAGGAATTAAATATTTAAACTCTAAAAAAGAAATTACCCAAAAAGACTTAAAACTTCAAGAAAAAAAACAAGAACTAGAAAATCTTAGATTAGAACACCTTAAAAATTATAGTGATGAACAAATAAGCAAATCAACTAAACAAACAGCTCCTCTTAAGGAATATTATAAAAAATTAAGTGAAAACACCATAAACCAATTTAATATAGAAAGCGACACAGAAAACTTAATTTTTGTAAATATATGCGACCAAAAAACTTACATATATACTGGTGAAAAAAACAACTGGTCTTTAGATAAAACCTTTGTTTGTTCAACAGGAATAGAAGGACAAGAAACCATAATTGGAGAATTTAAAGTTCAAGATAGAGATACATGGTTTTTCTCTCCTAAATATAGACAAGGCGGTAAGTACTATGTTCAATTTATGGGTAATTACTTATTTCACTCAATCCCCTTTGCTTCTGATATGAATACAATATTAGATGATACTTTAGGAGAACCCTCTTCTCATGGATGTATTAGACTTTCTGTTGATGATTCTAAATGGATTTATGAAAATATTCCATCAAAAACAAAAATAATAATATACTAAAAGCTTTTAAAATATAAAAAGCTATAAATTAATATAATCTATAGCTTTTTATATTTTTAAAAAAAATTAATACTAAAAGTTATTTTTAAACCCTAATTATTTTCTGTTTCCTTAATATAATACTCATGTCTAGAAATTTGACCAAAACCAGTTACCTTTTCTTTTGATGCATCAAACCTTTCATCAACATATTTATTTATCCAAAGATTTAACTTATTTAATAGCTCTTTTTTTATATCCTTACACTTTAAATCTAATATTAAATTTATTTTTTCATCAGGGTCATTTATTAAATCATAAAGTTCATCCTCTCCATAAGAATATCTATGGATAAGCTTCCATTCTCTCGTTCTAATCATTCTATTAGGACCATATTCATCAAAAATTATAATTTCATCCTTTTTATCTTCACTTTCTTTTTCATTAATTAAAACACTTTTAAAACTTTTACCTGGTAAATTATTTGGCATAAACTCACTTATATTAAGTAAATCTAAAATTGTAGGCATAATATCATAATGGCTACACATATCTTCTTTAAGCTTTCCATACTTAATACCTCTTGTCCATGAAATTATAAAGGGAACTTTCACAGAGGTATCATATAAATTCATAGGAAATGTTCCATTACCTTTTCCCCATATTCCATGGTGTCCCATATTCATACCATTATCTGAGGTAAATATTATTATTGTATTTTCAAAAATATTTTTTTCTTTTAAATAGTCGATAATTTTTCCTATATTTTCATCCACAGCAGTTATTGATGCATAATATCCTGTAAGAAATTCTTTTCTTTTTTCCCCTATTCCAATTGGACATGTACTAATTTGATTTTTATTTAATTCTTCTATAGGTACAGATTTAAATTCACAATTTTTATATAAATCCCTATACTTTTTAGGATGTTGTTCCTTCTCCCATGGACTATGAGGAGCTGTATAATGAACACTTAAATACCATGGCTTTTCATCTTCAATTAATTCCTCAAGCATCTCAATAGCTTTATCTGTAATTAAATCTGTTACATAATAATTTTCCTTTATGCTAACTTCACCTTTTTCAACTAAGTCTGGCGAAAAATATTCTGTACCACCTCTCCCTAATACACACCATCTTTTAAATCCTTGTTTTGGATTTAAGCTATCACCTAAATGCCATTTTCCACTTATTGCACAGTTATATCCATTGTTATTTAAAATATTAGTATAAGTTTCCATACCTTCTAAATAATCTATACTAACTTTTTCATCTTTATATATTTCTTTACTAGAAAGCTTAAAAAGATTTTCTTTATTAAAATTTCCACTTCTAATCCAATCATGAACACCGTGTTGAGAAGGTATTCTTCCTGTTAAAATAGAAGCCCTAGCAGGTGAACAAACTGGAGATGCACAAAAGAAATTACTAAATTCAACTCCTCTAGAAGCTAGTTCATCTAAATTAGGAGTTATTATCTCATTATTCCCTGAACTAGACATCGTCCATGCCCCTTGGTCATCAGTTAATATGAATAATATATTAGGTCTCATAAAACTCTCCTTTATAACAAATTCTTTTCTTTATAAAAGTTTATTCACCTACTTATTACCCTATACAAAAAAGCTAAACACTATAAATAGCATTTAGCTTTTTTAATATTTTATATTATTAAATTTTTGAAATTCTTTCGTATATTTCTATTACCTCTTTAGCTAAATCTATAAATGTTATTGCATTCATTAAATGGTCTTGACCATGAACCATTAATAATGAAATAATATTTTTATTTCCATTAGCTTCTTCACTTAATAATTTTGTTTGAGAATTATGTGCCTTTGATAAGGAGGAATTTGCATCTAAAATTTTACTTTTAGCTAATTCAAAATTTCCTTTTTTAGCTTCATATATAGCTTCCATAGCATTACTTTTAGCATCTCCACCGTACATTATTAGATTCATTATAACTTCTATTTCTTTTTGATTTTCCACAAATACACCTCCATAAAAATTACTCTCAACTTTTAGATATTAAAATATTATTTTACTCTAATAATGCAAGAGCACTATCTAATACCTTTTCTCCATTCATCATCCCATAATCAACCATTTGAATAACATCTAGAGCAAAATTATATTGTTTAGCTTTTTCTTCAAATTTTGATTTCATAAAACGAACTTGAGGTCCTAATAATACTATATCTATTTTCTTATCTTGTATATAAAGATCAGCTTCCCCAACTGGAACAGCAAATATTTCTGCTTCAATACCTCTATTTTTAGAAGCCTTATTCATTCTCTCAACCATTAAACTAGTACTCATACCAGCAGCACAAGCTAACATAATTGTTAATTTCATATTTATCATTCCTTTCTTTATTTTATTTATTAACGATTAATTGAGCGTGCAACCATAGATATAGTATGACGAACTCCTCTAATCGCTTTACTCATTGCAAATATATTTTCAAATGGTGCTAAACCACCATATCCAGCATCACCTATGTGTTGTATATCAACACCACATATTTTATTTCTTATAGCAATTTGCTTTATTGTATCTTCATCAGCACTTTCTTGACTTGTTCCTATAGCAGTTAATACTAAAGCATCTTTACTATGTGCAACTTTAACAACTTCTTTAAGTTGAGCTTCATCAAATCCAGGAACTGTGCCAACAGCAGGAACTAATATAACATCAGCACCAGCTTCTATAAATTTTTCAATAGCTTTTATATCTGCAACATTTTCATTTACTCCAGCTCCGTGCATCTTTCCAGCAATTATAAGTCCTGAAAAAATTTCCTTTGCTAATCTAATAGTTTTTTCTATTTGAGCATTAGTTACTCCAGTTCCAGGATTACCTGTAAAACAAACAAAATCCATACCTAATTCTTGAATCTTATTTATTGTATCAATAGTAGCTTGTCTCCCCCTACTTATTTGGTATATGTCTTCACACATATCAGCCTCTAAATCAATTGGTTCTAGATTAACTCCAATAGGGCGACCAACTAAACGATGTAATGCATCAACAAATGACTCTCCATCTTTTATATTTAATCCAAATATATTAGGATTAAATACATCTAAACAATTTAATAAAATTAAATCCGCTCCAAAAGCTCTAGCAATTTCTGAATTTGTTATATCTCCTATAAAAGGTTCTCTAATAACTACATTTTCAGAAATTATAGTTCTCCCCTCACTAGCTTTAATACTTTTCTTTAATTCCAAAGAATTCATATTTAAAATTTCTGATGCATTTGAACTAATAAACCTTTTCCCCATATTTTATATCTCCAATCTAAAATAATATTACAAAATTCTTAATTAACTTTAATATCTTCTAACTCTAAATTTCTTCTTTCTACCACCTTATAGAATGTCCAATATATAAATATATCTATAATTATTAATATAACTTGTAAAATAGCTCCACTTATATTACCACCAGTTGTTAAAAATCCACTTATTACTGGTGGCATAGTCCAAGAAACAGCAATCCCAGTTGTTTTCGCAACTAATCCAGTTGCCATAGCTGAATAAGCAATTACGGCATTTGTTATTGGTGCTAAAATAAAAGGTATTAATAATGAAAAATTCATAACTATTGGTAATCCAAACATAGCAGGTTCATTTATATTAAATATTCCAGGTGCCAAGGTCAATGGTGCCATAGTTTTAGTAACTTTACTTGAAACTTTTCTTCTAGCCATTATAGCTATAACGATTACTAGACCAATAGTTGCACCTCCACCGCCTATATATACAAAATTATCCATAAACTGTGCTGTAATAATATGTGGTAAATTAGCCGCACTATCAGCTTGGAATATTAATCTATTAGCATCTGAATTCATTAGCCAAATTGGATTTAAAATACTATTTACAACATTACCTCCATGTATTCCAACAAACCAAAATAAACTATTTAATAATATAGCAAATATAGTTCCAAAAATATTATTACCTAATAACCCTAGAGGTCCACCTAAAACTATCATCATTAAATCATGTATATTACCTATATTAATAGTCTCCAAAACTGCAAAAATAATTAGCCACAATGTTATAATCACAGCTCCAGGAATAAGTGCACTAAAACTTCTAGCTACAGCTGGAGGAACTGAATCAGGTAATTTAATTTGTATATTTCTATTTATAAATTCTTTAAATATTAATGCTGATACTATACCAACTATCATAGCAACAAATAAACCTTTACTTCCCATATATTGAACTGGAATTCCAGCGCCAGCTTCACTTGATACAAATGGTGTAACCACAATAAACGCTGATAATGAAATTACTCCTGCTGATACACCGTCAACTTTATATTGCTTAGCTAAACTATTTGCTACACCAAAACTAGTTATTAAACCCATAAGACCAAAACTACTATCTACGCCTTTCCATAAATACGAATCAATTCCTACAGATGTTAACCAATCAGTCCATGATTGTATTGGAAAACTGGCTATTACAAGAAATAATGATCCAATAATTATAAGTGGCATACTTAATGTTATTCCATCTCTTATTGAAATTAATATCTTGTTAGAACCTATTTTAGCAGCAATAGGTAACATCTTATTTTCTAAAAAAGATTCATTTTTTTTCATAACTTCTACCCCCTTTTATTTCATTTAGAACCATAATTTGTAATATTTTATAACTAATAATTACATTTTATACCTTTTTATTCCTTTTGTAAATGTTTTTATAATTATTTTTTATAATTTAAATTTACTTAAAATTATTATTTTCAATACTTTTTATAATAATTTATAATAAATAAAAATTTATTATAAATTATTATAAAAATACATTTTTTGTATTTTTTAATTTATAATTTACTTATACAAGATTTAATTTATTAAATATATTAAAATAGCGAGGATTTAAAATGAAACTTTCAAAAAAACAACAAGAATTAAGATTTAAAATATTAGATAAAATTTACTCTAAAGGACCAATTTCCAGAATTGAAATATCTAAAGAAACAGGCATAACACCAGCAACTGTTAGCGAAATAACCTGTAGTATGATTAATGAAGAAAATCTTATACATGAAGTTGGAGAAGATCCTTCTCAAGAAAAATCAGGAAGAAAAAAAATATTGTTAAATATAGCACCTAATCATAGTTTTTATATAGGTTCAGAATTGTCAACAAAATATATTTCATTTTGTTTATCTGATAATAAAGGCTCTCTAATTAAAAAAGATATTATTAAATTAAATGAATTAACAGAATCTATATATATTTTAAAATTAAAAGACTTTATTAAATCTTGTGAAAAATATAATCCTAGAGCAATAGGAATAGCTCTTCCTGGACACTTTGATAAAAAAAATGATTGTATTATTACTAATAATGAGTTTTGGAAAAACTTTAATATTAAAAATATAATAAACTCAATAAATTTACCTATTTATTTTAAAAATAATGTAAAATGCATGACTTTAGCAGAACGTTTATTTGGAAACTATAAAAATAATGATAATTTTATATTTTTTCATATAAGTAGAGGAATGTTTTGTTCATATATGTACAATGGTAAACTTTACGCAGAAAATAATCTTCTTGTAGGTGAAATAGGACATATAGTTGTTCATCCTAACGGAGAATTATGTGAATGTGGTAAAAGAGGTTGTTTACAAACATATGGTAGTGAAGCTTGTATTATAAAAAAATCTCAAATACTTTATGATAATTCAAGTAATACTTATTTGACACAATTAGTTTCCTCACGAGATGAAATAACAATAGAAACAGTTTTAAAAGCATATAAATTAGGAGATGAAGGTGTAATTACAATACTTAATTTAGCAGTTAAATATATTTCAATTACTATAAATAATTTATCTATGATGATTGACTCTAATAAGATAATAATTCATAGTGAACTATTTATAGAACCTTTATTGTTGGACTTATTAAAAGAATCATTAAATCAAAATTTAAATTTGCTTTCTGATTATGAAAATAAAAACTTTATTATAAAAGAATATAAAGATTACAATGGTTGCCTATCAGCAACAGCTCTTTGTGTATCTAAACGCTTACTTATGAATTAAATCATAATAAAAAGTAGACAAAATTATATAAATTAAATTTGTCTACTTTATTATCTAATTAAATCTAATTATTTTTTCCATACATTCCATGATTATATATTCTTCTGCTATCTAAAGACCAAATTCTTTCTGAGAACTCATTCTCATTTGTTTCTTTAATAGCTTTTCTCATATCGTACATTCTAGCATCCATAACATCTAAATAATGTAACATTTCAGCTTCTGGTATAAGAGGTTTAATAGGACTTCCATACTCTGGCTCATAGTGATGTGATAAAACCATATGTTGAAGTAACATTATAATTTTACTATCTGCATTAACCTCTTTTCCTATTACCTCAATTTCCTTTACTCCCTGTGTAATATGACCAAGTAAAGTTCCTTCTAAAGTATATTCATCTACTATTCCCATTTCATTAGAAGACATTTCTTTTATTTTAGCCATATCATGAAGTATTACTCCTGCATAAACTAAATCTCTATTTAAGAAATCATATATTGAACAAATACTTTCTGCTAACTTTAGCATAGTTGTTATATGATATAAAAGTCCTCCCTTTATTGAATGATGATTAGATTTAGCAGCTGGATAATACATAAGTTTATCTTTATTAATCTCTAAAATTCTATTAAGAATATTTTTTATATCTAAATCCTTCATATTATCAACAGTATTTTTTATAAAACTAAACATTTCATCACTAGTGTATGGTGCACTTTGAACAAAATCATCTAAGTTTATATTATCTTCTTCACTAACTTTATCAAAATGTTCAACCTTTAACTGTAAAGTTCCTTGCCAACTATTGACTGTCCCTCTTATTTTAAATACTGTATTGCTTTTTAATTCTTCATGCTCAGGTTTAATCTCCCATACTTTACCTAATATATCACCAGTTTTATCACTTAAAACTAAATCTAAATATTTCTTCCCACCAGAATTAGTAGTTTTTAAAGTAACTGATTTTAAAAGAAAAAAACCCTCAACTCTTTCTCCTTTAACGAATTCACCTATCTTTTTAACTGGTATGTCCATAAGTCTATCCTTTCTTTCATTTAATCTCTATTTTAATTATTGCATATTATTATTTTTTGTAAACAAATAAGTGCTCTATTTATAGCTAAAATTTGCATTAATTGATAAAATAACTACTAGGAGGTGACATGTTAATGAAATTACCTAACAATGTCCAATATATCTTAGAGAAATTTAACTCTAATGGCTTTGAAGCCTTCATAGTTGGTGGTTGTGTAAGAGATTCTTTATTAAATAAAAAACCTGAAGATTATGATATTACAACCAATGCATTTCCTGAAAAAATAGAAGAGTTATTTGAAAAAACAATTCCAACAGGAATTAAACATGGAACAATAACTGTTTTAATAGATAAAACACCTTATGAAGTAACTACTTATAGAGTAGATGGTGAATATTTAAATAATAGAAAACCTAAGGATGTAAAATTTGTTTCTAATATAGAAGAAGATTTATCAAGAAGAGATTTTACAATAAATGCAATGGCATATAGCCCTTATTTAGGCTTTAAAGATTGTTTTAATGGAAAAGAAGATTTAAAAAATAAACTAATAAGATGTGTTGGAAATCCAGATAAACGCTTTTCTGAAGATGCTTTAAGAATGCTTAGAGCTATTAGATTTAGTTGTCAACTAAATTTCGAAATTGAAAAAAACACAGCTGAGTCTATAAAAAGAAATTTTAAACTTATAAAAAATATTAGTATGGAAAGAATTCAAAATGAATTTACTAAAATAATTTTAAGTGATGACCCAGATAAAGGTCTTATGTTACTTAGAAAACTTGGATTTTCTGACTTTTTAATTGAAGAATTTAAAAACCTAAAAATAATAAATTGCTATGATTTATATGATGATGTTCATGATACTTATGGATTAATAAATTCATTACCAAAAAAACTTCATGTAAGATTAGCAGGATTATTTTATAAAGTATTTAACTCTGAAAATGCAGTTAATGACTGTAAAACTATACTTAAAAAGCTTAAATACGATAATAATACAATAAATAATACCTGTAACTTAGTAGAAAACATAAATAATATTTCATGTAATATGACAAGAAAAAAACTAAAGTTACTTATAAATTCAGTTGGTGTTGAAAATATCTTTGACTTACTAGATTTACAAAAATGTTATTTATCATATATGGATGAATATGATACTGAATGTATAGATATTTTAAGAAATAGAATTTCTGATATTTTATCTTCAAAAGAGCCTATATTTATTAAAGATTTAAAAGTAACAGGAAATGATTTAATTAAAGAACTAAATTTAAAACCTGGAAAAAATATAGGTGTTTTATTAAATTTTCTTCTTGAAAATGTAATGCAAACACCTGAATTAAATACAAAAGAAGATTTAATAAACCTTAGTAAACAATTTAATTCATATAATTAAAAATTTAAGAAGCCCTAAAATTAAAACTTAAATTTTTAAATAAAAACCTTAGATTAATAAATTTTAAGATATTTATATTAAAATTTAAAATACTACTTTGAAGATATTTCTTAAAAAACTTCTATAAAAATTTAAAAGTTCATGTAAAACTAAACTATTTAACTTTAAAAGTTTTATTAGTATGTATCTTCAAAGTAGTCATTATATACTTTTAAGATTAATTATATTTTAAAGCTTTTTCAAGATAAAAGGAGTAAAGATAAGCCTCTTTGACCTCTTCTCCTAAAATTTTATTTAATGTAAATCTATATAATTTAATTTGATTTTCATATCTTTCTTTAAATATCTGTTCTTCATCTTTCTTAACATAATCTGTTTTATAATCTAAAAGAACATATCCACCTTCCTCTTCAAAGAAAAGGTCTATAATACCTTGTAATCTAAGCTTTTCATCATCTTCTACCTCATCATTAATATTATCTTTTATAACGCTAACAGGAATTTCAGTTATAAAAGGTAACTCTCTATATATTTTTCTTCCTTCTTTATATGCTTTTAATAATCTCTTACCTAAATCACTTTTAAAGAATTTTTGTATTTTAAATATATTTACTACCTTTCCTTCTTCTTCTGTTAAAAGTTCTTTTTCAACCATTTTATTAACTTCTTCACATATTTCTTCTATGCTATTAACCTTATCTAAAGAAATATGTTGCATTACAAAGTGTGTTATAGTTCCCTTTTTAGCTGCTGAAAAATCCTTTATTTTTTCTTGCATAAATTTAGGCTTTCTTTTTATTTTATTTTCTTCTTCTTTTTCTTTATAATTATCAAACTCTCCATAACTTTCACTAATACTTTCTTCCTCATTCTTAAGGCTTTTTAACTCAGTTACAGATATATTTGATGGAATATTACAAGATTCTATATATTTATATTTAAAATCTAATCTATTTTTTACTTCTATATAATCTTCCTTACTTTTTTCCTTATCCCAATTATCAAAATTAAACTCATTTGTAACTTCTTTTTTATCATTCTCTTTCTCTAAAAGCTCGCCTTTATTCCAAAGCTTAAAAGCCCACTTAGAATTATCATTTACACTTAAATTAAATTCTAAATTTCCTATATTTCTTATAATATCTCCATCTTTATGTTTAGCTAAAGCCATGCAAATCCAATCTAAATAGCTTCTTCCCTTTAAAACATTACTAGGATTAATAATATTATCACCTTCACTTACAAAATTACACCATCTTTCACAGGCTTTTTCAAAGTCTGAAACTGCTCCTGTTATAATTAATTTTTCCTTTGCTCTTGTAAAGGCAACATATAATATTCTCATTTCTTCAGATAAAACTTCTAATTCACATTTTTTCTTTATAGCATTTTTTTGAAGAGTATCATACCTTATTCTCTTATCTACATCTATACAATTTGTTCCAATACCTAAAGTTTCATGTAAAAGTATATCTTCTCGTAAGTCTCTTTTATTAAACTGCTTTCCAGTCCCTCCTAAAATAACAACTGGAAACTCTAGCCCCTTACTCTTATGAATACTCATTATTCTAACAACATCTTCATTCTCTCCAAGAATTTTTGCACTTCCCATATCCCCTGAAGATTTTTTTAGCTTATTTATAAAGTTTATAAAATTAAATAACCCCTTAAAACTTGTAGCTTCATACTGTCTAGCTCTTTGGAATAATATTTTCAAATTTGCCTGTCTTTGAATTCCATTTGGCATTGTACCAACATACCCATAGTAAGATGTATCTGAATATAAAAACCATATAAACTCATCTATAGGCATATATGATGCTTTCTCTCTCCACCTATTTAAGTTTTTCAAAAAATATTTACACTTCTCCTTTAACTCAATAGATATTAAATTATCGTACTCACTATTTACAACACCCTTTATTATTTCAAAAAAGTATTTATTTTTATCTAATAGTCTTAAATCAGCAAACTCATTAGCTGTAAAAGAAAATATAGGTGAACGTAAAGAAGATAAAATATAAATATCTTGCATAGGATTATCAATTATATGCAATAATGACAAAATAGTTCTTATCTCAATTGTTTCAAAATATCCTGTACCTGTATCTGCATAAACAGGTATACCATAAGTTCCTAGTTCATCAACAAAGGTTTCAGCCCAGTTCTTAGTAGCTCTAAGCAAAATAACTATATCCTTATATTTTATCTTCCTATACTTTCCTAAATTCTTATCAAAAACCATATATGCTTTTTTATTCTTAGGAAACATTAATTCTTTAATCTTATTTCCAATAATTCTAGCTTCTAACTGTATTGAATCTAAGTCCTCTTCCTCATCACTTTCTTCCTCAATCTCTTTTTCAATAAATCCTTTTTCACCAGATTTATTTAATATCTCAACTTCTATAGGACCTGCAAATTTTAAATTTTCTATTTCACTTTTATATTCCTTTTCAACATTATAAATACTTAGTTCTTCATATAAAGCTCCTAAATTAAGGGCTTCTTTCTCATCATATTCAAGCTCTCCAACAGTACTACTCATTAAAGTTTTAAAGATATAATTTACTCCATCTATAACTTCTTCTCTACTTCTAAAATTTTTATAAAGCATTATTTTTCTATTTAATCCTAAATCCTCTTTATAATTTATATACTTATCTAAAAAAAGGTCAGGATTAGCTTGTCTAAACTTATATATACTCTGTTTAACATCTCCAACCATAAATACATTAGGATTTTCAACATCTCTTCTTGAAACCATTCCTACAATTGTTTCTTGAATAGTATTACTGTCTTGATATTCATCAACTAAAACCTCTTCAAACTTATCTCTAAATTCTAAAGCAACTTTAGAAGGAATTATGTTTCCCTTCTCATCTTTATCTATTAATATTTTTAAGCAAAGATGCTCTAAATCATTAAAATCTAAAATATCCTTTTCTCTTTTCTTATCTCTATATTTATTAGAAAATTCAATTACTAAATCCTTTAAACAATTCATTAGTCTATACATCTTATTCATTCCTAAAATAGCTTCTTCTAAAGAAGTTTCAAAAACATTATCTCTTAAATTTTCTACTATTTTTTTGCTTTCATCTCTAAGATTTTTAGTTTTCTCTAAAGCTCTTTCATCATTAACCTTTGTCTTTCTAACAGACTTTAATCTTCCAAACTTAGCACCCATAAGCTTATTATAAAACTTTACTATACCATTATTTAATTCTTCCTTAAGCTCTTGAACCTGTTCTATTTCAGGATATATATTAATTAGATAAGGCTCAAGCCCCTCATCCATTTCAGCAATTCCTTTAGCTTGATTAAGCATTGAGTTAGCATTGTTTAAATCTAAAAGTATGCTTTCTTTTAATACATTTACCCACTCTTTACTATCAAGTTCTTCTACGGACTTTATTTGAAATTCACTAACCTTTTCCTCTAACCACTTTTCTGGCCAAGGTCCACTCATTATAAAATTATAAAATTTAAATATTATATTGTTTAATTTATCATCACTTTTACTGCCCCCATAAGCCTCAACTAAATCCTTAAAGCACTTATCTTCCTTACTATACATTTCTTCAAAAAGGTCTGCTAAAATATCCTGCTTTATAAGCTCACATTCTGTTTGGTCCCCTATCCTAAACCCAGGGTCTAAATCTATTAAATGAAAATTATTTTTTATAACTTCTAAACAAAAAGAATGCATAGTTGTTATACTAGCTCTATTTAAAAGTGCTAATTGTCTCTGTAAAACCTTAGAATTTGGGTCCTTCTCTAAAGCTTTAGATATAGCATCTCCTATTCTTTCTCTCATCTCAGAGGCTGCAGCATTAGTAAATGTTACAACTAATAATCTATCTATATCAATAGGATTTTCAGTATCTGTTATCATCTTTATTATTCTTTCAACTAAAACAGCAGTTTTTCCAGAACCTGCTGCTGCAGCTACTAAAAGATTACAATTTCTAGTATTAATAGCTAGTTCTTGTTCCTTAGTCCACTTAGTTCCCATTTAAATCACCACCTATCTTCTCACTTATATTATCCCAAAGTTCCTCATCTTTTTTCTTAACAATAACTTTATACCTGTTGTCTTCTAAACTAGAATCAAACTGGCATATATGTGAATACTCACAATTATCACAAACAGTATTTTTATTTTCCTTACAAGGTTCTATATTAATTCTACCCTCTATCATATCTTGACATATCTCAATCATTTTTTTATTTACATATTCTCTTAATAAATCAAATTGATTTTTGCTTATTAAAGCTTTATTTTTACCTAGCTCCCCAGATTTCTTCATATTTGCAGGAATTATAAGAGAATGAGTTCCTGGCTCTAATTTATTATCCATAGCTTTAACAACTTCTATATCATTTAATAAAAGTCCTTCTAACTTTAACTCTTTTAAAATTTCATCTTTTATTTCATCTTCTGTTAAATCACCCTTAGACTTTAATATAGGGTCATCTATTTTAAAATAAAATATTGCCCCTGGCATAGCTTGACTTTCTAATATATTTTCTGAATTATTTATAAGTGCATCTAGATAAACTAAAAGTTGCATTTGAAGTCCATAATAAAATTTATTTAAATCAAATTTTTTAGAACCTGTTTTATAATCTATAATTCTTAAATAAGTTTCTTCACCACACTCTAATTTATCAACTCTATCTATTCTTCCATTTAAATAAAATTTTTCTCCTGAAGGAAGTTCTAGTTTTATTGAATCTAAGTCATCATAAGAACCAAAGGATAACTCATTTTTATAAATCTCAAAATTACTTCTTCTCATTTGTTCACTAATTATAAGAACTGACTTTGTAAGAATCCTTTTAAATCTTTCTGTAAAATATTCATATCTCTTAGAACTATTTAATATAGATGACTTATTATTTTTAACCTGTTTATCAACTAAATAATTTATAGTATCTCTACAATTTTCTTTACTTAGTTCATTCCATTTTAATCCTTTTTCCTTTATTTCATTAGTAAATTCATCTAATATTTCATGCATAAAACTTCCCAAATCTGGTGCTGTAAATTCATATACCTTTCTATTCTTAGCTTTTAAACCATATTGTATATAATAAGCAAAAGGACATTGTGAATATCTTTCTAATCTAGAAACACTTAAAGAAATTTTATTTTTATTATCACTATAAAGTCTTTTTGCTCTTTCCTTTGATATACTGTTTTCTAAATTTGTATATTTAAGCCCCTTAACTATATAATCTATTTTTTCTTTCCACTTAGGCTGTTGTAAATACCAATCATAAACATACTTCCAATAGCCTTCTATTTCATTTCCTTCATACTTTTCTCTAATAGCTATCATTAATTCATTTAACGTAGGAACTTTAGCAGAAACTTTATCATACTTATCTTTAACAAGCTTAAAACCATCACTTTCCTCTTTTATACTTGGAAATATCTTTTTAAGCCTATGAACAATAAAAGATGGTCTTTGAGACTTACCTTCAAAATCAGCTAAAGGATAGGTAACAACCAAATATTCTTCAGCTATAGTAAAAGCTGTATAAACTAAAAACTGTTCTTCAAAAATTTTATTTTTAGTATCAGATGCTAAACTTACTCCATTTTCAAGTAGAATTTCTCTATCACTATCTGACAATATACCTTCATCCTTTTTAGCAGAAGGTAAAACTCCGTCATTTACTCCTATTATATATAAAGCTTTAGCCCCTCTACTTTTTATCCTTGTTATATCCCCTATACTTACTTGGTCTAAAGCTATTGGTATAAGTCCCATTTCATATTTAGATAACCCAATATTTAATATATTCATAAAATCATCTAAACTTAAAAGCTCCTCTTCTAAAACATCAACTGCCTGTTCTAAAACCTCTATAAAAATATCTCTTACTTCTGAATACTCCTTAGCTTCTGTAGTCATATTATTTTTTTCAAAATACTGAACATAATCATCAATAGTATCCATAACATTTAACTTTTCATCTAAAAACTCATAAATAATTGTAGCAAATTCTTTTAACGTCTTTTTACCCTTACAACTTTCATAAAGTTCTTCTAAAGGAGAAACTATAACCTCTCTTATAGCATTTAATTTTTCTAAGGCTTCCTTATCTTCCTCAGATATTTCTTCCTCTTTTAAAATATTAAAACTATAATTAACCCAAGGTTCCTTCCACTTGTTCCCCTTAATTCCATAAGCTAAAACATAATTTTCTAATTCATCAATAAGTTCTGCTCCTTCAATTCCACTAAACTCTTTAAGAAGTCCAGTTTTAAGATATTTAAACATATTCTCATATGTCCAATTTTTACTTATTATATCTATAGCAGAATTAATAAAAACAATAAGAGGATTACTAGATATATCTATCTTTTTATCTATATAATAAGGTATTTCATATTCTGAAAATATTGCAGATATAATTTTCTCATAGCCCTCTATATCTTGACTTATAATTGAAATATCCTTAAATCTATATCCTTTCTCTCTAATAAGTCTTAATATATCCTTTGCAATAAAATCTACCTCATCATAATTATTATTTGCTCTATACAACCTTAAACTATCACATTCACCTTTATATCCTTTAGAGGAATAAAAATATAAATTATTTTCTAAATAAGCAAGATTTTTATTCTCTTTAAACCTATAAGGAACTCCATTATTTAAATTTAAATACCCACTAAAAGGAATATTTTCAGTTTCTATTAATTTAAGCAAACTATTTTCTGTTTTTTTAGTAGTAAAGAAAATATTGTTATCTCCCTTTTCAGCTTTATCATCCATACATAAAGTTATATTTACATTTTTAGCTTTTTTTAATAACTTACCTATAATACTTAATTGATTAGGCGTAAAGCTACTAAATTCATCTATCCAAATCTCTGAATCATCATATAAAGAACAATCATCTAATCTATCCTTTAATAAGGTAAGTTTATCCTCCTCATCTATATGAGCTTCATGCAATCTAGAATTAAACTCAACAAAAATATCCTTTAATTCTTCTATTTTCATTCTTAAATTTGCATCCTCTATTTTATCAATAACATTTAAATCTAAAACCTGTTCATCTACATTATATTTTTTAAACTCACTTATAATTTCAGAAACAATATCTATAAAGCCTTTTTGTTTAGATACATTTTCAAAAATAATCATCTTATCACTTAAGTCCTCTAAAACTTTAAAAATCAACATACTTTTCCCTGCATTGCCCATAATAGTTTTTGTTGTTCCACCACATTCATTAAAGACATTATGAGCAAGTCTTTTAAAGCTAAGAACTTCAGCTCTTAAAACATATTTTTCTCCTATCTCTTTTAAGACTTTATTTTCAGTTTGAAATGTAAATTGTTCAGGGACAATCAATACTAATTTATTTTTAGAAGAATTATTTATTCTTTTTTTTATTTCATTTATACAAAAAGAACTTTTACCAGTACCAGCTCTTCCATATATAATTTTTAATCCCATTTTTTCACCTCTTAATTATTTATATATTCAAAAATTCTCGCTTAAGTATACTAACATTTTATACTTAATTTTAACTTTTAAATAGCAATATAAGAAAAAATTTATATGAGTTATTTTATTGTAGAAATCCATTAAAATCCATTATATAATAATGGTGAAATCATAATTATTTAATATGGTTATTAACCAGTAGGGGGTATTTAAAGTGAAGATTAGTGACACATTTAAAAAGTTCGTAGATGCTACTGCTGAAATCGAAACTAAACTTGGAAATCCAATGGCTTGTTTCCTTGATGAGCAAGAAAGAGAAGAAAAAGAACGCGAGGAAAAAGCAAAATCTGAAAAAAATAAGACTAAGGACAAAAAACATGATTAATTAATCTATTGAAATAAAAATTTGTTCAAATAAAAAACTCTAATGTTTTATTTAAAACATTAGAGTTTTTTATTAGTAATTTTCTATTTTAACAGGTCCACCTATAATATCTCTACCAACAAATAAAGCGCCCTTATCATTAACCTTTATTGTCCATTTTATAAGAGAAATTTCTCCTTTAACTATTTCAATAGCTGTAACAGTTCTTGGCAAAACACAACATCCAATATTAAAATAAGTAGATTCTTTTTTGCTTTTAGGAAATAAAGTTTTATGAGTATGGCCTAAAATTATCCTAGTTTCATTTTCTTTAGCCCAAACTCTAATTTTCTCATCAAATAAATTTCTCTTATTATTACTCTTTGCTGGACTTGTAGGGTCCTTAAATCCTAAAAAAGCTTCTAAAATAGCCCAAACATATCTAACTAAAAATTTTGATAAAAATGCTAATTCATTATTTAAAAAATCAACTTGATGTCCATGAATTATGAAAAAATCTTTTTTACTTTCTTCATGAAAAAGAACTAAGGCCTCATATATCTTTAAATCATTATAAAAATTAATAGCACTATGACTAAATCTATTCTTTCTCTTGCTTCTTTTTAAAAAATTTATCTTAGACTTATCTATATCATGATTTCCATATAGCATATAAAGTCTATTTTTTTCTTTAAATTTTTCTAATATTTCATAAACCTCATAATTCATATCATATATTTCTTGTATGTTATTAAATTTCCAAAGTTCATCACCATCACCAACTTCTATATAAGTAAAGTTATTTTTATAATAATACCTTATAGCTGATAAATATATATTTATATTAGGAGCTAAACTATCCTTATATGTGCCATCACCTCTATGACAATCACTAAAAAACACAATTTTAGAATCATTATTAAAAATAATCCTTTTAGAACTATTCTTTAAATCATGTAGTTTTTCAATTTTCATTAATAACTCCAAAAACTTTTTCCTATATAAAATATATTTTTAATATATAAATATATTCTTAAAATAAAAAAAAGCATCTAATAAACTAGATGCTTTTGGCGGAGAATCCGGGATTTGAACCCGGGCGCCGGTTGCCCGACCTACTCCCTTAGCAGGGGAGCCTCTTCAGCCACTTGAGTAATTCTCCACTTGTGGCGGAGAGAATGGGATTCGAACCCATGGTACGCTCACACGCACGCCGGTTTTCAAGACCGGTGCCTTAAACCAACTCGACCATCTCTCCATGCTCGACACATTTATTATTATATCACTTTTATTTTATATGTCAACTATTTTTTTAAAAAAGATACTATTTTTTTCTCTCATTTATAGTATCTTTTTTCAAATTATTATGTTAATGGGATTTTAACAAATAATATCCAAGTAAATACTGTTAAAACAAACCCTATTATATTTAATATTAATGGAAATTTCCCTTCATTATGCTTTTTAACAGCTATATAACCAGCAATAATTCCAGGTATTGAAAAAGGTAACCCCACAATAAAAAAGTATAATGCTGCAAAAATACTACTCCAACCTAAGTATAATGATAGTGTGTATGCTGTTGATCTTTTTGGTTTTTTAGGTCTAACTGGACCTGATGATCCTTTCAAAATATCTCCCCCCATTAAAATTAATATAATTAAATTATACATTTTTACATATAAACATAATTATATTATCTATAAATTTTATATTAACAATTTTTGTATATAAAAATATATTTTTTCTAATGTGTTATATTAAAAACTTTTATATAAAAGAAATGAATCAAAGACTAAATAATATTTATGGCTTTGCCTTAAACATAATAAAAGCACCTAGTAAACTAGATGCTTTGGCGGAGAATCCGGGATTTGAACCCGGGCGCCGGTTGCCCGACCTACTCCCTTAGCAGGGGAGCCTCTTCAGCCACTTGAGTAATTCTCCATAATATCCCATTTTAATTTTTTATAAAAAAAATGGCGGAGAGAATGGGATTCGAACCCATGGTACGCTCACACGCACGCCGGTTTTCAAGACCGGTGCCTTAAACCAACTCGACCATCTCTCCGCGGTACGATAACAATTATATCAACTAAATATATATATGTCAACACTTTTTTATAAAAAAACAAGATATTTTATTATTATTGATAAAATATCTTGATAAAATATCTTGATAAAAACTAATTTAAATAAAAAACATATTATCTATCTCTATAATAACATCCGCAACCACAATTAGGTCTTTCTGGTTTTTCAGGCTTATTATTATTTTCGCTATAAACTTTATAACACTCTATAGTATCAAATAAATTTTTAAATGCTTCTAAAGTAACTCTATTTAAATTTTCTTCTAAATTAGAAATATCATTAAATAAGCTTTCTTCTTTTCTTCTTAAACTATTCAACTCTTCTTCTAATTCTTTTATTTTCTTTTGTAAGCTTTCTCTATTCTTAATTTTTTCATTAAGTCTTTCTCTTAACTCCTTACTATTCCTAGTTAAATCATAAGAAATTCTCTCTAGATTTTCACATTTATCAGTTTTATTTATATTATTTTCATGGTCATCATCATATTTATTCCATTTACATCCACAGCTATTATATCTATAATTCATAAATTACACCTCTCTTTTATTTCACCTAATTTATACTATGTTAATAAAACTGTATTTGATACAAAAATAAAAAACGGTATTAAAAATACCGTTTTTTATACAAATCTAATAAATAAATTATTTTAATAAATCACATCTCATATATTCTTTTAAAGCTTCTGGTATAACTACTGTACCATCTTCTTGTTGATAGTTTTCTAATATAGCAGCTACAGTTCTTCCAATTGCAACTCCTGAACCATTTAATGTATGAACAAATTGTGGTTTTTCTTTTGGTGAATTTTTATATTTTATATTAGCTCTTCTAGATTGGAAATCTTCAAAGTTTGAACAACTTGAAATTTCAACATATCTATTATAACTTGGCATCCATACCTCTATATCATATTTTAATGCAGCAGTAAATCCTAAATCACCTTTACATATTCTAACTATTCTATATGGAAGTCCTAATCCTTGTAATACTGATTCTGCATCTTGAACTAATTTATCTAATTCTTCATAACTTTCTTCTGGTTTACAAAACTTAACTAATTCAACCTTATTAAATTGATGTTGTCTTATAAGACCTCTTGTATCTCTTCCTGCTGAACCAGCCTCTGCTCTAAAACAAGCACTATATGCAGCATGTTTTATTGGAAGTTTATCTCCTTCTAAAGTTTCGTTTCTATACATGTTAGTTACAGGAACTTCTGCTGTTGGTATTAAGAAATATCCATTATTCTCAACCTTAAAAGCATCCTCTTCAAACTTTGGAAGTTGACCAGTACCAATCATACTATCTCTATTTACCATGTATGGAGGTAATACCTCTGTATATCCATTTTCAAAAGTATGCTTATCTAAGAAATAATTAATTATAGATCTTTCTAATCTAGCTCCCATTCCTTTGTAAACTGTAAATCTTGAACCTGCAATTTTTCCGCCTCTTTCAAAATCTAAAAGATCTAAATCTGTTCCTAAATCCCAATGTGCTTTTGGCTCAAAGTTAAATTTAGTAGGCTCTCCCCATCTCTTTATTTCAACATTGTCTTCGTCACTATCTCCCTCTGGAACAGCTGGGTTTGGTATGTTAGGAATTCTTAGCATAATATAAGTTATTTTATCATTTAATTCAGAAACTCTAGCATCATCAGCTTTTATTTTATCTCCTATTTCTCTCATTTCAGCCATTACTTCTGTAACATCTTCTCCAGCTTTCTTTCTTTTTGGAATTTCAGCTGAAACTTCATTTCTTTTCTTTTTTAGAGCCTCAACTTCAACTAAGATTTTTCTTCTCTCTTCATCTAAAGCTATAACCTCATCTATAACATTTACATCGAAGTCCTCACCTCTATTAGACAAAGCTTTTTTTACTTCTTCAGTATTACTTCTTAACTTTTTTAAATCTAACATTGCCATTCTCCTTTCAAGAAACCTATTTATATATTTTAAATTTGTTAACTAAAAATTTATATAAAAAAGGAGCCTTCTTTCCCTATAAAAAGGGACGAAAAGACTCCGCGTTGCCACCCTAATTGATAAAATTAAAAATTTTATCCTCTTAAAAAATCTAACGGTTAATCCGTACTGCTCATCACAGTCCCTCACAGGTGGATTCATGAAAATATTGTGTTAGTTCACACCAAAAACCACTAACTCTCTGAAATCAATATATAACATTACTAGCCTGCTCAAAGGTTTTATTATTAAATTAAATATAATATATTAAGAATATACTTTAATATTTGATTTTTGTCAATTCTTAACTATCCTTTGGAAGATTTTTTGTGCAAATAATGTCTACTCCTGTATTCATTATATTTTTACATACTATATTTCCACTTTCAGTTGGTACTCCAACATATAGTCTACTTAGTACATTTGAAAAATCAATCCACTTAGAAATCTCCACAGGTTTATTGCTTTTTACAGGAACCACATTATACTTTTTAGATCCCCTAACTCTAACTACACTAGTAAATATATCCTTATGCATAAAATCACCTCTTTAAACCTTATTAAATTCTTTAATTCTAGAGGCTAATACTTTAGAATTTTTTGAGTCCTCAACTATTTCTGTAGGTTTTTTCTCAAGTTCTCTTGCTAGTATATTTATTATTTTACTTATACAATAAGCCCCATGACAAGTTCCAAAGGTAGCACCTGTTCTTCTTTTTACTCCCTCAACAGTTCTTGCACCTAAAGGACGTCTTATGCAATCTACAATCTCCCCTTCACTAATTCCATTGCAAAGACAAACTATTTTACCATATCTTTTGTCTAAAGATATAAGTTCATTTCTTTCTTCATTAGATAATTCTCTAAAACGATAAAATTCCCTTCTTTTATCTATGAAATTTTTATTTAAGCTACAATTTAATTTATCTATTATCTCATCACATATTATTTTAGATACAGCTGGTGCTATAGTAACTTCACCATAATGGTTTCCCATAACCTTTATATAACCTTTATTCTTTCTACTATCATCTATAATCATTCTATCCTGATTATGATTATCATAAAAAATATCCTTAACATGCTTTCTACTTATGCTATTTATCATCTCTTTAGCTATTTTTAATGATTTCATAAATCCTAAAGAATTATTTGAGTTTATACCTATTAAGGTGTCCCCATTAACTGTATTTTTTTGAATAATAAACTCTTCTTCATTTTTTAACTTCACAACTATATTAGAAGTTTTCTCTTTTATTTCATCATTTAATAATAAATAATAAGTTTTTAGAGCATTTTTTTGCTCATAATCCTTATCCTGATCTATAGTATAGTGTTCACTAGGAGTTGTATTAATAACAAATCTACAAGTAAATTTATTTTTGTTAGTTGTTACCTTAAAACCCTTAGCTATACTTTGTATATCTAAAACTACCTCTTCTAATCTAAAGCTAACTCCATTATCATAAGCTATTTCTGCAAATCCTATAGCTAAATCATACGGACTTGTAACAGCTATATTTTCCGAATACATAGCTTTCTTTATTTCCCCTTTATAATTTGGCTCAATCTCTCTTGCTCTTTCTTCATCAATTAAATAGATATTCTCTATTCCTCTAGATTTTGCCCTATTATAATTTTCTTCAATTATTTTAACTGTCTCATCACTATCTGCAATTGTTAAATGACCAACTCTCTTAAAGGGAACCTTTAACTTTTTAGTTATTTCAGGTAGCATCATATTTCCCATATTTTCTAAATAACTCATTAAATTATCCTTACATTCAGAACCGTCATAAACAATTGCTGTATTAACAAAAGATACGTCATCTGCAATATCAAAATCTTTCTCTATAAGAGCTATATTTAAGTTATACTTTGACAACTCATATGCAACAGAACATCCTATTATTCCTCCACCTAATATCAATACATCATAATCCACATGCTTCACCCCTAGCTCTTAGATATATTACAATAAGAATTATAACATAAAATCATTAAACTATTATACGCCTTCATAAATTTATGAAATGCAAAAGCATGTTAAGTAAATATAAAAATATACTTAACATGCTTAAAATAAAATTATTCCTTAGAAAGCTTATTTAATAAATTTCCTAACTTATCAATAAGTTCTCCATAAGTTGCCCACTCTCCATTTTTCTGAGCTTCTATAGCTTTATTAAATAACCCTGCTGCTTCTTTTATATCTCCACTACCTGAAGTAACTTCTTCCTTGTTTTCCTCTGCATCATTTTCTTCAATATTGCTATTTTCTTCGCTATAGTTAAATAGCTTTAATAGTGCTTTTTCTACATTTTCTTCTATAACTATTTTATCACCATTAGAAAGAATTACTCTCTTCATCTCTGGCATACTATTTTCAGAACTAGCTTTTAAATAAATTGTATTTAAATACAATAAAGAATCCTCTATAGGAACTATAACTAAATCTCCATAAATAACCTCTGAACCTTTTCCTTCCCAAAGGCTTATCTCCTTAGATATATTAGGGTCTTGTTGAATTCTATTTCTAAATAAAATAGGGCTATATATAGTTCTTTGTGGTGGGAATTTATACATTACTAATTCTCCATAATTTTCTCCATCCATTCTAGCTCCTAAAAGTGCTACCATACTTTGCTTTCCTCTCATATTGAAATAATCTAAAAGCATCATTTCAACCTTTTCTTCTCCTGGTAACTTTGTCATAAGGTAAAGCCCTTCATTTTCATCTTCTATTATTTTATTTTCTTCTCTTAATTTAAGAGCAAATTTTTCATCTAAATTTTCTTCTCTTTCAATCTCTCCACCTTGTTTAACAACCTCTAAAGACCTATCCCATAAATCTTCTTCAGTAAATAGCTTTATAGGGTCATCTACATGATATTTAGTTAAAACCTTACTTTGTAACTCAAATAAATCTTGAGGATATCTAAAATGTTCCTTTAAATCTTTTGGCATCATTGATAAAGGCTTAAATAAACCCTTATATATCTTGGCATATGCATTAATTATAGGGTCTTTATCATCAGCTATATAAAAGTCAACTGTTCCATTAAAGGCATCAACTACAACCTTTACTGAATTTCTTATATAATTAACTCCTTCATGAGGTTCTGAAAAAGGATATTTATCTGTTGTTGTATAAGCATCCATCATCCAAACTAATCTTCCATCATGAATAACTATATATGGGTCACTATCATAAGATAAAAATGGTGCTATAGTCTTAACTCTCTTCATAATATTACGATTTAGTATTATTCTACTTTCAGAAGTTATTGAACTAGACATTAATATTTTAGGATTCTTTTCATAAATACTAAATAACACTCTATTTAAAGGTGTCATTTTTAATCCACCAGTTCCATTATAGTTAAATGTATTTTCAGTATCTCCAGTTGGATAATCAAACTCTCCACCTTCAGTATTTACAATTACATAGTCATTATCACTTTCTCCAAAATATATTCTTGGATTTTCTAAATCTATATTTGCAGTATTAACTGTAGGTATATCCTTCATTACAAAATCAGGTTGTCCAAATTCAGTTACACTATTTACTCTACTCATTGCAACTCCATAACCATGAGTATATCTAAGATGCTTATTTTGCCAAGTAGTCATAGAATCTCTATTTATTTCTCTTGGTGATATAAAAACTTGAGTATATTCATCATTTATTTTATATCTATCAGTATCAACATCATTAAATTCATAATAATTTTTTATAAGTTGAACTTGTTTATAAAAACTTAAAAGAGGTCCTGTAGAGTTTACCTTTAAATTCTCAATAATATCTTTATTATTATTAATTTTTTCACTAGTTATATTTTCATTAGGCTCCATTTCCTTAACTTCTATCTTATCAATATTAAAAGCTCTTTTAGTAGCTTCAATATTATGAGCTATATAGGGTTTTTCAAGTTCCATTTCATTTGGTTTAACAACAAACTGTTGAGTAATTAAAGCAACTACAGGCTCTAAAACAATTAATACTGCAACTGTTGCAATAGAAATAACAATTGGTTTAAATTTTAATTTTAAAATAGAAATAAAAACTACTATAGCTGATATTAAACATACTATAGCTATAACCTTATAAAAAGTCATAGTTATTTTAACATCCGTATAACTAGCTCCATAGGCTACTCCCCTAGTGCTGTAAACTAAGTTGTAAGACTTAAGCAAATAACTTCCTCCAACTAATAAAGAAAGAATTGATGCTAAAACTGCTAACTGCTTTCCAGCAAATTTTCTTATTCCATAAGCCTTGTTATTTATACTTATAACATTATCTTTACTTTGAATTATTTTATCCTTAATACCTAAAACTAAATATATAATAACTGTTATTATAACTAAAACTATTATTAAAGAAATAGCTGTGCTTAATATAGATTGTATTAACGGCAACTTAAATACATAAAAAGATACATCCTTTTTAAAAATAGGGTCTATTTCCCCAAAAGAAACAGAATTGCTAAACAATAATATTTTGTACCATTGAGTTATAGCTGTAACTCCTGCACCAAAAAAAGAAATAACTAAATTAAAAATCCAAAAATATTTTTTAGTACTTTTAAACTTTTCATCCCCAACTAAACTTTTAATACTATTTCTTAAGGTTAATAAATATATAGCTATAGCAATAAAATACAAAGCAAATATCGGAATAAATAACTTACAAATAGCAATAAGCTTAGTAAAAAATACGTTTAAATATCCTACTTCGTTAAACCATTGAAGATTTATTATAAAATTAGTTGAAACGAAAAAAATTACAACTATAAGTAAGATACTAAAAATAATAATATTACGTATTTTACTTTTCAAAATTCCCCCTCCTTAAAATTAAATATTTCATATATTAATTAAATTAAAGCAAAAATATTATTTTAAAATAAAATAATAAAAAATATATTTAAATCTTAAATTTAAATTAAAGGTCAAAAAATTATAAATATAAATATTTTTCATATAAACTATATTATTTTACTTATAAGAAAGTATATTATTAAATCTAATAAATTAAGGTCCCTTACTCCCTAACTATTAGATTTAAATTAGTTTATTTTATTATTTTATGTTTATTAATAATATAAATAGCTTTAATAAAATTCTATTTAACTAAGCTTAAATTTATATATAAAAATTAATTTTTATCATCAGCTTCTTTTAATATACTTAAAAATATATTTTTATTGTCCCCATTATAAGAATGATGATTTTTTATTGCTTCTACAAAATTCTTATTGTAATTTTTTTCATTTAAATAATCAAAAGCCTTAAAAGCATGGTTATAGTAAATATATATAGCCTTTATATTTTGATATTTTTGTATTTTATTTTTAGAAATTTTTTTACCTAAAACTAAAAGAGATTTTTTAACTAAATTCAATGGATAATATAGTTTTCCTATATCATGTAATAAACCTAATTTAGCTATTTCAAAAAGCTTTTCTTTAGAAGTTATTCCATTTTTTATAGCTATAGAAACACACTCTTTAGAAACTTTTATACAATGAAACTGCTCTCCTTTTTTTAACTTTAAAAATAATTTTAATTCTTCACTATTTAAAAATGAGCTAACATAATCATAATCTAATTCTTTAAAATTTGCAGAAAGCGCCCATAAAACTTGTTTTATTCTATAAAGCATCTTTTGTATCACCTTCTATTTTAAATAATGTTAATAAAGTAAATTATACCATATAAATACAATTATTATATATTATCTTTCCGTTAAAATATTTATCCACTAAATCACAGGTAATAATTATGTTTTTGTGGATAACTTGTTCTTTATCTTATTAAATATGTGGAAAATTTTAATTTTGAAATGAAATTTACTAGAATATAAATAATTTAAGATTTTTAGAATTTAAGAAAATAAAAAAACTCTAAACAATATTGTTTAGAGTTTTTGGTGGAGGTAAGGAGATTCGAACTCCTGACCCCCTGCGTGCAAGGCAGGTGCTCTCCCAACTGAGCTATACCCCCAAAAATGGTGGACCTTCAGGGACTCGAACCCCGGACCTACCGGTTATGAGCCGGTTGCTCTAACCAACTGAGCTAAAGATCCATGACCTGGCAACCACCTACTCTCCCACACAGTCTCCCGTGCAGTACCATCGGCCTCTATAGGCTTAACCTTCGTGTTCGGAATGGAAAACGGGTGTTACCCTAAAGAGCATCATCACCAGATGACATATCTATGTTATCAAATTTCAAGAAATTTGTCAACATATTTTTTGAAAGATTTTGTTCTTTCAAAATTGCACATATTTAATTTACTATATTTGGTCAAGCCCTCGATCTATTAGTATCGGTCAGCTGAACATGTTACCATGCTTACACCTCCGACCTATCAACCTTGTGTTCTT
>NZ_JBZEFB010000005.1:0-89657 GCF_058310275.1 Clostridium sp. TJA032 | reverse complement strand
ATCTGGTGATGATGCTCTTTAGGGTAACACCCGTTTTCCATTCCGAACACGAAGGTTAAGCCTATGGAGGCCGATGGTACTGCACGGGAGACTGTGTGGGAGAGTAGGTGGTTGCCAGGTTAAATGTTCCTCGGTAGCTCAATGGTGGAGCACTCGGCTGTTAACCGATAGGTTGGAGGTTCGAGTCCTCTCCGAGGAGCCATTTTTTTAAAAAGAGTTATTAAAGAAGATATGTATGTCTTTTTTAATAACTCTTTTTTTATTTTAAAAGGAATTTTTAAATTTATGTGGAATAATAAAAATATAAAGAAATTGTAAATTTATATTATAGTTGTTAATTATTTAAATAATTATAATTATATATTTAATTTATACAAGTACTTTAAAGGGATATATATAGAAAGTTATATAATAATTTTTATATAAAAAGAATATATTTAGGTATAATAAGTTTTAACATGTTTTATAAAAAAATATTAAAATACTATTTTAAGCACTTTTAGAAATCAAAAGAGTATAAAGTGAGTTTATATTTATCTTAATTTTTTAATTAAGAATTTTAACTTAAAATAATTTAGGTTAATTTATTTAGTTTTTGCATAAGGGATTTAATAAAGTTTAAGGTGTATATTACTTTATAGTCAATAGGAATATATGCAGACATTAAAAATTTACTAATACTAATTTTCTAGAAAGGTGGTGAATGCTACTTATATTTTGATATGTAAACATTATCAAAGTTGTAGCAGAAATTATGAAAGGGTATAAAATTGAGAATTTAAGAAATATAGGCATTATAGGACATAGTGATTCTGGTAAAACTGCTTTATCAGAAGCATTACTTTATTATACAAAAACTACAGATAGATTAGGTACTTGTGAAGAAGGAAATACTATAAGTGATTATGATAATGAAGAAAAGAAAAGAAAAATTTCATTATCACTATCTATTATTCCTTTTGAATATGATAAAGTTAAAGTTAATTTATTAGATACTCCTGGATATTTTGATTTTATTGGAGAACAAATAGAAGGAATAAAAGCTTCTGATTCAGCAATAATTACTGTCTGTGGCGTTACAGGAGTTCAAGTTGGAACTGAAAAGGCTTGGGACTGTTGTGAAAAAGAAAAGTTGCCTAGAGCTTTCTTTATAAATAAGTTAGATAGAGAGAATTCTGATTTTGATAAAGTTTTAGAAAATATAAGAGAAATTTTTGGAAGTAAGGCTATTGCAACTCAATATCCTATTGGAAAAGAAAAAAATTTCAAAGGTATTATAAATCTTATAACTAATGAAGCTTATGAATTAGATAGAAAGACTTATAAAATAAAAAAAATAGATATTCCTCAAGAACTTCAAGATAAAGTAGTTGAATATAGAACTTTTTTAATGGAAGCTGTTGCTGAGACTAATGAAGATTTATTAGATAAATATTTATCAGAGGGAGAATTAACAAAGGATGAAATATATAAAGGACTTTCTATAGGTTTTGAAGAAGGTGATATAGCACCAGTTATGTGTGGAAGTTCTTTAACTACCGTTGGAATGAATAGTTTACTAGAATCTATTAAAGGATATTTTCCTTCACCAGATAAAAGTAGAGTTAAGGTAGCTATAAATGATAAGAATGAAGATATGTTAGTTAAAGCAGATGAAAATATGCCATTTTCAGCTTTTATTTTTAAAACTATAGCAGACCCATTTGTAGGAAAGCTTTCAATTTTTAAAGTTCAAACAGGTGAATTAAAAAATGATAAAGTAATATTAAATTCTAAAAATAATAAAATAGAAAAGGTTAGTTCCTTATGTTTTTTAAGAGGGAAGAAACAGATTCCAACTGATAAAATAGGGACAGGTGATATAGGGGCTATTACAAAACTTCAATATACTTCTACAGGAGATACTTTATGCGAAAGTAATTTTAAAGTAATATATGAAGCCTTTGAGTTTCCTAAAGCTGTTATGACTATGGCTATTTTACCAAAGAGTAAGGGAGATGAAGAAAAAATATCTCAAGGTCTTTCAAAGCTTTTAGAAGAAGACCCAACTTTTAAGGTTTCTAGAGATAAAGAGAATGCAGAAACTTTAATTTCAGGAATAGGTGAAACTCATATTGAAGTTTTAGCTAGTAAATTAAAAAATAAATTTGGAGTTGATGTAATTTTAAATGAGCCTAAGGTTCCTTATAGAGAAACAATTAAAGGTATTTCAGATGTCCAAGGAAAGCATAAAAAGCAATCAGGAGGACATGGACAATATGGAGATGTAAAAATTAAATTTGAGCCTAGAAAAGATGGAGAAAGCGATTTAGAATTTGTAGATAAGGTTGTTGGAGGTGTTGTTCCTAGAAATTATATACCAGCTGTTGAAAAGGGCTTAAGAGATTGTCTAAAAAAAGGAGTTTTAGCTGGCTATCCAGTTATAGGCATTAAAGCAACCTTGCATGATGGTTCATATCATCCTGTAGATTCATCAGAAATGGCTTTTAAAGTTGCAGCCTCTTTAGCTTATAAGAAAGGAATTGAAAATGCTAAGCCTACATTATTAGAGCCTATAATGAAGGTTGAGGTAATAATTCCAGATGAATATATGGGTGATATAATAAGTGATATAAATAAAAAGAGAGGAAGAGTAATGGGCATGGAACCTTGTGAAGGTAAGGAGAAAGTTGTAGCTTATATTCCTTTAGCAGAGATGTTTAAATATGCTACAGACCTACGTTCAATTACACAAGGCAGAGGAAGTTTTGATATGGAGTTTGAAAAATATGAAGAGGTGCCTTCTACAGAGGTAGATAAAATAATCGAAGAGGCAAGAAAGATGAAGGAAGCTAAAGAAGCTTAATTAAATATTAAAGTACCATCTTTTTATTTTAAGATGGTACTTTTTATGTATACAAGGAAAAAAATGTGGTTAAATTATTATTATTGTAGGTATTATCACCTTGATTTAAGGAAATAATTTAGAAAAAAGTAAAAAATAGAATAAAACTTTTTATAATAGAATATAAATTGTATATAAAATATGAAATTTAAAACTTATCATATAAAACAGTTTTTTTATTTATAAAATTCTTTTATATATTAACTAAATGAGGTGTAATTAATGTGTAATTATAGAATGGATATAAAGGGGAAAATAGGTTTAAGTGATTATAGCAATATATTTGATTATATAAATATTGTTGGTGTTTATGATAGATTTATGATATACATGTATTCTTTAGATGAGGATAATATAGGAATTATTTGTTCAATGCTTAAAGATAATAATTTTAATATAAAAAATCAAGGATACGATAAGGATGGAATCTATTATATTAATGCAAAAAAAATAGGATAAACAAAAATAATAGTATTTTTTATATAAATAATTGTAAAAATATATAATTTAAAAATGGTAGAACTTTAAATATGTAAAGGTAAGTATATTTATGATATAATTTACTTTGTGTTAAATAAATTTATTAATAAGTTATAATTTTAGTTGTCATACAATAATACATTAATTTGACAAGGTGAGTTCTAAGAGTAATTTTATCAAGAAAACACTTATAGTTGAATTAAACCATAAGAACATGGGGGAGGATTTTTTAAATGAAGAATTACGTTGTTGGAATAGATCTAGGAGGAACAAAAATTAGCTGTGCTCTTGCTGATCTAGAAGGAAATGTTAAAGCTCAACATACAACTCCAACTAATGCTCATGAAGGGGAGCAAGCAGTTTTAGATAGAATAATTAGCTGTGTTGAAACTGTAATATGTGAAGGTAAAGTAACTATTGATGAAGTAGAAGCAATAGGAATTGGATCACCAGGACCTTTAGATTCTAGAACTGGTATAATAATAACTACTCCAAACTTACCTTTTAAAAACTTTGATTTAGTTTCACCATTAAAAGCTAAATTCGGTATTCCTGTTTACTTAGATAATGATGCTAATGTTGCAGCTATAGGAGAATTTATGCTAGGTGCTGGAAAAGGTACTGAAAATATGATTTATATAACTGTAAGTACTGGTGTAGGTGGAGGAGCAATCCTTAATGGTAAAATATACAGAGGAAGTACTTCAAATGCATTAGAAATTGGACATACAACTGTTGCACCAGGAACTGTTAGATGTAACTGTGGTAATATGGGATGTTTAGAAGCTGTATCTTCAGGAACAGCTATAGGCAAAAGAGGAAGAGAAGCTGTTGCTACAAATGTAGAAACAAGTTTAAAAAATTATGACAATGTAACTTCATATGAAGTTTTTGTTGAAGCTAATAAAGGCGATAGAGTTGCAAAATCAATAATAAGTGAAGCTTTAAATTACTTAGGAATTGGTGTCGCAAATGCAATAGCAACATTTGACCCAGATATGGTTGTTATAGGTGGCGGTGTTTCAAAGGCTGGAGATGTTGTTTTTGAAACAGTTCAAGATGTTGTTAATGAAAGATGCTTTAAAGCAATGAGTGAACATTGCAAAATAGTACCTGCTGGATTAGGAACTGATGCAGGTGTTATAGGTGCTGTAGCCTTAGCTTTATTAGAGTGTAAATAATTAAAATTTATATAAATAAGTTAGAAGTTAAAAGCTTCTAACTTTATTTTTTATTTAAAAATAAGAAAATGGTTATATAAAATGTTATAAATTTATAAACAGAGAAAATAAAATAATTAAATACTAGAAAAAAAGTTTATTTTATGATAAAACTATATTGAAAATGGTAAATATAGGTCATAACCACATATTGTGATTTCTAATAGAGACATTATATATTTTTATATAATGTCTCTAAATTTCACTTAGAAAATATTTATAATTTTTTAGGAAAAATTATAAATAACTATTGCTAAACAATAATTATTATTATATAATAATAACATAAGGTTGATGAAGATACATCAATAATAAATAATGAAATTTTTAAATTGAAATATAAATTGAAATTAGATAAATTGTTTGTTTTGTAGGAGGAATAAATTATGAAAAAATTTGTTTGTACAGTATGTGGATATGTTTATGAAGGAGAAAAAGCACCAGAAAAATGCCCAGTATGTGGTGTTGGAGCTGATAAATTCGTAGAGCAAAGTGGAGAATTAACTTTTGCTGATGAGCACAGAATCGGTGTTGCTAAAGGTGTTGACGAAAGAGTAATTGAAGGATTACAAGCTAACTTCGTTGGAGAGTGTACAGAAGTAGGAATGTACTTAGCTATGTCAAGACAAGCTGATAGAGAAGGATTCCCAGAAGTTGCAGAAGCTTATCAAAGAATAGCTTTCGAAGAAGCAGAGCACGCTGCTAAATTTGCTGAAATGTTAGGAGAAGTTGTAGAAGCTGATACAAAGGCTAACTTACAAGCAAGAGTAAATGCAGAGCATGGAGCATGTCAAGGTAAGAAAGACTTAGCTACATTAGCAAAACAATTAAACTTAGATGCAATCCACGACACAGTACACGAAATGTGTAAAGACGAAGCTAGACACGGAAGAGCTTTCGAAGGATTATTAAACAGATACTTTAAATAAGATATAAATTACACGCTTTATAAATTATAAATTTAGTTACTTCCTTAAAAAAGAGATACCAGAAGGTATCTCTTTTTACTTATTATTAAAAACTTTTATTATAAAAATTTAAAGATAAGTTATATAATTATTTAAGGTACTATAATGTTTTAAGAGGAGTAGAAGGGAGAAGGTTTTTAAATGAAGATATACTTTACAAGACATGGAGAAACTTTATGGAATTTAGAACATAGATTTCAAGGATGGAAGGATTCAGAACTTACTGAAAATGGTGTTAAGAGAGCTGAACTTTTAGGAAATAGATTTAAGGATATTAAGGTAGATAAAATTTTTACAAGTCCTATTAAGAGAGCTAAAAGAACAGCATATTTAATAAAAGGTGATAAAGATATAGAAGTTGAAGAAGTTTATGGATTAAAGGAAATAAGCTTTGGAGAATGGGAAGGAATGACTACAGAAGAGATAAAAAGTAATGAAAAGTATGTAGATGAATTAGATAATTTATTTAATAGACCTTTTTCATATGAAAGTTTTGGAGGAGAAAATATAAAAGAGTTTACAGATAGACTTTTTAAGGCTGTTGATGACATAATAAAAGAAAATGAAGATAAGGACATATTAATAGTTACTCATGGTATGTGTGTAAGATACTTAATAGCATATTTTAAAAAGCAGTTTGAGGAAAAAGAAATCATATCACAACCCATATTTCATCAAGCAAGTTATAATGAAGTACAATGGGATGGGAAGAATTTTGAAATAATAGATTTAAATAATATAGACCATTATGAATAAAAATTTAAAAGTTGCACATATTATTATTGAAATTTGTGCTACAATCTTAAATTTTAAGCTTAGGATTATTTAATCTATTTTCTTCATTTTATTGGGAAGAAGATATTAAGCTTAAAATAAGATTTTTAAATATTGAGGTGCCATAAAAGAGCACCTCCTTAACTCTAGTATTAATAAGTCTTAAAAGAAAACTTAAATAACTTTTCCTTTGTATAATTAAGGAGAAGAAATTACACTTTAAATACTATTATAAAAGCACATTAAAATAGGGATATCTCTATCCCTATTTTTTTATTTTTCATTTTCGCATATTTTTAGTTTTATATTATTGTTTTTGAAAAATTCTATGTACTCTTCACTAGGGAGAGAATCAGTTATAATGTAATCTAAATCATTAAGTTCACAAAAAGTAATTAAGGATACATGGTCAAATTTTGAGCTATCAGCTAAAAGAAAAGCTTTAGCACTTCTAGAAATAGCTATTTTTTTAAGCTTAACTTCCTCTTTGTTAGAATTAGTTACTCCTCTTTTTATAGATATTCCATTACAGGATATGAAACATTTATTTATATTATAGTTTTTTAAGATATCTTGACTATTAAGTCCTACAAAGGATTTAGTTCTTCTATTTAAAATTCCAGATAAGCAAACTATGTTTAAGTTTTCTAGTTGAATTCCTTTACATAAAGCTATAACATTGTTTGTAAATATAGTTATGTCTTTCTTGTCCTTTAAAAAATCAATAATATTAACTACAGTTGTACCAGAATCTAAAAATATACTATCTCCATCTTCTATAAATTCAGAGGCTATTTTTCCTAGATTAATCTTAGCCTTGCTATTTATACTGCTTCTTTCATCAAAGGAGCCAGGGCTTTTAATATCATTAGCCACAACCCCTCCATAAACTTTTTTTATAGTACCTTTATCAACTAAAACATTTAAATCTCTTCTTATAGTATTTTTAGATACATTAAAGACTTCACAGAGTTTATCAATAGATACTGTTTTATTGTTAATTATATAATCTTCTACTAGTTCTATTCTTTTTGAACGCATAAGAAATTTTGTTGCTCGTAAATTTTAAGTTTAATTAATTACTATAAATTTAATCTAAATAATATGAACTTTACAAGGTATACGAAGACCTTAGACTTATATTTTTATAGTATAAGCAATGGATTAATTCATATGTAAGTTAAAATATTATAAGGATTAAACTATATCTCTTACAGCGAATACCTACTGCAACAAGTCTTCATCTCCTTTCTTTTTGTTATATTTTGTTATTTAATTATAAATTAAATTTTTAATAAATGAAAGGATTAAGCTTATTTATTTGAGTAAATTTTGGTTATTTTATTAATACATTATGAGTATATTATAGAATTTGATATGACAATTCAGATTTTAAAGCAATTATTTTTTTATTTATATAAAAATAAAGTAGCTAAAAATTAGCTACTTTATTTGAAGAATATTAACTTTGAATATTAACTTTATTTATTTAAAAAACTAAATTATGTACTATATAGACTAAAAATTATTAGTTATTTTCTTTTTCTTGTTTAGCTTCTTCTTTTGCTTCCTTTTTAGCTTCTTTAGCTTGCTCTTTAGCTTCTTTTTTAGCTTCTCTTTCTTTTTCTTTTTCTTCTTTAGCTTCTTCTTTAGCAGCTTTTTTAGCTTCTTTTTCTTTTTCTTTTTCTTTTCTTTCTTCTTCTTTAGCTTCTTCTTTCATTTGCTTTTTTAATTCTTTAGCAAAATCTTTTTCATTTCTTCTTTCTTCTTTTTCACTTTCTTCTATTTCATCATTTACAAGTTTTCCTACGTTGTCTTTTAATTTTTCTTCTAATCTTTCTTCTTTTTTAAGTTCGTGCTTTATTTCCATTTCTTTGATTTTTTCTTTTAAGCTCATTGTATGATACCTCCAAAACAAAACATCTTATAAGTACATTATATAACAAAAAAATTATGATTTTATTTAAAATATTTAAAACTTTCTATAAGTACATTTAGTTTAATGTTAAAAAATTTTTAATAATTACATAAAAAAATCTATGTCTTTGGACATAGATTTTAAGAAAATTTTAAAGGGTAGTGAGTTATGTTAAATTTTATGGCTTGATATATAAATATCCTTCTGATTGTTTTTCAGCAAGTTCAAGTATTCCAGCTGGAACTACTCTACAGAAAGAAAATAATTCATCTTTTGCTATATTGAACTTATCAAGAGAGTTGTTACATACTGCAAAAACTACTCCTTGTTCAGCTTTATCAATAATTTGATCTAAAAGATGAGTATTTCTAGCGATTAATTCTGTTAACTGAAAAACTGCCATAGAATTTGCTAGCACTTCTAATTCGTACTTTTTATTATTTTCTTTAGCGTTGTTTAATATATTTTTTAAATTTTCCAAGACCATAGGCCATTTATTTGGTTCATCAATATGAAATATAATTTTCAAACTAATCACTTCCAAAATCACATTAATTATTTTAAGATGTTATATCATATTAAATTTTATTTAAAGTTGTTGATGTTAGCTCTTTGTCCTATAACCACTTACAGAAGTGTACTACTTCTTAGTAAATAGATTGTTTTAGTCTAAATTTACTAAGCGAATTTAAACAATACTTTGAACAAAATTTATAACATCAACAACCTTGTCTTTAATATATTACTTTAATAAAAAATAATCAAATTAACTAAAAAATAATATTTTTAAAATTAAAGGATTATTTTAATAATTTTTATATTTATATTAAAATTAAATTTCTACTTTTCAATAAATTGTATTTAAAACTTAAATATGTGTATTTTTAGTATAATTGACAAAAAGCAATGAAAATTGTACTTTATTGAGCTTTATTTCTGTAAAGGTTTTAAAAGTCCTATAAAATTATGTAAACTATTGCAAGAGGTTTATATTGTCCAATATTATATCAATAAACTTCAATGTAATAGTTTCCATAGAGGTTTATAATAGCATCATAAGATTTAGTAAAGATTTTAATTGAGGAGATGATTTTATGAGAAAGGCTTTTATATGCCCAACAAAATATGTTCAAGGGGAAAATGAATTACTTAATTTAGGATATTTTGTAGAGACTTATGGAAAATCAGCACTTTTAATAGCACATCCAGAGGATATAAAAAGAGTTAAAGATAAATTAGATAAAACAGCAGAGAAATTTAATATAAGCTTTGTAGAAGGTGGATTTAAGGGAGAATGCTCAAGACAGGAAGTTAAGAGACTTCAAAATCTTGCAAAGGAAATGAATTGTGATTGTACAGTAGGACTTGGTGGAGGAAAAGCTTTAGATACAGCTAAGTGTGTTGCTGAAGGAGAAAAGCTTATAGTAGTTCCAACAATAGCAGCTACAGATGCACCAACTAGTCATTCAGCAGTTTTATACACAGAGGATGGAGCTTTTGATGATTATGCATATTTCAAAGCAAGTCCAAGTGTTGTCTTAGTAGATACTGATGTTATAGCAAAGGCACCAACTCGTTTCTTAGTAGCTGGTATGGGAGATGCTTTATCAACTTATTTTGAAGCAAGAGCAACTTCAAGTTCTTTTACTAAGGTAAATGCAGGTTTACCATGTGGAGTAAGAGAAGGAAAATGTAGAGAAGCTATAGGAACAAATGCTTCTTTAGCACTTGCTAAACTTTGTTATGAAACATTATTAGAGGACGGAAAGAAAGCTAAGGATGCTTGTGATTGTAATTGTGTTACTAAATCCTTAGAGAATATAGTAGAGACAAATATATTATTATCAGGTTTAGGTTTTGAAAGTGGTGGATTAGCTGCTGCTCATGCTATACATGATGGATTAACAATATTAGAAGGTACACATGGATATTTCCATGGAGAAAAGGTTGCTTTTGGAACAATTGCTCAATTAGTTCTTGAAAATGCTCCAAAGAAAGAGTTATATGAAGTTTTAGATTTTTGTTTAGAAATAGGACTTCCTGTATGTCTTGAAGATATAGGAGTTACAGAGGTTTCAGAGGAAGAATTAATTGAAGTTGCTAAAAAGGCTTGTATAGAAGAAGAATCAATTTACTCAATGCCATTTGGAATAGAGGTTTCAGAAGTAGTATCAGCAATTAAATTAGCGGATAAGATAGGTAAAGACTATAAAAATAGAAGATAATTTTAGTAGCAAGGGAGAATTTTAAAATGAAAAAAATAATGAATTCAGCAGAAACACTAGTTAGAGAAATGTGCAATGGAATGGTTATGGCACACCCAGAGTTAGAATTTTTAAGCAAGTATAAGATTGTTAAAAAAAGAAATATAAACAAAGATAAGGTAACACTTATAAGTGGTGGTGGAAGTGGTCATGAGCCAGCTCATGCAGGATTTATAGGAAAAGGTATGTTAGATGTGGCTGTATGTGGAGATGTTTTTGCATCACCTTCACAAATACAAATTTATCAAGGAATAAAGTCAGCTGAGAGTAACAAGGGTACACTTCTTATAATAAAGAACTATAGTGGAGATATGATGAACTTTAAAAATGGAGCTCACCTTGCTACAGAAGATGGAATAAAGGTTGATTATATAAAGGTTGATGATGATATTGCTGTTGAGGATAGTCTTTATACTGTAGGACGTAGAGGTGTTGCTGGAACTGTTTTAGTACATAAAGTAGCGGGAGCTTCTGCTGAAAGAGGAAATAGCTTAGAGGAAGTTAAGAGAGTAGCTGAAAAAGCTGCAAAAAATGTAAAGAGTATAGGATTTGCTTTTACATCTTGTACTGTTCCAGCTAAAGGAACTCCAACTTTTGAACTAGGTGAGGATGAGATGGAGTATGGAGTTGGAATACATGGAGAACCTGGTATTCGTAGAGAAAAGATAGCTACAGCAGATGAATTAGCTGAAAGAATGGTTAATCAACTTATAAATGAATTAGAGTGTAATGGTGAGGAAGTAGTTGTTCTTGTAAATGGCTTTGGAGCTACACCACTTCAAGAGTTATACTTATTAAATAATTCAGTATTTAGAGAGTTAAACAAAAGAGGAATTAAGGCTTGTAAAAACTTTGTTGGTAACTATATGACAAGTATAGATATGGCAGGGGCTTCACTATCAATAATGAAGCTTGATGAAGAATTAAAAGAGTTAATAAAAGATAAATGTGATGCTCCAGCTTTAAAGGTTTGTAATCATTTAGAGGTTCCTAAGTATGAAGAGGTTATAATTAAGGAAAAAGAAGGAAAGGTTTCATATAAAGTTGAAACTTGTGAAGAATTTAAGGAAATAAAAAATGAAAAGATTTCACTTAAAAATATGATTTATATATTAGATAAGATGAGTGAAGTAATAATTGATAATGAAGTTCCATTCTGTGAATTAGATTCTCATGCAGGTGATGGAGATTTTGGAATGAGTGTTGCTAAAGGTTTTAGAATACTTAAAAAGGAATGGAAAGACATATTAAATATAGAGAATTTAAATATATCAGAGTTCTTAAATGCTTGTTCATTAGTTATAATGGAGCATTGTGGTGGTGCTTCAGGACCAATATGGGGTTCAGCTTTTAGAGCGGCAAGTAAAAATGTTATAGGTAAAGATGAGTTAACAGTTAATGATTTTGCAGAAATGATGCAAGCTGCTGTACTTGGAATTCAAAAGACTGGAGAACGTTCTTTTGGAAGAGGAGCTGTAGTTGGCGATAAAACATTAATAGATGCTTTAGTACCTTGTGCAGATGCATGGACAGAAAGTGCAAAGGAAGGACTAAACTTTAAAGAAGCCTTTAAAAAGGGTGCAGAAGCAGCAGTTTTAGGAGCTAAGAAAACAGAGGAAATAGTTGCTCGTATGGGTAGAGCAGGTACAGTTGGAGAGAGAAGTATTGGATACCCAGATGCAGGAGCCTATGGACTAGGAGTAATATTTACTGAGATTTCAAAGGATATTAAATAATTAAATATACGTAAAAAATAAATATTTATATAGTATAAAGAATGTATTAAGGAATTAAACTTGTTTTAATAAGCATCTCACAATTGCCCTTAATACATTCTTTTTTTATTTTGCTTTATTTTTTTAGATTAATAAATTTATTAGATAAGTTGTTTTTTAAAAGTATTTTTTTATATGTTTATTTAAAATAATGTTTATATTAATTAATTTTATATTTAATAATAATTTTTTTATGCTTTGAATAATTTCATATTTTTTAACTTAAAAATAAAGTTTATGAAAGGAGATATAATATAGTTAAACTTATGAAAGGAGTTATGTTGTATGAAAGCTATAGTTAAAAGTAGTGGAAACAGTAAGGAAGGTAGCTATAATAAATGGGCTATATTGTTTTGTGTTGTAATTATGACATTTATGTCCTGTATAGACGGAAGTATAGTAAATGTAGCCTTACCTACAATTTCTTATGACTTAAAAAGACCAATATTAGATACTCAATGGATTGTAACTACATATCTTATGGTAATATCAGCTCTGGTTTTACTATGTGGAAGAATTGGAGACATAAAAGGTAAGTGTAAGGTATTTAAGGCTGGAGTTTTAATTTTTACAATTGGCTCTTTATTTAGTGGCTTATCAAAGGATTTAACACTTCTTATAGTTTCTAGAGCTATACAAGGTGTTGGTGGAGCCTGTGCAATGGCAACTGGAATGGGAATAATAACAGCTTTTTTTGATGAAAAAGAGAGAGGAAGAGCTATGGGGCTATCTGCAAGTGCTGTTGCTATGGGAGTAATGATTGGACCAGCTTTAGGAGGGATTTTGGTTTCTATAAGATGGGATCTTATTTTTTGGATTAATGTTCCTATTGGAATAGTAGCTTTAATTCTTTCTATGATATATCTTCCTAAGATGGAGACAAATTCAAAAGAAAAAATTGATATAAAGGGTACTATAGTTTTTGCAATCTTTATAGTATCTAGTATGTTATCCATAACTAAGGGAGAATCCTTAGGATATACAAATAAGTACATAATTTTAGGATTTATAATAGCTATAGTTTCTCTTTGTTTATTTATATATTTAGAAAAAACTGTTGAATCTCCTGTGTTAGATTTAAATTTATTCAAAAATAAGTTATTTTCTTTAAGTATAGCTTGTTCTGCTTTATCATTTTTAGCTATAAGTAGTATGAATATTATTATTCCTCTTTATCTAGAACAAGCACTACAAATGAGTTCTTTATATGCAGGGTTATTTTTGATGATATATCCTTTATGTTTATCTTTAGTTGCACCTTTAAGTGGTTCTCTTGCAGATAGATTTAATGGAAGATTAATTTCCTTAATAGGAGTATCTATGTTAACTATTGCTCTATTTTTCATGGGAAGAATAAATATAAATAGTACCTTAATTTATTTAGGTATTTGTTGTGCTGTTATGGGTGTTGGAAATGGTATATTTAAGTCAACAAATAATGCTTTAGTTATGGAAAAGATACCTAAAAATAGACTAGGCATAGCAGGAAGTGTAAATTCTTTAGTATCTAACTTAGCCATGGCTTATGGTTTTACTTTTGCTACAACTATATTGTATGGAAGGATGAGTTATAAATTAGGCTATAGGGTTTCAAATTATGTGCAAGGACAAGAGAGTGCTTTCTTATATGGATTAGATTGTGTATTTTTTTCAGCTACAATAATGTGTTTAATTGCAACTTTTGTAGCCTTTATAAGATATAAAAAGAAGGATATATAAAATAAATTTTTAAAATTATACTCTTATTCTAGAAATTTGGAAATCTAAATTTTAAAAAAATAAATAGTACAGTTAAAAATTTTCAATTTTTTTTAGAAAATAGTGATAAATTTTAAGGAAATAGGGTTAAAATTGACGAAATAACAATTATTACTAAGAAGTATTTATTTCTTATTTTAGGAGTGCTATAATCAAGCTGTAAGAAGTATTAATATGAATTAATAAGAAATTGATTAATTATATTTGTTTTTAGGAGGGTTATAAAATGAGTAAAAAAGTTGAAGAATTAAAAAATGAAGTTATGGCTGATATAGAAGAGTCTTGCGTAGAAGAAATAAAAGCTCATATGATTAATAAATTAGAAGAAGATGTAAAGGTTCTTGACGAAGATAGCAAGGAATATAAAGAAGATGAAAAAGAAGCTGAAAGATTAGGAAAAGCTATCAATAAAGAAATAGACAGAGAAATCAAAGAAGAAGCTGAAAATGCAAAAGAATTTGCAAAAGAATTAAAAGCTGATATAGAATCAAGAGAATAATAAAAAGTATTTACGCTTTAAAATAGAGGGACTGTATGTATATTAAATAATTACATACAGTCTTTTTATTTTTTTATTTAGTTTATTCTCTCTTTTTTTCTTTTTTCATAATGTTTAAATGCTAAATATATTAAAAGCGCTATTACTAAAACCACAACTATTATTATTGAGTATTTTTTAAACATAGCATCTATGGCTTGATAGTTTTTAGCGTAAATTGTTCCAAGTTTAATAAGGGTAAAATCCCATATAGTCATTCCTAAGGCAGAGAAAAATAAGAATCTATCTAATTTCATTCCTATAATACCAGCTACTATTGAGGTAAAGGTTCTAGCTAAAGGAACTGTTCTAGAAATGAATACTCCAATATATCTGTATTTAAAAAGTAATTTTTCTGCTTTTCCTAGGGATTCATCTAATTTGGCATGTTTTTTTCTTAATTTTTCAAGAAGATTTTTAAGTATGTACTTTCCTAATAAAAACATTATTAAAGAACCTAGTGTCCCTCCAAGAACACATACAAGTGTTAAAAAGTATATATTTTGGTTGTTACTTTTAGCTATAGCTCCAACAAAGGGGAGTATAACTTCACTTGGAATGGGAAGAGCTAGATATTCTAAGGTGCTTGTACAAAATATACTTATGGCACCATATTTTTGAATAAACATTTTGATTAAAAGTATGTAATTCATAAACAATCTCCATTCTATAAAATTCTTATATAAATTATATCAACAAAATTAAAATGTCAATAATTTAGTATAAAATTAAAATGTAAATAATTTATGTTTATTTTAATAAAATATACAAAAAAAGAACCTAAGGAAAAAATTTTTTTAATAAATTTCTCCTTTAGGTTCCTATGTTATTAAAAGGGTATGTATAAATTAAGGAATATAAATTGATTAGCATTGAAGCTAATTAATATTCAAATTTCTTTGAATATTAATTAATTTCAATGATTTTAAAATATACTAAGTAGCACTTAAGACTACTTAGTATATTTTTTTAAGCTAATTCTGAATTAGCTATATGACCTTTTAAAATTTCGGCTGATTTTATAAGGTTTTCTTTTTCTTCTTTTGATATAGGGACATCTAGAATTTGTCTAGCTCCACATCTATCGATTATTGTAGGCATTGCTAAATAAACATTATCAATTCCATACTGACCTTCAAATAGAGAAGAAACAGTTAAAATAGCATTCTCGTCACGAAGAATGGCTTCTACTATCCTTGTAACAGAAAGGGCCACGGCATAGTTAGTATATCCTTTACTGTTTATTATTTCGTAGGCAGCATTTTTAACTTTTTCTGGGAGGTCTTTTTTGAAGGAGCCATCACAGTTATCACAAACTGTTTTGCAGTATTCTTCTACATTAGCTCCTGCAATGTTTGTTAAACTCCAAGCTGTTATTTCTGAATCTCCATGCTCACCAATTATATATGTGTGAACATTTCTAGCATCTATTTTAAAGTGTTCTGAAAGCATATATTTTAGTCTTGAAGTATCTAAAACAGTTCCAGAACCTAAGACACGCTCCTTTGGAAATCCAGAAAGCTTGTAAGTTATGTAAGTTAAAATATCAACTGGATTTGAAACTACTAAAAGTATAGAATTTGGACTATATTTAACTACTTCAGGTACTATACTTTTAAATATTTTTAGGTTTTTGTTTATAATATCTAATCTTGTTTCGCCAGGTTTTGGTCCAACTCCAGCTGTTATTATTACTATGTCAGAGTCTTTTGTATCTTCATAGTCCCCAGCTTTTATATCAACAGATTTAACAAAGGCAGCACCTTGTGCTAAGTCCATAGCCTCAGCGTGAGCCTTATCTTTATTTATATCAACAATTACTATTTCTGATGCTAATCCATCTTGCATTAAGGCAAAAGCTGTTGTAGAACCTACAAAACCTGCACCTATTATTGAGATTTTATTTGTTTTTTCTCTTATCATATAATTTATCATCTCCTAAACTAATTCCTAGTTAACCACTCTGAATTACAAAGATATTATATAATAGATAATTATTATTATCAAGTAGTTTTTATATTATTTTTTAGAGTTATTAACTATAAAGGATTATTTTTCTTAAAATATACATAGTTAGCTTTTCAAATTAAATACTTATTTATTCAAGGGGGAAGGTTGAATTTTGTTATAGGTATTATGTTATATAGAAAATATATGTGAAATGAAATTTTATTAAAAATACTTAAGAAAAAGTTATAAAATTAAATAATTTTCTTAAAAAAACATCTTTTTTCTAAATTTTATATATAACTTTTTAATTATTATATAATTAATATAATAATATGCAATTATAAAGTGATATCTTGGGAAAAATAGTATATAATTGAATAGATAAAGGTAATTATAAATTTTAAAAGGAGTGAGCATCTTTGATAAATTTTAAAAAGAGAAAGATTGATGAAGATGCTGAAAAAAAGTGTGAGGTAAAATTTTATAGGTATTTAGTACTGATTTTAATCATTCTCTTTTCTTGTATATTTACTTTTAGCAATTTGATAAACCCTGAAGAAACTAGAGATTTAATATGGGAGTTAGTTAGAAGGGATTATAATGATTTTTTTAGATATGAAATAGAAAATAATGAAAGTTCTATTGATGAGATTTATGAGTTGTATTCTAAAAATAAAGATATAGAAGTTGAAACTCTTATGGCACTAAATACAATGTATTTTGGAAAATATGAAAACAGGTATTTAGAGGCATATATTAGACCGTACATAGATAGATTTGATTTAAAGCAGGATGAAAGAATTAAGCTTTATAAAAAGGTAAATACAGAAATTAAAAATATTGAAAGAAAATATACTTGTATATTAAGTTTTAAGAGATTTTTACCCTATATAGTATCTCTTATATTTTTAATAGTTCTTATGTATATATCTTCAATTATACATAAATTTGATAATAACAATAAGCGGATTATTACTCTTTTACTCTTTTTTATAGGAGGGCTTATTTGTATATTTTCAATTTTAAATTTAAAAGAAGGTATATGGATAAACATAGCTATTTTACTAGGGCTTATAGAATTTACTATTGAAAATAAGATTAATATAGTAAAGTATATGGGGGGAGCTTTAGCCTTAATTATTTTATCCTTAAGTATTTTTAGAATTCAATATGATAGAAATAACATTGCATCCTATGATGCAGATAACTTATTTTTATCAAGTAACCTTGAGAAGGTTGAGTTAGTTGAAGAGGAACAGGACATCCAAAGAGGCGGACAAGCATTATATTCTGAGATAAAAAAAGAAAAACTTATTTTAATAGGTAGCACCACAGAGGAATTAAAGAACTTAGTGGAGAATGAAAGTAAGGTTGTGTTTATAAGTAAAGAAGATAACATGCCTATTTTTTATTTATGTTTATATAACGGATTACCTGTATATAGATTAGTATTTGTTAAGGATGGATATATTGAAAGGGTATATGAAGGAGTTTTAAATCCCTATATGAAAAGCACACTTAGAAGTTTAGAAAAGTTTGATGATTCTGAGGAAATTACTCCCTTAAGTAAGTCTTTAAAAGATGAAAAATAGCTTTTAATTTTATGTAAATTAAGCTTAAAAAAAACATAAGGATATATTAAATAGAATATGAATATACTAAGAGAATTTTTTATCTTAGTATATTTTTTTTGGAGTGATTTAGGTGGAGTATAAAAAAGGGCAGTTTGATGAAAAGGTTTTAAATGACTTTATTACTAAAGAACAATGGGTTAGTATTTTAAAAGATGGTAATTTGGTTGGGTTAAAGGACATGAAGATACTACTTGATTTATATTCTAATTATGGAAAACCTATTAAGAGAGCTTTAATAGGAGAGGGACTAGAGTTTAGTGATGTTGATATGCGAATTCAAAATATGTGTAAAAGAATTGCTAAGGAATTAGATTATACTTTTTGTGAAAATGATATTGGTAGCTTTCAGTATAAATTTAGATATTGGTTTATTATGTTAGATGGAATGAATACAAAGGATGAAAAGGGAGAACCTTGTTTTGTTTGGAATTTAAAAAAGGAAGTTAAGGAGGCTATAGATAGTTTACTTTTTAATTAAAGAAAGTTTTATCCTTATAACTATAGATAATTAGAGATTTAAATCTTTGTTTTTTTTTGTAAAGGTTTTAAATCTCTTTTTTATTATATAAATATTTTAATTATTTGACATAATTTGTATTGGAATGTACTATTTTATTAAGTTTATAACTTAAGAAGGGAGAATACAAATGACTAGAAAAGAGATAAAAGCTTTATCAAAGTCTAAGTTAAAGGGAAGATGGTTAAATATTGTATTATTAACTTTAATAATTGCAATAATTGAATTAGTAGCAAGTGAAATAGTTCAAGAAACAGATGGAATGCTTTCAAGTATTTTAAGTATAGCTAATAGCTTTTTATTAATGCCTTGCCTTACAGCTTCAGGAATAATTTATACAATTAAGTTTGTTAAGGAAAAAGAAAAGGTTGCTTTAAAGGAAGCTATACCAAGTGTTAGGACTTGGGGCAGATTTATACTTAATATGCTAGTCCTTATTATATTTGGTATACCTATATTACTTGTTGCTTTTTTAGGAAATATATTCTTATTTATGTCAATAACTTCTTTGCATACTTCAATGCTTACAGGGGCTATAACAATAAATCCTATGATAATAATTTGGGGTATTGCAATTTTAATAATTTTAGTGGTTTTATTTTTAACTATGATAATGGGTATATTATTATTCCCTATGCCATATATAATGGCAGAGGAACCTCTTGGTGTTTTTGATGCTATTAGAAAAAGCTTTAGTATAATGAAAGGTCATAAAATAGAACTTTTTGTTTTAGGACTAAGCTTTATAGGATGGGGATTATTATCTTTATTAACTTTAGGAATTGGATTTTTATGGCTTCTTCCATATATTCAAGTTACTCTAAGAGTTTATTATCTTTCAATTACTGAAAGAGAAGATGAGTTAAAATAAGAGGATTTAGACTGTATCTTTAAGGTACAGTCTTTTTATTAGATTTACAAAATTGACATATATTTTGAGTAATGTTAATCTTTTATTAAAAATATAAGGATGTGAATAATAGATGACGAGAAAAGAGATAAAATCCTTAGCCTTAGATAAGTTAAGGAATAGATGGACAAACTTTATATTATTAGTATTAATAGTTTGGATTGTTCAAGCTTTAGCAAGTTTTTTAATATCATTGGTAGAGAATATAGAAATGAGCTCTATTTTAGGACTATGTAATACCTTTCTTTTAACACCCTTTTTAGAATCTTTAAGTATAATTTATGTAATTAAATTTATAGATAGGGATGAAAAAATCTCCTTAAAGGAATCTTTACCTTCCTTTAAAGTTTGGAGAAACTTTATAAAGAAAATGTTAGCCTTAATATTATTTGAATTACCAGGTTCACTTATTTCAGTAATTGCAATAATTATTATATTTATTAATTTATTTTCAAATCATATTTATGAATACTTATTTATTGGATATATTAACTACGATAGTATGATGAGTGAAACTTTAGGAATGTTTATTATAGTAATGTTATTCTTATGTGTTTATAATATTATAATTTCATTATACTTTTTCCCAGTTAAATACATAATAGCAGAGGAAACAGAACTTGGAATATGGGAAGCTGTAGGTAAAGCTTTTAAAATGATGAAGGGACATAAATGGGAGTTATTCCTTTTAAATCTTAGCTTAATTGGATGGGCTATATTAGGTTTTATACCTGTAGTTTTAGGAATTATAATTGTTTTTGTTTTTAATTTAAGTATGTATATACTACCTATTTTCTTTATACCTTTATTATGGCTTATAGTTTATGTTTATACTATATATAGAGTTTACTATCTTTCAATTTCAGAAAGAGCTTTAGAAATTGGTAGAGACCAATTAAATAGAGAGATAGAAGTTCAAGAAGAGGACTTTGATATTAAAGAGTAATTTAAAAGCCTAAGAAATAAATTATATTATTTCTTAGGCTTTTTATAATTTTAATTTTTATTTTAAAGGTTCCATAACTCTGTCTAAGATGCTATTTATTTCAGCTATTGAAGTTCCGAAGTTTGTTATTGGAACTAAGGAATCATCACAGATGCTTATTCTATTCATTATTTCAGCTTTATTAAACATACAGCCACCACAATGTATTACAAGGGAATATTCACTAAGATTTTTTGGAAAGTCCTTACCTGAACAGTTATCAACTATTATTCCATTGCAGGTTTCTTCAAGCCAAGTAGGAAGCTTTTCTCTTGCTATATCTCCCTTTAGTTGATGGTGAGTACAAGCTTCGGCAATTAAAACTTTATCTCCAGCTTTAAGGTTCTTTATTGCTTTTGCTCCCTTATAAAATTTATCTAAATCTCCCTTATATCTAGCCATTAATATTGAAAAAGAGGTTAAAGGCACATCTCTAGATATTTTTGAATTAACTTGTTTAAAAACTTGAGAATCTGTAATTACTAAATCTGGTTTTCCATTAAAAACCTTTAGTGCATCCTCTAGTTTATCAAGAGTAACCATAGTTGGTATTCCACCATAATCTAATATATCTCTTAAAACCTGTACTTGAGGAAGAATAAGTCTACCCTTAGGTGCTTGTATATCCTGTGGAGCTACTAAAAGTACTTTATCTCCAGGTTTAATTTTATCTCCAATTATAGGAGTTTCAGTTATTGATTCAGGAGAAACTGATACAAGTAAGTTTTTTAATTCTTGTATGTTTAAGTTTTCTTTAGCACTTATACATACATAAGGTATGTTTAAAATAGTTCCTATTTTTTCTAAAAGTTTATTTAAGTTATCATCAGAAAAATAATTTTTATTTATATTATTTTCTTTATTTAATTCTTTTAAATCAGTATTTGATTTAGGTAGATTATTTTTAGCTAAATCACTTTTATTAATTACTAATATAACTTTCTTTTTAGCTTTTTTTAATTTATTAAGCCATAGTATTTCCTTAGAAATAGCATCTTTAATATCTAAATTATTATTTAATATGTTTAGTATTTCTTTTAAAGAAATAGTTAAAAGGGCTACATCAGTTTTTCCTATAACCTCTTCAGTTTTTTCAACTCTAAGCTTACCTATGTCTCCTTCATCATCAAAACCAGCAGTATCAACAAAAACTACTGGTCCTAAGGGTAAAAGTTCCATAGCTTTATAAACTGGGTCTGTAGTTGTCCCTTTAAAATCTGATACTAGGGATATGTTTTGTCCAGTTAGGGCATTTATTATGCTTGATTTTCCTGAGTTTGTTTTTCCAAAAAGAGAAATATGAATTCTACTTCCTCTAGGTGTTTCGTTTAAATTGCTCATAAGTTCTTCTATTATTGCAAGATGTTAATAATAGAATTGCACCTCCTTACATTTATTATTATGTGAAAATATTTTCAGTTGTGAATAAACCTGTGGATAACTTTTTTGATGAATTTTAGCCTTCAAATTCTAATTAAATGATGAAAATAATTAAGTAAAAAAGTAAAAAAATTACAGGTTAAAAAGGCTATATTAAGCCATTTGTAGCAACTTTTAGCTTTTAGTTAAATCTCTTTTTTCATTAATAATTTTTATTAAAAAATAGCAGTAAAAAATATATTATTTTCATTTAATAATATAGTTATCCACATGGGGATGTGGATAACTTTTAAGTTATTCACAATATATAGTTGTGTCAAATTTATATACATACTAAATATTGATATGGTAAAAAATTAAAGTTTAATTTTTTGTAAAAAAAAGGTGTAAAAAATATTAATATTCTCTTTTGAGAATAAAAAAATATTATATTTATAATGTATAAAATAATATTTTGAATAAAAAGAAAGAAATATAAACTTAATATAAGATATTTTTATTAATAAATTTAGCTTTATTAAATTTTCTATATATAATTAAGTTTATTTTATCTTTTATCTTATTAAATCCTATTCAAGAATAATTATATATTTTAAGAGAAAATATTAGAAGAAAAATTTTAATTAATAAAATTTATAAACTTAATTAGTTAAATCCTTGTTTATTTAAGGAATTAATTAATTAAAAGGAATACATTAAATTAATTCTCATATGTATTTTAGGGAAAACCCCTCCTATTTATATAATTTGGTATAAAGGAGAGGGGATAATATGATATAATTAATGGAATATTAGTTTATTTTATGTATTTTAATACATTTATAGAAAAATAAACTTTATAGTAATTTTTTTTAGTTATTTTCATTAAAATATTATATAAAATAAATATTTTATTATATAAATTTATGAAACTTAGGAGGACTGATGAATAACAGGTACGTAAGATTTTTGCTATTTACTTTAGCAGGTAAATTAATAAGCGAAATTATGGTTAAAGAAAAGAAAAAGAGCAAAAACTCATTGAATTTACCAAGTTTTATAGGGGTTATAGAAGTTAAACATAGCATAGAAGGAAGAATAAGACTTTATATACCTCTTTTAAAGAAGGATAAGTCTAGTAGTGAGATTTTACTTAATCAGCTAGGAAGAGTTGAGAGTATAAAACATATTGAAATAAATAATATTACAGGAAGCTTAACTATAATATATGACAAGGATAAGATAGAACCATCTTTATTAATTGGTGTTATAGCTAAGTTACTTCAGTTAGAGGGAGAACTTTTAAGAAAAAAAGAGTCCCTTGTAACTCGTGAACTAGGAAATATGAAGGAAGCAGTAAACTTAGCTATTTATAATAAGACAAAAGGTCTTTTAGATATGAAGGCTATATACATAATTGCTGTTTTATTCTTTGCTTTAAGAGGAATAAAATTAATGCCAAAAGCATTGCCAAATGGATATACTATGCTTAAATGGGCTTATTCAGATTTATAGGGAGGAACCTAAATAATGTTTAAAAAATTTATTATATCTCAACTAGCTAAAATAAAGGTATCTCATAGCATACCAGGAAGAATTAGATTTAAGGTTAATTCTTTAAAGATGATTCCAGAGGAGTATGTAGTTTATGAAAAGTTTCTTCATCAAGCACTTAAAAAGTTAGATGGTATAGAAACTATAGAGGTTAATACTGTAACAGGAAGTATATTAGTTACCTACGATATAAATAAAGTTTATGAAAAGAGAATTTTAAAGTGGGTAGATAAGATTAAGGAAATTGGAATAAAGAACTATGACTTAATTGAAAAGTATGGTGAAAGTAACTTAGACTATGTTGTTAAAACAATAGAGCAACAATTAGATGAAGCAATAAAAGAAATCTAATATAAAGGGAGTAGTGAATAGTATGAGAAAAAAGGATTTACTACTAAAGAGTACTGTAAAACATAGCATTTTAGGAAGAATTAGACTTAAGTGTGAAGGATTAAAGTATTTAGGTCAATATAAGAGGGAAATTGAAGATAAAATTGCTAATAGTAGAGCTATAAATTACTTAGAAATAAATACTACTACAGGTTCAATTTTAATAAATTATGATAAGAACACAAGTGAAGATAAAATAATACATAGAGTAGATAGCATCTTAGAAGAATACTCCTTAAAGGTCTTTACTTCTTTAAGGGAAAGACAAAAGATAAGTGTAGAAAGTAGTGAAAAGGATGAGGAAACTTCACTTGATATATTAAAAAGATTAGCTATAAATGTTGGTGTTTTAGGATATTCAGTAGTAAAAGAAAAGCTTAATTTAAAAGATTTATATAATGTGGACAAGTTTGGAGTTTTAGGTAAGTTTTTAACTATACCTGCTTTAGCTAGTATATATTTAAATAAGGGATTAATAAATAATGGAATTAAGGGTGCAATAAAGAATAAAAGACCTAATGCAGATACCTTAACTTTGACTTCTATAGTTGCAAGTTTGCTTTTAGGAAATGATAAATCAGCTCTTATGGTTACATTATTATCAGATGTAGCAGAACTTATGACTATATATACTATGGAGAAAACTAGAGATTCTATAAAGAATATGCTTTCTGTATCAGAGGAAGAGGTATGGAAAATAGATAATGAAGGAAACTTAAAGAAGGTTTCAATAGATACAATTGTAAAAGATGATAAGGTTGTTATTTATACAGGAGAAAAAATCTGTGTAGATGGTGAGGTTATAGAGGGAGATGCAGTTGTTGACCAAGCTTCTGTAACTGGAGAGTTTGTGCCAGTTATTAAGAAGAAAGGAGATAGTGTCTTTGCAGGTACTGTTATTAAAAGTGGTAGCATAACTGTTAGAACTGAAAAAGCAGGAGATGATACTGTTGTTTCTAGAATTATTCACCTAGTTGAAGATGCAGCATCTAAAAAAGCTCCTATACAAGATTATGCAGATAAGTTCTCAAGTTATTTAGTACCTTTTAACTTCTTATTTGCAGGGCTTACTTACTTATTTACAAAGAGTGCAAGTAGGGCTTTAAATATGATGATTATTGATTATTCTTGTGGAATAAAATTATCTACAGCTACTGCCTTCTCTGCTTCTATAAATAACGCTGTTAGAAATGGAGTTTTAGTTAAGGGTGGAAACTATTTAGAGGCTTTATCAAATTCAGATACATTAATTTTAGATAAAACAGGAACTTTAACAGAAGGAAAACCAGCTGTTACAGGTATAAGCATTATTGATGAAAAGTTTAAGGAAGAGGATGTTTTAAAGGTAGCTGGTGCAGCTGAAGAAACTTCTTCTCATCCTATGTCAACTGCAATAATGGCTAAGGTTATTGAAAAGGGAATTGAGGTTCCTAAGCATGGACCTGTTATAACTCATATTGCAAGAGGTATGGAAACTGATTTAGAGGGAAAGAAAGTCTTAGTTGGAAGTAAGGTTTTCTTAGAGGAGAATGATGTTGATACCTTAAAGGCTGAAATTTATGAGGAAGAACTAAGTAATAGCAGTTCAAATCTTATATATGTATCTTATGACGGAAACTTAATTGCAATAATATCAATTAAGGATAAGATGAGAGAAAATATGAGAAAATCAATAAATAATTTAAGATATCAAGGAGTAGATAATATCTTACTTTTAACTGGTGATTTAGAGGACCAAGCTAAAGAGGTTGCAATGCTTATGGGTGTTGATGGATATAAAGCTGAACTTTTACCTTCAGATAAGGCAGAGGAAGTTTTAAAATATCAAGCAAATGGCTCAAGAGTAATGATGGTTGGTGATGGAATAAATGATGCACCTGCCTTAGCTTATGCTGATGTTGGTATAGCTTTAGGTGGAGGAAGTACAGATGTTGCTATGGAAGCTGCTGATATAACAATACAAGGTGATAATCCAATGATGTTACCAACTATAATGGAACTTTCTAAGAAGACTATGAATGTTGTTAAACAAAACTTTGGTTTAGTTATAGGAATTAATAGTGCTGGTCTTATATTAAGTGCAGCTGGAGTTTTACCAGTATTTTTTGGAGCAGTTTTACACAACTCTAGTACAATATTAGTTGTGGCAAACTCTTTAAGACTTATGTTCTTTAATATGGAGAGAGGTGTTTAAATATGAATAACCCTACTATAGTGGTTGCACATAAAATTTTAGGGAGAGTTAGATTTAAACTTTCTCATCCAATTAAAAACAGCTTAAATACTATGGAGGAGTTAACTAAAAAAGAAGGAATAACTGAAGCTAGATATACAGATATAACAAAGTCTATTGTTGTTTCTTATAATCCTTATAAAATTCCAGAGGAGGAAGTTATAATGAGGGTTATAGCAATGTATTCAAAAAATTATGATTTAATACCTATTAGGCTTATTTATAATTCAAAGAAGAAGAATATGCCTCCTATGGCGTATTACTCACTTCTTACTTTGATAATAGGAGGAATTAGTAGATACATTCCTATGAATCCTAAAATCTCAGAGATTATTAACTGGGCTGTTGTGGGAACTACAATAGGTGCTATTGGAGAACATGCTTATAAGGAAATTAACGAGAAGGGATATTTTGACCCAGAGGTTGTTTCTGTTATGTATTTAGTAAATTCTATAGGAAAAGGAAAGTTTTTAATTCCCTCTGCAATTACATGGGGTGCTACTTTTGGTAGACACATATTAGAGATGTCTTATGGAAGAATGCTTATTTCAGTTAAGGAATTTAAGAATAAATATTCTAATGAAACTTATTATGATATTTCAGTAATGCCAGATAATGAATCATCTAAAAGTGCCAATATGATTAGAGTATTTTTAGAGAAATTTATAGAAACAGAAGGAAATACTATAGGAAAATCCTTTATGATTTCTAACAAGGGAATGTCAAAGCATGAAGGAAGTTTATTTGCAGGTTTTGAAAATGGACCTTCTTTTATGGGGATGAATGACAAAAGTAGAGAAATGTATAGAAATGCTATAAATTAAATTTAAATAAATTATAGAAAAACAAATCAAGGAGGAGTTTTGTATGATACAAGGGATAAATAAGGACCATATAACAGGAGCATTAGTTGGAGTTGGTATATGTGCAGCAGGATACTACATATATAAGAAAAACCAAGCTAAAGTTGATGATTTTTTAAGAAAGCAAGGAATAAATGTTTCTAATGATTTAGGAAAAGATTACGCTTCAATGTCTTTAGAAGAGTTAATGGAAACTAAGGAAAACTTAGAAGATTTAATTGCAGAAAGAGAATTAGCAATAACAAGTGCAGCTAATGAGGAAGCTATAATAGTTGAATAGTATTTATAAAAATAGGTGGCTTAAAAAGTTGCCTATTTTTTTATAAAAAAAAGCCAGCTTCGCTGGCTAATAATAAATATAAGTTTTTGTTACCGTTTCTTTAAATTAAGATTTTTACTAAAAGAAAGAACATAAATTATAAAGTGGAGTTAATTTATGTCTTTCTAAAAATACATGAATAAAATAATTTAAAATAAATAAAATTTTAGAATCTTAAATCTCTAGTTCCGTTACTTATTTTATTTATTTTCTCTTCAACTGATTTTTTAAATGCCTCATTATCTATTTCTTCTATAGATTTTTTGATTAATTTATCTCCAATTTCTCTTGTTCTGTCTGTTCCATAATCGTCAATAAATTCTTTTAAAGTTATTAAAGCATTAGCTTCACATATTTTATAAAGCTCTCCGCTTTTAACTATATCCATAAATCTTTCGCCAGTTCTTCCTTCTCTATAACAAGCTGTACAGTAACTTGGAATATATCCAGCTTCCATAAGACTTTCAATCATTTCAACTGGTGATCTATGGTCTCCCACCTCAAATTGTGGCTTCTCTTCAGGGTCACTGTAAGTTTCTGAATATCCGCCAACACCTGTGCATGAACCCGTACTTACTTGAGATACTCCAAGAGCTATTATTTCGTCTCTTAAAGCTGGTTCTTCTCTTGTTGAAAGAATAAGTCCTGCGTAAGGAACTGCTAATCTTAATATAGCAACAATCTTTTTAAAGTCCTCATCATCAACTAAATAAGGATAGTTTTCTAAGCTAACATTTTCAGCAGGTCTTAATCTTGGAACAGATAAAGTATGTGGACCAACTCCTGTTGTTTCTTCTAAGTCCATAGCATGCATAAGCATTGCTAAAGTTTCATACTTATAGTCATAAAGACCATATAAAACTCCCATTCCTATATCATCTATACCAGCTTCTCTTGCTCTATGCATAGCAGTTGTGTGGTAGTTATAGTTATGCTTTGGACCACTTACATGTAATCTTTCGTAAGTTGGCTTGTGGTAAGTTTCTTGGAATAGGATATATGTTCCAATTTCAGCGTCTTTAAGTCTCTTATAGTTTTCAACTGTTGTAGCTGCTATATTTACATTTATTCTTCTTATAGAACCATTGTCAAATTTAATTGAGTATATAGTTTTTATGCAGTCTAAAATGTAATCAAGTGGAGCATTTACTGGGTCTTCTCCAGCTTCAAGAGCTATTCTTTTATGTCCTAAACTTTCAAGAACTTTAACTTCTTCAATAAGTTGTTCCTTGTTAAGTTTTTTTCTTTTTAATTCCTCATTACAATGCTTATAACCACAGTAAGTACAATTGTTTACGCAGTAGTTACTTATGTATAATGGTGCAAAAACAACAAGTCTTTTACCATATAGTTTTTCTTTAACTTCTCTAGCTGCTTTAAACATCTCTTCAATAAGTTCTTTATCTTCAAGATTAAGAAGAATAGCAGTTTCTTCAGGAGTTAAACCCTCTGCATTTTTACTTTTTTCAATGATTTCTTTAACTAACTCTTTATCAGAAACAAGCTCCTCACCTTTTTTTATAAGGCTATTAATTTCATCATCTTTAATAAAATCTAAAGCATTATACTTTTCGTTATCTTTTAACATAAAAAATCTCCTTTAAAATTACTTTATATGTTAAAAAATAATATGAAATACTAAAATATACTTCTGGGAACTAAAGGATTAAGAATTTAAAGTTTTTAAAAACTTCTTTTAGATATGGCAGCTTTAACAGATACTCCCTTTAATTTGCCTATTTTTCCTGTTATCGCTGAGATTTCGTCGGTGGTTCCATCTACTACAATGGATATAACTCTAATGTTTTTTTCCTTGTAGGGTAGTCCCATTCTTCCGACAATTAATTTATCGTATTCACTTAAGATAGAGTTTACTTCTTTTATATTATCAAGGCTTTCAATAACAATGCCAATTACGGCAATTCTAGTGCTCATCTTGTCATCAAACCTTTCTAAATTGGAAATTTTATTACCTTTTTGTTCAGAGAAAATTGTCCTTACAATTAGGAATTAAGTATATTCATATTATATTTTAACTGTTTCTCGGTTGAAAGAAATGGTTAAAATCTCGCAACAAAGAAAACATATTATAATTATACTACAAAATTTTAAAAAATATAGATTAAATTTCTAAGAGGAAAAAGTGAATTTTTCTAAGGATTTTATAACTGATTAGAAGGAAAAGAAGTATTTATATATTGAAGGGAGTTGATAAGTATGGCAAATGCAATCTTAACTAAGAAAAGCTTAATTTTAAAGTATCAAAATGGGGAGAGTGATTTAGGTGCTCCTAAGTTTTCTACACAAAGTTTTTCTAATATAAAGGTTGATGCAGAGGATGAAAGACTTTACGAAGTGGGACAAGCTTTGGGGGCTCTTTTAACATCAAGAGTTATTTCTGTTTTAAAGGAAGATAACTTTAATTTTGTGGAGGATGACCTAGTAATCTAATTTTATTAGAGAGAAGGTGAACTGCTGATTTTTTAGGCTTTAAAAAAATAAAAAGCTTTTTAAATCTTACATTAGTAGTTTTAAAAATCATAGAAAAAGCACTTCTTTTTTTTAAGAGGTTTTTAGAGTACATTGAAAAAGTTTTTTTATATGTTTAAAGGACTTTTAAGATGACTTTTAGGAAAAGAACAAAAGATGCAACATAATAAATTTTTTTTGGAGGTTTTAAGGTGGATATGGAGAAGGAGAAATATCTTGTTATGTCTTTTAAGAATGAAGGGGGAAGTACAAGTAAATTAACCCTTAAGCATATTAAGGAGGAAGTTAGCGAAGAAGAAGTAGAGGCTTTAATGGATGCTATAATAAGTGCTAATATTTTTATATCTAAGGGTGGAGATTTAGTATCTAAAGTTAAAGGGGAAGTTGTTGAGAAGAATACAGAAAGCTTTGATATGCTTTAATATAAAAAAAGGTGGAATTTATTCCACCTTTTTTATCTAGAAGCTTCAATTTCATTTATTAATTTTACATTTTCTACTTCATAATTATTTAGCTCGCTATCATTTCCTGTAAAGTAAGGGTCTGGTTTATACCATGATTTTGATTCAAAATATTTTTTAAACTTAGGCTCTTTAAAAACATATCCATGACGGGCATATATTTCATTTTTTATTAAGTCAAGAGTAGTATTGTTATAACTACATATATTATATTTTGCTAGGTATGCACTATCACTATCTGGCATTATAAAATCATAGGGATAGTCATATATATTTCCTGAAAACTCTGAAGGGCTTTCATTTTTGTAACTAAATATATTGGAAGAATTATTCTTTTTATTAGATGAAATATTTTTTTCTTCCTTTAGTTTCTTTTCTAAAGCATCATACTGTAAAAAGTCCTTTTTAGTGTAGCCATATTTTACAGCTAAGTTTAAGTTAGAATCACAACTTTTATAGTCTTTATTTTCAAAATCTAAGGAGGCTTTATTTACATATATCTTTGCCATTAACTTATTTTTTTCCGGTGCTTTTAAGTTTGATAGTATTTTAGCATTATCAACAAAGTCAGTATCTGCTTTTAAGGTTTCATAAATAGAATTTAGTAAGTCCTCATTTTTTGAGTAGGATAGAGCCTTATTATAATTTTCTAATTTTTCAATTACTGATGAAGATTTTAAGGCTGAGTTATAGTAATATCTATAAAGCACAGGATTTTTTAAAAAGTATATTGAACTTACTAGGAGTAAAAGAATTATAAATAAGAAAAATATTTTTATAATTCTTTTTATAACACCCTTATTTCTTGGCTTTTCATATTCCTCAAAGGAGGAAGGTTCTTTATTTAAATTCTTCACCTTTTCTTTTTTAAAGTTATTAAAAGAGGTGTCTATAATAGGATTATTGCTAATAGAATTTTTAGGTAAGACATCTTTTTTTGTTCCTAAGAGATTTTTATCCTTATCTAAATTTTCCTCTTCTTTATTTTCTTCTTTATTAAAAGGAACTAATTCACATCCACATTTATTACAAAATTTCATTGAGTTACTTAATTTGTTACCACAATTATTGCAGATTTTCATTTAATCACCTCTTACTCTTTTAAGTCAACAAGAACTAGAGAGCCATTTGGAAGTCTTTTAAAGGTATAAACATTTTTAAATTCTTGACGTTTTGCAATATTTACTCCCTGTGCTACAGAGTAAATTTCATTACAAGTAACTTCTCCAAGGTCAGTATCATTGTTAAAGGTATAGTTTAATATTTCTGTGCTTTCAAATTTTTCTTTTATATCTTGGTTGTGTATATAAGGTACAACTCTTTTTTGTTTTTTATAAAGGGGACCATCAAATTCAAGATATCTTTCTATATAATTAAAGTTATCTGCATTTACTGCATAGGCAAAGTCCTCTGAATAATTTTTTAGTAAGTAATAAAGCTCTTTTTGGAAATTAGCTTCTGTAGCCTTTGCTGAGGCAAAGTTTATATCTATATTTTTAGAGTTTTCTATATCATATTTGTTACTTATTATGTTTTTATCTCCATCCTTTGCAATGGCATAAATTATACTATTTGGGTCAATTGGATCAAGATTTTTGGCTTCTTTAACAGTTAGTCCTGTATCTTTATTGTTTACATATAATTCAGCATTTGGCATATCACTACTAATATTAACCTTAACAAAGTCTTTAAAAGGAGTTATTTCTTGATTTGAATCCTTAAAGGTGTTTACAGGAATATCTTCAGACTTGTTTATATATGAATTTGATACTTCTGCATGAATGTTATAACTTCCTGGCATTAAAGGTCCTAGTTCTTTTTTTTCTGATATGTCTACAAGGTTATTATCTAAGCAAGAAACCTTTAAATCCTTTAGGTCTGTATTTACTTTTACAAAGCTTTGCTTTACAACTACTTTATAAACAGGGATTAGGAAGAAATCCTTTCTAACTTCTTCTATAGAAAGAGGAGAGTTTGTATTTTTATATTCTCCATTTTTAAAAGCTTCATTTATTGAAGAAAATTTAGAGGGGTTTTTGGTAAGGTAATCTATTAAAATATTAGAATTACTTTTGTTTATTGGTAAAGAACTATCATAACAGTAAAGTATTTTGCTAAGTTCTTCAGGTTTTGAAGATGAAATAGAATTTGAAAATGCAAGGGCTATTTCACTTTCTGATTTAGATGTTACTTTTAAATATAAAAATGTACCAGAAAAACCTAATGCTATTAAAATTAATAAGCTTATTAGGATTTTATGTTTTTTATTATTTTTTTTCATGCTTTTTTTTAGGCTTTTTGAGCAAGTTGGACACACTCCATTTATTAACCTAGAACCACATTTATTACAAAATTTCATTTTAAATCCTCCTTTAAAAATTAACAATTCAAAATATAATTTAACATTTTTTTAAACAATTTACAAATTTATTAACAAATATTTCTTAGTTTCAATGGGGGCTTATGGAGTGAATTTATATTTTATATACAATAATATAGCATCTATTATTTATAAGGCCTTGGACAGTGTAATGTATTTTTAATATTTAAGTTTAGGAGATACCTTTTTTAGGTATCTCCTTTTAATTTTATATTTAATTATTTTTTTGTATGATTTATTATGGTAGTTTTTTATAAAAGGGAATATTTGTGGTATTAATTTTAAGAGTTAAGTAAAAAACTAATTTTGTTATACAATTAAAGAGTATTTATTTTAAAGTTTTTATGATATTTTCTTTAGGTTTTAGGGTGTAAAATTTTAATAAGAGGTGAGGTATATGCAAAGGAATAAAATTTTTATTATTGAAGATGAGGAAAAGATAAGAGAGGAACTTACTAAGTTTTTAGAAAAGTACGGCTATTCAATTGAAACTTCAGAGGATTTTGAGAATATTGTTGAACTTGCTTTAAAGAGCAATTCAGATATGATTTTGCTAGATATAAATCTTCCATATTATGATGGATATTATGTTTGTAGGGAAATAAGAAAGAGAAGTGAAGTGCCTATTATAGTGGTAACTAGTAGACAAAGTGAAGTTGATGAGCTTATGAGTATGAATTTAGGAGCAGATGATTTTGTAACTAAGCCTTATAATACTCAAATACTTTTAGCTAGAATATCTTCAATTATGAAGAGGGCTTATGGAGGAGTAAAAGAGGAGACAGAGGAATTTATTTTAAGAGGGTTAAAATATAATATGTCAACTAGTGAGGTTTCTTATAATGGGCAGGTTATGGAACTTACTAAAAATGAAAGTAAGATTTTAAATATATTAATGAGGAATAAGGGAAAAATAGTTTCTAGAGATAATATTATTAAGTTTTTATGGCAAAGTGATGAGTTTATAGATGACAATACCTTAACGGTAAATGTAAATAGACTTAGAAAAAAATTAGAGAGTATTGGTGCTTTAGGATATTTGCAGACTAAGAGAGGGCAGGGGTATATGCTAGCATGAGTTTGGTTGAATTTATTAAGGAAAGAATATTATTTATTTTTATAAATTTATTAATACTTGCTTTTACTGCTACCTTGCTTAAAAGTTTAGGAGTAAATAATTTTGCTATTTTGTTTATTTTTATTATAAATCTTATTGGTGTACTGGTTTTTCATGTTTTTGATTATTTTAGAAAGAAACAGTATTATAGTGAAATAATTAAAAATCTAGAGGCTTTAGATAAGAAATATTTAATATCAGAAATGATTGATGAAGGCTCTTTTGCTGAAAGCAAGATAGTATATGATGTTATTTGTAAAAGTAATAAGTCTATGAATGATGAAATAGGTGTTTTTAAAAATGATATAAATGATTATAAGGAGTATATAGAGCTTTGGGTTCATGAGATAAAGACACCAATTGCAACTTGTAAGCTTTTAATAGAAAATAATGAATCACCTCTTACAGAAAGTATTTTAGAGGAAGTTTGTAAGATTGAGAATTATATAGACCAAGCACTTTTCTATACTAGGAGTAATAATGTTGAAAAGGATTATATAATTAAGAAGATAAATTTATCCTATGTAGTAAATAATGTTTTAAAAAATAATGCAGATGCATTGATTAAAAATAGAGTTAAAATAACTTTAGGAGACTTAGATAAGGAGGTTTACTCTGATAATAAGTGGCTTGAGTTTATCTTAGGACAGATAATATCTAATTCCATTAAGTATATGAATAAGAGCTTTAAGGAACTTAAAATATATTCTGAAAACAATAAGGATTGTATTTTTTTAAATATTGAAGATAATGGAGTGGGAATCCCAAGTCAGGATATTGGAATGGTTTTTAATAAAGGTTTTACAGGAGAGAATGGGCGTAAGTTTAAAAAGTCTACAGGAATAGGACTTTATCTTTGTACTAAGCTTTGTACTAAGCTTGGCTTAGATATTAGTATATGTTCTGAGGAAGGGATTTTTACAAGGGTTTCAATTATTTTTCCTATAAATAAAATGATGACTTTTGATTAAGTTTACTTTAGAAATATTTTTTGTTATATACAATAGCTATAAAGCTATTGTATATAACAGGTTTATTATTTTTAATTAATAGATTTATTCAAGTTCATAGCTTATAATTTCGCCATTAGTTGCATTAATTTCATATTTAAATTCTTTATTGTTATGATAAAACTCAATTTCATATTTTTCTATTCCGTCATCATGTTCTTTACTAGCTTTAACAAATGAAACTTCATCACTTGTTAGGTTAGCATCTTTTAAGGCTATTTCTTTAGCCTTGTCTAGTGATATAACACTTTCCTTTGAGCCTTTATTTGAATTATTAATATTAGAATTTTCTACATCACAACTATAATCAATAATATCTCCATTGTTAGCATTTATTTCATAGTCATATTCTTTATTATCATGATAAAATTCAATTTCATATTTTTCTATTCCGTCATCATGCTCTTTGTTTGTCTTACCAAAGGAAACCTCATTACTTGTTAAATTAGCATGTTTTAAGGCTATTTCTTTAGCTTCTTCTAGGGAGATGGTTTCCTTATTTTCTTTATTTTGAACCACTTCTTGACTAGTAGACTGTGCCTTTGAATGGTCTACATCATTACAAGATATTAAGCTTAAACTAGATATAATAAGTATTGTTCCTATTAAAAATTTTTTCATATATTCCTCCAAGCTAATAAAATTGTTATTTAAAAATATAAAAAATTTTTTTGCATATGTCAATTTTAAATTTTATTATTACATTTTTGTTAGTTTACTGTTATGTACTTCTATGGATTGAATTTTTTAAAAAATATAAACTAAGAGTGTAAAGAGAAAAGAACTACTTTAGTTTTAGCAAGAATTTATTTTTAGTTTTTATTTTTAAAGAAGTAGTTAGTAAATTTAAGTTTAAGGAGTGTAATTTTATGAGTAGAGAAGTTTTGAATATAAGTAATATAGAAAAATATTATGGTAAAAAGGGGAATGTTACAAAGGCTATAGATAATATTAGCTTTACTGTAAAGGAGGGGGAATTTGTTGGAATAATGGGTGCTTCAGGAAGTGGTAAGACAACTCTTTTAAATTGTATATCTACAATAGATAAGGTAACTAGTGGACATATATATTTAGAGGGAGAGGATGTTACAAAGTTTAGCCAAAATAAGTTAGCTAAATTTAGAAGAGAAAAGATAGGATTTATATTTCAAGATTTTAATCTTTTAGACACTTTAACATCTTATGAAAACATAGCTTTAGCACTTACTATTCAAAGAGTTAATCCTAAGGAGATTGATAAGAGAGTTAGAAGTATTGCAGAGGCTTTAAATATAACTTCTGAACTTAATAAATATCCTTATGAAATGTCTGGTGGACAAAGACAGAGAGTTGCTTCAGCTAGGGCAATAGTTACAAAGCCTTCTTTAATTTTAGCTGATGAGCCTACTGGGGCTTTAGATTCAAAGGCAGCTACAAAGCTTCTTGAAAGTTTAGAGGATTTAAATAAAAATTTAAAGGCTACAATTATGATGGTAACTCATGATGCCTTTACAGCAAGTTATGCTAGTAGAATTTTGTTTATTAAGGATGGAAAGATTTTTAATGAACTTATAAGAGGAACAGATAGTAGAAAAGAGTTTTTTAATAGAATTATTGAGGTAGTAGCACTTCTTGGAGGTGATAGCAATAATGTATTTTAAATTAGCTTTAAAAAATATAAAGAATAGTTATAAAAATTACGTTATATACTTTTTAACCTTGATTTTTACTGTTAGTATATTTTATACCTTTAACTCTATAGAATCACAGAGTTTAATGATGTCTATTAATGAACAAAAGAGAGAAGCCTTTATTGTAGCAGATAGGCTTATGGGATATTTCTCTACTTTCATAGCTTTTGTCTTAGGATTTTTGATAGTTTATGCTAATAATTATTTAATAAAGAGAAGAAAAAAAGAATTTGGAGTTTATATGATTCTTGGAATGGAAAAGAGAAAATTATCAGGAATGATATTTTTAGAAAGCTTTATTATAGGAGCTATCTCTCTAGTTTTTGGACTTTTTTTAGGGATTATTTTATCTCAAGCTTTATCAGTTTTAACAGCTTATATGTTCCAAGTTGATTTTAAAAGCTTTAAGTTTGTTTTTTCTCCTAGTGGATTTAAAAAGACTGTTCTTTGTTTTTCCATTATATATATTGTTGTATTATTTTTTAACTACATAAGTGTTAGAAAGGTTAAGTTAATAGAGTTATTAAATGCTTCAAGAAAGAATGAAAAACCTACTATTAAAAATTTATGGTTTTCAGTAATACTTTTTGTGCTTAGCTTAGTTATGTTAGTAGTTGCTTATTATACTGTTTTAGAAAAGGGCGTGGGACTTCTTGACTTTAAATCCATTGGATTACCTATAATACTTGGAATTTTGGGAACATTTTTGTTTTTCTATTCTTTAACAGGATTCTTTTTAAAGTTTATTCAAGGAAACAAAAGATTTTATTTAAGAGATTTAAATATGTTTGTTATGAAACAAGTAAGCAGTAGAATAAATACAACCTTTGTTTCACTTTCTTTTACATGTTTAATGTTATTTTTATCTATATGTATATTTTCAGGGGGACTTGGAATAAATAAAGCAATGAACTCTGACCTAGAAGATTTAACTAAGTTTGATGCTACTTTTTCTAATTATAATGAAGTAAATATTGGAGAGGTTTTAAAGGAAAAGAATATTGATATCTCAGAGTTCTGTAAGGGATATGCAAATTTAACTATGTATGATAGTGAGGTTAAATTTAATAAATTTTTAAGTGATAAAGCTTTAGAGAGTTTAAAAAATTATTACCAAGTTTCTAATGGGGCAGGAATTTTAGCAATTGGAGAAAGTGATTATAATAGTGCTTTAAAACTTCTTAATATGGAGCCTGTTACTTTAGATAAAAATCAATACTTAGCAGTTGGAAATGTTGGTGAAGCTAAGAAATGGGTTGAACAGAGTTTAGAAGAGGGAAAAGAAATAACTATTTCAGGAGAAAAATTATATCCTAAAAATAAAACCTATGAGGATATAACTCTTTATAACTCTACCATAAAGGGAGATATATTAATCTTTGTTGTGAAGGATTCTCTTCTTTCTAATTTAAAACCTGAGGCTAGTTATTTTGATGTAATGATGAAAGAGGGAGCAGAGGAAAAGGAAGAATTTAAAAAGATTCAAAAGGAGCTTGTAGAGGATGATATTTATTGTATATCAAAGAAAGATATATATACTAGTGCAACAGGCTTAGGAGCAACAATGGCTTATTTAGGAATATACCTAGGGCTTATATTTATAATTACATCAGCTTTAATCTTATCTATTCAACAACTTACAGAATCTACTGATAACATAGAAAGGTATAGACTTTTAAAGGAAATTGGTGTAGATAAGAAAATGATAAACAAGGCTATATTTACTCAAGTGGCTATTTATTTTATATTGCCATTATCTCTTGCTATAGTTCATTCAATAGTTGGATTAAAGGTGGCTTCAAACATAGTAAGTGTCTTTGGAAATTCTAATATTATGCCAAATATAATAATAACTTCAATAATCTTTGTTATAATTTACGGAGGATATTTCATAGCAACTTATTTAGGGTTTAAGAAAAATATAAATGAAAGAGCGTAAGTAGGGTTAAAAAATTAAATTTATGGAAATACTATAAGGTATCATATTTAACTCTCTATATAACTTAAATAAAAAAGGTAGAACTAAATTTAGTTCTACCTTTTTTAATTTTAATTTTAAAGTAAGTGTATAAAACTTATAATTTTAAGAAATATATTTTATTAATAATAAAGTGAGGAGTCTTTTTCAAAGAACTTTATAAGTTTATGGGCTCCTATTATTATTAAAACAACTGACACTATTATAAAAAGTACTTCCATAACCATAATTGGTGCAATTTCTAAGTATGAAAGGGTTAATGGAATTACAAGAAAAGAAAAAAACTTATATGTTATGTTAGCAACAAGGGAAGCATATAAGGAGTTTGTAGAATAAAAGAATATTCCTAAAAATAATCCTAATATAAAGGCGTAAATTCCCTGTATTAAGTTGCAATGACATATAGCAAAGATAAAGGCTTGTAAAACTAGGGCTAGGGCTAAGCTATAATTATCTCTTAAAAATCCAAAAATAACTCCTCTAAAGAAAATCTCTTCAAATATAGGTATTAGTAAAATAACAACTACAAGAGATAGTATAGAGTTTTTAGTTAAGGCCATAGCACTTTCAACTATGGAGTAACTTTCAAAGATACTTGGAAATAAGGGTGTTAATATTACCATAGAGAATAATATTAGCATAGATAGTCCTATGGAAAAAATAATCATATAAAATAATACCTTTAGGTTAACCTTGTTAAACCTGCATACTTTAAATAAATTTTTCTTTAAACCTAAAAATATAAAAAATACTATTATAAACATTATTAAGTCTGAAATTATGGTTAAGTTATAAATAACAGGAGTTAGGATTTCAAGTATATTGAAGGTATTTGGACCTACTTGATTTACTATATAATAAACTCCTACATAAACTCCCGAAACTAAAGTTGATAAAAAAATATAAAGTAGGGGTAGACCAATTACAAATCCTAATGTTTTTAAAACCTTTTTCATGAGTTTTCCCTCCTTTTTCATATCATTTAAATATTAGTATTCTAAAGAAAAATATCTATAAAAAGTAAAAAATATGAAATCGTTATTAATATTGTATCAAAAAAAACAAAATATGTATATAATGTAAACAAAGTTTAAAGAAAAAATTAATAAAATCTAATTTTCATGATTTTTATAACTTCAAGCTTATATCTATTATAGAAGAAATGTATTTTAGCTTATTACAGAAATGGTATATAATAGAATTATCAAGTGAGTAGGATGTGATGATGGAACAGATGAAAAAGTATTTAGATAAGCTTCAAAATATGCCAATTGGAATCAGTGGGACTTGCTTGGCATTTATAACATTAAGTAACTCATGGAAATTAAAAGGAATAAATTACTTTAAACCAATAGCAATATTTTTAGCAGTCTGTATGCTTGCTTTAATGATTTTAAGAGTTATAAGATTTCCAAAGGTTGTGTATAATGAACTTAAAAATCCAGTAACAGGTACTTTTTACCCGACACTAGGAATGGTTCTTTGGTTAGTATCAGGATTCTTCTATCCATACTTCCCAGTATTATGTAGTTGGCTTTGGATAGCAGCTGTTATATATCATTATGGTATAGTCATATTCTATACAATAACAAGAATTAGAGAAAGAAAATTTGAAAATATAATGCCTACTTGTTTCATAGTTTATACAGGTATGATAACAGGTAGTGTGGCAAGTAAAGGAATGGATGGGGTAATACCTCAAATTCCACAAATAGCGCATTTTATGCTAATGTTTGGATTTGTATTCTATACACTTCTATTACCATTAGTTCTATATATAGTATTTAAGAGTGAAATCTTAGATGACCACAAGTTGCCAACAGTAGGTATAATTTGTTCACCAGCTCCCCTTGGAATAGTTGGTATATTAACAATTGAACCTAATCCTAATCCATACATGTTGGCTTGGTTAATAATAACAGGTTTAGTTTTACTTGTAGTTGTCTACGGATATATCTTAAAGTTATTTAAAGAAGGCTTTAAGCCATCTTATGCAGCCTTTACCTTCCCCTTAGCAATTGCCACTTTATCAGCATTTAAGTTATCAACTTATTTTACTGATTTAGGATATGCTAAGATGGCTAGCTTATTTAAATTCTTTGGAGATGTAGAAATATTCGTAGCAACATATGTAATATTCTTTATATTACTTAACTTCTTAAATATGTTCTTCAAAGCTATTAACCCTAGATTTGGAAAACATCTAGAAGAAGAAGAAGAATTAATAAGTGGAACTCTTTATTCAAAATAGTTTTTGGGTAGAGTTTATATAAATAAACCTCAGGCTTTATTCGCAGAGAATTTAGTCGGAAATTTCTAAAATAATGCTCAGATTTTAGAAATTAAACTCTTATATCTTTATTGTTATAAGATAAACTTTTAGTTAAACAACATAATAAAAATCTCAATCACTTTACAGTATTTTATAAAAAAGATTATGGGTTAAGATTATTTAAACGTTAAGTCAAACTCCCACCGACTTTATAAATGATAAAATAGACAAATTAGCCTCATACGACTCATAATCTTTTTATAAGATGCTCCCAAAATAATGTGTCATGCTGTATTTTCTAGTTGAAAATATGAAAGATAAGTGGAAGGATTAGCCCCTTCCACTTATTTTTTTTATGTTTTTTTATTTTAGGGAAAGATATTTCTTTTAGAGAATTTAATTTTCTTTTAGGGCATATAACTTATAGATAGGGCGTTTTTAGGAGGGTTATTTATATGATACAAGAGGCTTTGAGATTTGGATATGAGCAATGTGCAAGTATTGGATACTCTATGGGCTTTGGAGCAAGAGAGGGGCTTATTTTAGAACTTGCTCTTTTAAGTGTATTTATAGTTAGGTTATATAATATGAAAGAATCTAAAAAATAAAGGGGGTATCAAGAAAATTAATAAATTATTAAATTATTTAACATTGATTTTTATATGATAACAAATTATAATTAATTGATTTCATTATAAAATAATAATTATTTTTGCATTTACAAAAAAGAAAAAAAGCTGTTTTAAACAGCTTTTTTCTTTATAATTTTTTTAATCTAAATAGGGAATTATTTCATTTCCTTCTTTTTTCTTTTTTTTCTTACCTCCTAAAATGTTTAGTATTGAGGAGCCAACTATTATTACATATCCAACAAAGGATAGGAAATCTGGTATTTCTCTAAAGAAAATAAATCCATAAAAGGCAGCTATTATTAATCCTATATAGTCATACATTGATATTTCTGAGGCAGGTGCATTTTTATAGGCTATGGTTAAGGAAACTTGTCCTAAAGTAAATGCTATACCAGCAGAAACAAGTAAAAGTACATTTTTTAGGGTTAAGGCCTCTGTGTTCATAAACATTGAAGGGAACATTACTATAGTTGCTATGGCTGTAAAGGAAAGGATTATTGTCCAAAAGTCCTCCTTATCTCCAAGCACTCTTATCATTGTGTATGCCATTCCTGCAAAGGCAGCAGATAAAACGCCTACAAGAGAAGGGATTATTGCTGTACTAAATTGAGGTTTTATTACAAATAAACTTCCTAAAAAAGCTATTATTAAAAGAGTAAATTGTTTTTTTGTAATTTTTTCTTTTAATAATAGGTAACAAAATATTATTGTGAAAAAAGGTGCTAATTTAGTAAGTATTGTGGCATCTGATAAGAACATTTTATCTAGAGCGTAATAGTTTGTTAGTATGGATAGGGTTCCAACTACCCCTCTAATTAATAAGTATTTTCTGCTTTCTTTTTTTCCAAAGAAGGAGCCTTTTTTATAAAATATTATAAAGCAAACAATTATTGTTGCTACTACATTTGTCAAAAAGGTTTTTTGATAGGAATTAACTCCTACAGCTAGCTTACTAAGAAGGTTCATAGTAGCAAAGGCTGCTGAGGCAAGTATCATAAAGATAATACCTTTAAATTTTGAATTCATTTTTTACCTCCTTAATTTTACTTGTTTTTTATTTAGTTTTATTATTCTTTTAGAGGTTTTTAATATTTTTGCTTCATATTAAAAAGATTATTAAGAATAAACAAAGACTATTATAGAACTAAGTAAATAAGAGGTCAAATTTGTAATTGATTATTCATATAATAATTAGAAATTATAGAAAAAATATGTATAAAACTTAGGACATAGAGTGAAAAGTAGAGTAAAATTATTTCTTAGGGGATAATAATTTTATAGTGCAAAATTTAATTTTAAGAAGGTGATTTTTTGAAAGCTGAAATAATGGCAATTGGGACAGAAATACTTTTAGGAGATATTATAAATACTAATGCACAGTTTTTATCAAAGGAGATGGCAAACCTTGGTATTAATGTTTATAATCAATCTGTAGTAGGGGATAACCCTAAAAGAATATTGGAAGCTTTTCATAAGGCTTTTGAAAACTGTGATACCATAATTACTACTGGAGGTTTAGGACCTACAAAGGATGATTTAAGCAAGGAGCTGGCAGCTAAGTATTTTAATATGGAACTTTCTTTAAGGGAAGATATTCTTTTAGAGTTAGAGAAGTATTTTAAAGATAATAATTTAGAGATGAGTGAGAATAATAAAAAACAATGTTATTTTCCAAAGGAAGCTATAATACTTAAGAATAATAATGGAACAGCACCAGGAGCTATTTTAGAAGGACCTAATAATAAGAGAATAATTCTTCTTCCAGGACCTCCAAGAGAAATGGAGCCTATGTTTAGGGATTATGTAGTTCCTTATTTAAGTAAGTTTAGTGATGGTGTTTTACTTTCTAAGGTTCTAAGAGTTTTTGGCTTAGGAGAAAGTGAAATGGAGGTTTTAGTTTCTGACCTTTTAGATAGTGAAAATCCAACAGTTGCTCCTTATGCAAAGAATATAGATGTTATTTTAAGAATTACAGCTAAGGGAAAGGATGAAGAAGAGGCTAAAAGACTTATTGCTCCTATGGAGGAGGAAATAAGGAGAAGGCTTTTAGACAATGTTTATGGAGAAGGAGAAACTACCTTAGAAGAGGTTGTTGGAAAGCTTTTAGTTCATAAACATATGACAGTTTCTACAGCAGAATCCTGTACTGGAGGAATGGTTGCAAGTACACTTATAAATTATCCTGGAATATCTGAGGTCTTTATGGAAGGGGCTGTTACTTATTCTAATGAAGCTAAAATGAAAAGGCTTGGAGTAAGGAAGGAAACCTTAGAGAATTTTGGAGCCGTTAGTGAAGAATGTGCTAGAGAAATGGCAGAGGGGATAGCTAGAAATGCTAATACTAAAATAGGAATATCTACAACAGGAATAGCAGGTCCTGGTGGAGGAACTTTAGAAAAACCTGTTGGATTAGTTTATGCAGCCTTACATATTAATGGAGTAACAAAGGTTAGAAAGTTTAATTTTAAGGATGAAAGACAGGTAGTTAGAAGAAAAACTGTAATGTATGTTTTAGACTGGCTAAGAAGAGAACTTCAAGATATGAAATAGGGCTTAAAGGTATTTTTGTTTAAAAAATTACCCATTAAGAAAACTTAATGGGTAATTTATATGTGCTTAGTTTTATTTTAAAGCTATGCTTTAATATGTCTGAATTTTAAAAATGGAGAGAGTATTTTTCCATACTCTCTGCTTTTAAAACATGAAGAAAATTTATTACATTATAAGGGTTTTAAGGGGGAGACAGTTTCGTTAGACTGTATTCTATCGAAACTGTCAGTATAAATAAAATGGGGGAGAGGCTATTATAAGATTGAAGCTTATTGCCTCAGTAAATAGTATTGACCGTATTGATTTTTTTATACAATTTAAAATAAATATTTTTATTTTTTTATGGAGAATTTAATAAAGAGGTATGTCTATAAAAACTTATAATTTTATCTTTCTTTTAATAAGTTTAATAGAAAGAACTTTAGAATAAAAAATGATTAATTAGTAATATGCGATTAAATATGTTATATTTTAAAATGATTAAGTATGTTTTAAGATAATTTATATTTTATAATTTATATTTTAGTAATGATTTATAGAAGGGAGAAATAAGATGAAGCCTATATTTAAAGTCGATCTATATTTTCTTATAGTATTAGTTTTATCTATAGTAGGACCTATGTTTGTAACGCCAATGCTGTATAGGATGGGGATTATACCACCTTTAGTTCTTATGGCAGTACATATAATATTTTTTATAGTTCCAGCAATTATTTATATATTTGTAACTAAGAGTAACTATAAAAGAGTTTTTAGTTTTAAAAAACCAAAGGGAAAAGATATATTTTATTCAGTTTTAATAGCTGCTTTAGCTTTACCTGTAATGACATTTTTTTCATATATATCAAGTTTGTTTTCTACAAATGAGGTGGCTATAGCCTTAGAGCAAATGAGAAGTTATCCTTTATGGCTTATGATATTAGTAGTTGGAGTAACACCAGCTATTACAGAGGAGCTTACTATGAGAGGGATTGTTCTTTCTGGTTTTGAGTTTAAGAGTAAGAATGTAGCTGCAGTTATGACTGGTATAATGTTTGGTATTTTACATTTAAATGCTCATCAATTTTTATATGCTACAGTTATGGGTATAATTTTAGCCTATGTAGTTAGAGCTACAGGAAGTATATTCTTATCTATGATAATGCACTTTTTAATAAATACCTTTAACTTAATTCAGCAAAGAATTATGAGTGAAGGAATAAAGCCAGAGGATTTACTTCATTCTATAAATAATGTAAATACATTAGCTACTGGTATAAAGGTTGAGCTATTTTTATATTATTTAGTTTTAGCAGTAGTGGCTTCTTTCTTAATTATTTATTTAATAAGAAAGATGGAAAAGAGAAACTTTGATATAACTTTAGATGAGTTAGATGTAGCAACAAGAGTTTCTTATAAGGAAGAAAGAGTAATAAATATTCCTTTTGTATTAAGCGTTATAGTATTTATTGTTTATACCTTCTTTCTGGTCTAAATAGGCAAGGGTTAATTTTTAGAGAGGTATTTAATTTATTGCTTTTAGATTTTTATAAAGAGGGAGAATTTAAATAGAATATTTTTAAAAAGAAAAAGGAACTGTTTTGGGATACAGTTCCTTTTTTATTAAGTTGTGTGGTTAACTTAAGAGTGTATTAAGCTATTTATATTATTAACTTAATCCTTAGGAAATATACATCTCTTAAAATTAATACACCTTAAATTTTTTTCCTAAGATAGTTCTTTTGTATTCTATAGTTGCATCAGTAAAAAAGTGAGAAATACTTTTATCTGCTACTATTTTTACTCCTCTATCTATGGAAACATCATCATTTTCACGCTGTTCATCCAGAACAACTTCAATATTTAAGCCTGCTCAGCAAGATGAGTTAGCTTCTATTCTAAGGGCATCTTTTCCACTAGAAGATAACATATCTTTTACTTTTTCTATGGTGTTATCATGTATTTTAACCTTCATAAAGCCTATATCCTCCTTATAGTTTTTTTTATTTAATTGTATAGATTTAGTTTATTAAGATAAAAAATAAATATTAAAAAAATAAAAGTTAAAGAAATCTTGTTTAGGTATATTATACCTAATAATTATTTTTAAATACAGAAAAGACTTTTATTAAAAAAACTTTAAATAATTATTATTTATGTAGAATAATATTTAATAAATTCTGAAATAATAAAAAAGAATGGTAAAAAGAAATAAACTTAACAAAAAATTCAAAGACTTATTGAATTTTCTTGGAAAAGTGATAATATAAAATATGTAAGAAATAATAGTTATTAATTAACATAACTTAAATATTATTTATTTGTGAAAATAATTTTAAAGTGTTTTTTCAAGTAAGTAATTGTAGGAGGTTTTTTATGAAAAGTTTAAAAGGAACTAAAACAGCAGAAAATCTAATGAAATCCTTTGCAGGTGAGTGTCAAGCTAGAACTAGATACACATATTTCTCTAGCATGGCTAAAAAAGAAGGATATGTTCAAATAGCAAATATATTTACAGAAACTGCAGACAATGAAAAGGAACATGCAAAAAGATTTTATAAATTCTTAAAAGATGACCTACAAGGAGAAGCTGTAGAAATAAATGCTGCTTATCCTGTTGAATTGCCTACAGATACTTTAACTAACTTAAAATATGCAGCTAGCGGAGAGCATGATGAATTAAGCAACCTTTATCCATCTTTTGCTGATGTAGCTGAGGAAGAAGGATTCCCAGAAATTGCAGTAGCTTTTAGAATGATAGCTAAAGCAGAAACAGCTCACTACAATAGATTTACTAAGTTAGCTAAAAATATGGAAGAAGGAAAAGTATTTAAAAAGGACGAAGTGGTTCTTTGGAAATGTGGAAACTGTGGATTTATCTTTGAAGGAGCAGAAGCACCTTTAAAATGTCCTGCTTGTTTACATCCACAAGGATACTTTGAAGTTTTTAAAGAAACTTATTAAAATTGTTTATTCATGCACAACTCATTTTATATATAAACTAAACTTTTTCAGAGAGAAAGAAATTTCTCTCTGATTTTTTTTCTTATGTTAGTGGGTAGTTAAAGACTACCATTTTACTTTCATCATTTATAGGTCTCCAAAATTGAATAGCATCAATTAAAAGTTCCCTATCAAAATGATAATCTTGAAGCTTTGTGTATGCTGATTCAAATTCATCTTCTCCCCAAACTCTTTGTGCAAAGTATGGGTTAGCTAAGGAAACATGTAGTTGCCATGTATCAGGATTTGAAGTTACCTTAAAGCCTGCCTCTACTAAGTCCTTATAAAGTTCTCTAGATAAATCCTTTATTATTCCACTTTCTTCATCTACCTTTAAATTTACAGACCTATAAGGGTCTCCAAATTTTATTAGTCCATTTAAATGAACCTCAAATTTTTTATATGATTTTAATGTGTTTTTTACCACTTCATTTAGTTTGTTCATATCTGGATCTTCAATTACAGCTAAGGTAATATGAAGCATTGGAAGATTCTCATAAAGCTTATATTCATTTGAAATGGATTCTTGTAATGGCTTTATTATTCCATAGGAATACTTATCAAAAAGTGCCACTAAGTAATACAGCATAAATAAACCCCTTTCTTACTAGTTTGTGTAATTTATACCAAAGTATTTAGTCTATTATAACATATTAAAACTTAGAAAGACTATAAGGGGTCTTTTCCATAAAGGCTTAAAGCCCTCTAATCTTTCCTCTTTCTTAAAATATATAATTAAAAAATAAGAAATATTTATTTAATTAAAAAATTTTAGAACAAATTTCTCTTTTTTGCATAAAGTACTTAGGGAGGATTTAATTCTTCTTTTGAAATTTTTTAGTAAAGACCTAGTAAAAAAGAAGTTAATTTTATTAATAGGAAGAAAAATATATTTGAAAAACTAAAGAGAGATAATATACTATATATAATGTATTAGATAGAATTAAAATTTTTTATAGATTTACTTAGAAATTTTGAAAGGTGGAGTAGGGAAATGGTAGAAAGCAGAGTGAGTAGATTAAACAAAAAGAAATCTTCTAGATTGTCTGTTTTATACAATGTAGTTGGTATTAGCTTTTTAGCTTTAATTTTATTTTTTGGTAGCCGTATATTTTTAAAATAAAGAATTTTAATTAAAGCTTTAGGAGTATTTCTAAAGAAAAATATTTTCTTTAGAAATATTTAAATACTTACATAGGGTAATAAATATAATTAAGCAGGAAGGGAGAGCTACTTTTTTGGTAGCGAAAATAGGAATTAAATGAGTATTTTAATAGTTAAGAATATGAATCATGGCTTTGGTGATAGAGCTATTTTTGAAGATGTTTCTTTTAGACTTTTAAAGGGGGAACATGTTGGACTTATTGGAGCTAATGGAGAAGGTAAGTCTACCTTTATGAATATAATAACTGGTAAGCTTATGCCAGATGAGGGCGATGTTCAATGGAGTAATAAGGTTAGAGTTGGTTATATGGACCAACATGCTAAGCTTGAGAAAGGAAAGACTATTAGAGAAGTTTTAAGAGAGGCTTTTCAATATCTTTTTGACATGGAAGCTGAGATGAATTCTCTTTATGAAAGAATGGGAGAAATGTCTGAAGAGGAGATGAATAAGGCTTTAGAGAGAACAGCTACAATTCAAGATATGTTAGACCATAATGGTTTTTATATGATAGATGCAAAGATTGAGGAAGTTGCATCAGGTTTAGGACTTAAAGATGTAGGACTAGATAAAGATGTTACTGATTTAAGTGGAGGACAAAGAACTAAGGTTTTATTAGCTAAGCTTTTATTAGAAACACCAGATATATTACTGCTAGATGAGCCTACAAACTACTTAGATGAAGAACATATAGAATGGCTTAAGAATTATTTAATAGGTTATGAAAATGCCTTTATTTTAATATCTCATGACATTCCATTTTTAAATAGTGTTGTAAATGTAATATACCATGTGGAAAATAGAGCCTTAACTAGATATACTGGGGACTATGATAACTTCATGAGAGTTTATGAAGCTAATAAGAAGCAGTTAGAGGCAGCTTATGAAAGACAACAAGCTGAAATTGCTAAGCTTGAGGATTTTGTTGCTAGAAATAAGGCTAGAGTTGCAACAACAGGAATGGCAAGGGCTAGACAGAAGAAGTTAGATAAGATGGATAGAATTGAACTTGCTTCTGAAAAACCAAAACCAGAGTTTAATTTTAAGCAAGGAAGAACTTCAGGAAAGCTTATTTTTGAGGCTAAGGACTTAGTTATAGGTTATGATGAACCCCTTAGTAAACCACTTAACATAAGAATGGAAAGAGGACAAAAAATAGCCCTAGTTGGTGCTAATGGACTTGGAAAATCAACTCTTTTAAAAAGCTTAATGGGACTTATAAAGCCAATAAGTGGAGAGGTTGAAACAGGAGATTATCAAAGTATTGGATATTTTGAGCAGGAAATAAAAGAAGCAAATTACAATACTTGCATAGAGGAAGTTTGGCAAGAGTTCCCTGGATATACTCAATATGAAGTAAGAAGTGCTTTAGCTAAATGTGGATTAACAACTAAGCATATTGAAAGTTCTGTTGCTGTATTAAGTGGAGGAGAACAAGCTAAGGTAAGACTTTGTAAGCTTATAAATAAAGAAACAAATATACTTATACTAGATGAGCCTACAAACCATTTAGATGTTGAGGCAAAGGAAGAATTAAAGAGAGCCTTAAAGGAGTATAAGGGTAGCATACTTTTAGTTTGCCATGAACCTGAGTTTTATAAAGATGTAGTAACAGATATATGGAACTGTGAGGAGTGGACTACTAAAATAGTTTAATAAAAATAAAAGCTATGGATTTTATTCCATAGCTTTTTTATTATACCTTAATAAAGTTAGTAAATTTTTTTTATAAAGGTAATTTTATCAGTATTTTTATATTAGAGGAAGTTTTTTATAAAAGGGGAAGTTAATTAAATGTTCAAATTTAATGACTACTTTTAAGTTTTTTGCCAGACTTTCTAATTAAGATGCCAGAGTTAAAACCAGAGATTTTTTAGTTATTTCAAGGCTTTTGCCATAGTTGCCAGAGTTTTATTATTTCTATATATAGGGAGTTTTTTAAAAAAAAATTTTTTTTTATTTTTTATAATTTTAGGAGAAGTGAAAAAGTAGGAAATCCAGTCATTTTTATAAAAAAAAGTGCCTTAAAGCTAGTTATACCAAGGGTTTTAGCTAATGACTACTTTTTCTTTATTTTCCTAAAAGTCTGGCATTTTTAAGTTATTTAGGAGATTTTTTTACAAGAGAGAAGGATTTTTACTTAGCAAAATAAAATTTTTTGTTAATTTTGTGATTTTATGGTGTTAATTTAGGATGTTTCAGTTATTTTCTTGGGAAATTGTAAAAAAATTACTGAAATTTTGCTCGTTATAGTTTTATATTTTATCTTCTTAAATGAGGATTTTTTAAATGATATATTATAATATTGGAATATTTATCTTATAAATTAAAATTTTTTAAAGTTATTTATAGATTTTCAAGTACTACCCCCTGCATATTTTTTATTTTAAATTTTTAATTTACTAATAAAAACTAGGGGGGAGAGGTAAGGGGATATGGCATTATTTTTTAGGTATATTTTATATTAATTGGTTATTTTTATTTATTCAATAAGTTTTGTTAAAAGTGAATAATTATTCCAAAAATTCCATTTAAGAAGGAATAAAAAAGTAAAAAATAAAAATCTTATCTTTTAAGAATGTATTAATTTAACACTTGATAAATTAATAATTTATTAATATAATAGGTACTAAATTGTTAATTTATCTTTTTTTAAATTAAGGGAGTTTTGACAAAAAATTTAAAATATTGTAACATACAGAACGAAATGAAAATTTATTTTAAACAAATGATGAATTTAATAAGACACTAATAAAGATAAAAATATTGTAGAAACGTTGATATATATTCTGTATTTGGGCATCTGGAATATATTGAGTTAGTGATGCAACCGACTATGTTTATAAAGTTATAAATATAGTCGGTTTTTTTATTTCCATTTTTTAAGAAAGGAGGAGTAGGTTTCATGAAAAAGAGTAGATTTTCCTATGGTTTTGTTTTTCTTTTAACTTTTATTTTTATTCTTACTACATTGCTTTCAAATACTAAAAGTGTTTTAGGAAAAGAGAGTAAGGATATTAAAAATGATGGAGCTGTTGAAATTACTAGTGCATCCTTTGAGAGTGAAAAGGTAGCTAAGGGTTTAAGAAACACTTTAAGAATTGATTATAAAATCTTAAATAAAGACAAGCTTAAGGAAGGAGATGTTATTAGCATCACTTTACCAGAGGTCTTTAAGGAAATTTCTCCAAAGTATCCAGAACAGCATTTTAAAGATTTTGATTTAAAAGATGGCGTTCTTACTTTAACTTTTAATGAGAATGTTGATAAAGCTGTTAAGGGATATATGCTTGTATCTTTTGTTGGTGATGAAAATATAAGAAAAGGTGTAACCTACCCTCTTACAATTGATTTATCTGGAAAGAAAAAAACTTTTTATGTAGAAGGGGAAGAATATGACAAACCTAGTGAGGGAATGCAGTATCCCCTTATGTATAAAACTGCTGACCTACCTTTAGCTGCAACAGATACAAAGGATGGACGAGAGTATTATGGAGAAATCTTAGATAGAAATAAGCCTATAAAATATTTTGTTGAAATTAACTTAGGTGATGGAAAAAATCCTAATACAAGAAGTTATTTAAGTAATGCTACCTTTGTAGATACTATTCCAGAGGGCATGGCACTAGATGTTTATAGCCTTTGTATAAAGAGAGTTGATTACAACAATTCAAGCAGTGAAGATGTTACAGAGGATTTTATAAAAAGTTCAAGAGTTCGTTCAAGTTTAAATTCTTTAGAAATAGATTTTGGAGATATAAGATATGAAAGATATACAGTAAGTTATGAAACAAGAATTACCTCAACAAAGAAGGGTTATTCCAATGAGGCTAAATTAACTTATGATGATGGAAAGGAAGTACCAGCAAGACATTATTCAAAGCTTTCTAAGGAGGCTGGTGCCTTAAATGTTCATAAAGAGGTTGATAGAACTTCAGTAAGTAGCAGAGATAAAGACCAAAAGATTAAATATACTATTAGATTTGATTCCTATGGACAGTTTTTTAAGGACACAGTAACCATAAAAGATAATTTAGACAAGCGTTTAAAGGATATAAAGGTTACAACTACAAGTCAGTTTGAAAGTTACTTTAACAAGGATACAAAGGAGTTAATTGTAAAAAACACAAAGGGTGCTATAGATAGCAAAGAGGAAGCTTACATAACTATTGAGGCAAGTATGAAGGATGTAAAGCCTGGAAGTGTTGTTGATAATGTTGCTTATGTTAATGGAAATCCAACTAACAAGGTTTCAACTAAGAAAAATTCAGTAATTAAACTTGTTTTAGATTCTGCATATTATGAAGAAGAATTTTACAACAGTTCTTCTTTTAGAATAACAACAAAAGAGGGAGAACCTGTTAAGGATATAAACAATGATAATATTGAATTTTTAAACTTTAAAAGGGGAGAAACAAAGCTTTTAGAACTACCTGTTGGAAGTTATAAAGTGGAGCAAGTAAAGTTTCCAGAGGGGCATGAGAGAAAGAAAAATACTGTTAAATTTGAGGTGAAAAAAGATTCAGGTAGTAAAACCGTAGTTATAAAGGGAAGTAAGAAAAAGCTTTCCACAAATCTTTTAATAGAAAAGGTTAATGAAAAGGGAAAACCTCTTAAGGGAGCAGAATTTAATATTTTTAAAGCTGAGGATTTAGAAAATCCCTTAAGTTTTTCTAAGGTTAATAAAAACTTCTCTCTTAAAGGGGAAGAAAATAACATTACAAATTTAGAATCTATAGAGGATTCAAACAAAATCAATATTAAAGATTTACCTTATGGAGAGTATGTATTAAGAGAAGTTAAAGCTCCTAAGGGATATAAGATTGGTAAAGATATTTATTTATATATAAATGAGGACAGATGTTTTTATAAGCTTGGAGAAGATGGAGAAGAAATATCTTTAAATAAAAACAAAAATGGCTATAAAATCTCAGTTAAAAATAGTAAGAGAATAGTCTTACCTAATACAGGAGGACTTGGTACTTATAAATTTTCATTCATCGGGGTTACTCTTTTAGCTGGAGCTTTAAGCTTATTAGGCAAAGAAATTGCCTTAAAAGAAAGGGAGAATTAAAAATATGAAAAAACATTCATTAAAAAGTTTTAGTTTTATTATGACATTTCTTATGTTCTTTGTTATAAGTGCAATGCCAGTATATGCATTAACAACACCTAAAGTAGATAAGAATGCTCAAACTCAAGGAAGTATTACAATAAATAAAGAAGGTGCTGTATTTGAAGCATATAAAATTTTAGATGCAGATAAGAGCATATATAACTATGATTATACAGTAAATGATAAATTTAAGAATTTCTTCGACAATTCTAATTATGGTTCTTATAAAAAAGATGCCATAAAAGATTTAAATAAAGATGACATAAAAGACTTTGCAGTTAATATACACAAATTTATTTTAGACAACAATATAGAAGGACAAAAACTTGAAAATGGTAAAAAGAATACTGTTGATTTAGGTTATTATATAGTTTTAGAAACTTCTGGGGATTCAAAGGGAGCCTTTGTTGCATCTACTCCTATGTTAGTTGCAGTTCCTACTGCCTTAGAAAATTCATGGAATTATGATGTTGAAATTAATCCAAAGGATAATACTGCAACCTTAGAAAAAAGAATAGTAATGGAGGATAATCGTAGAGTTAAAACTTCTTGTGCCTCTATAGGAGATACTATTAAATACGAAGTAAAAGCTTCAATTCCTTCTTATGAAAAGAATGCAAAAAATATAGTTTATAAGTTTACAGATAAAATGGGTAAGGGATTAACTTACAATGATAAGCTTGGTTTTAAGGTAACTTCAGGAAGTAAGACTTTTGAAAGTGGAAAAGACTATACTGTTGAAAGTAAAAATGATGAAAATGGAACAACTATTACAATAAACTTTGTTTATGACAATATAAAAGATTATGCACAAAGTGGACTATGCTTAAATTATGAAGCTAAATTAAATGAAAAAGCTATTATTAATGATATAAACAAAATAGGAAATGAAAATAACATAGAGTTAGAATATACAAACAACCCATATGTAGAGGGAAGCACTAAGAAACTAAAGGATAAAGTTACTTCATATACTTTTGGTTTACAAATTGAAAAGATTGATGAAGCAACAAAAGGAGAAAAGAACAAGCTTTACTTAAAAGGTGCTGAATTTAGTTTAGCTCCTGTAATTAATGGAAAGATTGTTGAAGAAAATAAACATTCTTATGTAACAGATGAGAAAGGTATTATAACAATCTTAGGATTAAAAGAAGGGGAATATGAATTAAGAGAAGAGGAAGCACCAGAGGGATATAGTTTATTAAAAGACCCTATAAAAATAAAAATAGAAGCTTCTAAAGATTCAGAAGGTAATTTCACAGGAGAGGCAAGCTTTAAGATAATCAATAACAATAAGGCTGCAACAGAATTAGAAGAAGTTAAAAGTGATGAAAACACATTATTTAATATTGAGGTTTTAAACCGTAAGGGAGTTTCTTTACCTTCAACAGGGGGACTTGGAAACACAGGATTTATAAAAATAGCAATTACTTTATTAGGAGTAGTTTGTATCTTAGCTGCTGCTGGTATTATCTACAATAGAGTTGAACTTAAGAGAAACAAATAAAAAATAAATAAAAAAATTAAATAGATAAAATTAAAAAACTTCTTTTTATGATGAAACTTAAAAAGAAGTTTTTTTACTAAGACTTAGAAATTTCTTTTTTACTAAAATAAATTTTAGGAGGTGAAATAGTGTCTATTAACTTAATATGACACTAGATTCCGTTTGAAAAGGCTAAAGAAACTATATTTTTATACTCTAATTTTAATTACACTTACGGCAATTGGATTTTTAATATATCCTAGCCTTTCTAATTACATAAACAATAAGTTTGCAGTATCAACTATTTCAGATTATAAAGAAACAATAAACAATAAAGATGAGGATGAAATAAATTCCTTAAAGGAAAGATGTAAAACTTATAACAAAAATTTATTTTATGAAGATGACAAAGCCATGGAAGAAACTCTTCCTTTTAAGAAGGGTGATATGATTGGCTATATAGAAATTCCAAGCATAAAGGTTAACTTACCTATATATTACGGCACAGAGGATAGTATATTAAAAAAAGGTGTTGGTCTTTTAGAAGAAACTTCTATACCTATAGGGGGAGAAAATACTCATGGAGTTTTATCAGCTCACACAGGCTTATCAAATCAAAAGCTTTTTACAGATATAGATAAATTAAAAGAGGGAGATTTATTTTTTATACATAGCTTAAGAGAAAATCTTTCCTATAAAGTAAATCAAATAAAGATTGTTAAGCCAGATGAGGTAGAGGATTTAGAAATTAAAGAGGGAGAAGATTATATAACCTTATTAACTTGTTATCCTTATGGAGTTAATACAGAGCGTTTATTAGTAAGGGGAGAAAGATGTAATATAAGTGAGAAAATAGATAATACTATAGACAAGGAAGGAAATATATATGCTCATTCTAATGAAAAACTTATAATATTAACTATTTCTCTAATTCTTTTATTAATCCTATTACTTTTAATTTTTATATACATAAAAAGAAAAGAAAAAAGAATAAAAAATTGTAATAATAAACAAAATCACCTTAAAAACTAAATTTAGAGGATTATACAAAATTTCAAAAAAAATAAAATGCCACTCTTAAAGATTTATTAAGATTTTTCATATATAAATGTAATATAAATTTAAGAGTATTATAATATTTAAGTAGTACTATTAAAATAGGGGATAGTAAAAATGCAAGGGTTAAAAAAGCATTTTATTTTTTTTAGCAATTTAAAAACTTTAAACAATAAAATTTACTTAACAATTTAATTATGAACCCTCTGTAATAAATTATGGAGAAAAATATTAAATATAAGTAAATGAAAAAACTGTTCAAGGAGGAAATTTAAATTTAGGTTTATTTATGAAAAAGAAAATTTTAATAATCTTAAGTATAGTGATTTTAATATTAGCGTGTATAACTTTATATTTAACAAGAGAACAAATAATGGAGTTTTATAAAATAATAACTAACGGAGAAATAGTAAAGGGCTATTTACAAAGATTTGGTCCCTGGTCTGCTGTAATATTCTTTATATTTCAAATATTACAGGTTGTTATATTCTTCATTCCTGGAGAAGTTATCCAAGCTGCTGGAGGATATATCTTTGGAGCTTTCTGGGGAACTGTAATTTCATTCTTTGGAATTGCTATAGGTTCTGCCATTTTATTTTACATATGTCAAAGATTCGGAAGAAGATTAGTACAAAAATTTGTTCCTAAGGATCTTTACGATAGACTAGAGAATATTTTAAATAGTCCTAAGTTTAAGCTTATATTAGTTATTCTTTTCTTTTTACCAGGTGCACCTAAGGATTCCTTAATAATGGTCTGTGCACTAAGTAACATAACCCTATGGCATTTTATAGTATTTTCCATGATTGGAAGAATACCAGCCCTAGTTGCCTCTTCCTTTATGGGTTCAAATTTAGCAGAAGGAAACATTGGCGGAGTAGTTATAATACTTATTATAGCTATAGTAGCTTGTGCTTTAGGCATAATATTTAGAAAAGATGTATTTAAATACATGGAAAAACTTTAATATTTATCTAATGAAATTTAAAAATTCCCACAAGAGCTTTTTAGTTTTTGTGGGAATTTTTAATTTTCCTATTTTTATTCATAAGACCTTGTTCTCCTTAATAAATATATAAATAGAAAAAACATAAAAAAACTTTTATGTTAGACTTTTTTAAGGTATTAAAGAAAATTAAATGGTTAATATTGTAAATAGGCTTTGAAATAGTTTAATATTTAATACTTGGAGGTTTTATGAATAAAGAAAAGCTAAAAAAAATATTTACAAGCAAAATATCTATAGGAATAATTTCTTTTATTATTGGTGGAATTGCCTTCTCAGGAAGTGGTGGAGGAGTTAATTTAAGTGATGAAAGGTATAATCAATTATTAGAGTTTGAAAAATTAGCTCTTAAAGAGGGAGAAGAGGTAGAAACCTTAAAGGTTAAAGAAGAGGTAAAAGCTAAAGAAGGAAAAGCAGAGGAAGAAGAAAAGAAACTAGCCCTTGGAGAAACTGCTTATTTAAGTGATGAAAATGGTGTTAAGCTTATGTCAGTAACTTTAGATAGTGCAAAACTTATAGATGAAAGAAATGAATTTTCAGATAAGAAGGCAGACAAAGTTGTTTTAATAGAATACACCTATGAAAACTTAGGTCTTGAGAACAATCTTCACTTATTTGAAGAAAATTTTAAAGTCTATGATGATTCAGGAAATATTTTAGAAACTTATCCAGCTACTAATAATATTAAATTTTCTAAGGCTATTAGTAAGGGGAAAAAATGCACAGCTACAATGGCTTTTGCCTTAAATAATGAGAAAAATAATTTAGAAATAGAATTTTATGAAAATATGTTTGATGAAAAACCCTCAAAAATTTTTAATATAGATGTTAATTAAAGTCTTTATAAAAATAAATTTAAAATATAAAAGCTGATTTTTATTTTATAAAAAATCAGTTTTTTTGTTTTTATTAAAAAATGTTTGATTTTTTTACAAATTAGTATAAAATATATAATAACTTTAATAATTTATACATAAATTACAAGAAAAAATATAAATAGCTATTTATAGAAAAAGGGTAATTTAAACAAAATTTAATAAGCAATAATATATTTTTATTGTAAATCACTAAGTAAAGCTTTTAAGAAAAGGTTTTTAAAAAAACTAAGGAGGAAAATTTATGCAAGTTTTAATTGGGGCAGGACTTTTATTAATAGTTTTAGGGTTGTTTACCTTATTTAGTTATAAGGCACCTCAGGGAATGAAAGCTATGGGGGCTTTAGCAGGGGCAGCCTGTGCAAGTTTTTTAGTGGAGGCTTTTCATTCATCTTTTTTTGGTAATGTTTTAAACATAGAATTTTTAAAGAAGGTTGGAGAGGCAAATGGAAGTTTAGGGGGAGTTGCAGCAGGGATACTTGTACCCTTAGCTTTAGGAGTTTCACCAGTTTATTCAGTATTAATGGGGCTATCTTGTTTAGGTTTAGGAATATTACCAGGATTTATTGCAGGATATTTAATGTCCTTTGTAGTTAAATTTTTAGAAAAAAAATTACCAAGTGGTTTAGATTTAATTGTAATAATACTTTTAGCTACTCCTCTTACAAGGGGAATAGGAGAATTTGTATCACCAGTAGTTGATTCTACTTTATTAAAAATAGGGCAAGTATTAATAGCTTCAGCAAATTCAAATCCTATAATAATGGGAATAATACTTGGAGGAATAATAACTGTAGTTGCCACAGCCCCTTTAAGTTCTATGGCTTTAACAGCAATGCTTGGCTTAACTGGTGCACCAATGGCTATAGGGGCTTTATCAGTTTTTGGTTCATCTTTCTTAAACTTTGTTTTATTTCATAAGATGAAATTTGGAAGTAAAAAAGATACTATATCTGTTGCTATAGAGCCTTTAACACAGGCAGATATAATAACTGCAAATCCTATACCTATTTATGTAACAAACTTTATAGGAGGGGCTTTATGTGGAATTATAATTGTTTTAATGGGACTTACAAACATGTCTCCAGGAACAGCCACTCCAATTGCTGGTTTTGCAGTAATGTTTGCATATAATCCAGCTTTTAAAGTCTTAATGGCTTCTTTAGCTTGTATTATTATAAGTGCAGGAAGTGGTTATTTAGGTTATTTACTCTTTAAAAATCACAAAATACGTACTGTAGCAGAAATTCGTGGAGAATTTTAAAAGAGATTATAACCTATTACATAAAAAATAAGTAAAAATTTAAATAAAATAAATAGTAAATACATAAGATAAATATTGATGTATTAAAGAAAAATAAAAGGTAATGCTTAATTTTCTTAAGTATTACCTTTTCTTATAAAGATTTTACAAGAAATCAAATTAAAGTCTAATAAGGGATAAATTTCTTAATTTATTAAGGCAAAAATTAACATTTTAAAAGGAGAATGAGTTTTTAATTTTTTGCTTTAGAGTTATAATAAAATAAAGCTTAAAATGTTTTTAATATTGCTAAAAATAACTTATATATTATATTTATGGGGATAGAGAAGTTTATGAGGCCAAGTTTAATAAAGTTTTATTGGAGGAATTAAAATGAAACTAGCTGAGGCATTAATATTAAGAGCAGATCTTCAAAAAGAGTTATTTAGTTTACAAAACAGAATAAATCAAAATTTATTAGTTCAGGAAGGGGAAAAACCTTCTGAAAATCCCTACACATTATATGATGAAATATTACTAAAAATAAATGAGTTAGAGGAACTTATAATAAAGATAAATAAGACAAATAGTAGCTACATAACAAGTAGTAATGAAAGCATCTCTGACTTAATTGTAAAGAGAGATATGTTAGGGAAAAAAATAAAAATATTAAAAGAAGTAGCAGAAGAGGCTACTGTAAAGGTAAATAGATATTCTCAAACTGAAATAAAAATATTTTCAGCTATGAAGGTTGAACAAGTACAAAGGGAAATAAACAGATATTCTAAGGAGTATAGAGAACTAGATACTAAACTTCAAGGATTAAATTGGACTATAGACCTTATGGAATAAAAACTAAATTTTAATATTTTAATTACCTTTATTTAAAACTAAAGAATAAATAAATTAAAATTCTAAAGAATAATTATATATAAAATTAGATGGTAGCTTTTGTTAGGGAGGTCATAAACCCTAGCCTTAGGGAAAAAAGGCAATTGTGTTACATAGATGTATCTAGGAGCAGATACCTATTTTATAATTTATGCTCACACAATTTACATGAGTACATTTTAAAGGGTATAATTTACAACCATATGGCTATTAGCAAAAGTGAGGTTTGGGGCTTTGGGGATAATTTTAAAAAGAGTTAAGAATTTTCTTAGCTCTTTTTTATTTTGTCTTTTTAAAGAATTTTTTTATTAATACTCTGTAAATTTTAATCTTACTTTTATAAGTGAAATTAAAATTGGTAAAAGTTTTAGTAATTCTTTTAGTGTAATATAATGCAATTTAAAATCGAAGAAAATAAAAGATTATAATTGGAATTTTAATATATACATAAAATTTTGGAGAATTTTTAAATAAAGATAAGTTATGAAATATAAGACAAAAGCAAGAATTTAATTTCAATATAATTCATAGAAAAATAGCTTAAAACCTTATCAAAAGACAAAGAGTAAACTTTAAGTAAAAAAATTAAAGAATAGATTTAAGTTAAAATTTTACAAATAATAATAAGTTAATATAATAAGAAAAATAATAATAAATTATCAATAAAAACAAGATATTTAGATTATTTTGATAAAAAACCTTATTTTACAAGGAAGGTAGCAAAAATATATAATGTTACGAAAGTTTTAATTAGATAAAATCAAGTAAAATTAATTAGTAAAATTATAGAATTTTTACTGATTATTCAAAATTTGTACATTAACATTAAGTAAAAAAATGATATTATAATGTCAGAAAACGTTTCCTACGGGAAATTTTTTAGTAAAAAAATAATAAAGATGAGGAGGATTTAAAGATGGGTGAGAGAAAAAGATCGCTGACTTCAGGGGCCTTAATGCTTATGACTTTCACGGCGGTGTTTTCATTTGGAAACATAATCGACAGTAGTGTTGAAATTGGACTGGCTACAATACCATCATACATATTTGGTACAGTATTTTACTTCCTACCGTTTGCTTTAATGATTGGTGAATTTGCATCTGCTAGTTCAGACTCTGAATCAGGTATAAACAGTTGGATAAAGAAATCTTTAGGAGCTAGATGGGCATTCTTAGGTTCCTGGTCTTATTTCTTTGTTAACTTGTTCTTCTTTACTTCATTACTACCTAAGACGTTAATATATGCATCTTATACTTTCTTTGGTAGAAACGTATTTGACGGAAAAACAGTACTAATCTCAATTATATCTATAATATTATTCTGGGGAGTAACTTTAATTTCTACTAAAGGTGTATCTTGGATATCAAAAATTACAAGTATCTCAGGTATCGCTAGAATTATATTAGGTTTAGGATTTATAGTATTATCTTTCGGGGTAGTATTCTTATTAGGAAAAGCTCCAGCACAAGAGTTTACAACTGAAACTATTATGCCAAAGTTTAACTGGTCATACTTCATGGTTTTAGCTTGGGTTTTACAAGCAGTTGGTGGTGCTGAAAGTATAGGTGTATACATAAAGGACGTTAAAGGTGGAAACAAGACCTTTATAAAAACTATGGTAATGTCAACAATCATAGTTGGTGGTTTATACGCTTTAGGAGCAGTTTCAGTAGGTTTAGTTGTACCATCTGATGTGTTACAAGGTAACTTCTCAAATGGTTTATTCGATGCTTTCGCTATATTAGGTTCTAATTACGGCGTAGGTAATATAATAACTAACATAGTTGGATTCATAATGATGCTTGCATCTTTAGGTTCACTAGTTTTATGGACAGCAGCTCCAGTTAAAGTATTATTCTCAGAAATTCCAGAAGGTATCTTTGGTAAGTGGATTGCTAAAACAGATAAAAAAGGAACTCCTGTAAATGCTTTATATGTACAAGCTGCAATAGTAACTGTATTATTATTAGTTCCAGCTTTAGGAATAGGTTCTGTTGATAACTTACTTCAAATGTTAATAAACATGACAGCTTCAACATCACTAATTCCAGTATTATTCTTCTTAGTTGGATACATTGTATTAAGAGCTAAGAAAGATGATATGCCAAGAACATTCAAAGTTGGACCAAGAAAATTTGGTATAGCAATAGGTATATTATTACTTGCTTTATTCATATTCGTATTTGTAATATCTTCAATACCAGCTCCACAAGACTTCATAGCATACTTTAACGGAACGTTAGAGCCAGGAGCAACAAATCCAGTCTTTGTACTTCTATACAATGTATTAGGATTAGTATTCTTCGTAGGATTTGCTGAAATCTGCTGGAGAAGATACGAAAAGAAAGTTGGTAAGGCAGTAGCTAACGAGTGGAATGTACCAGACGCTGACAAATAATTAATTTAATAATTAAATAAAAAAAGAGTATTTAGGAATAGGCTATACAAACTATAGCTTATTCCTATAACTATAAATTAGCTTAAAATATACAATTTACTTTATATATTAATGAGATTAAAACATTTAACTTATTAAAAATGGAGGGATTATTTTGAAAAATTTTGGACCAATAAGTTCTAAAGTAACAAAAATGCTTCATGGAGCAGATTACAACCCAGAGCAATGGATTGATATGCCAAGCATATGGGGGGAAGATGTTAGATTAATGAAGCTTTCTCATACAAATGTTGTAGCTGTGGGAATATTCTCATGGACAATGTTAGAGCCAGAAGAAGGTAAGTTTAACTTTGAATGGTTAGATGAAATCATGGATTTAATGCACAAAAATGGTAACTATGTAATACTTGCAACACCAAGTGGTGCTAAACCAATATGGATGGCTCACAAATATCCAGAAACTTTAAGAGTTGCTCCAAACAGAGTAAGAAATCTTTATGGAGAGCGTCATAATCATTGTTATACATCTCCTATATACAGAGAAAAAATAGGTATAATAGATAGATTATTAGCTGAAAGATACAAAGACCATCCAGCTTTAATCTTATGGCACATCTCAAATGAGTTTGAAGGTCAATGTTACTGTCCTTTATGTGAAGCTGCTTTTAGAGATTTCTTAAGAGAAAAATATAACAATGACATAAACAAGTTAAACAAAGCTTGGTGGACTAAGTTCTGGAGTCATACATATTCTTCTTTTGATGAAATAGAGGCACCAGCTCCTCACGGAGAACCAGCTCTTCATGGATTAAACTTAGACTGGATGAGATTTGTAACTCACCAAACTTTAGATTACTACAAGCATGAAAGAAGTATCTTAAAGGATATTACACCAGATATTCCTGTAACTACTAACTTCCATGATTACATCTCATTATTCAGAGGAATAGATTACTGGAAATTTGCTCCTTACCTAGATGTTGTATCTTGGGATAACTACCCTTACTGGCATGGAGAAAGAACTGATGACCATGAAGGAAGTAGAATAGGCTTTGTTCATGACTTAAACAGAGCAATATTAAATGGTAAACCATTCATGATGATGGAAAGTTCACCAAGTTCAACAAACTGGCAACCAGTTGCAAAACTTAGACGTCCAGGAATGCATGTATTATCTTCTCTTCAAGCTGTAGCTCATGGTTCAGATACAGTACAATACTTCCAATGGAGAAAGAGTAGAGGTTCATCAGAAAAATTCCATGGAGCTGTTGTAGACCATTGTGGACATGAAAATACAAGAGTATTTAGAGATGTAACTAAGGTTGGAGAAATATTATCAAAACTTGATGATGTAGTAGGAACTTCTGTAGAACCACAAGTTGCAGTTATATATGACTGGGAAAACTACTGGGCAATATATGATGCACAAGGTCCTAGAATAGAAAAGAAAGATTACTTTGAAACTTGTCAAAAGCACTACAAAGGTTTCTGGGATTTATCAATTCCAACTGACGTTATAAACATGGATTGTGATTTCTCAAAATATAAAGTAGTTGTAGCACCAATGCTTTACATGGTAAGACCAGGTGTTGGAGAAAGATTAGAAGAGTTTGTTAAAAATGGAGGAACTTTAGTTACAACTTACTGGAGTGGAATAGTTGATGAAAACGACCTTTGCTTCTTAGGAGGATTCCCAGGACCATTAAGAAAGGTTACAGGAATTTGGGCTGAAGAATTAGATGCACTTTATGATGAAGATGTAAACTATGTTTCAATGAAAGAAGATAACAACTTAGGAATGAAGGGTGAATATGAAGCTAGAATATTCTGTGATTTAATTCACTCAGAAGGTGCTGAAGTTCTTGCAACATACAAAACTGATTTCTACAAAGGAATGCCAGCTTTAACTTGCAATAGCTTTGGAAACGGACAAGCTTACTATATAGCATTTAGAAATAATGATGAGTTCTTATCAGATTTCTATGCAAGCTTAGCTAAGAAGTTAGACTTAAAGAGAGCTATAAATCTTGACTTACCAAAAGGAATAAATGCACAAGTTCGTATGGATGAAAAGAATGAATTTGTATTCTTTATGAACTTCTCAGCAGAAGATAAGGTAATAGACATTAAAGACTTTGACTTAACAGATATGGTAAGTGGAGAAAAAATAGAAAAAGAAATCAAAATGGAACCATATGGAGTAAGAATAGTTAGAAAAAAATAAGATATTAAAAAAATAGAGAAGTATCTTGTTTGCAAATCACTTTAAAAATATAAAATTTAAATACTTTTATTAAAAAAATCCTATTAATGTATCAAACAGGCAAAGAAATTTGCCTGTTTTTTTGTCGTTAAAAAAATTTTTTTAAGAAATTTATTCGTTAATTATACATCAAATATGCATTATATTCTTAAAAAATACAGTAACTGGATACCTTGAAATATTTAATTTTAAAGAATAATTCTTAAAATTTTAAAAAAAAATTCATTAAATTGATGAATAAAAATAATTTCAGTATACAATATTTTACCAAATAGGGATTTGAAAACGTTTTGAAAAAGGTGTATAAAGAATGTGTAAGCAATATTAAAAATAAAAAGTTTAGAGGAGGAGTAAGTCTTATGCGTGATGACAGAGCTTTAAATGTTACTTCCGAAATTGGAAGATTAAAAACAGTTCTACTACATAGACCTGGAGAAGAAATTGAAAATTTAACTCCAGATTTATTAGATAGGTTATTATTTGATGATATTCCATATTTAAAGGTTGCGAGGGAAGAGCATGATGCTTTTGCACAAACTTTAAGAGATGCGGGAGTAGAAGTTCTTTATTTAGAAGTTCTTGCTGCTGAAACTATGGATACTGATTGCGAAGTTAAAGATAAATTCATAAGAGAATTTATAGACGAAGCAGGAGTACAAAGTGAAGGATTAAAAGAAGCATTAGTAAAATATTTTAAATCTTTTAGCACTAATAAAGAAATGATAGATAAAATGATGGCAGGAGTTAGAAAGGAAGAACTTAAAGATTATCACAGAGAATCTTTATATGAACAAGTAAATGATGTTTATCCATTCATATGCGACCCTATGCCAAACCTTTACTTTACAAGAGATCCATTTGCAACAATTGGACATGGTATAACTTTAAACCATATGAGAACTGATACAAGAAATAGAGAAACTATTTTTGCTAAATATATATTTAGACATCATCCAAGATTTAAAGGAAAGGATATTCCATTCTGGTTCAATAGAGAAGAAAATACTTCCCTTGAAGGTGGAGATGAATTAATTCTTTCAAAAGAAATCTTAGCAGTTGGTATATCTCAAAGAACAGATTCAGCATCTGTTGAAAAACTTGCTAAAAAATTACTTTACTATAAAGATACAACTTTCAAAACTGTACTAGCATTCAAAATACCAGTATCAAGAGCATTTATGCATTTAGATACAGTATTTACTCAAGTAGACTATGACAAGTTTACAGTTCATCCAGGAATTGTAGGACCTTTAGAAGTTTATGCAATAACTAAAGACCCTGAAAATGATGGAGAATTAATTGCAGTTGAAGAATGCGATACTTTAGAAAATATCTTAAAGAAATATCTAAAGAGAGATATTGAATTAATAAAATGTGGTGGCGGAGATGCAATAATAGCTGCTAGAGAACAATGGAACGATGGTTCAAATACTTTAGCAATCGCACCAGGAGAAGTTGTAGTTTACTCAAGAAACTACGTAACTAATGCAATATTAGAAAAGAAAGGTATCAAATTACATGTAATACCATCCTCTGAGTTATCAAGAGGTAGAGGGGGCCCAAGATGTATGTCAATGCCTTTAATAAGAGAAGATTTATAATTTAAATTTCATAATAAATTGAAATATTTATAATATAAAAATTTATTAACTATTTAGGAGGAATTCAAAATGGCAGTTAACTTAAAAGGAAGAAGCTTTTTAACTTTAAAAGATTTTACACCAGAAGAAATTAGATATTTATTAGATTTATCACATGATTTAAAGGCTAAAAAAAGAGCTGGAATACTAGGAGATAGCTTAAAAGGTAAAAACGTAGTTTTATTATTTGAAAAGACATCAACTAGAACAAGGTGTGCATTTGAGTGTGGAGCTGCTGAAGAAGGTGCTCATGTAACATTCTTAACTAACTCTCAAATGGGTAAAAAAGAATCTATTGAAGATACTGCAAAAGTTTTAGGAAGAATGTATGACGGTATTGAATTTAGAGGATTTAAGCAATCAACAGTTGAAGAACTTGCAAAATATGCAGGAGTTCCTGTATGGAATGGTTTAACTGATGCTGACCACCCAACTCAAATACTAGCAGACTTCTTAACAATAGAAGAACATGCAAGCAAACCATTAAGAGAAATAAAATTAGTATTTGCAGGAGATACAAGAAACAACATGAGCTACGCTTTAATGTATGGTGCTGCTAAAATGGGAATGCACTTTGTAGCTTTAGGACCAGAAAGCTTAAGACCAGATGAAGCAATTCTTAAAGAAATGCAAGAATATTCAAAAGAAACTGGTGCAATCATAGAATTCTGTTCAGATGTTGATGAAGCTGTTAAAGGTGCAGATGTTATCTATACTGATATATGGGTATCAATGGGTGAAGATGAAAGTCTATATCCAGAAAGAGTTAAATTATTAACTCCATACAAAGTTACAAGAGAAATGATGAATAAAACAGGAAATAAACATACTTTATTCATGCATTGCCTACCTTCATTCCATGATGAAGATACAGAAGTATGTAAAGACATGATGGATAGATTAGGTCTAGACATAAGAGAAGTTGAAGATGAAGTATTTAGAAGCAAAAATTCAGTTGTATTTGATGAAGCTGAAAATAGAATGCATACAATAAAAGCAGTAATGGTAGCAACTGCTGGTAGATAATAAATTTTATTAAAGGCTGTATTTATAATATTAATCTAAGGAATTATTAAAATTTAAAGTTTAGGCTTAATAACTGAATTTTCCTTTCATTATATTATAAATACTGTCTTTCTTTAATTGAATAAAAAGAAAGCAGGTGAAAGTATATGTCAGAAAATAGAGAACCTCATAAATTGAGTTTTGCTCAACTAGCTGCTTTAATAGTTGGTTCTATGATTGGTGGAGGAGCCTTTAACCTTCCTTCAGATATGGCAAGGGGAGCAGGTACTGGAGCCATTATAATTGGATGGATTATAACAGGTATTGGTATGATTGCTTTAGCTTTTGTTTATCAATCTTTAGCTAATAGAAAACCTGAATTAACAGGTGGTGTTTATAGTTATGCAAAGGCTGGTTTTGGAGAGTACATAGGCTTTAACTCAGCTTGGGGATATTGGCTAAGTGCATGGATAGGAAATGTATCTTATTCCGTTCTTTTATTTGGAGCAATAGGTTATTTCATACCTATGTTTGGAGCAGGAAATAACGTTGCATCTATTATTGGAGCATCAATATTACTTTGGGCATTTACATTATTAATCTTAAATGGTGTAAGTGGAGCAGCACTTATAAATCTTATCACTACAATAGCTAAATTAGTTCCAATATTCTTATTTATAGTAATATTATTGTTCTTCTTTAACTTTCACAAATTTACTTTTGAGTTTTGGGGAACAAGTGATTTAGGAAGCATTGTTGATCAAGTTAAGAGTACAATGCTAGTAACTTTATGGACTTTCATAGGTATTGAAGGTGCAGTAGTTGTTTCAGGAAGAGCTAAAAAACAAAGTGATGTAGGTAAAGCTACAGTTATGGGTCTTGTTGGAACATTAATAATCTATATGATAATAACATTAATGTCTTTAGGAGTTATGGATAGAGTTAAACTTGCAGGTCTTGATAATCCATCAATGGCTTATGTTCTTGAATTTGCAGTAGGTAAATGGGGAGCAGTTATTATAAATATAGGATTAATAGTATCTTTATTTGGTTCACTTCTTGGATGGGCATTACTTGCAGCAGAAATCCCTTACGTAGCAGCTAATGATGGTGTTTTACCTAAGATTTTTGGTAAATTAAACAAAAAAGGAACACCATATGGTTCATTAATTATAACTAATTTATTAGTTCAGGCATTTTTAATATTAACTTTAGTTGCAAACAGTACTTATCAAGCTCTATATTCAGTAGCTAGTACAGCAATATTAGTTCCATATCTTTTAAGTGCTATGTATGGATTTAAGTTAGCCTTAACAGGAGAAACATATGATTTAAATCCTTCAGGAAGAACAAGAGATAAAATTTTTGGTGGTATAGCAACCGTTTACGCTATCTGGTTATGCTATGCAGCTGGACTTAAATACTTATTATTATGTTTCATCTTATATGCAGTAGGTATTATATTCTTCTACATTGGTAAGAAGCAACATAATAAAGATGCAAAAGTATTTGTAGGAAAAGAAAAAATACTAGCAATAATTGTTGTAATCATAGCTATTATAGCAGTAGTTATGTTATTTAACGGGTCAATAAGTATATAAAATATTTAAAAATACAAGCTTTTAAAATCAAGGAGGAATAAAATTATGAAAATAGTTTTAGCATTAGGAGGTAATGCTCTACAAAAAGATTCAAAGGATAAAAGTGCAGAAGGTCAATTAGAAACATGTAGAAAAACAGCTGTTTCAATAGCTGATTTAATAGAAGAAGGCCATGAAATATCTATAGTTCATGGAAATGGTCCTCAAGTTGGACAAATATTAGCTAGCATAGAATTAGCTCATCAAACTGACGAAGCAAATCCATTATTTCCTTTTGATGTAGTAGGTGCTTTCTCAGAAGGATACATTGGATATCATCTTCAAAATACTATTAGAGAAGAGCTATTAAAAAGAGGAATAAATAAATCAGTAGATACAATTGTAACTCAAGTAATCGTTGACAAAGATGACCCTGGTTTTAAAAATCCAACAAAACCAATAGGTTCATTCTACAACAAAGAAGAAGCTGAAAAGCTAGAAAAAGATAAAGGATATGTAATGAAGGAAGATGCAGGTAGAGGATATAGAAGAGTAGTTGCATCACCAAAACCTTTAGATATAGTTGAGAAAGAAGCAATACAAACTATTGTTGATAATGGTTTTGTTGTAATAGCTTGTGGAGGAGGTGGAATCCCTGTTATACAAGAAGGAAACAGATTAACTGGAGTTCCTGCAGTTATAGACAAGGATTTCGCAGCAGAAAAATTAGCTGAAATATTAAAGGCAGATGCTCTATTAATATTAACTGCCGTTGATAGAGTTTGCATAAACTTTAATAAACCAAATCAAGAAGAACTAAAAGAAATCAACTTAGAACAAGTTGATAAATATATAGAAGAAGAGCAATTTGCAAAAGGAAGTATGCTTCCTAAGGTTGAAGCTTGTAAGAAGTTTGTTCAAAGTGGAGACAATAAAATTGCAATAATAGCTTCCTTAGACAAAGCTAAAGAAGCATTAAAGGGAGAATCAGGAACAAAAATAGTAAGATAAATTAAAAAAATACCTTATTTTTAATTTATATAGTATTAAAGATGGTAAAGGGGAGATTATTATCAGTACAGAAAAATCTTTAAGGCATCAAATAATATTAGATATAATTGAAAACAAGTGTATAGGAAAGCAAGAAGAACTAATGATTGAACTTAAGGAAGCTGGGGTAAAGGTAGCACAAGCTACTTTATCAAGGGATCTTCACGAACTGAACATAAGAAAAAAATCCGTTGCCAATCATGAACAAAGATATGTTGTTTTAAAAGAAGATGATTTCATAAAGAAGTTTAAAAATATATTTAAAAGTTCGGTAAAAAGGCTTTCTATGCAGGAAAATTTCATAGCCGTTGATACTTCAGATGGCATGGCTAGTCTGATTGGAAGGTTTATAGAGAAGCTTGAAGAAAATAGGATAGCTGGTACTATAGCTAGAAAAAATCATATTCTAGTCTTGTGTAGAAGCGCAGAGGCTACCCACCAAATTCTTAAGGAGTTAGATTCTTTAAGAGCTTAAATTAATTTTATGAAATTAACTCTTAGGAGTTAATATAAATTGCTTAAAGTTTTAGTGTATAACAATAGTGTTTATACAAAAAATTCCCTGAGTTTAAACAATTACCTAAGTTACCATTAAATATTACGCTTAAATAGCTTTGAAAAATTTAAAGCTATTTGGCGTAATATTTTTTTGCAATTAATAAACTTTAATTTTAATTATTAGTGAATTAAAAAATATATTTAGAAAAATTAAAAATAATAGGATAAATTAGAAATTAAACATAAAAAATTACAAATTTTATGTTATAATTTAGATGTTAATAAAATAATAACAAGTGGTGAATAAATTTTAAATGTGTAGGGTTATTTTAAATTAATGTGTATAGAAAGAACCTATTTAAAAATATAAATTAGGTTTTTTATATAAATATTATTTAAAATATAGGAGGCATTTAAACATGAAAAAAAACTTAATAAGGGGAGAGCTTACAAAAATTAAGTTAGTTGAAAGATTGTCGGCAACTTTTGCTTTATCAGCATTTATTTTATTTAACAGTTCCTTTAGGGTACTTGCAGCTGATAAAAAGGGGGAGCCTAGTGATAATGGACAGATTACTAGAGAGATAACATCTTATGACAATTGTAAAAATCAATTAAAAGATGAGGTAGCTACAGACAATAATAGACCTTTAGGTCCTAAAAATGCTTTAGAGAGAGCAGAGAATAAAAAGATTTATACCTTTGATGAACTTAATAGAATGAATTATAGTGATTTAGTTGAACTTATAAAAACTATAAATTATGAAAATGTACCTGACTTATTTAATTTTAATGACGGTTCATATACTTTTTTTAGTAATAGAGACCGTGTTCAAGCTATAATATATGGTTTAGAGGAAAGTGGAAGAACTTATACAGCAGAGGATGATAAAGGTATTCCAACTTTAGTTGAATTTTTAAGAGCTGGATATTATTTAGGTTTTTATAATAAGGATTTAGCTTATTTAAATACAACACAATCAAAAAATCAATGTTTACAAGCTATGAAAAACATTGAGTATAATAGTTATTTTAGACTAGGAACAAAGGTTCAAGATGGAGTTGTTGAAGCCTTAGGAAGATTAATAGGTAATACCTCAGCAGATACTGAAGTTATAAATAACTGTATATATATATTAAGTGATTATAAAGATAACATAGATACTTATGGAAAAAGCTATAGTAAGGGAAATGCAGTATACAATCTTATGAAGGGTATTGATTATTACACAAATTCAGTAATATACAATACAAAGGGATATGATGCTAAAAATACTGAGTTTTACAATAGAATAGATCCATACATGGAAAAATTAGAAGGACTATGCACAATAGGTGATAAGTTAAATAAAGATAATGCCTGGCTTGTAAACAATGCTTTATACTATACAGGTAGAATGGGGAAATTTAGAGAAAATCAATCAATTTCTCAAAGAGCTTTAGAAAAGGCTATGGAAGAGTATCCTTATTTATCATATCAATATATTGAGGCAGCTAATGATTTAGACTTAAACTTTAATGGAAAAAATTCCGAAGGAAATGATATAGATTTTGATAAAATAAAGGAAGATGCAAGAGAAAAATATCTTCCAAAGACATATAATTTTGATGATGGAAAATTTGTAGTAAAAGCTGGAGATAAGGTAACAGAGGAAAAAATTAAAAGATTATACTGGGCTTCAAAGGAAGTTAAGGCTCAATTTATGAGAGTAGTTCAAAATGACAAGCCTTTAGAAGAAGGAAATCCAGATGATATTTTAACTGTTGTTATTTACAACTCACCAGAAGAATATAAATTAAATCGTATAATAAATGGATTTAGTACTGATAATGGAGGAATATATATTGAGAATATAGGAACTTTCTTTACTTATGAAAGAACACCAGAGGAAAGTATATATACTTTAGAAGAATTATTCCGTCATGAGTTTACTCACTATCTTCAAGGAAGATATGTAGTTCCAGGAATGTGGGGACAAGGTAAGTTTTATGAAGATGGAGTATTAACTTGGTATGAAGAAGGAACAGCAGAGTTTTTTGCAGGTTCAACTAGAACTGATGGAATAAAACCAAGAAAATCAGTTGCTCAAGGACTAGCATATGATAGAAATAACAGAATGTCTTTATACTCAGTACTACATGCTAAGTATGGTTCTTGGGATTTTTATAACTATGGCTTTGCATTATCTAACTATATGTATAACAATAACATTTCAATCTTTAACAAGATGACAGATTATATAAAGAAAAATGATGTAAATTCTTATAAAAATTACATTGCATCTCTTAGTAGTGATTATAATTTAGATGATAGTTATGAATCTTACATAGATTCCTTACTAAATAATATGGATAACTTAGATGTACCTTTAGTTTCAGATGAATATGTAAATGGACATGAACCTAAGGATATAGAAGAAATAAAAAATGATATAAAAGAAGTTTCAAATATAAAAGACCTTTCTAGTAATGTAGAAAAATCTCAATTCTTCACAACTTATGATATGAAAGGAACATATGTAGGGGGAAGAAGTCAAGGAGAAGAAAATGACTGGAAAGATATGAACTCTAAGCTAAACGATATACTAAAAGAATTAGCTAAGAAAAAATGGAATGGATACAAAACTGTTACTGCATACTTTGTAAATCATAGAGTAGATGAAAATGGAAATTATCTTTATGATGTTTCATTCCATGGTATGAATACAGATACAAATACAGAGGTTCATCTTAATAAAGAACCTAAAGCTATTATAGAATCTAATTCATCTGTAGTTGTTGGAGATGAAATAAACTTTGATGGAACAGCTTCAAAGGATGAAGATGGAGAAATAAAAGCTTATGAGTGGGATTTTGGAGATGGAGAAAAATCTAAGGATGCTAAGGCTACTCATAAATTTAACAAGGTAGGAGAATATGAAGTTAAATTAACAGTTACAGATAATAATGGTGCTTTAAATACTGAAAGTAAGAAGATAACTGTTACAGAGGATAAGCCTGTTGAGGTTATGAATGAAAGTGAACCAAATAATGATTTTGAAAAAGCTAATCAAATACCTAAATCTAATATATTAGTTAAGGGGACTTTATCAGAGGAAGACTATTCAGATAAATATTACTTTGATGTTGATAAGAGAGGAAATGTTAAAATAACTCTTGATAATTTAAATTCCGTTGGCATAACTTGGACACTTTATAAAGAAGGAGATTTAAGTAACTATGTAATGTATGCCACAGGAAATGAAGGAACAGAATTAAAAGGTGAAAAAACTTTAGAACCTGGAAGATATTATTTAAGTGTATATACTTATGATAATCAAAAGGGTGCTTATACAGTTAATGTAAAAGGAAATCTTAAAAATAATGTTAAAGAAGTAGAAAAAGATGCTATAGAAGAAGTTGAAAACAATAATGAATTTAACAAGGCTATGAAGGTTAATAGCAATAGCAAGATAAATGGAACTTTAGGAAATGATGACCTTAAGGACATTTATAGCATAGATATAGAAAAGGATAGTGATTTAAATATATTAGTTGAGAACTTAGACAATATACAAATGAACTGGTTATTATATTCAGCTGATGATTTAAATAATTATGCAGATTATGCAATTGCTGAGGGAAATAAGTTAAGTAATAATTGCAAAGTAAAAGCAGGAAAATATTATTTATGTGTTTATACCTTTGGAAATTCAGGTACAGGAAAGTACACAGTAAACTTAAAAAATAAATAGATTTTTATAGGCTGTATAAAGGGCTTAAAGATAAAAAATAAAATCTTTAAGGTCTTATACAGCCTTATTTAGTATTTATGTATTATGTTTTGCTTATTTTTTAGCTTCTTCTAAAATAGATGTACAGTTAGGACATCTAGTAGCCTTTATATCTATTTTAGTGAAACAGTAAGGACAAGTTTTTTCTGTAGCTTCAACTTTAGCATCATCTTTTTTAGTTGCAAAATCTTTAATTTTATTTATTTGTTTTACAACTATGAAAATGGAAAAGGCTATTATTAAGAAGTTAATTAAATTATTTAAAAATAGTCCGTAATTTATTGTAGCAGCTCCAGCTGCTTGAGCCTCTTGTAAAGAGTTAAAATGTTTACCACTTAAATTTATGTATAAGTTAGAGAAGTCAACCTTTCCAACTAAACTTCCAACTACAGGCATTATAATATCATTAACTAAGGATGTTACTATTTTACCAAAAGCACCACCTATAATAACACCTATAGCTAAGTCTATTACATTTCCTTTCATGGCAAATTCTTTAAATTCTTTCCACATAATTTTTCCTCCTTTTAGAATGAATTTATTAAGAATTATGTTAATATAAATTATTTATTAATAATATGTATCAAAAAATAAAAAATTTTATTAAAATAATAAACAAATTGTAACAGAAATTTGTATAAAAAGTCAATTAATAAAATTTATATTAAAAAATTCTCTTGAAAAATACTTTGTAGAAATTATTGGATATAGATTTTATATTATGCAATATTACAGAATATATACATTAAATAGTAAATTTAATAAGTTTAAAAGTTTATTATTATAATTAAGGTTAAATTTCTTTAGTTTTTATAATAAATCTAATTATTTATCTTTTTGGAAAAAATAATTATCTATACTAAAATAAATATATATTTTTTTATTTAAGGGAGTAAAAATCACAGAAAGAAATAAAGGCTTAAGAAGGTGATAAAATGTGGTTTAGAAAGTTACAGGGAAAATTTATGTGCCTTTTATCTAATTTATTAGAGTTTTTTGTAAGCTTTAACTTAGCCTATAGAGTTTATAGATGGGTATTTCAGTTGGGTGTTTTTAAGGGGCCAAAGGATTTTAAGGAAAGGGAGAAGAAGGTTAATATATTAAAAGAAATAGAATATGCCTCAAAAATTTCAGAAAATAATAAGTTAGATGTTTATTATCCTAAGGGATTAAAAGAAAAGGCACCAGTTTTAATGTGGATTCATGGGGGAGGGTATATAGCAAATAGCAAGGAAACTGTTGAAAGCTATATGATAACCTTGGCAAGTTATGGTTTTGTTGTATTTAATATAAATTATGCTTTAGCACCTAAGTATAAATATCCAAGTCAAATTATTCAAAGTAATGATGCTTTAAAATATGTATATTTAAATGCAGATAAATTTATGGGAGATAAGGAAAGAATTTTTATAGGAGGAGATTCTGCAGGAGCTCAAATTGCAAGTGAACTAGGAGCAATTATAAGCAATGAAGCTTTAGAAAAAAGGATGAAAATAAAAGCTTCAATAAAAAATTCTTTTTTAAAAGGTATTATATTATTTTGTGGTCTTTATAATATGGAAACTTTAAGAAGCACTAAATTTCCAGGAATACAAACATATATGGAAGCTTTAACAGGAAAAAGTGATTTTGAATCCTATGAAAATATAGAGGAGTTATCAACTATAAAACATATTACAGGTAACTATGCAAGTACCTTTATAACTGTAGGAGATATTGACCCTTTTTTTAATGAAGGAAAAGAATTTGCTAATTCTCTAGAAAAACTAGGAGTTAAGGTTTATAGAAATTTTTATGAAAATAGAGGGCTTTGGCATGAATATCAATTTAAATTTTCCTTTAAAGAGGCTTATGAAAATCTTGATTATGTAGTGAAGTTTTTAAAAGAAAATAGTAAGTAAAAATAACTTTAAAGACTTATAGAAATATTTATATATTATTACTTCTTAAAAGTAAGGATATATAAGTATTTCTATTTTTTATTTAATAGAAAAAATAGTGTTTTATTTTAAGTGTCGAAATTATTATTAAAATAGTAAAAAGTCTTACTTTTAAAAGCATTTAACTTTTTAAAATTCTAAATTTATTACATATATTTTAAGATTTCAACTTAAAAATATTACTATGAAAACTTTTTGAAGATTAAATTTAAAGTGAAATAAATTTTCAAAAATCGAAATTTAGCTAAAAGTGTTTGAAAAAAATATGAGAAAAAACCCTATAAAAACTGTTCTGTTAAAGAGTGTAGAAAGAAAACGAAGATAAAAAAGAAAAATATTTTCAAAAACTATTGAAATATTTTTAGAAAAGGATTACAATAAAAATGCAAAGAAAATAATTTTCAGAAAAAAGGTGATAAAATGTTAGACGTGGTAAAAGGAAATTTAATAGTTTCTTGCCAAGCTTTATCAGATGAACCTTTGCATAGTTCTTTTATTATGGGAAGGATGGCAGTAGCTGCTAAAGAAGGTGGAGCTGTTGCTATAAGAGCACAAGGCGTTGATGATATTAATGAAATAAAAAAAGTTACTAAACTTCCTGTTATCGGAATAATAAAAAGAAATTACGATGACTCAGAGATTTATATAACTCCTACTATGAAGGAAGTGGACGAGCTTCTAAAGACTGATTGTGAAATGATAGCTTTAGATGCAACAAATAGAAAAAGACCTAACAATGAGGACATTAAAGATTTGGTTTCTGCAATACATGAAAATGGAAGATTAGCTATGGCAGATATCTCAACTTTAGAAGAGGGTATAGAGGCTGAAAAGTTAGGTTTTGATTGTGTATCTACAACACTTGCAGGATACACTCCATACTCTACACAAAGTAATAGTGTAGACTTTGAACTTTTAGAAAAGTTAGTAAAAGCGGTAAAAATTCCAGTTATTTGTGAGGGAAGAATAAATACTCCTGAAGACCTTAAAAAGGCTTTTGATTTAGGAGCATATTCAGCTGTAGTTGGAGGAGCTATAACAAGACCACAACAAATAACTAAGAGATTTACTGATATTTTAAAATAAAAGAAATATTAAGAGGATTTTGAGAGGAGAATAAGAACATGAAAGGTATTTATTCAGCATTATTAGTTTCATTTGACAAGGATGGAAACATCAATGAGAAGGGATTAAGAGAAATAATAAGACACAATATTGATGTATGTAAAATAGACGGTCTTTATGTAGGTGGAAGTACAGGAGAAAACTTTATGCTTTCAACTGATGAAAAGAAAAGAATTTTTGAAATAGCTATGGATGAAGCAAAGGGACAAGTTAAATTAATTGCTCAAGTAGGTTCAGTTAACTTAAAAGAGGCTGTTGAATTAGCTAAGTTTACAACAGATTTAGGATATGATGCAATTTCAGCAGTTACTCCATTTTATTATAAATTCGACTTTAGCGAAATCAAAAATTACTACGAAACAATAATAAACTCTGTTGATAACAAACTTATAATTTACTCAATTCCTTTCTTAACAGGAGTAAATATGTCAATAGACCAATTTGCTGAACTATTTAAAAATGATAAGATTATCGGTGTTAAATTTACAGCAGCTGACTTCTATTTATTAGAACGTATGAGAAAAGCATTCCCAGATAAATTAATATTTGCTGGTTTTGATGAAATGATGTTACCTGCTACAGTTCTTGGAGTTGATGGTGCTATAGGTTCAACCTTTAATGTAAACGGTGTTAGAGCAAGACAAATTTTTGAGGCTGCACAAAAAGGAGACATTAAAACAGCTTTAGAAGTTCAACATGTAACTAATGATTTAATAACTGATATCTTAAATAATGGTCTTTACCAAACAATTAAACTAATTCTTCAAGAACAAGGGGTAGATGCAGGTTACTGTAGACAACCTATGAAAGAAGCTACTGAAGAGATGATTGAAAAAGCTAAAGAAATAAATAAAAAATATTTCTAAAATCTAAAAGGTAAAATTAATTTAAAGGGCTATAATTTAGGCTAGCTTTAATTAAGCTAGCCTATGTAAAAATTGAAAAAAAGGGGGAGAATTGGTATGCAAGGGTTTACGAAGTTTGATTTAGTTGTTCTAGTTGTTTACTTAGGAGCTGTTCTTTATGCTGGGTTAAAGTTCTCTAAGAAAGAGATGAAAGGTAAAGAGTTCTTCAGAGGTGATGGAACTATACCTTGGTGGGTTACTTCAGTTTCTATATTTGCAACTTTATTAAGTCCAATTTCATTTTTATCACTAGCTGGTAACTCTTATAAAGGTACTTGGATAATGTGGTTTGCTCAACTTGGTATGTTTGTAGCAGTACCTCTTACAATAAGATTTTTCTTACCAGTTTATAGTAGATTAGATATAGATACAGCCTATGAATATTTACAAATAAGATATAAAGATAAAGGTCTTAGAATTCTTGGTGCTGTAATGTTTATAATTTATCAAATAGGACGTATGGCAATTATAATGTACTTACCATCTATGGTATTAGCAAATCTTACAGGAATAAATGTTTATCTACTTATAATTGCAATGGGTGTAATAGCTATAATTTACTCATACACAGGTGGATTAAAGTCAGTTTTATGGACAGACTTCATTCAAGGTTGTGTACTTATAGCAGGTATAATATTTTCTTTAATATTCTTAATTTCTACAATAAATGGTGGCTTTGGAGCTATTATGAGTGAGTTAACTGAAGGTGGAAAATTCTTAGCTTCACAAGAACCAATTTTTGATGCTAATATCTTTAAAACAAGTGTATTCTTATTAATAGTTGGAGGAGGATTAAATACTTTCTCTTCATATATCTCAAGTCAGGATATAGTGCAAAGGTTTACTACTACTACAGATATAAAACAATTAAAGAAAATGACTTATGGTAACTTAGTATTATCATTATTTGTAGCAACAGTTTTCTATTTAATAGGAACAGCTTTATATGTTTTCTATAATCAAAATCCACAATTATTACAAACTGCTCAACAAGACCAAATATTTGCATCATATATAGCATTCCAATTACCAGTTGGTATTACAGGTATAGTTTTAGCAGCTATATATGCAGCAGCTCAATCAACCCTTTCAACTGGATTAAACTCAGTTGCAACAAGCTGGACTTTAGACATTCAAAACTTTATAACAAAGGATATGTCTATGGAAAAGCAAACTAAGATTGCTCAGTATGTATCTTTAGGTGTTGGGGTAGCTTCAATAGCAATGGCAGTAATACTTGCAAATGGTGGAGTAAACTCAGCTTATGAATGGTTCAATGGATTTATGGGACTTGTTCTTGGTGTACTAGCTGGAATATTTGTACTAGGAATATTCTTTAAAAAGGCTACAAAAGCAGGAGCATATGCTGGATTTATAGCATCAGCTATTGCAGTTATATTATGTAAGTATGGCGGATTTGATGTAAGCATATGGTCATACTCAATTATATCAATAGGTGTTTCAGTTGTAGTTGGTATGATAGTTTCATTAATGACTCAATCTCAATTAGCAGATGAAAAAACATTAAATGAAGCAACAATTTACTACAATAAAAATGAAGGTGAATTAGTTAATAATTAATAGAATAATTTTTAGTTAAAGATAGTGTTGACTTTTAGAAGAAATATTTTTCTAAGGGTCAGCACTACTTTAAAATTATAGATTTTAGAGGTGAAAAAAATGATATTTGGGAATTTATTAAATTTAGAGGCTTATGATTATTTACCAAAGCTTGTTAAAGAGGCTTTATTACATGCAAAAAATAATAAGGTAATAGATTTTGAAGCAGGTACTCATGAAATAAAAGGTGATGAACTTTTCTTTAATAGAGTTAATTATACTACAAAGGATAAGGAAGATCGTTTTTGGGAAGGACATAAAAAGTATATAGATGTTCATGTAGTTTTTAGTGGAAAAGAAAGAATAGATTTAAATTTCAAAGAAAATTTAGATTTTAAAGAATATGTAGAGAAAGATGATTTCTTATCCTTTGATGGAGAGGCAAATTCTACAGTAGTATTAGAAGAAGGTGATTTTCTAATTTGTTATCCTGAGGATATACACATGACTTGTTTAAAGGCTGATAAGGAGCCTTCAGAGGTCAAGAAAGCTATTTATAAAGTTATTTTATAATACATTTTTATAGGTTGTACCTGTTGCTTAAAAAATAAACAAAATTAAAATTTTAGTTTATGAATTATAGGCATTTTTAGGTACAGCCTTTCTTGCATATGAAAATTAAAATAAAAATAGAGGTGATTTATATATGAGTTTATTTGCAGTTATAGATATAGGTGGAACTAGCATAAAATATGGAATAATAAATGAAGAAGGAATTTTAGTTGAGACTAATGATAGAGATACTGAAGCTGAAAAAGGTGGCTTAAGTATTATAGAAAAGGTTAAAGAAATAATTCATGAAATGATTAAGAAAAATAAAATAGAAGGTATAGCCGTATCAACAGCTGGAATGGTTTGTCCTAAAGAAGGGAAAATAGTTTTTGCAGGGCCAACTATACCTAATTATACAGGGGTTGAAGTAAAAAAAATCTTAGAAGAAGAATTTAATTTACCTTGTTTCGTTGAAAATGATGTAAACTGTGCAGCTTTAGGAGAATTTTCTTATGGTGCTGGAAAGGGAACTAGGTCAATGGCTTGTTTAACAATTGGAACAGGAATTGGGGGAGCTTTAATTATAGATGGAAAGATACTACATGGTTTTAGCAACTCAGCTGGAGAAATTGGTTATATGATAGTTAGAGGAGAGCAAATTCAAGATATTGCATCTACAAGTGCTTTAGTTAAAAATGTAGCCTCTAGAAAAGGTCTTGATACAAGCTTTATAGATGGAAGGTATGTTTTAGATAACTATGAAAAAGGAGATGTAATATGCAAAGAAGAGGTTGAAAAATTAGCAGATAATTTAGCTTTATGTCTATCAAGTGTAGTTTATTTAATAAACCCTGAGGTAGTTGTTTTAGGGGGAGGAATAATGGCTAGAGAGGAAATTTTTAGACCTTTAATTGAAAATAGTTTAAAAAAATACTTAATAGAATCTGTTTATAAAAATACAAAAATAGCCTTTGCAGAGTTAAAAAATACTGCTGGAATGAAGGGGGCTTATTACAACTTTAGATTAAACTATAAACTTTAAAATTAATTTAAAGTTTGTATACTAATATATTTATATAAATTATGGAGCTTATATGACAAGAATGATATACTTAAAATATTATGCTTAACTTAATTTTAAAGGATTTTGCTTTAAATAAGTTTTTAGTATTCCTATAAAATTAAGTTTAATTACTAATAGAATAAGAGGTACTTTATGGGAATATTAGAGCAATTAGAAAATCCAAAATTTAAGGCAACTAAATCAGAAAAAAATTTAATTGAATATATAGAATCAGATTTAGACAATATTATATATAAATCAATTTCTGTAATAGCAAAGGAATCTAGTGTAGGGGAAGCAACAATAACAAGATTTACTAAGAAATTAGGATTTAATGGCTTTCAAGACTTTAAGGTAACTTTAGCTAAGGAAATTTCAAATAAAAAGAATACAAGTATAATAAATTTACATGTTCATAGAGATGAAAGTTTAAAAGAAACTGCTAATAAAATGCTTAAATCTTCTATAAACATATTAGAGCAGACTGTAAAAAATATAGATTTAGATTTAATGTTTAAATGCAAAGATTTAATTATGAATGCTAAGAGAGTGTATTTTATAGGAATAGGATATTCTGGAATTGCAGCTATGGATATAAATTATAAATTCATGAGAATTGGGTTTACAACTATACCAGTAACAGATAGTCATACAATGGTTATAATGTCCTCAATTACAAATAATGATGATGTTATGGTTGCAATATCAAACTCTGGTACAACTAAAGAGGTTTTAAAAACTGTAAAACAAGCTAAGGAAAATGGAACTAAAATAATAAGCTTAACAGAGGATAGTAAAAATCCATTAAGAGAATTAGCTGACTATGCCCTAACATATACTTCAGCTGAAACTATCTTTGAAACTGGTTCTATATCATCAAAAATTCCTCAAATATTTTTACTTGATTTACTTTATACAGAAGTTATTAAGGAAATGTTTAGTGAGGCAGTTGAGAAGAAAATTAAAACAACAAGTGCTATTTTAGATTAAGAGAATAGGTCACAGTGATTTAACTGTGACCTATTTTATTTTGGTCTTTTTGATAAAGCTATATCAAAACAGGTTATTCCAAAAGCAAAAATAAGAGAAGAAGGTAAAGTTCTGCTTAATCTTAAATCTGGTAAAGGTAAAAATAAATCACCAATAAATCTAAGGATTAATAAACCTACAAATAAAATAAAAAATTTAACTCCTTCTTTTTTTACATCTGAAAAGGTAAAGTGTTTTACAGTACACAAAACTCTTATTAATATATATAAAGGAATAATAATTGCAAAGATAGCATAGGCAGTAACGAAGTTTAAAGTAGCTTTGCTTGGAATGTCTCTATATATTACAAAGAGAGTTGCTATAGTCATCATTATAAATAAAGAGTAAATGATTCCATCTAAAGTACGTACATTTCTTTTTTTCAATTTAATTCCCCCTAAATAAATTTTTTCTTTATTATGATTATACACAAAATTTTAACAATTGAACAACTGAATATATTTACAGAGAGGTTACTACTACCTTAAATTAAGCTAAAATCTACTTTTAATTATAATATTTAATAGTATTTATATAAAAAAATTAATAGATTAATTGTAAATAAAGCATATATGCTATATAATGTTAAAGTATTGTAAAAATAAATATTTAAAAATAGGTTAAAAGTTCATAATTATGAACTTTATTAAAAGGGAAGTTGGGTTTAAATCCCACGCGGTCCCGCCGCTGTAAGAGAGGAGTTTTTTTGTATTTTAAGCCACTGAAATTTATTTTGGGAAGGCAACAAAAAAATTATGATACTTGAGCCAGAAGACCTGCCTATTTTAAAACATCAGTATCCTACGGGAAATAGGAGATGTTGTGCTTTGGTAAGTTATATTTTTATAGATTTGTTATAACCCCCTAGACGCAATGTCTAGGGGTTTTTATATGAGATGAAATTTTTAACAAAACTTTATACTTACAAAACAATAATCAATTTAACTTTTAAACCTAAAAATACATATTAAATTTTAAAGTTATGTTAGAAATATTTTTCTCAATATCACATACAAGTGGGGGACACAAAACAAAATATAATTTAAGGAGTAGAGTTATTATGTCAAAAAGAAATCAAGTATTTATAGGATTCTTATTAATGTTCTTATTAATACCAAGAAGTGTTTTAGCTATGCATATTATGGAAGGTTTTTTACAACCTAAATGGTGTATAGCATGGGGAGTTATAACAATACCATTTATAGTATTAGGATTATTTTCTATTAGAAGTAAAGTTAAAAATAACCCAAGATTAAAGATTTTATTAGCTATGGCAGGGGCTTATGCTTTTGTACTTTCTGCATTAAAGCTTCCATCAGTTACAGGAAGTTGTTCACACCCTACAGGAGTTGGACTTGCAGCTATATTATTTGGACCTACAGCAGCCTCAGTTTTAGGTGTTATTGTACTTTTATTCCAAGCCTTACTTTTAGCTCATGGTGGTCTTACTACTCTTGGTGCTAATACTTTTTCAATGGCTGTAGTTGGACCTTTAGTATCTTATGGACTTTATAAATTAGTGAAAAAACTTAATGGACCAACTTGGTTAGGAGTATTTTTAGCTTCTGCACTAGGAGATTTAGCTACTTACATGGTTACTTCAGTTCAATTAGGACTAGCTTTCCCAGCTGAAGTTGGTGGAGTTATGGCTTCAGTTATGAAATTTATGAGTATATTTGCAATAACTCAAATTCCTTTAGCTATAAGTGAAGGAATATTAACAGTTATAATTTTTAACACTATAGAAAATTATGCAAAAGAAGACTTAATGGAACTTAATATTTTTGCAAAGGGGGTAAAATAATGAAAAATAAAACAGCATCAAAAAATATTATATTATTATTATTAGTTGTATTTATAACTATAATACCTTTCTTTGTAGCTAGTAATGGAGAGTTTGGTGGTTCTGATGACCAAGCAGAAGAGGCTATAACTCAAATAGATGAAAGTTATGAACCTTGGTTTTCTCCTTTATTTGAACCTGCAAGTGGAGAAATAGAAAGTTTATTATTTGCTCTTCAAGCTGCAATTGGAGCAGGAATAATTGGTTTTGGAATAGGTTACTTAAAGGGAAAAAAGAAAGTGGAATTAGAATTAAATGATGAATATAGATAATTATGCTTATTCATCTAAACTAAAAAATATTAATCCTACAGAGAAGATATTTTTTGCATTAACTACCTTATTTGTTTGTCTTTTTGCTAATAATTTTCTAGTATCTATATGCACAATAGCTATTATGAGTTTTTTAATAATTAGAATAGGCAAAACTAAAGTTAAAGTTTTTTTAAGGTTAATGACTGTACCTATAACTTTTTTAATAATTGGAATACTAACAATTGTTATAAGTTATTCTTTAAACAAAGGGCAATTTTTAATATCCTTTAGATTTTTTAATGGATGGATTGGAGTTTCAAAAGAAGGTATAAATCAAGGAGCTAATATGTTTTTAAAAGTAATGGGTTCTTTAAGTTGTTTATACTTTATATCTTTAACAACTCCAATGATAGATGTAATATCTGTTTTAACTAAGATGAAAGTACCTAGTTTTTTAATAGAACTTATAGGGCTTGTTTACAGGTTTATATTTATAATATTAGAAACATCAGAAATGATGTTTATATCTCAAAATTCAAGACTTGGATATAGGGATATAAAAACATCTTATAAATCTCTAGGAGCCTTAGCATCAACTTTATTTATCCGTTCCTTTAAAAGAGCTAATGATTTATACACAGCTTTAGAAGCTAGAGGGTATAATGGAGAAATTAAAGTTATTGAAGAAGAGGTTGAAAAGAGAAATTACATATATATAATAACTATATTAATTAATCTTATTTTTATAGGAATAGCTATATTTTTTAAATAGAGTAGGAGGATTTTATGGAAGAGTATATATTAAAAGTAGAAGAGCTTAATTATAATTATTCAGATGGAACTCATGCTCTAAAAGGTATAAATATGAATATAAAAAGAGGAGAGGTTACAGCTATATTAGGGGGAAATGGTGTTGGAAAATCAACTTTATTTCAAAATTTTAATGGCATATTAAAACCCTCTTCAGGAAGAATACTCTTTAACAATAAGGAAATAGATTACTCAAGAAAAGGAATAATGAAACTTAGAGAAAACATAGGAATTGTTTTTCAAGACCCTGATAATCAACTTTTTTCAGCTAGTGTATATAAAGATGTTTCCTTTGGTGCTATTAATATGAAGTTGCCAGAGGAGGAAGTGAAAAAAAGAGTACATAAAGCTTTAAAAAGAACTGGAATAGAGCATTTAAAAGACAAACCTACACATTGCTTAAGTTTTGGACAGAAAAAAAGAGTAGCAATTGCTGGGGTTTTAGTTATGGAACCTAAGGTATTAATATTAGATGAGCCTACAGCAGGATTAGATCCTCTTGGAGTATCAGAAATAATGAAATTATTATTAGAGATGCAAAAAGAATTAGGAATAACAATAATAATAGCCACTCATGATATAGACATTGTTCCGTTATATTGTGATAAGGTTTTTGTTATGAAAGAAGGAAAAGTTGTACTAAGTGGAAATCCTAAGGAGGTATTTTCTAAGAAGGATACCATAAGAAAGGTTAATCTTAGATTACCTAGAATAGGGCATCTTATGGAGATTTTAAAAGAAAAGGATGGATTCTCCTTTGATGAATTAGACTTAACTATAGGACAGGCAAGAAAAAGAATAAGTTCTTTTAAGAGTAAAATTTTTAAAGATTAATATTTAATTTAGATTTATTTAAGCATTTAGACACCTATCAAAGTATTTTGATAGGTGTCTTTTTTAGTAAATAATAATAAAATAAATAAGTTTATTTTATTGTTATAAATATTAAAATGATAAAATATACTTAATATTTCTATTATAAATTAAATTTGTGAATATGAAATAATTTTGATAAGATAAAATAGTTACTTTTATGGTATATAAAATAAAAAATACTAATTTTCTAAAAAAAATTCAGTAAAAATTTTTACTGATTTATTTTACTATTTTTAATTTGAAAAAGAAAAAGTTTCATTATTTAAAAGTAAAATTTCAAAATAATTACATTACATAAAAAATTTCTAAAATAATGAAATTTTATAATTTAAAAATATTTTCTATCTAATAAATATATAGAGTAAAATTAAAAATATATAATAAAAATTAGTCCGTTTAGTAAAAAATACATAATAATAAGAAAAAAATCATGAGAAATAGAATATATTGTATAAAAAATCATAACTCTGTAATAAAAAAATATGGTCGAATTTTGTAATTCTAAAATTATTTACTAATTATGAAAATGATTTTAGAATATATATAAGGCTATTTGTTATATTTTTAAATACATAGAAATAATGTGATGAATTGTCTAAAAAATAACATATTAAATTTTAGGGGATGATATTAAAAGATTAAAGAGGGAGAGTATGATAAAATGTTTACTAATGAGTTAAAAGATTTATTATCAGGTTTATATCAGAAATATGGCTGTACTAAGGAAGTGCTTCAACTTAGTGTAATGGTAGATGAGCTTATTGTTAAAGAACAAAGAGACAGACTAAAGGAATATTATAAATCAAAAAAAAATAATATTTAATTTCAAGGATAGTAAAACATATAAATTGTTATTAACTCTAAAAAAATAAAGTATTTAAAATTTGAATTATTAATTTTAAATTAGTTTTATGGGGAAGAATTACTTAAATTAGTCAACATATTTAAAATATGTTAGTCTTAGTTTAAATTTATTATAGAATTTTTAAATTAAAAAGAGATAGCTTAAAAGCTATCTCTTTTTATATAGTTTAACTTATATAATTCATAGGATTTACATGTTGTCCATTAACTCTTATTTCAAAGTGAGCATGAGGACCAGTACTATATCCTGTAGAACCTACTAGAGAAACTACTTGTCCTTGTTTTACTCTTTGACCAGCTGATACCTTTAATTGAGATGCATGTGCATATAATGTGCTAATTCCATTACCATGGTCTATTATTACCATATTACCATAAGCAGGATGATATTCAGCTGCAGTTACAACTCCATCTTGAGCAGCTAAGAATGGTTCACCCATAGATGCTGCAAAGTCTACTCCAGTATGAACTTTATATTCTCCTGTTACAGGATGAACTCTAGGACCATATGGACTAGTTATAGAAGAAGACGCAACAGGTCTTATAAATCCACTAGATGAGTGGCTGTTTGAAGAAGAACCACTATTTTGTGATGGAGCAGAGCTACCACCAGAACTAGAGTTACTACTTCCTCCATTACTACTTGAAGAACTTTCGCTTTTAGCAGGAGCAGGAGCTGGTTTAAAGTAGGATTGAATTTCCTTCTCTATTTCATCTTCTCTTTCTGCTAAAGATTTAAGTTCAGCATTTTTTTGACTCTCTAACTCTTCTAATTCACTTAACTGTGATTTATAATTGTTTAAAGTATTTTCATGTTCTGTTTTTGTCTCAGTAAGAGACTTTTCTTTAGAAAGAAGTTCATTTTTCTTTTTGTCTAAAGTATCTTTAGACTCCTCAAGTTGTTCACTTCTAATTTCTAATTCTTTCTTTAAATCTTTTATTTCATCAATTAATTTATTATCTGTTTTAACAAGTGTTGTTATATTAGCTATGTTAGATAAAAGCTCGCCAAAACTTTTAGATTCAAGAATCATGTAAAGAAATCTATCACTTAAATTAGATTTATAAACATTTCTAAGTCTCTCACCTAAAATTTCTTGCTTTTCGTCTTGTTCTTTTTTAGCTTTTTTAATTTCACCAGTATTTTCTTCTATTGAATCTTGTACTTTAGTTATTTCAGAATCAGTAGATGAAATTTCGTTATTTAAAGTTTGTATTTTTTCTTCATATTCAGTAACTTTTGCTTGAGCTGAGTTTACTTCAGATTGTTTAGATTCAATTTTATCTTTAATTTCGTCTAATTTTCCCTTTTTAGCTTGCTTTTCTTCGTTAATTTGTTTTTTCTCCTCTTCTAATTTATTAACCTGGGGATTTGCTTTTGTTATTAGTGGAGCAGAAAAAGCACTAACCACTAAAAAACTACTCATAAACAAAGATACAATTTTAAGTTTGTTCATTTAATCACCTATCTTTAATATATTTTTTCGAGAGTTTTGTTTTATTTTCAACAAATTATACCTTAAATCATAGAGGAATATCCACAGATAATTTGAAAATTTTAAGTTAACTTTTAAAAGAAAAGTTAACAAAAGGCATAAAAAATTATTTTTAATAGAAATAAAAACCAATTATTAAAAAAATAATTTAACGATTAAAAGAATTAAATAGATAAAATTATAAAAAAATATTACTTAGGTTATTTGTGATTAAAAGAAAAAAATATGGCCATAATTAAACTAAGTTTATGATTTAGGGGGAAGGGTTAATGGCTAGAAAATCATCTAAGAAATATTCAAAAGAAGTGAATGCAAAAATAATCTTATTTGTATTAATAATGATAATAATGAGAATTGCAGTTCTAAATTTTATTAGTGAGGTTTCTGAAATAGAGTTTAATGAGTTATCTAGAGCTAGAATTTATAATGGAAATATAAATTCTACTCTTTTATTAGAAAGCTTAGTAAACTTCTTTGGAACTTCAATATTAGAATCTTATAAGGGGATATTCTTAATTGCAATAATAAATGTATTTATTGCTTCTTATATATTAAAGAAGAAAGAGTTTACTAATAATTTCTTTTTCAATCTTATAATTGCATACTTATTTTCATCTATAATAACTATATTTTTAATATTAGCAGGTATACTTATATTTTTTGCCATTATACAATGTATGGTTTTTGTTAATTCTTTAAAAATAGAAGCCTCATCACAATTGTTATGGCTAGTTATATCTATATTAGGTGGACTTTTATTTATAAAGTATTTAAACAAAAGTGTTATATTTTCATTAGTAGCTTTTTTAGTTTTATCAACTTATATAGTTTATTCAACAGATATAGGCAAAAATGCAGCGGATATTAAAGTGTCAAAATATAGCTTAGAGGAATTTACTAATAACTTAAATACACTATCAAAGAAATAATCTAAAGATTTAAAAATATAATTAAGCTATTTTAAATAAATTATATTAAAAATACTATAGAAAATATTGTATAAACTAAACAAAAGATTATTTTTACACTAAAAAATTCTATAATATTATATAAAAATAAATAATTACAAATGAAAATAATACAAATTTATACAAAAAAACAATAAAAATCAATTATTATAATAAACACTTAACCTAGTGTATCAATACAGTTAATTCATAGTAATTTAGAGTAAATAAAGGTAATTATAATATAATTTAAAAAACAAAAGAAATAATAATAAAATTTATTCATATAACATGGTAAGATAAATTTCGTCAGCAAGAGACAGGGCAACAACATAACAAATAAAATTTTGAAAAAAGTTGTTGACAAAGTTTCGAAGTGATGTTAAACTAAGAAAGTCGCTTGAGGGCGACAAAGAAATGGTCTTTGAAAATTAAACAGAAGATATTAACATAAACCAGCAATTCTTTTATAAGTAATATGAGTATAGATTAAACTTTTAAATTGAGAGTTTGATC
>NZ_JBZEFB010000004.1:0-215702 GCF_058310275.1 Clostridium sp. TJA032 | reverse complement strand
GATCAAACTCTCAATTTAAAAGTTTAATCTATACTCATATTACTTATAAAAGAATTGCTGGTTTATGTTAATATCTTCTGTTTAATTTTCAAAGACCATTTCTTCGTCGCCCTCAAGCGACTTCTTTAGTTTACCATCGCTTTCGAACTTTGTCAACATTTTTCTTCAAAAAACTTTTTTAACTTATTTGCTAAGTTTTGTTTTTTTATTTTGTTGCTTTCCGTCAGCGACAAGTAATATATTATCATATAAGATTATATAAATGAATTAATAAAATTCTATTAATTAAATTTATATTATAATTACTCTTTATTTCTTAATTTTTCTCATATTTTTAATTATTGATACACTTGGTAAAGTTTATGCTATATTTTTATGATTTTTATCATATAAAGGTCATTTTCAGTCAATTTAGCTATAATAAATTGTATTTATATTTGTTTTTTTAGTTAATTTTAATTTCACTTATATTTTATTTTTGTATTTAATTTTTAAATATTAATAAAAAAAATAACAAAAAAACCTAATGCTTAAGCATTAGGTTTTTTATATCTATACTAATTTTCTTCATTTTTTATTTCATTGTCTATTTCTACTAAAACTTCGTCTGTATCTTTAGAATCATTTAGTAAAGTTTCATCATCTTCATTATTATCTCCAGATATTTTGGCAATTGTTACAACCGCTTCATCTTCTAAAGTTCTCATAAGTTTTACTCCCATTGCAACTCTACTTGTAACTGAAATATCACTTACATTTATTCTTATAGCTACACCATGGTTATTTATAAGCATAATCTCATCATCTTCTTTACATACAGTAGCTCCAACCACTTTTCCTGTTTTATCAGATACTTTGTATGTGATAAGACCTACTCCACCCCTGTTTTGAACTTTATACTCATCTATGTTAGTTCTCTTACCATAACCATTTTCACTAACAACTAATAATTTTTCATCCTCTACTGCTATGTCCATACAAACTGCAACATCGCCTTGTCTTAGATTTATAGCTTTAACTCCAGAAGCTGTTCTACCCATAGGTCTAACATCTTTTTCGTTAAATCTTATAGCATTACCCTCTTGAGTTACAAATATTATATCTGCATCTCCATATGTTATTTTAGCTTTTAGAAGTTCATCACCTTCTCTAAGATTTAAAGCTATTAATCCATTCTTTCTTATGTTCTTAAAGTCTTTTAATGGTGTTTTCTTAACTATTCCTAGTTTAGTTCCCATAAATAAATATCCTTCTTCTTGAACATCCTTAAATGAAAGAACAGTTTGTATTTTTTCATCAGCTTCTAAGGGTAATATATTTACAAGATTTGTTCCCTTTGCAGTTCTTCCTGCATCTGGAACTTCATAAGCTTTAATCTTATAAACTTTTCCTTTAGTTGTAAAGAATAATAAATTTGAGTGTGTTGATGTTACAAGTACATTTTCAACAAAGTCATCTTCCTTAGTTGTCATTGCTTGTATTCCCTTACCACCTCTTTTTTGAGCTGAATATACATCTGAAGATATTCTCTTTATATATCCAGTATGAGTAAGAGTTATTACAACATCCTCTTCTTGTATTAAGTCTTCTATATCTATTTCATTTTCTTGTTTCTCTATTTGAGTTCTTCTTTCATCTGAATACTTAGCTTTTATTTCTAAAAGTTCTTCCTTTATAACTTCTAAAAGTCTTTCTTCACTTGCTAATATTGCATTTAAATATTCTATTAACTTCATAAGCTCATTGTATTCATTCTCAATTTTATCTCTTTCAAGACCTGTAAGCCTTCTAAGTCTCATCTCTAAAATTGCAACAGCTTGTTTTTCACTAAAACTAAATTGTTCAATAAGAGTATTTTTAGCTATTTCTGAAGTCTTAGAACTTCTTATTATATTTATAACTTCATCAATGTTATCAAGTGCTATGATAAGTCCCTCTAATATGTGTGCTCTTTCCTTAGCCTTATTAAGCTCAAACTTAGTTCTTCTAGTTATAACATCCTTTTGGAAGTCTATATAATTAACTAAAACCTGTTTTAAGTTTAATATTTTTGGTTGATTATCAACTAAAGCAAGCATTATAACACCAAAGGTATCTTGCATTTTTGTATGTTTATATAAAAGATTTAATGTTATATTAGGATTTGCATCTCTTTTAAGTTCTATAACTATTCTCATACCTTCTCTATCTGATTCATCTCTTAAATCTGATATTCCAGTAATTTTTTTATCTTTTACTAAATCTGCAATGTATTCTATAAGCTTAGCTTTATTAACTTGATAAGGAAGCTCAGTTACTATTATTTTATGTTTTCCATTTTCCTCTTCTATTTCAGCTTTAGCTCTAACAACTATTCTACCTTTTCCTGTTTCATAGGCAGCTCTTATTCCTGATTTACCCATTATTATTCCTGCTGTAGGGAAATCTGGTCCTTTAATATATGTCATTAATTCTAAACTTGTCAATTCTGGATTATCAATAAGTGCTACTGTTCCATCAATTACCTCACCTAAATTATGAGGAGGTATGTTAGTTGCCATACCAACAGCTATACCTGATGAACCATTAACTAAAAGGTTTGGATATCTTGAAGGTAATACAACAGGTTCCTTTTCCTCACCATCAAAGTTTGGAGTAAAATCAACTGTACTCTTATTTATATCTCTTAACATTTCAGAAGCTATTTTATTCATTTTAGCTTCTGTATATCTCATAGCAGCTGCTGAATCTCCATCTACAGATCCAAAGTTACCATGTCCGTCAACAAGCATATATCTTAAGGAGAAATCTTGTGCCATTCTAACTAAGGCATCATAAACTGATGAATCACCATGTGGATGATATTTACCCAAAACTTCCCCAACTATTCTAGCACATTTTCTATATCCTCTTTCAGGATATAGTCCTAATTCTTGCATTGAATATAAAATTCTTCTATGAACTGGTTTTAAACCATCTCTAACATCTGGTAATGCTCTACCAACAATAACGCTCATAGCATAGTCTATGTAGCATTTTTTCATTTCTTTATTAATATCTATGGGTATTACTTTTCCCTCATTTAAGCTCATGTACTTCACCTCATATTAGTACTATATATCTAAATTGCTAACATTTTTAGCATTCTTCTGAATAAATTCTCTTCTTGGCTCTACTTTATCGCCCATAAGAATAGTAAATATCTCATCTGCTACCATAGCNACCAACAATAACGCTCATAGCATAGTCTATGTAGCATTTTTTCATTTCTTTATTAATATCTATGGGTATTACTTTTCCCTCATTTAAGCTCATGACTTTCACCTCATATTAGTACTATATATCTAAATTGCTAACATTTTTAGCATTCTTCTGAATAAATTCTCTTCTTGGCTCTACTTTATCGCCCATAAGAATAGTAAATATCTCATCTGCTACCATAGCATCTTCAATATCTGCTCTTAATAATATTCTTGATTCTGGATCCATAGTAGTTTCCCAAAGTTGTCCTGCATTCATCTCTCCAAGACCTTTATATCTTTGAACATTTACACTACTGTCTTTTCCACCAAATTCTTCTATTATTTCATCTGCTGCAGCATCTGAATATGCATATCTTTCTTGTTTTCCTTTAGAAATTTTATATAGTGGTGGTTGTGCTATATAAACATGCCCCTGCTCAACTAAGTCTCTCATATATCTATAAAAGAATGTTAAAAGTAAAGTTCTTATATGAGCACCATCAACATCAGCATCAGTCATGATTATTATTCTGTTATATCTTATTTTCTCTATATCAAATTCTGGTCCTATGCCAGCTCCAATTGCAGTTACCATTGACCTTATAGTATCTGAACCTAGAATTTTATCTAGTCTTTGCTTTTCTACATTCATTATTTTACCTCTTAAAGGTAATATAGCTTGGAATTTTCTATCTCTTCCTTGCTTTGCAGATCCTCCCGCTGAGTCTCCCTCAACTATATATATTTCACATTCTTTTGGATCTTTTGATGAACAATCAGCAAGTTTACCAGGTAATGAACTTCTTTCAAGAACTGATTTTCTTGTAAGCTCTCTTGCTCTTCTTGCCGCTTCTCTTGCTCTTGAAGCTAGTAAAGCTTTTTCTATTATTATTTTACCAACTTCAGGATTTTCCTCTAAAAAAGTAGATATTCCTTCTCCTGATATTGAATCTACTGCACTTCTAGCCTCACTATTACCTAACTTAGTCTTAGTTTGCCCTTCAAATTGTGGTTCAGATATTTTAACAGAAACAACAGCAGTCAATCCTTCTCTAATATCATCTCCTGATAAATTTTTATCTGATTCTTTTAAATGACCAAATCTTCTACCGTAATCATTCATTACTCTAGTTAAAGCAGTTTTAAATCCTGCTAAGTGAGTTCCACCTTCTACAGTATCTATATTATTTGCAAAGGTAAATATATTTTCATTAAAGCCATCATGGTACTGAAGAGAAACTTCTACAGAAATTCCATCCTTAATTCCTTCTACATATATCGGCTCCTCATGTAAAACTTCTTTATTTCTATTTAAATAACTTACAAAAGATTTTATACCACCTTCATAGTGATATACTTCTTCTTTGATTACATCTTCTCTTTCGTCTATAAGAGTTATATTTATTCCTTTATTTAAAAAAGCTAATTCTCTAAGTCTTTGTGATAAAATCTCAAAGTCAAATTCAGTTTCTTCAAAAATTTCATGGTCTGGTTTAAAGTGTACCTTAGTTCCGCTACCCTCAGCTTCTCCTACTTTTTCTAATCCAGTTAAAACTACTCCTCTTTTGTACACTTGTTTCCAAACATATCCGTCTCTTGTTACAATTACTTCGCATAATTCTGAAAGGGCATTAACTACAGAAGCACCAACTCCATGTAATCCACCAGATACTTTGTATCCGCCACCACCGAATTTACCTCCAGCATGTAAAACTGTCATTATAACTTCTACAGTTGGTTTTCCCATTTTTGGATGTATTCCTACAGGCATTCCTCTTCCGTCGTCAACTACAGTAATTGAATTATCCTTGTGTATGTATACTTTTATATTTTTACAGTATCCAGCTAATGCTTCATCAATACTGTTATCAACAATTTCGTAAACTAAATGATGAAGACCTCTAGAACTTGTGCTACCAATGTACATTCCTGGTCTTTTTCTTACAGCTTCTAGTCCTTCTAAGACCTGAATCTGACTTGCATCATAATTTTGATTGTTTTGCTCCAACATATAACTCCTCCTATATAGCAGCAATTTACCTTTTATAGGGTCTCCGTGAATAATCTCAAACAACTTATTAGCAAATACTTAAATTATAATATTTTCTTTAAATATTACTTAAAAGTTTTGTTTAAAGTCTATGGGTAAACCCTTCCCAAAATAAATGTGGCAATCCTATTTTATAAAATCTTTCAACAATAAATCTTTAGTAATAACCTCAAATTTATCTAAATTCAAAAATTTAAGGATTATAATTAATATCTGTACGCTTTGTTAATGTAGATGATGATATAGGCGAAAGATATACCTTACTCATTTTATCTATTTCAGCTATAACAAAAGACTTTGGTTTTTCATTTGTAATTCTTTCAACAAATCCATCCTCTTCAGCCATTCTTAAGAATTGTATAGTATCTGAACTATACATAGCAGTCTGTATATCAAATATTCCTATGACATCTTTAACTGGAACTACTACATTCTCTCCTAAGTGTAAAAACACAAATACTCCTCCTTTAACATTGAATACGTCCATTTATAACTCTAAATACCTTTGAGTTTTCATCTAAATAACTAGTTAAATCTTCTATTCCTGTGCAGGTTATTACCGTTTGTATATTTTTTATAGATGTCAAAACATATCTTTTTCTATTAAAATCTAATTCTGATAATACATCATCTAATAAAAGTACAGGATACTCATTAGTTATTTCTTTTATTATTTTTAAAGATGCAAACTTTATTGTTAATACACTAGTTCTTTGTTGCCCTTGTGAACCATAAATTTTTGCATCTATATTATTTAAATATATATTAAAATCATCTCTATGTGGACCTATAGATGTAGCTCTTTTATCTATATCCTTTTTTCTATTTTGTCTTAATAGTTTTATCATAGAATCTTTAATATTATCTAAATCTTTTACAGTGGAAATATATTTAAATTCAATATCTTCTTTCCCTGAAGTTATCTCTTTATGAATTTCTTTAGAATATTTGTTTAACTGTTTTATATATTTTAGTCTAGTCTTTATAATATTCTCCCCATATTGAGCTAATTGTATATCATATATATCTAACATTTCCTCACTTATGTCTTTATTTTTTAAGACTAAATTTCTTTCATGTAAGACTTTGTTATACTGAACTAAATTATGATAATATCTCTTATTTAATTGACTAAGCTCCATATCAATAAATCTTCTTCTTACTCCAGGAGATTCCTTTACTATTTTTAAATCTTCAGGAGAGAACATAACAACATTGAATGTCCCAATTAATTCTCCAATTTTATTTATCTTTATTGAATTTATACTAATAGCTTTCTTGCCGTCTTTTAAAATATTCACATCTATGATTTTATCTAATCTATCTTTATGAACATCTAACCTTATAAAAGCTCTGTCCTTATTCCACTCTATTAGTTCTTTATCTCTATTAGTTCTGTGTGACTTAGCAAATCCACAATAATATATAGCTTCTATTACATTGGTTTTGCCTTGTGCATTATCACCTATAAAGACATTTACATTAGGACAAAGCTTAATTGATAAATTTTCATAATTTCTATAATTAATTAATTGCAAACTTTTTATATACATAAAAACACCTATATTTAATTATACCATATTCTTATGTTCTTTAGGCTATGTATCTTTAAATTAACTTATAAATTTCCCCATTGAACTCTACAGTATCATCAACTCTTAATTTTTTTCCTCTTTGAGTACAAACCTCACCATTTACTAAAACTTCTCCGTCCATAATAAACATTTTAGCTTCTGAACCTAAGCTAACTGCTCCACACCATTTTAAAAATGAATCTAACTTTATAAACTCAGTATTAATTTTAACTTCTTGCATAATTATACACACAATGTATATTTTAATTTACATTGTTTCTCCTTTCAAATATAAAATAATCTATGAGCAGTTTAGTAATACTAAACTGCTCATATTCTTAAAAGCAAATTAAATTTATCTTGCTATTCTAACAGGTAAAACTAAATACTCACATAAATCATTATTTTTATTTCTTATGATACATGGTGATATACTACTTGTCATTCTTAATTCTATTTTATCCTCTTCCATATTTTTTAAAACGTCTAATAAATACTTTGAGTTAAATGCAATTTGTATTTCATCACCTTGCAACTTTATAGTAACCTCTTCTCTTACTTTTCCTAATTGAGAATTAGATGTGATTATTATATTTTCATCATTTATATCAAATTTAACTAAGTTACTATTTCCTTCCTTAGCCATAAGTGATGCTCTTTCTATACCATTTTGAAGACTTTGTTTATCAACTTCAATTTGTAATTTATGTTCTTTTGGTAAAAGTGCATCATACTTTATGAACTCTCCTTCTAATAATCTAGATATAACTTTAGTGTCGCCCATATTAAATAATATGTGATTTGGAGTAAAAGTTATATTTACAATTTCTTCTGAATCCTCTAATATCTTAGCAACTTCATTTAGAGTTTTTCCTGGTATAACAGCATTTATTGTATTTGTAGTATTTATATTCTCTGTTCTTATTGCTAATCTATATCCATCTAAGGCTACTAAATTTAATTTAGAGTCCTTTATCTCAAATAATATACCTTGAAGTATAGGTCTTGTTTCATCTTGTGCTATAGCAAAAGATGTACCCTTTATCATATTTTTAAGAATACCTTGACTTATTGAAAATATCATATTTTCATTTATCTTTGGTAAACTTGGAAAATCTTCTGCATTCATATGTAATAAATCAAAAACAGATTTTTGACAAGTTATTCTTATAGATTCTTCTGATACAGTTTCTATTTTAATTTTATCATTAGGTAATTTTCTTATTATTTCCCCAAATATTTTTGCATCAACTACTACCTTTCCTGGTTCTATAACATCAGCTTCAAATTTAGTTTCTATACTAACATCTTTGTCAGAACCTATTATAGTTACTATATTTTCATAAGCTTCTATATATAACCCTTCTAGTATAGGCATAGTTGTTTTTCCTGTTATAGCTTTTTGAGCTATAGTTATAGATTCTTGTAATTTATTTTTGTCACATGTAAATATCAAAATAAAAACCCTCCTTTTAGGACTTATTCACAAAAGTTATACACAATGTGAATTTTTATATAATAGATATATTAATAGATAATATATATAATAATAATAGTAATAGTAGCTGTGGATTTGTGGATAAACTCTTATAAGCCTTTTATATCAATGGTTATAAGGATTTTTTGCCTGTGGATAACCTGTAGATTACTTTGCACAATTATCCACAACAAAAAATAGAAAGAAAAATAATAAACATAATAATCCACAGGTTATCCACAGATAATATACAGTTATTATGTACTTTTTTTATTACTTTTGAGTAAGCTTTTTAGTTATATCACTAATCATGCTTTGAAGTCCTTCATCTGTTTTTAAATTTTCAGATATTTTTTCATAAGCATGTATTACTGTTGTGTGATCTCTTCCTCCAAATTCTTCGCCTATTTTAGGTAAAGACATATCTGTAAGTTTTCTGCTAAGATACATAGCTATCTGACGAGGATAGGCTATATTTCTAGTTCTTCTTTGAGATTTTAAATCCTCTACTCTTAGATTATAATAATTTGCTACAGATTCTTGAATAGTTTTTACTGTAACAGGTGCACTTTCTTTATTAGATATAATATCTTTAAGTGCTTCTGAGGCTAAATCAACGCTTACCTCTCTATTAGTTAAAGAAGAATAAGCAATTATTCTTATAAGTGCTCCTTCTAATTCTCTTATATTTGATTTTATTTTTGTTGCTATATAAACCATAACTTCATTTGGAACATTTAGTCCTTCAACATCAGCTTTTTTCTTTAATATAGCCATTCTTGTTTCAAAATCTGGTGGTTGAATATCAGCTATTAACCCCCATTCAAATCTAGAACGTAATCTATCTTCTAGAGTTGGAATTTCTTTAGGAGGTCTATCTGATGAAAGAATTATCTGTTTATTTGCTTCATGTAATGCATTAAATGTATGGAAGAACTCTTCTTGAGTACGCTCCTTACCTGCTATGAATTGAATATCATCAATTAATAAAACATCAACTTTTCTATATTTATTTCTAAATTCTTCATTCTTGTCATCTTTTATAGCATTTATAAGTTCATTTGTAAATTTTTCTGAAGAAACATAAACAACTTTTGCTTTAGGATTTTCTTGAAGAATATAATGTCCTATTGCATGCATTAAATGTGTTTTTCCAAGTCCAACTCCTCCGTATATGAATAAGGGATTATAAGCTTTAGCAGGTGACTCAGCTACAGCTAAAGAGGCTGCATGAGCAAATCTGTTGCTATTACCTATTACAAAGGATTGAAAAGTGTATTTAGGATTTAAGGTTGCAGACATTTCGTCGCTAACTACTATGGAACCATCTGCATCTTTTGAGTTGTCTTTTTTTTCTTCTTTTTGTTTTTCTTCATTTTCTTTTTCTTCTTCTAAATCAGATTCAAGATAAAATTCTATTTTAAATTTTCTAGATGTTACAATCTTTAGAGCTTGAATTAATAAATCTTTATATCTTGTATCTAAAATTCCCTTAGTGAATTCGTTTGGCACTGAGAGTTTTAGAAGGTTATCTGAAATAGATATAGGAGTACAGCTTTTAATCCAAGTATTAAAGCTTATTTCAGATATTTCTCCCTTTATTATGTTTAGTGCTTGTTCCCAGAGATTATTTAGTTGGGCATCCATCTTCTATCCTCCAATCATAAAATTACTTTTACTTTTAGTTATGCACATATAATTAACATATTAGATTATTTTTTTTATCATGTGAATAAAGTTATTAACAGGCTGTTGATAATGTGGATAAATTACCTCTAAAAAAAATTATCAACAAGAAATATAAACAGTTCTTGTTGAAAACTAAGATTATATAAAACCTTTGTATTTCAAGGGTTTTATAGATTATATTTATAGATTTATATAAATAATATACAAGTTATCAACAGGCTTATTAACAAGTGTGGATAAGTTGTTATATTATATAAAGTTATTCACAATGCATTAATATGATAACATAAATATAAGGGGATGTTCAATAAGTTATCCACAAAATTAACAGCTGTTGATAACTTATTTTGTGTAAAATTAATTTTACATAAATTATATAAATTTAATTAGTTTTTTCATAGATTAATTTTAAAAGTAAGGTAAAAGAATAATAATTAATTAAAGTAATTTATGTGTTTTTAATAAAATAAATAAAAAAGTATTTTAAAAGTGAAGATTAATAACAAGTTGTGAGTTAATTTGTGGATAACTTTATAACTATAGTTATAAAGTAGAATTTAAATTAATAATATATCTTAGAAAGTATAATATTTAAAAAGAATAGAATTTAAAGATAACATAATATTTTTTATAAAAATAAGAGTAATTATTTTTCCTTTATAAAATGAATATTTAAAACTTTATAAAAGTAAAATAAGGGTGAGATAATAAATCTTTAAGTAAGTTATTTTCTTGACAGAGGCCAACTTGAAAGATATAATTAAACAGTAAAACCTAAATTAGCGAGTAAGTAGAAAGTTTTTAGCTTTTTACTAGAATAAAAATACTGGTTGAAGGGGGTGTATTTAAATGTTCATGACATATCAACCTAAAAAAAGACAAAGAAGTAAAGAGCATGGATTCAGAAAGAGAATGAAAACTAAATCTGGAAGAAATGTTTTAAAGAGAAGAAGACAAAAAGGTAGAAAAAGATTAACAGCATAAGGGCCGCATTTTGTGGCCTTTTTCTGCACTAAAAAGCAGAAAAAAGGGGAGCAATTTTAAATGTTACTAAGTTTAAGAAAGAACAATGAGTTTAGAACAGTTTATAGAAGAGGAAAATCTTATGCTAATGACTTACTAGTTCTTTATGTTTATCCTAATAGGAAGAATGTTACAAAAGATGGAGAACGTTTCAATAAAATAGGCGTTTCAGTTAGTAAAAAGGTTGGAAAAAGTGTAGTTAGAAGTAGAGTTAAAAGACTTATACTTGAGAATTACAGAAATAATTCTAGTGAACTTAAAAAAGGCTATGACTTTGTGTTTATTGCTAGAGTTGCTATAAACGGTAAGGATTTTAAGCAAGTAGGGAAAGCCATGAATAATTTAATAAAAAAGGCAGGTCTACGAGAGAATGAAAAAATTGTTCATAGTAATGATTAAATTCTATAGAAAATATATTTCGCCTTTAAAAAGGCCTTGTTGTAGATTTTATCCAACGTGTTCTCAATATGCGTTAGAGGCTATACAAAAGTACGGTGCTTTTAAAGGAGGACTTATGAGTATTGGAAGAATATTAAGGTGTAATCCATTTTGTAAAGGTGGATATGACCCTGTAAAATAAATATATACAGTTAAATATAGGAGGGTAATGTATTGCAGACAATTTTAAAGCCGCTAACTAATTTATTCACAATGATATTTCAAGCTATCCACGGCTTTGTTTCCTCACTAGATTTTTTTGGTGTAGGAGCTGGATATGTAATAACAATTTTCTTATTAACTTTATTAGTAAGATTAATATTATTACCACTAAATATAAAGCAAACTAGATCTCAACAAAAGATGCAAGAGATGCAACCTGAAATAGCTAAGCTTCAGAAGAAATACAAAAATAATCCTGAAAAGGCTCAACAAGAGGTTATGAAGCTTTACAAGGAAAATAATATAAACCCTATGAGTGGATGCTTACCTTTAGTAATTCAAATGCCAATATTATTTGCATTATACTATGTGTTTACTGGATTAGGAGAGTTAAAAGGAGTATCTTTCTTATGGATGGGAGATTTATGGGCTCCTGATAAGACATTTATATTACCTATATTATCAGCTGCAACAACATTTTTATCATCTTTCATAATGACAAGATCTACTCAGTCTCAATCTGGTGGCGCAGCACCTGGCGGATTAAATATGAATACTATGAATATAGTAATGGCTGGTATGATGGGTGTAATGTCAATACAATTCCCATCAATGCTTGTATTATATTGGATAATAGGTAACTTAATTCAAATGGTTCAATCATATTTCTTAGTTGTTTTACCTAATAAGAGAAGAGCTAGAGAGAAAGAACAATCTAAAGATGTAAAGTAGAAAAATTTGTTTTACTTTTCTAAGGTGGTGATAAGGGTATGAATATAATTGAGATTACTGGAAAAACTGTTGAGGATGCATTAAAAAATGCTTTAAAGCAGTTAAACACTACAGAAGATAAAGTAGAGGTTACAGTTATAGAGGAAGGTAGTAAAGGATTCTTTAATTTAATTGGTACAAAGCAAGCTAAAATATCAGTTAAATTAAAAAGAGACAGAATCTTAGAGGCTAAAAAGTTTTTAAGAGATATCTTAGATAACATGAATATACAAGCTGAAATTACTATTGAAGAAAGTAAGGATTTAGTAAGAATAAATCTTACAGGACCTAAAATGGGAGCAATTATAGGCTATAGAGGAGAAACTCTAGATTCTCTTCAGTATTTAACAAGTTTAGTAGTAAATAAATCTAAAGAGGATAAATACAAAAGAGTTGTTTTAGATACTGAAAATTATAGACAAAAGAGAGAAGAAACTCTTAGAAGATTAGCTAATAAGATTGCTTACAAGGTTAAAAAATCAGGAAAAGTTATAAAACTTGAACCTATGAATCCTTATGAGAGAAGGGTTATTCATTCAGAATTACAAAATAATGAATTTGTAAAGACCTTTAGTGAAGGTGAAGAACCTTACAGAAGGGTTGTAGTAGATATAAAGAATTAAAAGGAAAGTTTTAAACTTTCCTTTTTTTTATCCACATAAATAGTTAATTGTTTGTGGATAATTTTTTCTTACCTGTAGAAAACTTAATGATTTTAATTTTAATAAGGTGAATTTGTTTAAAATTTATCTTATTTTTTTATTTGTTATAGTATTTAATTAATTGGGTAGTATTTTTAAGTAAGTAAGCTATTTAATAAATTAGAAAAAACATATTTTTTTCCCATAAATAATATGACTTAAAATTTTGACTTATTTTGCTTTGTTGGGTAAAATCAATATTAGTTCAAATTTGAGAATATAATTATATAAGGAGGAGCTTATGAAAGAATTCGATACTATTGCTGCTATAGCTACAGCATTAGGAGAAGGTGGAATAGCTATAATTAGAGTATCAGGAAATAAAGCTCTTGAGATTGTAAATAAAATATTCAGAGGAATAAATGGAAAAGATTTATTAGACATAAAACCATATACAATGAGATATGGTCATATGATAGATGAAAATAATGAAGTTATAGATGAAGTTATAGTGAGCTTTATGAAGGGGCCTAGAAGTTTTACTGCTGAAGATACAGTAGAGATAAACTGTCATGGTGGTATAGTAGCTACTAATAAGGTATTACAAAATGTAATAAAAGCAGGAGCAAGACTTGCAGAGCCTGGTGAATTTACAAAAAGAGCCTTTTTAAATGGTAGAATAGATTTAAGCCAAGCAGAAGCTGTTATGGATATAATAACTGCAAAAACTGAGCTTTCAATGAAGTCAGCTATGACTCAAAGTCAAGGAAGACTTTCTAATGAAATAAACAATCTTAGAAAAGAAGCTTTAGATATACTAGCTTTAATAGAATATGCTGTTGATTTTACAGAAGATGATGAGGAACCAGATGAAACTATACCAGTTAAAGTTAAAGAGGATGTTATAACTCTTAAAGATAAAGTTGACCATTTAATTGATACAGCAGATGAAGGGAAACTTATTAGAGATGGATTGAGCATGGTTATAGTTGGAAAACCTAATGTTGGAAAGTCATCTCTTTTAAATGCTTTATTAAATGAAAAGAGAGCTATAGTAACTGATATAGCTGGTACTACAAGAGATGTAATAGAAGAATATATAAACTTAGATGGAATACCTGTTAGATTAGTAGATACAGCGGGAATAAGAGAAACAGAGGATGTTGTAGAAAAAATAGGTGTTGAAAAGTCTAAGGAAAAGATAAATGAAGCTGATTTAGTTATACTTATGCTAGACACAAGTAGAGAACTAGATGATGAGGATAAAGAAATTATCGATTATATTAAAGATAGAAAATACATAGTACTTTTAAATAAAGTTGATTTAGATAGAAAGTTATCCTCAGATATTGTGGATAACTTAGAAAATAAAATCGAGTTATCTGCAAAAACTGGTTTTGGTATAGATGATTTAAAAGATAAAATAAAAGAATTATTTTTTAATGGTTCAATTGATGCAGAAAGTGTTATGGTAACTAATACAAGACACAAAGAAGCTTTATATAGAGCTTCTGAAAATTTAGAAGGGGCATTAAAAGGACTTAATAACAATGAATTCTTAGATTTAGTTTCAATTTATGTTACTTCTGCCTTAAGAGCATTAGGAGAAATAACAGGAGCTGAATTAGAAGAAGATTTAGTAAACAAAATATTTGCAGAGTTTTGTTGTGGAAAATAGGAGAATGATTAAATATGAGATATGATGCAGGAAGTTATGATATAGTTGTTATAGGTGCTGGTCATGCAGGTTGTGAAGCAGGATTAGCTGCAGCTAGAATGGGATGTAAAACTTTAGTTTGCACATTAACATTAGATTCTGTTGCTATGATGCCATGTAATCCTAATATTGGTGGAACTGCTAAGGGACATCTAGTTAGAGAAATAGATGCTTTAGGTGGAGAAATGGGTGTTAATATAGACCATACCTTCATCCAGTCTAAGATGTTAAATACCTCTAAAGGACCTGCTGTACACTCTTTAAGAGCACAAGCTGATAAGAAAAAATATCAAGAAAGAATGAAAAGAGTTTTAGAAACACAAGAAAATCTTTATTTAAGACAGTTAGAAGTAGTAGCTGTTGAAGTTGAAGAGGGAAAAGTTAAAGGTGTGTTAACTAAAAATGGTGGTTTTTTTGAGTGTAAAGCCGTTATAATGACAAGTGGAACATACTTACAAAGTAGAATAATAATTGGAGATGTTAGCTATAGCCAAGGGCCAAATGGACTTAGTAATGCTACTGAACTTTCAAAATCATTAATAGATTTAGGAATTGACCTTAGAAGATTTAAAACTGGTACTCCAGCTAGAGTAAATAAAAGAAGTGTGGATTTCTCTAAAATGATAGAGCAACCAGGAGATGAAGAAATAATACCATTTTCTTTTATAAGTGGAGACATATATAGAGAGCAAGTTTCATGTTGGTTAACTTACACCAATGAGGAAACACATAAGGTAATTCAAGAAAATATACATAGATCACCAATGTATAATGGTAGCATAAAAGGTGTTGGACCAAGATACTGCCCTTCAATAGAGGATAAAGTAATGAGATTCCAAGATAAAGATAGACATCAAATCTTTATAGAGCCAGAAGGTGATGATACAGAAGAAATGTATGTTGGAGGAATGTCTTCATCTCTTCCAGAAGATGTTCAAGTTAAAATGTTAAAAACAGTTCCAGGACTTGAGAATGCTGAAATTATGAGAACTGCTTATGCAATTGAATATGATTGTATAGACCCAACACAATTAAAGGCTTCATTAGAATTTAAAAATATTGATGGATTCTTTAGTGCAGGTCAAATAAATGGTAGCTCAGGCTATGAAGAGGCTGGTGCTCAAGGAATAGTGGCAGGTATAAATGCAGCTTTAAAAGTTCAAGGTAAAGAGCCAATGATTTTAACAAGGTCAGATGGATATGTAGGAGTTTTAATTGATGACTTAATAACTAAGGGAACTAATGAACCTTATAGAATGATGACATCAAGAGCAGAGTATAGATTATTATTAAGACAGGATAATGCTGACTTTAGATTAACTGAAATAGGTCATAAAGTAGGCTTAGTTACTGAAGAAAGATGGAAGAAGTTTAAAGAAAGAAAACATAATTTAGAAAAAGAACTTGAAAGACTTAAAGAACTTCAAATAACTAATAAAGCTGAAAATAATGAGAAGATAGTTGAGTTAGGTTCAACAGAACTTAAAAAGCCAATAAAGATGTATGAACTTATAAAAAGACCAGAGTTAGATTATTTTTCATTAGCGTGTTTAGACCCAGAAAGACCTGATTTACCAAAAGATATTGGAGAGCAAATAAACATAATAGCTAGATATGAAGGATATATTCAAACTCAATTAGAACAAGTAGCTCAATTTAAAAAGTTTGAGAAAAAAGTTCTTCCTGAAGATTTAGATTATAATGATGTAAATAGTTTAAGAATAGAGGCAATACAAAAGCTAAATAAAATAAGACCTTTAAACATAGGTCAAGCATCAAGAATATCAGGGGTATCCCCAGCGGATATATCAGTTCTTTTAATATTCTTAGAGCATTATAGAAAAACTGAAAAGAATAATAAGTAAGTAAAAAAGTTATTAAGAAGTTTTCAACAGCACCTGTGGATAAGTATTGTGAAAAAACTTAAAAAGGTGCTGTTTTAACACTTTTAAAAAGTTATCCACCTGTGGATAACTTTAGTTTTTTAGTAGAAAATAAAATTTATAATATACTTTTTCATAATCTTAAATTTGGAGGATTAAAAATGCAATATTTTGATTTAATGAAAAAAGCATGTGATAGTGTAAATATGGAATTTAATGAAGATAAATATGAAAAATTTATGCTATATAAAGATTTATTAAAAGAATGGAATGAAAAAATAAACTTAACTGCTATAACTGAGGAGGAAGAAATTATAAAGAAGCATTTTATAGATTGTATAAAAGCCTTTAAAGCTGAAGAATTTAAAAATGCTAAAACTGTAATAGATGTTGGAACAGGTGCTGGATTTCCAGGATTACCTATAGCTATTATGAGAGAAGAAGTTGAAGTTACCTTATTAGATTCTTTAAATAAAAGAATAAATTTTTTAAATGAAGTTATAAATAAATTAGGTTTAAAAAATGTTGAAACTATACATTCTAGAGCAGAGGATGGAGCAAGAAAAAAAGAGTTAAGAGAAAGTTTTGATATTGCAACATCAAGAGCTGTTGCAAATATGTGTGTTTTAAGTGAATTTTGTATTCCTTATGTAAAGGTTAATGGAAATTTTATAGCATTAAAAGGACCTAATATAACTGAAGAATTAAATGAAGCTAAAAATGCAATTGGAACCTTAGGTGGTAAACTTAAAGGGATAACTGAAGTAGAGATTGAAGGTACGGATTTAAATCACAATTTAGTTATAATAGATAAAATAAAAAGTACTCCTAAGACTTACCCTAGAAAAGCAGGAAATGTAACAAAAAAACCATTAAAATAAATATGATGTTTATTAATATAAAAATAGAAATGTTTCACGTGAAACATTTCTATTTTTTTCATTTTTTTAAGGATAAATAACAAATATCATCTTTTATTATGTAATGTAAAAATATATAATAAAATAGATGTATTAGAAGGGAGGTGAATGTTCAAGAATATGTTATTCTTGGATGATTTTAATGAAAACAATTTGTGTTTTTAATCAAAAAGGTGGAGTTGGAAAAACAACAACAAATATAAATTTATGTTCATACTTAGCTATGCAGGGATTTAAAGTTTTAGCTATAGATATAGACCCTCAAGGAAACACTACAAGTGGCTTAGGTATAGATAAAAGAAAATTAGACAAGTCTATATATGAGTTGCTAACAGAAGGAGAAAATATTGAAAACATAATAAAAAAATGTGAATTAGTTGATAATCTTTATGTTGTTCCAGCAAGAATGGAACTAGCTGGTGCAGAGGTAGAAATTATAGATAGAAAAGATAGAGAGCATATACTTAAAAATGCAATAGATAAAATTAAGGATAAATTTGATTTTATATTTATTGACTGTCCTCCATCTCTAGGTGTTTTAACAATTAATGCTTTAGTTGCCTCTCATAGTGTTTTAATACCTATACAAGCAGAATATTATGCTTTAGAAGGAGTTGGACAATTAATAAATACAATAAATTTAGTTAAAAAGTCTTTGAATAAGGACTTAGATATAGAAGGTGTAGTTATGACCATGTATGATTCTAGAACAAACTTAAGTACAGAGGTTTATAAGGAAGTTAAAGAATATTTTAAAGATAGGTTGTATGAAACAACTATTCCTAGAAATGTTAGATTAGCAGAAGCACCTAGTTTTGGACTACCAATATGCCTTTATGATGAAAAGTGTAGAGGTGCTAAATCATATGAAAATTTAACTGAGGAATTCCTAAAAAGACAGGGAGTGAATATAGATGGCTAAAAAATTTGGCTTAGGGAAAGGCTTAGGGGCATTAATTCCCGAAGATAATATTAAAGAAGATAAAATAAAAGATAATGGAATAATAAATATAGACCTTAAAGATATTAAGGCTAATAGTAAACAACCTAGAAAGTTTTTTGATAATGATAAGTTAAATGAGTTAGCTGAATCTGTAAAAGAACATGGAATAATACAACCTTTAATATTAAAGAAAGAAGAAGTTGGATATTCTATTATTGCAGGAGAAAGAAGATTTAGAGCAGCAAAAATAGCTAATTTAAAAGAAGTTCCTTCTGTTATAATGAATATTTCAAATGAAAAGTTATTACAAGTTTCTTTAATAGAAAACATTCAAAGAGAAGATTTAAATCCTATAGAAGAAGCTTTAGCTTATGAAAGATTATTAAAAGAGTTTTCTTTAACTCAAGAATCACTTTCAAAGACTATGGGTAAATCAAGAGCCTCTATAACTAATACTATGAGATTATTAAAATTAGATGATAGAGTTAAAGAGTATATTATAGAAGGTGTAATTTCTGAAGGACATGGAAGAGCTTTATTATCTTTAGATAATGAAGAACAATATAAAATGTCACAGAAAATAATAGATAATTCTTTATCTGTTAGAGAAACAGAAAAATTAGTTAAAAAATTAATAAATAATGTAGCTGAAGAAAATGCATCAAAAAGAAGAAAGCCTTTAAATCCTTACTATAAAGATGTAAGAGATAGACTTCAAGAGCATTTTGGAACTAAGGTTAACTTAAATTCTAATAAAAATAAAGGTAAAATAGAGATTGAGTACTATTCAGAAGAAGATTTACAAAGAATACTAGATATTATAAATCTTTAAAATGTTTCACGTGAAACATTTTAAAAATATGAAGGGATGATAAATCACATGGAAAATATACTAAATATACTTACAGAATATTCAACTTATATTACAATAGGATTAATAGTATTAGTATTAATTCAATTTATAATGTTAATAGTAGCTTTTAGAAGTTTAAGTAAAGTTGAAAATAAATTTAGAAAACTTATGAGGGGAGTTAATAATAAAAATTTAGAAGAGCTTATTAAATCTTATTTTGATAAAGTAGAAGAGGTAGAAAAAAATTCAGAAGAAACTTTAAAAACAAACAAAGTTTTAAGAGAAAAAGTTGAAAAATGTACTCAAAAAGTATCTGTTATAAGATATAAAGCCTTTGAAGATGTAGGTAGTGATTTAAGCTTTTCAGTTGCATTATTAGATGGAGAAAATAACGGAGTAATCTTAACAGGAATTTATGGAAGAGATTATAGTACAACATATGCTAAGCCAATAGATAAAGGAATATCTAGATATGATTTATCTGAAGAGGAATTACATGTGTTAAATGCTGCAATGAATAAATAAAATTTAAATAGGATATATTAGATAAGATTTTCTTATTTAATATATCCTATTTTTATGTTTCACGTGAAACATTTTTATTGATTTAAAGAATATTTTTTAAAGTAGTATCTAATAAATTATTTTTAAAACCTTTAGATTTTAATACACAATGATGAATTCCGCTAGATATTGTTTTTGCAAGTAGCATTACAGTATATAATCTAGTATTTTGTAAAATCATAAAATCTAGAGAACCTGTGATATTTACAAAGCCTAATATTCTTAAATCTCCTATTTCAGGCAAATCTTTATTAAGTGCTTTACCAGGTTTAAGAGGCTTTCTTTCTATAATTACATTTCCAACAGAGTCAACTGACCCTAAAGATGCATCTATTGATATAATAAAGGGTTTTTTATGTTTTGATTTTATGAATTTTATTGTTTCTTTTAAATTACCTGCATGTACAGTATTTTCTAAAGTGCCATATACAAATATATTGTCTTTACATAAAAATTTAATTTTATCTCCTACTAAGGGACCTAAGGAGTCTCCTGTAGACCTATCAGAACCTATACAAAGAAAAATTATTGGTCTATTAGATTTTATTATTTCAGATAATTCTTCACAAAGATAATCTCTAATTTTAAAGGCTGCTTTTGAATCTAAAGAATTTACACAAAAATCTGCACACATTATATCACCTTCCTTATTAGAAATTATTACCATTAAAATTAAGTATATACTATAAAATATTAACTTTTCTTAGAATTTTAAAAAAAAGCACTAAAAATATTAAAAATAAAACTCCTAAAAAGCCCATAGTTTCTATACCTATAAATATACATATTAACATTATTAATGGATGTATTCCTAAGGTTGATGACATTAACTTAGGTTCTAAAAATTGTCTAAATAAAAATATAAAAATATAAATTAATAATAAAAAAAGAGAAGTTAAAATATTTCCATTAATATAGTATATAAATATAAGTGGAAAATATATAAGAGGCATTCCTAAAACAGGAACTAAATCTAATAAAGCTGCCAAAAAACTTAATAAAAGAGAATATTTAATACCTAAAATAGAAAAGCTTATAAAGCTTATAAAAAATGATATTAAAATTAAAATTAAATATGATAAACAGTAATTTAAAAACATTTTTTTTATTTCAACAATTAGTAAGAATATTTTTTCGCTTTTTTTTATACTAAAATATTCATATATTAGCTCTCTAAATTTAAAGGTAACTAGTTCTTTAGTTAAAAAATAGGTAGATAGTATTGTAAATATAATTACCATAATAGTATATGGAAGATAACTTACGAATAAAAAAATTTGTTGAATTATTAAGGTGCTAAAAGAAATAAAAATCTTTGTAAGTTCTTTAAAGGAAGAAGTTAAAATTTCCTTTAATAAATTTAAAGTTTCTGAATTAGAAAAAAATCTTTGAATATAAAATTGAAAAGTATTAAATTGATTTTGTATTTCCTTAGAGTTATTAGAGATAAATTCTTGAATATTGTTAGTTAAGGAAGAAGATTCATATATTAAGCAAATAATAAATAATATTAAAGATAATAAGATTAAAGAAAAAAATATAAAATTAATTATTAGAGAACTTAATACTATGTTTATTTTTAGCTTTTTAAATAAGTAAGTTGTTGGAATTTTTAGTATTAAGGCAAAAATAAAAGCTAATATAAAAGGAAGAGTAAATTTTAAAGTTTTAAAAAAGATAAAAAATATAAGTGTGTATAAAAGAAAAAACACACTTATTTTTTTACCTTCGATTATTAAATTTTTCATGAGTTAGAAGTGACTACCTCCTAGAAATTATTTCTTTTATAACTTCAACAAATCTATACACTTCTTCTAAGGTGTTAAAATACCCTAAACTTATTCTTATACTTCCCCTAGGGTAAGAACCTACTGTTTTATGTGCAAGAGGAGTACAATGGAGTCCTGTTCTACAACTTATATTAAATTCACTATCTAATAAAAATCCTACAAACTCAGGGTCCATGCCTTCAATATTGAAAGAAATTGTTGAAGTTTTCATTTTTGCATCCATAGGACCATAAATCTTAATTTCAGGAATTTCACTAAGTAAATCCATAGCTTTTTGGCAAAGCTCATCTTCTTTTAACCTTATATTTTCTATTCCCTCTTTTTTTATAAATTTTATACCTTCATAAAGACCTATAATACCAGGAGTATTTAAAGTTCCATATTCAAATTTATCAGGTAAATCTTGAGGTTGTTCAACTAAAGAGGAATTACTTCCAGTACCACCAGAAAAAATGTTTTTGCAGATAGAATTTAGTTTATCATCTATTATAAAACCACCTATTCCTTGAGGACCTAAAAGTGATTTATGTCCTGTAAAGGCTAAAGCATTTATATTAAAATCTGTCATATTAATTGGAATAACACCAGCTGTTTGAGCAGAATCTAATATAAAGAAAATATTATTCTCTTTGCAAATATGACCAATTTCTTTTATAGGTTGAATTGTTCCAACTAAATTAGAAGCATGAGATAATATTATAAGCTTTGTGTTTTCTTTAATTTTTTCTTTAATTTTTTTTATAGATACTAGACCTTTAGAATCGCATTCAATTATATCTAGTTCTACATTAGGAAGTTCTTTAGTGATTTTTGATAAAGGTCTTAAGACAGAATTATGTTCCATAGATGTAGTAATTATATGCCAGTTAGGTTTAATTATTCCTAAAAGTAACATATTTAAAGCCATTGTAATATTACTTGTAAAAATAACATTTTCACTTTTAGGAAAATTAAAAAAATTAGCTAATTCATAGCGACAGTTATAAACTATTCTGCTACTTTGTAGAGAGGAGGAAGAAGAACCTCTATTTGCACTTCCACCTTCAAAACTCATGTAATTCATCATAGCTTTTATTACATTTTTAGGTTTAGGAAAAGTTGTTGCTGCATTATCAAAATATATTTTATCCATAAGAAAAACCTCACATGAAAATTTTAATTATTCCGTATATTGTAAAGCCTAAACCAAGTAAAATCATTAAGAATTTAACACTTTTATCAGCTTTACCTGTAATTTCTTTTTTTACTAAACTTCCGCCCTTAGCAGCCATAAAATTTAAAAATATAAACCAAGCTAAAGTAGTTATAAACATAGATATTATGGCAACAAAAAAGAAGTGCTTACCAGATAGTTTCCAAATGCTCATTATACCAGCACTTACTGCCATCCAAACTGATAAGGTCATAGGGTTTACAAAGGTCATTAAAAAGCCATTTATAAAACCATTACCAGTTTTATGTTTTCCTATGGTTTCAACACATTTTTCATCTAAACTTTTTTTAGAAGATTTAAATAATATGTTGATTAGTATAAGTACTAAGCCTGAAATAATCCAAAAGGCACATTCTACATACTTATTTAAATTTAATAATTGGGCTACTCCGAAGTTTATTAATAATATGTACAAATAATCGGCGGCAATGGCTCCTAAGGAAACTTCAAAGCCATTTTTAAATCCTTTATCTAGAGATTGTGTTGCAGCTTCTATTGCTGCAGGACCTAATGGAATGGAAACTACAAGTCCAGTTACAAGTCCAGATAAAATCGCCTTTAAATAGAAAAAAGACATACCAAAACTCCTTTAACAGTTGTTTTTATAAATTTACATATTTATATTATAGTTCAAAATAGAAAAGCTTTCACCCTTATTTTGAAAGTGTTAACTTTTATAATATATACTTATATGTATAATATTATTATGATTGACTTTTAGGAGGGAAAAATAATGAAGGACTTTATTATGGTGTTTAATAATACTCATGAGGCGATGGAAGGTGAGAGAATATTAAAAGAGAATAATATAACTTTTATAATTATGCCAACGCCTACATATATAACTAAGAGTTGTGGTATAAGTGCAGCTTTTAATAAAGACCAAATAGAAAAAATTGAAAGCTTAGATATTAAATTTAAAAACATATATTCAATAACAAAAAATGGATTTGAAGTATATAAATAGGCTTTTAAATCATAGGGAGTGGATTAATGTTATTAGATAGTCTGCTAGGAATTAATTTTGACTTTGACCAGATTAAGTTTGGTAAAATAAAAATATCTTTATCTACAATTGATTTTTTATTAAAAAAATTTATAACAATATGTGTAATATTAATTTTTATGGCTTTAATAATTAAAGTGGGAAGTAAATTGATAGATAAAGCTGTAAAAAAACAAATAGAAACAAACTTTAAGTTTTCTTTAGATACTAGAAAGGCAAATACCTTAGGCTCGCTTTTAAAGAGTATTTTAATGTATTCAGTTTATTTTATAGGTATAACTACAATATTATCTATTATATTTGGAAATGTATCTTGGGCCTTTGCATCCATAGGTGGTGTTGCTGTAGGTTTAGGAGCTCAAAGTTTTGTCAAAGATGTTATAAATGGTATTTTTATATTATTTGATAATCAATATAATGTTGGAGATTTTGTAACCATTGAAGGAGTAAGTGGAGTAGTTGAAGTTATAGGCCTTAGAAGTACGGAAATTAGAGATTATGATGGTTCACTACATATAATACCAAATGGAATGATAAGAATGGTTACTAATCATTGTAGGGGAGATATTAGGGTTCAAATTAGTATTGGAATTTCCTATAATGAAGATGTAAGTAAGGTAATAGATACCATAAATTCTGTCTGTGATTTATACAGTAAAGAAAATGAAGATGTAACAGAACCTTTAAAGGTTTGGGGAATTACAGACATAACAAGTTCTAATGTTAATCTTAAAATTAGTGGAAAAGTTAAATCAATGAAACGTTTAGAGATTGAATTAGAAATAAGAAATAAAATTAAGATTGCTTTAGATAAAAAGAAATATATAAAAGATATAATAATAAATTAAATTTATATTTTATATAGGAGGTTATTTAATTTGATAAATAAATTTTATGTTGGTGATATAGTTAAAATGAGAAAGACTCATCCTTGTGGTAGTGATTCATGGGAAATAATAAGAGTTGGTGCTGATATTAAAATAAAATGTTTAGGCTGTTTAAGAATTGTTATGCTTCCAAGAAGTAAATTTCAAAAAGGTGTGAAAAAGATTATAAAATCAATGGCACCAGAAGAAGAAATTATGTAATTATTTTTTTAAAAATTAAATTTATAAAAGTTAAATTTACCTTTATAAATAGGGTTGCAATAACCATCTTTTAATGTTAGAATATTTAATTGTAATCCCTGCTATGCTAGAGCATAGCCGTAGTCCAGAGGGAGGAGGTGTAAATGATGAGAAAATATGAAACTATATTCGTAGCTCACCCATCATTAGACGAGGAAGCTGTTAAAGCTTTAATCGAAAAATTCAAGGGTGTTATAGAAAACGGAAATGGTACAGTTGACAATGTTGATTTCTGGGGTAAGAGAAAATTAGCTTACGAAATCGCTAAAGTTAACGAAGGTTACTATACTTTAATCAACTTCACTGCTAACCCAGAATTACCAAAAGAGTTAGACAGAGTATTTGGAATAACTGACGGAATAATCAGACACATCATCGTTAAAGAAGAGCAATAAGAGGTGGTCGTAAATGAATAAAGTAGTTTTAATTGGTAGACTTACTAAAGATCCAGAGCTTAGATTTGCAGCAGGAAGCGGTACAGCAGTTGCAAGATTTACATTAGCTGTAAATAGACAATTCAAAAAAGATGAAGCTGATTTTATCAGTTGCATAGCTTTTGGAAAAACTGGTGAAACAATAGCTCAATATATTACTAAAGGCAGACAATTGGCTGTTTCAGGTAATATAAGAACTGGAAGTTATCAAGCTCAAGATGGAACTAGAAGATACACTACTGATGTAGTTGTTGAAAGTTTTGACTTTATCGATTCAGGAAATGGCGGAGCAAGAGGTAACTCTGGTTTTGGTTCAGGAAATGATTTCGGTGGTTCTTTCGGTATGCCAGACAATTCATTTAGTGATTCATCATTCAATAGTAATGATGATATGACACCAATTGATGATGGAGACATTCCATTCTAATTCATAATTTAGGTAAGGAGGGAAATCGTGATGAGTAACGTAAAAAGAGGCGGAAAATTCAGAAGAGCAAGAAAAAAAGTTTGCATATTCTGTGTTGATAAAGCTGAATCAATAGATTACAAAGATGTAGCTAAATTAAAGAAATACATCACAGAAAGAGGTAAAATATTACCAAGAAGAATTTCTGGAACTTGTGCTAAGCATCAAAGACAATTAACAGATGCTATCAAGAGATCAAGAAATATCGCATTATTACCATTCACAACTGAGTAATGGTTGCAAACCCCTGATATTTTCAGGGGTTTTTTTTATTATATATTTATTTAATTATATTATGATTAAATAAAATTTATTTGTACACTTATTGTATTAAAGGTATACTTAATAAAACATATAACTAAGGTATAAGTATAAATTTTTTAAGATTTTAGCTTATATTTTAATTTAGTTCTCATTTATTGCATAAGATTAAAAAAATAAATAAAATAAATATATACAATAAAAGGGTATAAATTGGGAGGGTAATATGAAAAAAGATAATTTTAATATCATGGGGGATATAAAGATTATTGAAGAGATAAAAGCGCAAATTATCTGTATTTTAGGAGAGCTATTTACACTTTTAACTAGGGGTAGTAATGTGGCTAAAGATGCCATAGTAAACTGTATAGCATCTTTGATTATTTTACTATACATTTTAGCAGATAAGTTAGGTCATTCTGCCATAGAAGTGGATGAAACAATTAAAAAAAGTTTAAAAATTGGGATAGTTGAAGAAGATAGTTTAGAAAAGCAAGGAGGTAACTTAACTAAGTTATTTAATCATTTAAAAGAAAGAAGATAGTTTATTTTGGAGGAACATATGGAAGAAAAATTTAATAGTAAACCTATAGTTCAAGCAGGTGTTATGGTTGCTTTAACTGTTATATTTATGATGCTTTCAACTTTGCCTGTAGTAGGAAGTATAATAAACTTTGTAATTCCAATTCCTATAGCTATACTATATGTAAAGTATAGTTTTAAAATTTCTCTTTGTAATATTATTATTAGTGGAATTTTAGTTGGGCTTTTTATGGGAGTTTTATATGGAATTCAAATAGCTTTATTAAATGGTATTACAGGATTAGTTTTAGGAATATGTGTAAAGAAGAAGTTTTCAGGAGTAAAATCCTTTGTAAGTTTATTGATTGCTAATACAGTTGGAATCTTTATAGAATTAGCATTATTATTTTCTTCACTTACAGGAATTAGTTTTCAAGATTATGTGAATGAAATGGTAGAAATGTTTAATGAAACAGCAAACTTAACTCAACAAATGATGGGAAATGCCCAAGCTAATACTCAAATGTTAGAACTTATGAAATCTGTTGATGCAAATTTTATAATAAGTATGATGCCTATAGTCTTAGGGATTTCTATAATCATTAGAACATTTTTAGTTTACATTGTAGGAAAATACATTATTAATAGATTAGGCTTTAAATTAAATAGTTTACCACCTTTTTCAAAGTGGTTTTTTAATCCAATATTAATTGCCTTAATTGTATTATTAAATATTATTCTTGTATTCTTAGTAACTAAAGGGGTTGCGATTAATAAAGGTATTTATATGCTTAGCTTGAATATATTATTTTTCATGTTAGTAATTCAAGGCTTGGCTGTAATTTCATACCTTTTAAAATATAAATATAAGTTTTCAAACTTTTTTGTGGTTTTTATTAGTATATTAGCAGTTATGTCTATTTCTCAATTATTAGGAATACTAGGTCTTTTAGATGTTTTACTTGATATAAGAGGAGTAGACCCAAATAGTTTAGGAAGTTATATTAAGGAGAAAATAAAAAAGAGAAGCAAATAACTAATATTTATATTTAGTAAGGGGCTGTTAAAATGAAATCAATATTAAAAGATTATAATAAATTTTTAGCTTACTTTGCGCTTGTAATTTTATTGTGCTTGTTATTTTGGAATTTAAATTTAAAAATAATATCTTTAATATTGTCTTTAGCTTATATGACATATTTAATATATAAAATATCTAATTTTTTAAGAGAAGAAAAAAATGAAGAAGAAAAAATAGATAAGTTATATGAAAATATAGATACAAAAATTAAGGATAATATTTTTAATTTAATTTTTCCACTTACCATATTAAATTCTACAGGAGAGATTATATGGTACAATCATAAATTTAGTAAACTTATAAATAATGAAGAACTATTAGAAAATAATTTAGTATCTGTTATAAAAGGTATTGCCTTAGATAAAATAATTAGAACTGGTAAAGAAAATTCTCAAAATATAAAGATAAAAAATAATATTTATGAGGTCTATAGTGAATCATTAAAACTAGAGGTGTCAGATGGAGAATGCTTTTTAGTATTTTTTAATGATGTAACTTATTTAAAGAAGGCTACAAAAGAAAGTGTTATGCTTTTAGAAGTAGATAATTTTAGTGAGGTTTTAAAAACCATAGATGATGATAAAAAGCCATTACTTATAGCTGAGATAGAGAGAACAATAAAAAATTATGGGAATTCTTTAAATGCTATGATAAAAAAATATGATAATAGCAAATATATCCTATCTGTAGATGACTCAATTATTGTTAAGGAAATTTCAAAAAAGTTTGATATACTAGATACTATAAGAGAAATTAACTTAGGAAATGAAATTGAGGTAACTTTAAGTATAGGTGTTGGAAGAGGGGGAGAAACTCCTTCTGAAAATCAAGAAGATGCTACAAAAGCTAAGGAATTAGCTTTAGGTAGAGGTGGAGACCAAGCAGTTATTAAATCGGGAAAAAATATTGAGTTCTTTGGTGGAAATGCTAAAGAGCTTGAAAAAAGAACAAGAGTTAGAGCAAGGGTTGTTGCACATGTTTTAAAAGAACTTGTTTATGAAAGCAGTACAGTTTATATAATGGGACATAGAAATCCTGACATGGATTGTTTTGGAGCATCCTTTGGTTTAGCTTCAGTAGTGAAGAAGTTAGGAAAAAATGTTAATATAGTATTAGAAAAGGATACTAATGCTATAGAGTTTTTCTTAGACAGGGTTAAAGAAAAAAAAGAATATAATAATCTTTTTATATCTACTGAGGAGGCTAAGAAAAATATAGACGATAATACTTTGCTTATAGTTGTAGATGTTAATAGTGCAAACTATGTCTTAGATAGAGAATTAACAGAGTTAGTTGATAGGGTGGTTGTTATAGACCATCATAGAAGAAGTCCTGAAGATATTAAAGGTGCATTATTAAACTATATAGAAGTCTATGCTTCCTCTACATCAGAACTTGTTACTGAAATGGTTCAATACATGTTAGATAAGCCTAAATTAAAAAGGATTGAGGCAGAAGGACTTTTAGCAGGTATTTATATAGATACTAAGAATTTTTCTTTTAAAACTGGTGTTAGAACCTTTGAAGCTGCTTCTTTTTTAAGAAGATTAGGAGCAGATACAGTAGAGATTAAAAAGATATTTAGTAATAACTTAGAAAATTATATAGCAAAAGCAGAAGTAATAAAATCTGCAAAAGTAGAAAATAAAATTGCAATAGCAGTATGTCCAGAAAGTATTAAGGATACTGTGGTTGCTGCACAAGCTGCTGATGAACTTTTAAATATTACTGGAATTCAAGCATCCTTTGTACTAATAAAATTAGGAGAAGATGTTGCAATAAGTGCAAGGTCTTTAGGGGATATTAATGTTCAAGTTATCTTAGAAGAATTAGGTGGTGGTGGTCATATGACCATGGCAGGAGCTAAGGTGAAAAATAGTACTATAGAAGAAGTTATTAAAAAAATTAAGGAAGCTATTGCAAAAAACTCAAGGGAAGGTGAAAAAAATGAAAGTAATATTACTTCAAGACGTTAAAAAATTAGGTAAAAAAGGCGATGTTATAAATGCATCAGATGGATATGCTAGAAACTTTTTATTTCCAAAGAAGTTAGCCCAAGAAGCAACAGAGAATAATCTTCACATATTAAATCATAAAAAAGAAAATGAAAGAAGACAAAAGTTAGCTGAGTTAGAAGCTGCTCAAGCTTTAGCTAATGATTTAAAAGATAAGGTTATAAAAATAGATGGTAAGGCTGGAGAAAATGGAAAGCTATTTGGAGCTATAACTAGCAAAGATGTAGCAGGTCTTATTAAAAAACAATTCAATGTAGAAGTTGATAAGAAAAAAATTGTTATGGATACAATAAAAATTGCAGGAACTTATAACATAGAAGTTAAACTATATCCAGAAGTTTCAACAAAAATGAAGGTTATGGTTATTCCTGTTCAATAAGAGGAGGATTCTATTTTGAAATCAATTAAAGAATTAGAGGTTTTACAAGAGGTTATGAATAGTGAACTTGGAGTAGAATCTCAAGTTGAAGCCTTAAAAGATATAATAAATAATATATTAGATGAAGGTGCATACAGAGCAAGAGTTATAAGATTTAAAGTACAAAATTATATAAATTCAGTAAATCCTTATGAAAAACTTTATGGATTAAGCAAAATTGTTTCAGAGGGTAAGGGATTAAGTGAAATTCCAACTGAAGAAAATATAAATGAAGCTTTAGAAGATGTTTGTGCTATGATATCAGATGCTATTGCAAGAAGATATGTTCAAAATAAAATAGAAAAAGAAGTTGAACAGTTCTTAATGGAGAAGCAAGAAAAGTATGTTGATGAACTTAGAGTAAACATAATGAAAAAGAAAAAAGGTCCAGAGAATGCAAAGACAGAAAAGAAACTTGAAGAACTTGAAGAATTAGATGAAAAAGTTCCAAATAAAAATATAATGTCTTTATTAAGACCTGATTCTTTTGAAGAAGTAGTTGGGCAAGAAAGAGCTATAAAATCACTTCTTTCAAAATTAGCTTCACCATATCCACAGCACATAATACTTTATGGGCCACCAGGAGTTGGTAAAACAACAGCTGCAAGAATTGCTTTAGAAACAGCTAAAAAATTAAAATCAACTCCTTTTGATGATAAATCAAAATTTATAGAGGTAAATGGTACAACTTTAAGATGGGACCCAAGAGAAATTACAAATCCACTTTTAGGTTCAGTACATGACCCAATATATCAAGGAAGTAAAAGAGATTTGGCTGAAATTGGTGTTCCAGAACCTAAACCAGGTTTAGTTACTGAGGCTCATGGTGGAATATTATTCATAGATGAAATTGGAGAATTAGACGAGATACTTCAAAATAAACTTTTAAAAGTTTTAGAAGATAAGAGAGTTGAATTTTCCTCTTCTTACTATGACCCAGATGATGAGAATACACCTAAATATATAAAATATCTTTTTGAAAAAGGTGCGCCAGCAGACTTTGTTTTAATTGGAGCAACTACTAGAGAACCAGGAGATATAAATCCTGCTCTTCGTTCAAGATGTACAGAAGTTTATTTTGAACCACTATCATCTAGGGATATTGAAAAGATAGTATTAAATGCAGCTAAAAAACTTAACGTTAAGTTAGAAAAAGGATTAGAAAAGAAAATAGCATCTTATACTATAGAAGGTAGAAGAGCTGTAAATATTTTAGCTGATGCTTATGGGCATGCTATTTATGGATTAGATGGTGAAATTCCAGAAGATTTAGAGATAACATCAAAGGATTTAAATGAAGTTATAAGCATAGGAAGATTTACGCCATATGAAATAATTGAAAACTTAGAAGAAAAAGAGGTTGGTCATGTTTATGGACTTGGAGTTTCAGGATTTTTAGGTTCAACAATAGAAATCGAAGCAACTGCTTTTAAAGCTAAGAAAAAAGGTGCAGGAAAAATAAGATTTAATGATACTGCAGGTTCAATGGCTAAAGATTCTGTATTTAATGCAGCATCAGTTATAAAAAGATTAACTGATAAAGATATAAGTGATTATGATATACATGTTAATGTAATTGGTGGAGGAAAGATAGATGGTCCTTCAGCAGGAGCTGCTATTACAATATGTATAATGAGTGCTTTATTAGATAAGCCAATAAGACAAGATTTAGCTATAACTGGTGAAATTTCATTAAGAGGAAAAATCAAGCCTGTTGGAGGTATATTTGAAAAAATATACGGAGCTAGAAGAAAAGGAATTAAGTTAGTAACTGTTCCTAAAGATAATGAAAATGAAATTCCTAAGGGATTAGAAGATATAGAAGTTAAAGCTGTAAGCTCTATAGAAGAACTTATGGAAATAGCTTTTAATTAAAAGAAAGAAAAAGCCTAAATTTATTTTTAGGGCTTTTTCTTTTTTTATGTAGTTATAAATATATGTAGTTATAAATAAAACTATAGGTTTTTCATTAGTTTTCATGTATTATATATATTGTGATAAAGCAAAATTATCTATGGATTATTTTCAATATAATTAAATAGAATTTATTTTTAACTTTATTGATATTACTTTTAATTAATAAATTAAATTACGGGTATTATATCTTGATTATAATTTAAATAAGAGAACATAATTGAGATATATTGGTTAATAACTTAAGTGTTTATAATATAATAAAAAGCTTAATAAAAGTTTATAAGATATAAAATATCTTATAAACTTTTAATGATATTAGAAAATTATTTAAAGGAAAGGAGGAGAAAAAAAGAGGATGGAAGCACCAGTTATGAAAAGTTTGCCACAGAGTATAGAAGCTGAACAATCTGTTTTAGGGGCAATGATAATAGATAAGACAACAATAGCTCAAGCGGCAGAAACACTAAATAAAGATTCTTTTTATAGAGATGCTCATAAGGTAATATTTCAAAGCATAATTGAGATGTATCAAAGAGATCAAGCAGTAGATCAATTAACTCTTTTAGAATACTTAAAAGCTACGGATAGATTAGAAAAGGCTGGGGGTATAAGTTATGTAACTGAAATAAGTGCCTCTGTTTTAAGTACAGTTAATATAAAGTCATACATAAAAATAGTTGATGAAAAAGCTACCCTTAGAAGACTTATAAAATCTTCTACAGAAATTATAGAAAACTGTTATAACAATCAAGAAGATGTAGAAAAAGTTATAGATTCTGCAGAGAAAAAAATCTTTGATTTGTCTGAAAAAAGGTCTTCAAATGATTTTGAACCTTTAAGTGTTGTTCTTGAAAGAGGATTTGAGCAAATTGAAGCTATATTTAATAATGAAGGAGAGCTTACAGGAGTTGGTTCTGGCTTTAAAGATTTAGATGAAATGACTTCAGGATTTCAAAAGGGTGATATGGTACTTATAGCTGCTAGACCTTCTATGGGAAAAACAACTTTTGCTCTTAATATAGCTGAACATGCTGCATTGAGAGAGGGAAAAAGCGTTGTTATATTTTCTTTAGAAATGTCCAAGGAACAGTTAGCTTATAAGTTATTATGTTCAGAGGCTAATGTTGATATGTTAAGTCTTAGAACAGGTAAGTTAACTCCAGAGGACTGGGATAATATAGCTAAGGCATCTGGTCCTTTAGCTTCAGCTAAAATATACATAGATGATACTGCTGGGGTTTCTATAATGGAAATGAGGTCTAAGTGTAGAAGATTGAAGATGGAGCATGGAATAGACCTTATTTTAATTGACTACTTACAACTTATGAGTGGAAGTGGTGAAAGTAGACAACAAGAAGTTGCAGAAATTTCAAGAAACATAAAAGCTATAGCTAAAGAAATGGAATGTCCTGTTGTAGCCTTATCTCAGCTTTCACGTGCACCGGAGCAAAGAGCAGACCATAGACCTATGTTATCTGACCTTAGAGAATCTGGTTCAATAGAGCAAGATGCTGACCTTGTTATGTTTTTGTATAGAGATGAGTATTATAATAAGGAAACTGAAGATAAAAATGTTGGAGAATGTATAATAGCAAAGCAGAGAAACGGTCCAGTTGGGACTGTTAAACTTGCATGGCTTGGACAATATAGTAAATTTGCAGATTATGAAGCTATTCATAAGAATATATAAATTTAGGGTATATCATTTTTGATATACCCTAAATTTATTGGTATCACTATATTAAAATGTATATAATAATTAAGTGATTATATTTTTAAATAATATTACTTATAAAGTAAATTATATCTTTATTAAAGGAGAGGATATTTGTGAATAAAAAGATAGGATTTATAGGTTGTGGTAACATGGGAAGTGCTATGGTTTTAGGAATACTAAAGTCTGGCATTGTAGATAAGGAAAATATTATAGCTTCCTGTTCAAGAAAGGAAAGTGCAAAAAGAATAGAAAATCAATTAGGAATAAATACAACTCTTGATAATAAAGAGGTTTGTAATAAAAGTGATATTATATTCCTTGCAGTAAAGCCATATATGTATAAAGAAGTGATAAAAGAAATTAAAGATTGTATTAATTTAAATAAAACTATTGTAACTATAGCAGCAGGAATTAATTTAAGTGATGTTGAAAAATGGTTTGAAAAGGATACAAAAATAGTTAAGACTATGCCAAATACACCAGCTTTAGTTGGAGAGGCTATGAGTGCTATTTGCCCTAATAAGTTAGTAAGTGATGAAGAATTAAAAGAAATTATGGATATATTTAATGCCTTTGGAAAGTCAGAAGTATTAAGTGAAAAGGACTTTCATGGGTTCATAGCTCTTTGTGGTTCATCACCAGCTTATGTTTATATGTTTATAGAAGCTATGGCAGATGCTGCAGTAAGAGAAGGTATAAGTAGAGAAAAAGCATATAAATTAGCTGCACAGTCAGTTTTAGGTTCAGCTAAGATGGTATTAGAAACAGGAGAACATCCTGCTAAATTAAAAGATAATGTTTGCTCTCCTGGAGGGACAACAATTGAGGCTGTTTTAGAATTAGAAGAAACAGGGTTTAGAAGTTCTGTTATGAATGCTATGAAGAAGTGTTCAAAAAAATCTAAAAAAATGTAATGTTTTTATTGACAAAAAATAAAAAAACATATATACTTTAATCATGATAATCATTATCAATTAGAAGATTGGTTATTATTCATGAACTGAAAAAAGACAAACAAATACAATAAACACAAACAAAACATAATAAAACTCCTACAAGAGTCCCTAGATTTTTCTAGGGGCTTTTTATTTTATCAACTATGTAAATAATATAACAAAAAAATATTATCAAAAGTATTATTCAATTTTTCAAATCATATAATAATACAAATAATATTTAGGGGATTATTAACAATAATTTAGATAATAAAGTTTAATAAATATTCTTTTATTTGAATTGTTTCTATGTATAAAATTTTTAATTTTATACAATTACAGAAAATAAAATAAGTTAATAGGGTTTAATGTTTTATGAAAATTTTTGAAGTTATTTTATTAATTTTAGTTTCTATATTTTTAGTTTGGTATATCCTTAGATTTAAAGGCGAAGATAAATATTAATTAAAGCAATTTAAATTAATAGCCTTTATTTTGAATTTGTACTTTGAGTATAAAAATATTGAAAAAAAATACTAAATATGATAACACTATAAATAGTATTATTAGATTTAGGGGTGGAAGAATGTTTAAAAAAAGCAGGGGTATAGCACTTTATCACCAATTAGAGACAGAGCTAATTGACCTTATAAATAGTGGACAACTTAAAGAAGGTGATAAATTACCTTCTGAGAGAGAACTTTGTGAAAAGTATAATGTAAGTAGAACTACTGCTAGACAAGCTATAGGAGATTTAGAGAGAAAAGAATATGTTTATAAAATTCAAGGAAAAGGAACATTTGTATCTCCTAAAATTTATAAACAACAATTATTAAAGTTTTATAGCTTTACAGAGGAGATGAAAAAGTTAGGCAAAAAGCCTTCTTCTCAAATATTATCCTTTGATTTAATTAAAGCTAGTGAAAGGGTAAGTAAAAATTTAGGTATTTATGAAAATGCCTTTGTATATAAAATTATTAGACTTAGAATAGCAAATGAAACACCTATGATGGTGGAATGTACTTATTTGCCTCAAAATAGATTTATTGATTTAAAAGAACAATGGCTTAAAGAAAGACCTATGTATGACATTTTTAGAGAAATTTATAATGTTAATTTAACAAAGGCTAAGGAGAGTTTTAAACCAATATTAATTTCAGAAGGTGATTCTAAGCTATTAAATGTTAAAGAAAATACAGCAGCTATGAAAATAGAAAGAATTACTTTTGAATGCGAAAGAGTTATAGAATATACAGTAAGTGTTTCAAGAGGAGATAAATTTGAATATACTGTAGTTTTAGAAGAAGACTAATAAAAGAAGAGACATATTAATATGTCTCTTCTTTATTTTAAGCTTTGTTATTACTACCACAAAGAAGTATTTTATGCTCAACTATTTTTCTCATAGCTTCTTTCCCAGGAGTCATATATTTTCTAGGGTCATTAGCTTTAGGATTAGCAATAAAATATTCTTTAACTGCATTAGAAAAAGGTATTTTTAAATCTGTTGCTACATTAACTTTACATATACCAAGGCTTATAGCTTTTTTTACTAATTCATCAGGAACATCTGAAGCACCATGTAAAACTAAAGGTACAGAGACTTTTTCTTTTATTTTAATTAATCTATCAAAATCTAGTTTAGGTGTTCCCTTGTATAATCCATGAGCTGTTCCTATAGCTATAGCTAGAGAGTCAATATTTGTTCTTTCAACAAATTCTAAAGCGGCATCAGGGTCTGTATATGCACCTTCATTTTCATCTACAATTAAGTCATCTTCAACGCCAACTAATTTTCCAAGTTCAGCTTCAACTGTAGCATCATATTTATGAGCAAAGTTTACAACATCTAAGACAGTTTTTATATTTTCTTCAAAAGATAGATGAGAGGCATCTATCATAGAGGATTTAAATCCAGTTTTTATATGCTCTTTTATAAGACTTGGTTTTTCAAAATGGTCTAAATGTATTGCTATTGGAATATCATATTTTTCAGAAGCTACAGAAGCCATGGCTACTATATAATCTGGACCAGCATAATCTATAGTTCCAGGAGTTCCTGCTATTATTACAGGTGATTTAAGTGAAGCTGCAGTTTCAACAACTACTTGAAAAGTTTCTAGATTGTGTATGTTAAAAGCAGGTATAGCATAATTACCTTTTTTAGCTCTTAAAAGCATATCCTTTGTAGATTTTATATTATTCATAAAAAACACCTCTCATAGATTAATCATTATATTCGTGGATTATAACACCCTTAACAACTCTATTAACAGTTCCATCAGGTCTTGGATTATCAGGTGAAATTCCAAGTTTTAAGGAGTTGAAAAGTGAAAGCATTTGTCCAAGTAATATATAATAAAAAGATATAAAGGTATCTTCTAATTTAGAACCATTAGTTGTTATATATTCATGAGAAATGTCTTTTAAATTTTCTTTGTTCAAATAGCTAAAAATAGCAATTTTTTGATTACCTAAGTCATTATAAATTTCTTTAATTAAGTCATAATCATAAAGTGATGTATAATCATTAGAAGAACATAAAATAACCACTAAGGTATTATCATTTATTATTGATTTAGGACCGTGTCTAAATCCTAAAACTGATTCACAAACTGTAACTTGTTTACCAGAGGTTAATTCAAGATTTTTTAGTGCCATTTCATTACATAATCCTTTTAATGGACCAGAACCTAAATAAACAATTCTTTCACAGTTAATATCAGAAATTCTTTTTGCGTCTTTCCATTGATTATCAAGAGAAGCTTGTCCGTTTTTAACTAATTCTTCAAGAATTTTTTTGCTTTCTTCTAGATTATCTATATTAAATAAAAGTAAAGTAGCTAAGGCCATACAAGTAAAGGAGCTAGTCATAGCAAAACTTTTATCATTAGATTTTTCTGGCATTAATAAAACAAGGTTTCCTTTTTTTTCTTTAGCCTTTTTAGCTAAATGCCCTTCTTTATTACAGGTTATTACTATATGAGATAAGTTTTTTACCTTTTTTTCAAATAAATTATAGGTACCAACACTTTCAGGACTATTACCAGAACGAGCATAAGATATTAAAATTGTATGACCTTTTTCATCTATATAATCATCTGGATTAGATACAATATCAGTAGTTGGTATAGAATAAACTTTTTTACCTAGCTTTTTAGATAAATAAAGATGTATAGTATCTCCTACATAAGCGGAGGTTCCAGCACCAGTTAAAATTATTTTAAGATTATGTTTATTTAAATTTTCATCTAAAAATTCTTTAATTTCATTTTTATTTTTTTTGATTATATCAAAAGTTTCTTGCCATAATTTTGGTTGTTGATATATTTCATTAGCTGTATAGTTTGCTTTTAAATTAATTAATTCTTCCTGTGTAAAACCAAAAATTTTTTCCATAAATCTCACCCCTAGTTATAATGTTGTCATTACCAGTAATAATAAAGTAATGATGTTATTACAAGTTAATATTACCTTAACTTATATATAAATGTCAATAATTTACTGAAAAAAATAGCATATATAAAATATATATGCTATTTTTTCATTTATTTGTTTTTACCAAAAACTTTTTCTTTTAATTTTAAACCTGTTTTAGTAATTGCTAAGCCACCTTGAGCTGTTTCTCTTAATGAAGCAGGAAGGGATTTACCTACTCTATACATAGCTTCAACTGTATCATCAAAGGGAATCTTACTATGAATACCTGCCATTACTAAATCAGCTGTAGTTAAGGCACTTACTGCACCTGCAAAGTTTCTTTTAGCACAAGGTACTTCAACTAATCCAGCAATAGGGTCGCATACTAATCCAAGTATATTTTTAAATACTATTGCAGCGGCATCTAGAGCCATTTCAGGAGTTCCCCCCATCATTTCTACTGTTGCAGCAGAGGCCATAGCTGCTGCAGAACCACATTCAGCTTGACAACCGCCTTCAGCACCAGCTAAAGTAGCATTTTGGGCAATTATCATTCCAACTGCAGAGGAGGCAAGTAATCCTTTTATAAGTTCTTCATCATTTAATTTTAATTTTTCTCCAACAGTTAGAATAACAGCTGGAACTATTCCACAAGAACCTGCTGTTGGACAAGCTACTATTCTTCCCATAGAAGCATTTACTTCTGAGCAAGATAATGCTTTTGCCATAGCACCTACCATAACATCTCCAGTTAAGGTGTTTCCTTTTTCTAAGTATTTTTTTAGTTTATAGGCATCTCCTCCAATTAAACCACTAACAGAGTAAATTTTAGTTTCTTGTCCTTCATTAGCTTCTTCTTTCATTACTTGAAGAACTTTTTCCATGCCTTTTATTACCTCTTCTCTAGTACAATTTTTGTTTTCTATTTCTTGCACAATGGCATATTCAGCTAAAGAAAAATTATTATTATTACATATTTTTAATAGTTCAGAACCGTTTCTTGCAATCATTTATATATCCTCCTTTACTGGATTTATAACAATTAGCTTTTCTACAGCTTCAACTTTTTTTATTTCATTAATTATATCTTTTGTAATAGGGCTATCCATTTCAAAAACCATTCTTGCAGCTTTTCCTCTTTCTGTTCTAAACACTTTCATAAAAGCTATATTTATGTTATGCTCATAAACTATTGTTGTAACTTTTGATACTGCCCCTGGCACATCTTTATGAGAAATTATAAGTGTTGGATATTCTCCTGTAAATTCAACAACATTACCATTAACTTCAGTTATTTTTATGCTTCCCCCACCAATAGAAGAACCTACTATTTCATGAAAGTTTCCATATATATCTTCAATTATAAATTTTACTGTATTAGGATGAACATCTCCTAAATCAGCTTCTTCAAATTTTATATCAATATTTTTTTCCTTTGCTATTTCTAAAGAATTTCTAAGTCTTGTATCAGAAGGCTCCATTCCAAGAATTCCAGCTACTAAAGCCTTATCTGTTCCATGACCTCTATATGTTTTTCCAAAGGAACCATGTAAAAGAAAAGTTACTTTTTTTATTGGCTTTCCACATATTACTCTTGCTACTTTACCAAGTCTAGCAGCACCTGCTGTATGAGAACTAGAAGGACCAATCATAATAGGACCAAGAATATCAAAAACACCATAAGTATTCATAGTTTTATTCTCCTTTTTAATAAAGTTTAAGATGTTATAATTTTTTAACGATTTATTAACTATAGTATAACATTTTAAAAATGAAATTTAAAAAATAAGCTCTATTAATTTTATAAAAATTAATAGAAAAATATTTATTAAAAAATAAATTTATTGATAAGAATAAGTATGATGGGAAAATTAAAGATATGAAGTTTTATTTTTTTAATAATTAAATATATTTTTATTTAATATAATTAAAATGTATGAACTATATAACAGAAAATATGTAAAAATATTCGTGTTTTTTGCCTTGACCTAAGAGTTTTACTCTGTTAATATGGTATAGGGCAATAGAGTTTAAGGCTTAAACAGTCATAAATACGAACATTGTCTAAGTTTTAAATGATAATTAACCGCTATGGTTTATAAAAAAGAATGTTAATGTTCTTTTATGAGGAGGAAATAAAAATGTCAGCATTTGTTGTATTAGGAGCTCAATGGGGAGACGAAGGAAAAGGAAAGATGACAGATTACTTAGCAGAAGAAGCGGAAGTAGTTGTTAGATTCCAAGGAGGAAATAACGCTGGACATACAGTTGAAGTTGAAGACAAACAATATAAGTTACACTTAATACCTTCAGGAATATTACATGATGAGAAGTTAAACGTAATAGGAAATGGTGTTGTAGTAGACCCTAAAGCACTATTTACAGAAATAGATTATTTAGAAGATTTAGGGGTAAAGGTAACTCCTAAAAAATTAATAGTTAGTGATAGAGCACATCTTATAATGCCATATCATATAACTTTAGATAAATTAAAAGAAAAAGCAAGAGGAAAAAATGACATAGGAACTACTTGTAAAGGAATAGGACCTTGTTATACTGATAAATATGAAAGATCAGGAATAAGAGTTTGTGATCTTATGCACAAAGATGCTTTTGCTGAAAAATTAAGAATAAATATAGAAATGAAAAATGGATATATCAAATTATTAGGTGGAGAAGAGTTAAACTTTGATGAAATCTATAATGAATATATGGCTTTTGCTGAAAGATTAAGACCATATGTTAAAGATACATCAGTTGAAATATACAATGCTATACAAGCAGATAAAAATGTACTATTTGAGGGAGCACAAGGAATGCTTCTAGATATAGACTATGGAACTTATCCATATGTTACATCATCAAATACTACTTCTTGTGGAGTTGCAAGTGGAGCTGGTATAGGTCCAAATATGGTAACTAATGCAGTTGGAATAGCTAAAGCTTATACTACAAGAGTTGGTAAAGGTCCATTCCCAACAGAATTAGAAAATGAAACTGGTGATTGGATAAGAGAAAAAGGACATGAGTATGGAGTAACTACAGGAAGATCAAGAAGATGTGGTTGGTTAGACCTTGTTATATTAAAAACTACAACAAGAGTTTGTGGATTAACTTCATTAGTAGTAACTAAGATAGATACATTAGCTGGCTTAGATAAAATAAAAATATGTGTTGGTTATGAGTTAGATGGAAACATTATAGACTATTTCCCAGCAAGTTTAGAAGATTTAGCAAGATGTAAACCTGTATATGAAGAGTTCGATGGTTGGGGAGAAGAAGTTGCTAATGCAAGAAGTTATGATGAACTACCAGAGAATGCTAAAATTTATCTAAGAAGAATAGAAGAATTTACTGGAACAAAGGTTTCTATAGTTGGTGTTGGACCAAAGAGAAATCAAACTATAAGAGTAAGAGAAGAACTTTAATAAATTTTAAATATATTTATTTTGAAATAGCTTAAGAATATTTAATCTTAAGCTATTTTTTATTTTAGGGTATAATATTTTTAAAATTATGAGTTTTAAAGGAGAATTGTATGGGATATATAATGGATTTAAGAAAAGAACTTCCTAACCCACATAGACCACTTATAATGTGTTCAGCTGGAATTATATTAATTGATAAAAAAGGAAGAGTATTACTTCAAAAAAGAACTGATAACAATAAGTGGGGACTTCCAGGTGGAAGCCTAGAGCTTGGAGAGAGTTTTCAAGAGGCTTCTATTAGAGAAGCTTTTGAAGAAGTAGGACTTAAGGTTAACTCATTAAACTTATTTAATGTTTATTCAGGAAAAGAGTGTTATAATAAGTACCCTAATGGAGATGAAATTTATAATGCTTCATCTATATTTGTTAGCAATGATTATAGCGGAGAGCTTAAATTAGATGAGGAAGAAAGTGCAGATGCTGTATTTTTTTATAAAAATGAAATTCCTTCATTAGAAGAAGTTAATCCGCCAGACAGAGTAGTTGTTAAAGATATAATAGAAAAATTAAATATAGAAGATTATATATAATTTATTATATTTATAATTCAGAGTGAAACGCTTGTGTTTGAATTTTATAGAGAGTATAATTATTGATATAAGTTTTGATTTAATTAAGAGAGGTGTAGTTTTATTATGATAACTAAAGACATGACAATTGGTGAAGTTATAAGAAAAGTTCCAACAGCTGCTGAAGTATTAATGAGTTTTGGTATGGGATGTGTAGGATGTCCATCAGCTCAAGCAGAAACTTTAGAAGAAGCTGCAATAGTTCATGGAATAAACTTAGATGATTTAATTGAGGCTATAAATAACATAGAATATTAATTTTAGGTTCTTTTAAGATAAGAAGTGCTATTTAAGTACTTCTTATTTTTGTTTTAAATGAGTTATTAAAGATTATTTATAGTTTAAAAAAATTTTTTGATAAAATTTAAAAATAACTATTGCTAAATAATAATTATTATTATATAATAATGACATAAGGTTGATGAGTAAACATCAATAAATAATAATAAGACTTTTTAATTATGATATAAATTGAAATTAGATAAATTGTTTGTTTTGTAGGAGGAATAAATTATGAAAAAATTTGTTTGTACAGTATGTGGATATGTTTATGAAGGAGAAAAAGCACCAGAAAAATGCCCAGTATGTGGTGTTGGAGCTGATAAATTCGTAGAGCAAAGCGGAGAATTAACTTTTGCTGATGAGCACAGAATCGGTGTTGCTAAAGGTGTTGACGAAAGAGTAATCGAAGGATTACAAGCTAACTTCGTTGGAGAATGTACAGAAGTAGGAATGTACTTAGCTATGTCAAGACAAGCTGATAGAGAAGGCTTCCCAGAAGTTGCAGAAGCTTATAAGAGAATCGCTTTCGAAGAAGCAGAGCATGCTGCTAAATTCGCTGAAATGTTAGGAGAAGTTGTAGAAGCTGATACAAAAGCTAACTTACAAGCAAGAGTAAATGCAGAGCATGGAGCATGTCAAGGTAAGAAAGACTTAGCTACATTAGCAAAACAATTAAACTTAGATGCAATCCACGACACAGTACACGAAATGTGTAAAGACGAAGCTAGACACGGAAGAGCTTTCGAAGGATTATTAAACAGATACTTTAAATAAGATCCATCACAAATTGTTTGTATTGATATATTTATAAAGAAAAAGCTACTAAAATACATATTTTAGTAGCTTTTTTATTATTTGAAAGGTTTTTTTCTATTTGATATACTTCCAAATAAGGAGTGATTAAAATGGGGAAAGCTTATGAAAAAGTTTATGAAGTTACTTATGGAGAGACTGATGGAAGAAAAGAATGTAGAATAACATCTATGATGGGTTTCTTTTCTGATTGTTGTTTGTGTCAAGAAGAAGAAAATTCAATGAATTATACAGACAATAATAATGATACAACTTGGGTATTTTTTGACTATGAAATAGATATAAAGAGATATGCAAGATATAGAGAAAAAATAAAAATTAAAACATATGTTGAATCAATTAGAAAATTCTACTCTAATAGGATTTTTGAAGCTTATGATATGGAAGGAAATTTATTAGCAAGGGCTAATGCACTAGCTTTTTTAATAAATAAGAAAACTAGAAGACCAGCTAGAATAAGTGATAAAGAATATGAAATTCATGGAGTGGACAAGAATTCATCAAATTTGATAAGAAAAAAATTAAGCTTTGAAAAGTTTGAAAATGAAGACATAAATATGAGCTTTCATGTAAGATATTTAGACATTGATTTAAATAAACATGTAAGTAATATTAAGTATTTAGAATGGATTTTAGAGACAGTTCCAGTTAAAATAGTTTTAAATTATAGAATGGAAAAAATTAAAATAAAATTTGAAAAAGAAATTACATATGGTCATAATGTAATTATAAAATCAAAAATAGTTAAGGGTGAAGAAGGAATAAAAGTTCTTCATAAAGTTGAAAATGAAGATGGAGAATTAATAACTTTAGCTGAAACTTATTGGTATTAAAATTATTTTAGGAGAATTATTATGGGTAAGAACAATTTTTTTAAAACATATGATGTTTTATATTATGATTCAGATGTGAATGAAAACATAAAAATGGTATCACTTATGAAAATTTTTGGAGATATATCCTCAATTCATGAGGAAGAACTAGCTCATGAGGGAATTAAATATTTAAAAGAAAATAAATTAAGTTGGATTATTTATAGTTATTCAATAGATATAAAAAAACCTATAAAGTATAGAAGTAAAATTAAAGTAGAAACTTACTTAGAAGGAATAAAAAAGTTTTATGCCTCTAGAGTTTACAAGATATATGATGAGAATAATAATTTTCTAGCAGAGGGTAAAATTATATTTTTACTAATAGACTTAGAAAAGCGTAAAGCAGTAAGAATTCCTAAAGAGTACTGTGAACTAATAAACATGAGTGATTGTGGAGAAGTAGAACTAAAGTCAACTAAAGTAGAAAAGTTAGTTAGAGAAGATTTAGAAGCTCTAATATCTGTAAGAAGAAGTGATATAGATTTTAACAAACATGTTAATAATACTAAATATTTAGAATGGACAATGGAAGCTACTCCAGAATGTATTTTAGATGATTATAGTCTTATATCAGCTAAAATAAAATATGAAAAAGAAGTTAGACTTGGAGAAAATGTAAATATTATATGTCAATGGGATGAAATTGAAGAAGGATATAAATGTTTATATAAGATTGTAAATGAAGCTTCGGGAGAAAACTCAGCATCTATAGAAACTATTTGGAAAAAAGAATTTTAATAAAATCCTTGGTATGTCTAGGAATTTAAGTCCTAGTTATACCAAGGATTTTTTATAAAATAAAATTAAAAAAATATTAAAAATTAAAGAGTACAAGAAAGTGCAGCGTTAAAGCCAGAACTCCAAGCCCATTGAAGATTGAAGCCACCACAATCTCCATCTACATCTAAAATCTCGCCACAAAAATATAAATTATCAACTAACTTTGACATGAGAGTTTCAGGATAAACTTCTTTTGTGTTTATTCCTCCAGTAGTTACCTGTGCTGCTTGAAAGCCATTTGTTCCTATACATTTAAACTCCCAAGATTTCATAAGCTTTATTAAGTTCTTTTTTTCTTTCCAAGTAAGTTTATAACAGGGTTTATGTAAATTATCTACACCAGCCTCCCTTAACAAAACAGGTATCATTTTTTTATTAATAATACCTATAAGAGAATTTATAACTTCTCTACAAGAGAATATAGCAAAATGCCCTTCAAGAAAATCTTCTAGTTCTTTTAAAGATTTATCAGGCATCATATCAACAATTATTTTAACATCTTTTCCTTTAAAACAACCTAAAGATGCTTCTCTAGATATTTGTAATATTGGAGGGCCAGAGATTCCGTAGTCTGTAAAAAGAATTTCTCCAAATTCTTTTCTAATACTTTCACCATTACATAAAACTTCAGCATATCCATTAAATTTTATTCCAGATAAAGCTTTAAGTTTATTATGAGATAATTTTAACTGCACTATAGCTGGATTAGGTTCAATAATAGAATGACCAAAATTTTTAGCAAGATTATATGCAGAACCATCTGAACCAGTTTTAGGGGCGGATTTTCCTCCACAAGCCATTATTAATTTTTTGCACTTAATCACAGGAGATTCTTCATTTCCTGTGGATAATTTAAATTTCCCCTTTGCTTTACTTATAGATTTTACTTTATAGGAAGTGTAAATAGGTATTTCTCTTTCTTCTAAAGCCATTTTTAAAATATCTAAAACAGAAGAGGCCTGAAGCGATTGTGGATAATTTTTACCTTTTTCAAGTTCTACAAAAGGCAATCCTAAATTAAGAAAAAATGCTTTAGTATCTTCTACAGAAAATTTATCTAAAGTTTTTATAAAAAATCCATCATTTTCACTATGAAAATTTTTATAAGGGAAACTAATTAAAGAATTTGTTATATTACATCTTCCATTTCCAGTAGTAAGAATTTTCTTACCGACTCTATCAGTTCCTTCAACTATAGCAACATCTAAACCAAAATCTTTAGCTGTAATTGCAGCTGTCATACCAGAGGCTCCACCTCCTAAAATAACTACATCATGATATATCATAATTTTAAAATTCTCCTTTCTAAGTTTATCTATTAATAATCAAATAATTTTAAAATTTATTATATTTTTTATCATAACATTTCTAAACTTGAATTGTATCACATTTAAGTGTTTATAGATACTTAAAGAGAAAAAATGAAAGGTAATATTATTTTATTTGGTGAGAAATAATATTACAGGAGGTGTTTATTTATGAAATTTAAAATTACAAATGAAATCTTAGAAGGATATAATACAGAATTAAAAATAAGAAGAATGAATTATGACCAAGTTGTAGTAGATTATAATAATAATTCAGGAATAAAAACATTTAAAATGATTGATGGAGAATTAGTTTCAGAGGGAGAGGTTGATGAGATAATTAAAAAACATACTGATTTGTTAAAAATAAAAATAAATAGAGGTACTTCAGCTTTATTTTATAAAGGGATAATAGATTCTATAGAGGAAGCTATAGAAGAGGTAAATTCTTTAGTGGTTTTAAATGATTTTACTAAAATAACAAGTAGAAAGGGCTTTTGGGATAAAGATATACTTGTGTATTTAAATGGGAGATATCCCATAAAAATTGAAGCAAGTGGAAGAAATTTTAAAGAAAATAGCTATAAATTTAATATAAAGGTTCTAGAAGATACAGAATTCATTGAAATGTGCTATTTTAATATAGAAAAATTAAATAATCAAATAAATTGGAGAGAAAGACAATTAAGTATATATAAAAAAATAGTCAAAAAAATAGAAAAATAGAGTAATTTTGAGTAAAATAGAGAAATTGAAAAATAATTTTATTAAATAGCTATAAATAGCTTAAAATAACTAAAAAAACTGTTGACATAACTTTAATTTTTGGGTATTATAGACCTTGTCAGGTCGCCAAGAGCGAAAGACAAAAACAAAATAAACAAATTTAGTTTAAAGCTAAAACTGGTCAAAATGATGTGGTTTTAAGAGTTAATGTGGCCCCTTGGTCAAGCGGTTAAGACACCACCCTTTCACGGTGGTAACAGGGGTTCGATTCCCCTAGGGGTCACCAACATGGTCGCATAGCTCAGCTGGGAGAGCACCTGCCTTACAAGCAGGGGGTCACAGGTTCGATCCCTGTTGCGACCACCATAAAACTTTTAATGGCTCAGTAGCTCAGTTGGTTAGAGTGCCGGCCTGTCACGCCGGAGGTCGAGGGTTCGAGCCCCTTCTGAGTCGCCACATTTTTGGCCCCTTGGTCAAGCGGTTAAGACACCACCCTTTCACGGTGGTAACAGGGGTTCGATTCCCCTAGGGGTCACCATATTACGGTCGCATAGCTCAGCTGGGAGAGCACCTGCCTTACAAGCAGGGGGTCACAGGTTCGATCCCTGTTGCGACCACCATAAAAGTTTTTAATGGCTCAGTAGCTCAGTTGGTTAGAGTGCCGGCCTGTCACGCCGGAGGTCGAGGGTTCGAGCCCCTTCTGAGTCGCCAGTTTTGGCCCCTTGGTCAAGCGGTTAAGACACCACCCTTTCACGGTGGTAACAGGGGTTCGATTCCCCTAGGGGTCACCATATTACGGTCGCATAGCTCAGCTGGGAGAGCACCTGCCTTACAAGCAGGGGGTCACAGGTTCGATCCCTGTTGCGACCACCATAAACTTTTAATGGCTCAGTAGCTCAGTTGGTTAGAGTGCCGGCCTGTCACGCCGGAGGTCGAGGGTTCGAGCCCCTTCTGAGTCGCCATATGCTGGTGTGGCTCAATTGGCAGAGCAGCTGACTTGTAATCAGCAGGTTATCGGTTCAAGTCCGATCATCAGCTCCAAATTGAACTTCAGTTTAACTGAAGTTCTTTTTTTATTCTGTAATAGAATAAAAGTTTAATTTATTTATGCTAAAAATGCACCTTATCTTTTAAGGAAGATAAGGTGCATTTTTTATTTTTTATTTTTTAGTTTTTTAGTTTTTCTTATGTCTACACCATAAGTTTTAAATGGAGTAAAATTACCTATAATTCTAGACATTATTCTTTCAGCATAATACTGGCTTAATTCTTCGACATTTAAGTTAGTTGATATAATCATTTTTTTATTTAATAGTAATTTTTTATTTAATATAGAAAATAATTCTGTAGTAGAAAAGTCAGTAATTTGTTCACTACCTAAATCGTCTATAATTAATAAATCACAATTAATTAATAAATCTTCTAACTCTGAATTATTATTAAATCTTATATCTTTGAGATTTTGCATTAATTCATCTGCTGTTCTATAGACTACAAAGAATCCATTATCTAATAAATATTTAGAAATACAATACGTGATAAATGTTTTTCCTGTACCAGGTTTACCATATAAAAAAAGATTTTTATTATGTAAATTAAAATCTTTTAAGTAATGTTGTTCGAGTTGAGTCCTTATCCATTGCATATTTTCTCTAGGAGACATAGAATTATTCTCATCACGTATTGGAGAAAATAGATTTAAATCAAATTTAGAAAAATTATTTTCTTTTAATGCATCTTCCATATGTGAGTTTTTATAATATATCTTTATAAGATTATTTTGATAGCAACTACATTTTTGTAAACCTATATAACCTGTATCTTTACATTTAGGACATTTGTAATGTAATTCTAAAAAATTTTTTGGATAATTATTTTCAAGAAGTAAATTCTCTTTATTTTTTACTAAACGTTGAATTTTATTTTTCAAATCATTAAATTTAGATTCGTCTAAATTATTTAAAGCTAAGATAGAAAGTTTTAAGGATAGTTTTCCTATTTCTTTTTCATAATCTAAAACTTCTGGTAAAGTTTGTTTTATTTCGTTTCTTCTTTTTTGTAATTCTAATTTTTCATTATATCGTGTATTTTCATAAATATCCATTAATTTTGATTTATAGCCTTTAATCACTTAAATCACATCCCAACCATTCTTTTTCTAATTCTTCATAGTCATAATCTCTTTGCGTGAAATTTACTGGCCTAGCAGGTTTCTTTTGATGTACAGATGACTTATTTATATTAGGTCTACTAAATGTTTTTGAAGAATTAGAGTTTTTCTTAACATCTTTTTTTGCTACATCTTCAAGAGTTTTAATACCATCTTTAAACCACTTACTTAATATACCATCTATATATTTAAAATCAGCTCTATTTAAGCGTTCAAAGCATATATCACAAGCTTTGCAAATTAATTCAACAGAAAAATTATAAGTTAAAAGCCATTTTTCCATCATAGTTTCTTGAGGTTTCATTATTTCTGTATTTTGGATTCCTAAATATTTTAGAATTTTTCTTATCTTAACCCATTTATCTTCTGTTTTAGTTATATAAGCTTGGGCTTCCTCTATTGATTTTATACCAGCATTGTGCCAGCTAAGAGCCACAGTTTCTATGTATCTAACATCTTTTTTTCCCTTAGATACACAATACTCTATTAGTATTAATATAAGCTCAGAAGAGAAATTAAGCTCTGTTTGCCAAGAAAGATATGTTGTCATTTCCTTAGTTGATAAGGGACGACATATAAGTTTTTCTATATCTTTTAGCATATCCTTGGTATTATTCTCATCAAGTGCTGAAAGCAAATCAACTGAGTTTTGACTTGATGAGTGAGTCCCTTCTGATAAATCTAAGAATTCTATTTTAAAGTTATTCATTTTATCTATAGGAATTAGTTTTATAACACCTTCTTCATGCCAATAGTTAAGAGCATTCATTATATCTGATTCTAAAAGGTTTAGGTTTGTTGCTAAAATTGATGAGTTAACTCCAGGTTCTCCTGTGAAGTTATATTTTAACAATAATAAATAAACCTTAATAAATTCTCCACGAGCTTTAGGCATGTATTCTTCTAAAAATACATTACTAACAGGAGTAAACTTAGTGGCTGAGTTTTTTAACATAAAAGTACTCAAAAAATAACCACCTTTCTAGATTTATAAATAGTCTAATTTTAAAATAAGAACAATAAAAAATAGACTATGTTTAATTATATCAAAGTGTGTTTTCTATAACAATAAAGTATGCTTTTATAAATAGCAAAAAATATTTTCTTAGCATGAATAATTTTTCTTTAAATGGGAACATTAATTTAAGTGTTTAAAATTATAACCTAAGGAGAGTAAAATTATGAATTCATTAGATTGAAAGAATAAATTTTTTTTGAAAACTTTTTTTGCTTTAATTATTTTTATATTTATTTTTAAATTAGATGTTTATTCTAAAACTTTTTCTAATATAGGTAGCTTAGGAAGAGTTGCTTTTATAAATATGCCTTATATATCTAACATTTATGTAGAGGCTTATGAATTATCTATAAATAATAAGATTATAGGATATATAGAAAGCAAAGAAAAATTTCAAGAGGTCTTAGAATTAGTAAAAGATGAGTATATAAAAGAATTGTTAAATTATAATTTTTCTATAAAGGATGTAAATGTTAAAAATAATATTAATTTAAAAAATAGTATTATTCAATATAAAAAAATAAATATTATAGAAGATATAAAGTCAGAGATAATTCGTTTAAATAAAATTTCAAATAGGCCTTTAGTTGAAGTAAGTATGGAATCAGAGTTTTTAGAGATGAAATATATAGCACCATCAATTGAGGTCATAAAATTAAAAGACGAAAAGTTAAAAGAAGATTTTATAAAAGAAGGAAAAGTTGGAGAAAAGCAAGTTAGAAATAAAGTGAACTTTGTAAATGGAAAAGAAGTTTCTAGAAAAGTAATATCTGAGTTGGTTTTAAAAAATGCTGAAAACACAAAGGTTTATAAGAAAATAAAAAATCCAATAGAAGAAAAGGTACCTTTTTTAAATCATCCAACTAAGGGAGGAGAAATAACTTCTAGCTTTGGAGATGAAAGTAGAGGGGGACATAGAGGTGTTGATATAGCAGCTATTAATGGAACAGAAATAGAAGCTGCTTATGATGGAACTGTAACTTATGTGGGATATAATGATATATATGGAAATATGGTTAAGATTAAACATGATGATAATATGGAAACTCTTTATGCCCATGCAAGTTCTATATTAACTGAAAAAGGTAAGATTGTTAAAGAAGGTGAGCCCATTGCAAAGGTTGGTAGTACTGGAAGAAGTACTGGGCCTCACCTACATTTAGAACTTATATATAAAGGGAATCCTGTTAATCCAATGGAGTATATAAAATAGACTATATGCTACTAAATAAAAGTGATAAATCTATTACTCCATTACCAATAAGCTCAATTGGCAAATCATATTTATTACTAGAGGCTATTTTAAGTAATGAACATAAATCTTTATAGTTAATATTTTCTTTAGCTTCTAGTATAAGTGCACATACTCCAGCTATGTATGCACAAGCTAGAGAAGTTCCTTGAAATGTAATATAGTTATTATCTAATTTATGAGGATATAATTTCATACCATTTCTTTCAGATATATATTTTTTATCTGAATTTAAAGAGGTAATATTAGCGCAGGCTGCACAAAAATCAGGCTTATTTATTTTGTTATTTCCAGAGGAAGAAAATTTAAAAGGTTTTGTTGGAGTTTTAGATGAATCTATACCACTAACTGTTATGCAGAAGGGAGATAATGCAATTCCTTGAATTGTGTTGTCTCCTTCTATGCTTCCAGAAGGAACTATAGGAATTATATTTTTTTGAACAGCCATTTTGAACATTTCATTGAAATAATCTGAAATAGTTATATTATGGCTTGTTAGTTCAAAAGGAAGACATAATATTTTTACTGGATTTTTTTCTTCATTAATAAGTGTTTCTATAGCAAAAAGTATATCTGAAACATAGCCTTTTCCATTAGAATCAAAGGCCTTTATACAGGATATATTAGAGTTTTCTGCTATGCCTTTAAAAACAAATTTTGAAGAATATCCACTACCACAAATTATGCCACTAAGTGCAGTACCGTGACCATTATCATCATAAGGATAGGAGTATCCATTTAATAAATCTAAAAAGAAATTTATTTTGTTTTTAGGGTTTATTAAATCTTGATGAGGATATACTCCACTATCAACTAAACCTATGGATATATTTTTTCCTGTAAATTTAAAGGACAGACTTTTAGAAATTCTATTAGCTGTTCCAATACTAAGACCACATAAAAAAGCATAATCATCAAATGAAACAAATTCTACCTCTGGATACTCTATTAATCTATTAATTGAGTTAGGGGTAAGGGTTGCACATAATAGATTTAAGGATTCTATTTTTCTTATAACAGTTCCATTTAACTTTATAATTATTTTTGAAATATCATCTAAAAATTTTTTGCACTTTATAAGAACTCTATAATTTGTATAGTATGAGCGATTTATATAAACTTTTAAATTATTATCTAATTTTTGTTTTCTTGAAAACATAATAAATACTCCCATTTTATTTATTATTTTATAATATATGAATGGGAGTAGAGTTTTGACAATATATTAACTTTTCCATTTAAAAATGATAATTCCAATTATCATTACAATTATTCCTAAATAGTTATGTGCTGCAAATTTAATTTTTTCGCTATCAAAAAGTGCGAAAGCATCTATTATTCCTGCTGTTATAAGTTGAGAAATTAAAATAATAGATATGCCAAAGGTTGGGCCTAAGCTTCCAACTGCTGACATAACGGTATAGGTTATAACAACACCGATAGCCCCACCTAATAAGTAAAGTTTATTTACAGAGCGAAGTTCAGAGTAATTACCGTTTCTAAACATAAACATAATAATTAATGCTAAAAAAAACGCAGATCCTTGAACTATTGTGTTTGTTTCCCAAAGTCCTATTTTTTCAGAAACTCTTGTATTGAAAACTCCTTGTATGCTCATTGCTGCTCCAGAAATAATTGCTAAAATAATACCAAGCATAATAAATCACCTCAAGCTTAGTATTTCCCATAAATAAAAAAATAACTCTCTAAATTTTAGAGAGCTATTTTACAATAATCATTTTTAAAAAAATTTTCTTCTATTTGATTTATTGAAAAACCTAAGCTTATACCTAAGCTTATAAAATCTTCAAATAATGTTTCATAGTGATCAACAGATGGAGATATTATTAAGTCATTAACATCTATAAGTAAAGTTAAAAATTGATCGCTTAAACAATAATCGTTTGGTTTAACTATTAGTTTTTGTAAGCACGTGTAATTTTTATTTAAACCTATAGTAAGGATTTGTTTTAAACAATCGATATATTTTTCTAAAACTAGTTCCTTAGAAACTTTAGTTTTCTTACCATTATTCCAATAAATAAAACACTTTGTTTCATCAGCTAACTCGCCTATTTTAACTTGAAGTGCTAAAAACATTCTAGTTGCTACTTTATAGTCATTTAAATTGCTATCGATAACAAGTTCCTTGTTAAACTTATCTTGTTGAATAAAAAAGTTATTTAACTCCATTAGTATATCCCCCTATCTTCTTAAGCAGAAAATGCTTACTACTTAATTTTACAGAATCTTTTCATACTTGAAAAGAATAGAAAACGAATACAGGCCTAAAAAGTTACGAAATGTTAATTTACAATTAGTTTAACATAAGTTTATTGAATATATGTTATATAGATATTAATATAAATAAAAAACTATTATATTATCTTAGTAATTTCTTAGATCGTATGATTTTATAGGGATTTCTCTTTTACTATTTTGAAATCTCCAAAGTTCTATTTTAGAAATTTTCAATATCTTTTTTTGAGAAGATTCTCTTAAAGTAAATACTGTAGGTGGAATATTATTTTTTTTGTTATCTTTAAAGCTAGGGCTATTTAATGGAATATATAAAGGTGAATCAATACGTTCTCTAATATTAAAACCATGAAGCTTTAGCATATCATTAAATAATCTATGGATTTTTTTTATATAACCTTTATTTTCAATTTGTAAGTTTAGAGCTTTGTTAGTACTTTCATTAAATTCAGCAGTACCAGTCAACTCTATCTTAAATTTCTTATAAGGTTTAATTAATTTAAGGATTACCTCATCTAGTTTTTCTAGATTTGGATTATCTATTGTTTCAAGAGGAATGTGTAAAGTTATATGATTTCTTGGTAATTTATATTTTCTTAATAAACCTCTTTGAAGTGATTCAAGGGATTTACAAGACTCCTCATCAAACAATGCTACTAAATAATATTTCATGACAAAACCTCTCTTGAATATTAGTTTGTTCCAAATAAATACAAACTTTGTTATAAATTATAACATATAGAATTTTTAAAAAAAATAATATGAAAGAAATTTCAGAATAAAAAGTATTTTTAGATAATATAAATTGGGTAAATTTTAAAAGTAAAGAATAAAAAAAATCTTTAAATATTGTCTTATTATGATATAATGAAAATTATGAGTAATACTTTAAATTTCACGGTTTAGCCAGTTTAAATATGGTTAATCGAAGTAAAAAAATTAATTAAAAAAGAAGAAAATGGTAATTGTATACATATAAAAAATTAGCAAGGGTGAATTGTATGAATAGATTAATTATAAATGGCGGTAAAGCTTTAAAGGGATCTATAGAAATAAACGGGGCGAAAAATGCTGCCGTAGCTATATTACCGGCAGCTATACTAGCTAGCAAAGGTGAATGTATTATTGATAATGTACCAGATATAGCTGATGTACATTGCTTAGAAAGAATAATTAGATCATTAGGGTGTAAAGTTGAAAAATTAGATAATAACACATTAAAAATAAATGCAGAAAATATAAAGGCTGTAGAAGCTTGTGGAAATGATGTAAGAAAAATGAGAGCTTCTTACTATTTTATTGGTGCACTTTTAGCTCGTTTTAAACAGGCTAGAGTTGAACTTCCAGGTGGATGCCCAATAGGAGTTAGACCTATAGACCAACATATAAAGGGTTTTGAAGCCTTAGGTGCTAAGGTTACTATAGAGCATGGTGCAGTTAACATAACAGCAGATAAATTAGTTGGAACAAACATATTTTTTGATGTAGTAAGTGTTGGAGCTACTATAAATCTTATGATAGCTGCAACTTTAGCTGAAGGAACTACAATATTAGAAAACTCTGCAAGAGAACCTCATGTTGTAGATGTAGCAAACTTTTTAAATGCTATGGGAGCTAATGTTAAAGGGGCAGGAACAGATGTTATAAGAATTAAAGGTGTGAAAGAACTAAGAGGTTGTAACTATAGTGTTGTTCCAGACCAAATAGAAGCTGGTACTTTTATGATAGCAGCAGCAGCTACAAGAGGGGATGTTACAATACAAAATGTTATACCAAAACATTTAGAGTCAATTTCAGCTAAGCTTTTAGAAATGGGAGCTAAAGTAGAAGAGGGCGACGATAGTGTTAGAGTTTATGTTGATGGAGATTTAAAAGGTGTTAATTTAAAAACAGCACCATATCCAGGTTTCCCAACAGATGTTCAACAACCAATGTGTACTTTATTATCTACTGCTAAGGGTAGAAGTATAATAGTTGAAACTATATGGGAAAATAGACATAAACATGTAGATGAATTAAAGAAAATGGGCGCAACTATAAAGGTTGAGGGAAGATCAGCAATTATAGATGGTGTTGATAAATTAACAGGGGCTGTAGTTAAGGCTACAGATTTAAGAGCAGGAGCTGCAATGGTTATTGCAGGACTAATTTCTGATGGAGTTACAGAAATAACAAGTATAGAACATATAGATAGAGGATATCCTCACATAGAGGAGAAGTTCAGAATGCTTGGTGCTGATATAGTTAGAAAATAGTAATACAAATGGGGGAAATATATGATTTTTTGCTCACTATATAGTGGAAGCAGTGGTAATAGTATATTAGTTGGTTCAGAAAGAACAAAAATACTAGTAGATGCTGGTTTATCAGGTAAAAAGATAATAGATGCTTTAAAAGAGGTAAATCAAAATCCAGAAGAAATAGACGGTATATTTATAACTCATGAACATAGTGACCATATAAAGGGAGCTGGTATATTATCTAGAAAATTTAATATACCTATATATGCTAATGAACTTACTTGGAAAGCTATGGAGAAATCTTTAGGTAAAATAAAGGAAGAAAATATAAAGATTATTTCTAAAAGAAGCACAACAAGTTTGAAGGATTTAGACATAATATCCTTTAATACTCCCCATGATTCAGTTGCTTCAACAGGGTATACTATAAGACATAAAGACAAAGGGGTAAGTATTGCAACTGATATTGGAACATTTACAGAAGAAATTTTAAGAAATGTTAGAGAATCAGATGTGATTTTGTTAGAAGCAAATCATGATGTGCAGATGGTTAAGTTTGGACCATATCCATATGAACTGAAAAGAAGAGTTTTAAGTGAAGTTGGACATTTATCAAATGAAGATTGTGGAAAAGCTATAGTTGATATAATGAAATATGAAAAAAATAGAAAAATAATACTAGGCCATTTAAGCAATACAAACAATGTGCCAGAACTTGCTAAGCAAGCTGTTATTAATGTCTTAGATGCACATAATATTAATAAAGATAAAGATTTAGAGCTTAGATTAGCAGATAGACACAAACCAAGTAGTTATATAAGTTTTTAAGTAAGGGGAATTTATATGAAAAAAGGTATTATCTTATTAATTATGGCCTCTTTTTTGTTAGTTGGTTGCGACAGTATAAAAATGGATAAATTAGCAGCTAATAACAATGAAAGAGTGAAAACAATAGCTAATGATTTAATAGGAGATATTAACTTATCTTTATATTTTGATGGAACTAGTGATGAAAAAAATCCTAAAATAGAACAACAGGAGATTCTTGTAGATGGTGAGGAAATATTAGGGCAATATCTTATACAGGCACTTATTCAAGGGCCTTCTCAAAAGGGTAGTTTAGCACCTATATTACCAAAGGATACAAAATTATTATCCTTTGACCGCAAGGATGATATTGCAATAATAAATTTAAGTAAAGATGCAGTTATAAAAATGAGTGCAGCTAAAGAAGAAGCTGCTTTAGAAGGAATATTAGCTACAATAACTCAAATACCGAGTATAAATAAAATAAATATATTAGTTGATAATCAAATGGTTAATTCCTTAGGTGGAAATTTTGATATTAGTAAGCCTTTTGGAAAGGAAGATATACCTAGTTTAAGAATAAAAAGTTAGTATAACTTGTTAAAATGTAAAGAAATAATTTCAGATATATTAAAAATATATGTTTTATTAAGTATTAATTAGTAAAATATTGAAATATATTATGTAAATTATTATAATTTTGATATAAAGTTGATTAAGAAGGAGAAGGAAGTATGAGTTTATATAAGCAATGGACAGACATGGTTGTAGAATATGTAAAAGTTAAGGGAGAGGCTGCTTTCTGGAAAGAGTATAGTGATGTTGAAACTAGAATCTATAAAGATTTATTAGCTAATCATAATTCTGTTAAGAAGGCTTCAATAGCAGAATTAGCTAAAGAGTATAATACAACTGAAGAATTTGTAATGGGATTTGTAGATGGAATAAACGATAGTTTAAAAACTCCATATGACTTAGAAAAAGTTGAAAGTGATACAGAATTAACTTTTGACATAGATTTTGAAAAGTTATACTACAATATGTTAGATGCAAAGGCTGACTATTTATTTAACTTACCTCAATGGGATTCTATATTCTCAGGAGAAAAGAGAAAAGAAATTCAATTAAAATATAGAGATTCAAAAACTGTAAGAAATGAATCAGTTAAAGTTGGAAGAAATGACCCATGTCCTTGTGGAAGTGGTAAAAAATATAAAAAATGTTGTGGAAAATAATTTCTTTAAAATAGGTAGACTTAGTCTGCCTATTTTTTTATAAATTTTTATTTAAGGAGATATTTGTTATGGATAAGAATATGCTTTGGTTAAGAGAATTTAGAATTAATAAGGTAATAAAAGCTTTAGAAAATAATAATATGAAGGGGTATTTAGTTTCATCAAGGAAGGAGCTTATAAATAAGATAGAAGAAATTATTAATGAAGGAGATGTCATAGCTTGTGGAGGTTCTATGACTTTATTTGAAACTGGTGTTATAGATTATCTTAGAGGTGGAAAATATAATTTTTTAGATAGATACAAAGAGGGATTAAGTAAAGAAGAGGTGAAAAAAATATATATTGATGCTTTTTCTTCAGATGTATATTTTACAAGTACAAATGCAATTACAGAAGAGGGAGAAATATATAATGTTGATGGAAATGGGAATAGGGTTGCTGCAATGATTTATGGTCCTAATAAAGTTATAATAATAGCTGGATATAATAAAATTGTAACTAATTTAAGTGAAGCTATAAAAAGAAATAGAATAATTTCTGCACCAGCTAATGCTAAGAGATTAAATAAAAACACACCTTGTACTAAAGTAGGCTCTTGTGTAGATTGTAATAGTCCAGAAAAAATTTGTAGAAGCTATACATTAATTAAAAGTCAAAGTAACCCAAATAGAATACATGTTATATTTTTAAATGAAGATTTAGGATATTAAAAAATTTATGATTAAAAATTAAAATTTAATATATTAATTAGATAGACTTTTCTAAAGTTAAATTAATAAAAATAAATCTTTTAAGCTATAGTTTAAAAGATTTATTTTTTTAGTAAGAAGAAATATTTTGTGATAATATTATTCTTAGTGAACAAAAGGAGGAGTAATATGAACATAATAATTATCTCTGTAGGAAAGTTAAAAGAAAAATATTTAAAATTAGCAATTGATGAATATTCAAAAAGATTAAATAGATATTGTAAATTAGAAATTATAGAGTTACCTGATGAAAAAACACCAGATAATGCATCTATAAAAGAAGAAATACAAATTAAAGAAAAGGAAGGAAAGCTTATTCTTTCAAAAATAAAAGATAATATGCATGTAATTGCCATGGACTTGAAAGGAAATGAAATTACCTCTGAAAAATTTTCAAAATATATAGAGCAATGTGGAGTTCAAGGAAATTCAAATATTGCTTTTATAATTGGAGGAAGTCTAGGTTTATCAGAAGAGGTTATAAAGAGAGCTAATTATAAACTATGCTTTTCTAAAATGACATTTCCTCATCAATTATTTAGGGTAATGTTGCTAGAGCAAATATATAGAGCTTTTAGAATTATGAAAAATGAACCGTACCATAAATAAATGAAGTTTTATAGCCTTAGGCATTTAATTAACTAGCCTAAGGTTATTTTTGATATATTCAACTATTATGCGAATTGATTCACATTTTGAGTTATAGGGTTAATTTATGGAGTATGTTAACATTAACTTATTAAGTTAAAGGAGAGGATTATATGAACATAATTAAACTCAAAATAGCAGAATTAAGGAAGAAAAAAAAATAGGGCAACAAGTCTTAGCCGATGTATTAGGGGTATCATTTCAAACAGTAAGTAAATGGGAAACAGGAGTATCAATGCCTGACATAGCTCTGTTACCAAGTATAGCTGAGTACTTTAATGTATCAATTGATGAATTATTAGGAGTAAAACCACTTAATCAACAAAACTACATTTTAAGAGATACAGATAGTCGTGATAATTGGAATGTAAATGCAGATAAACTTTATAAGAATAGAAAATATTTTTGGAATGATGATTATTTAAAGTTTCTTATAGAAACTGTGTGGAATATAAATTCTCCTGTAGATATTATTGAATTTCGATGTGGTGAAAGTTTATTGGGAATGAAGCTACTTGAATTTTTACCTAAGGGAAGTACATATACAGGAATTGATAATAATTATTTTATTAATAAGATTAAACTAAATTTTAAAGATTGCAATTTTAATGTAAAATTTATTGAATCAGACATATATTCTCTTGAATTAAATAAAAAATATGATATTGCCATATCACAAGTTGGATTAAGGCATATGAATAAGCCAATAAAAGTTTTAGAGAAAATGGTTGATTCAGTAAAAGAAGGTGGAATTGTTGCTTGTATAGATGTTAATAGAGAATTTGAAAATGATGGATTATATATTGATGGTATTAATTATAACTATCTTTGTACAACCTTTGATTTTCATAAGTTATGGCAAAAAGAATTAGAGTATGAAGGTAGAGATTATGCAATTGGAATGAGATTGCCATTTTATATGAAACAATTGGGGCTATATGATATTGATGTTCGTATGAATGATAGAGTAACATATGTAGATTCTGATATGCAGGATTATGATGAAAAATTGCAAGATTTTATTAAGATAAATGGTTGGGATAAGACATTAAGTATATCGGAGCAAGAAAACATTGTTGAATTGTTTATGAATCGAGGAATTGACAGAATTGACGCAATATCATATATTAAAATGCAGTCTAAACTTTCTGAGTATTTTAGAAATAATGAAAAAAGGAAGTCATTTTTAAAAGTATCTGGATTAATGATTACTTATGGAAGAAAATGAATATTTTAAATTATTATAATATGGTTTTTATTAATTATAAATAAGAAATTAAGTATTATAAATATAATAAATTTTAAAATAATACATATGAAAAGTTAATTCTATTTGTATAGTATGAATATACAACAGAAGAATTTTATAGAAGTTTAATTTAAGAGGATTATTACCTATATTTTAGAATGGGTAATTTTCTTTTTATTTTAGACATAAGAAAACATTTAATTAATAAAATTTATTTAGAGAAAGAATGGGGATTAGTAAGTAATTTACAAGTTTTCAAGATAAAAAAGTTTTTAATTTGAATATTTATAGTATTTTTATACTAAAAAATAGTATATACTATATTTAAAGTAATTAATTATTTTAACATATTATTAAATATTGTAATTAAAGGTATAAAATTCAAATATTAATTGATTGTGTTTATGATTAATATATGATATACTATATAAGTAACTAGGAGTTAGTTATAATAAAAAAGTTTCATTTAGATAAATATTTCTCACAATTAGAGATTATATATCCATTTAGAATCTTTAATTTTAGGAGGAATTTTTATGACAGATAAAACATTAAAATGCAGAGATTGCGGAAGTGAATTCATATTTTCAGTAGGAGAACAAGAATTCTACAAAGAAAAAGGATTTGAAAATGAACCTACAAGATGCTTACCTTGTAGAAGAGCTAAAAAAGAACAAAATAGAAGATAGTATATTTAAAGGACATAGTTTTTAACTATGTCCTTTTTTAATTTGTTAAAAATAATAGGAAATTTTTACTAAAGTGTTTGTTAAAAACACTTTTTTTTTATATATATTTAAAAAATGGGTTAATTAATGAAAAATTAGTAAAATAAACTTTAATTGGATTAAAATGGTGAAAAATAATTTTAATTAATGTATAATAATAAATATAATGTAAATGATTATAAATTATCACAAATTTAACATATTAATAATTGGAATAAATTATATAGAATTTACATAGGTATATATACGAAAGAAGATTATGGAATAAATTAAAAGTAAAGAGAATAATAAAATTTTTATTATGATAATGTTAATTTCTTTTAGAAATTATTAACATGTAAGTCATTGAATAGAAAATAAGTTCAATGATAAAATAAATAGTAAATTAAGTAAAATGGAGGGGTTTGTATGAAAAAACAGCTTATAATGGCGTTAATAGTTGCATTATCAGCTCAGGGGATAGAGACTGTATATGCACAAGACGTAGTAGATACCAATAATCAAGGTATAGAATCTAGAGAAAATGTAGATTCTAAGGAAGTAGCTCAAGATGAAGCTGCACAAGGAGCAGTTGACAATAATGAAAATGGTGTTGATTCAAAAGATGACGCATCATCAAAAGAAGTTGTTGACAACAAAGACAAGAAAGTAGAATCAAAACTTGGTTCATCATTTGATGAAGTAAAATATACAACTGTAAAAGTTGCTGTTGAAGGTAATGGTTCAGTTGATATAGGTGGACAATCAACAACTGGTGGAGACATTTCAGTTGTAACTGGACAAGACGTAAAAGTATCCTTAAAGCCAGCTGAAGGATATGATATAGATAGATTGGAATTAAATGGACAAGTTATAACTAGACAAAATTTCCCAAGTATAGTAGAGCAATTAGAAAAGGATGGAAGTTTTAACTGGTTTTTCTCTGGAAGTCAAGAAACTGTAAAAGTAGTTTTTGCTAAGAAAGCAGAAGTTAACAATACAACTTTAAAAGTAGCTACAGAAGGAAAAGGTTCTGTATCAATAAATAATGAAACTGTAACTGGTGGAGATGTTAGTGTTAAAACTGGCGAGCCAACAAGAATTGCAGTTAAACCAGAAGAAGGATACAAAGTAGACAAGGTAGAGGTTAACGGTCTTGTATTAACTAAGGACAATGCAGCATCAGCAGTAGAAAGTCTTGAAAAGAATGGATACTTTGACTACACATTTAATGGAGATGTTCAAAACACAGTAAAAGTAACATTTGTTAAAGAAGAGGTAGAAGTTACAAACACTACTTTAAAAGTAGCTACAGAAGGAAAAGGTTCAGTAGTAATAAATGATCAAACTTTAACTGGTGGAGATGCTTCAATTAAAGTTGGAGAGCCAACAAGAATAACAGTTAAACCAGAAGAAGGATACAAAGTAGACAAGGTAGAAGTTAATGGTACTGTATTAACTAAGGATAATGCAGCATCAGCAGTAGAAAGCCTTGAAAAGAACGGATACTTTGATTATATATTCCATGGAGATGTTCAAAACACAGTAAAAGTAACATTTACAAAAGTAGAAGTTAAAGATACTACTTTAAAAGTAGCTACAGAAGGAAATGGTTCAGTAGTAATAAATGATCAATCATTAACTGGCGGAGATGTTAATGTTAAAGTTGGAGAGCCAACAAGAATAGCAGTTAAAGCTGCAGAAGGATACAAAGTAGACAAGGTAGAAGTTAATGGTACTGTATTAACTAAGGATAATGCAGCATCAGCAGTAGAAAGCCTTGAAAAGAATGGATACTTCGACTACACATTCTGGGGAGATGCTCAAAACACAGTAAAAGTAACATTTACAAAAGTAGAAGTTACAGATACTACTTTAAATGTAACTACAGAAGGAAATGGTACTGTAGAGGTAAATGGAAATTCATTAACTGGCGGAGACGTTAATGTTAAAATTGGTGAACCAACAAGAATAGCAGTTAAAGCTGCAGAAGGATACAAAGTAGACAAGGTAGAAGTTAATGGTTCTGTATTAACTAAGGACAATGCAGCATCAGCAGTAGAAAGCCTTGAAAAGAATGGATACTTTGACTACACATTCTGGGGAGACGTTCAAAACTCAGTAAAAGTAACATTTACAAAGGTAGAAGTTAAAGATACTACTTTAAAAGTAGCTACAGAAGGTGAAGGTTCAGTAGTAATAAATGATCAATCATTAACTGGCGGAGACGTTAATGTTAAAATTGGTGATTTAACAAGAGTAACAGTTAAACCAGCAGAAGGATACAAAGTAGATAAAGTAGAAGTTAACGGAATTGTATTAACTAAGGATAATGCAGCATCAGCAGTAGAAAGCCTTGAAAAGAATGGATACTTTGATTATATATTCTATGGCGATGTTCAAAATTCATTAAAAGTAACATTCGTTAAAGAAGAAGTTACAGATACTACTTTAAATGTAACTACAGAAGGAAATGGTACTGTAGAAGTAAATAACACATCATTAACTGGTGGAGATGTTAATGTTAAAGTTGGAGAGCCAACAAGAGTAACAGTTAAACCAGCAGAAGGATACAAAGTAGACAAGGTAGAAGTTAATGGAATGGTATTAACTAAGGATAATGCAGCATCAGCAGTAGAAAGCCTTGAAAAGAACGGATACTTCGACTACACATTCTGGGGAGACGTTCAAAACTCAGTAAAAGTAACATTTACAAAAGTAGAAGTTACAGATACTACTTTAAAAGTAGCTACAGAAGGTGAAGGTTCAGTAGTTATAAACGATACATCATTAACTGGTGGAGATGTTAATGTTAAAGTTGGAGAGCCAACAAGAGTAACAGTTAAACCAGCAGAAGGATACAAAGTAGATAAAGTAGAAGTTAATGGAATGGTATTAACTAAGGACAATGCAGCATCAGCAGTAGAAAGCCTTGAAAAGAACGGATACTTCGACTACACATTCTGGGGAGACGTTCAAAACTCAATGAAAGTAACATTCGTTAAAGAAGAAGTTACAGATACTACTTTAAATGTAACTACAGAAGGAAATGGTACTGTAGAAGTTAACGATACTACATTAACTGGTGGAGATGTTAATGTTAAAGTTGGAGAACCAACAAGAATATCAGTTAAACCAGCAGAAGGATACAAAGTAGACAAGGTAGAAGTTAATGGTCTTGTATTAACTAAGGATAATGCAGCATCAGCAGTAGAAAGTCTTGAAAAGAACGGATACTTCGACTACACATTCTGGGGAGATGTTCAAAACTCAGTAAAAGTAACATTCGTTAAAGAAGAAGTTACAGATACAATATTAAAAGTAACTACAGAAGGTGAAGGTTCAGTAGTTGTAAATGATACATCATTAACTGGTGGAGACGTTAATGTTAAAGTTGGAGAGCCAACAAGAGTAACAGTTAAACCAGCAGAAGGATACAAAGTAGACAAGGTAGAAGTTAATGGTCTTGTATTAACTAAGGATAATGCAGCATCAGCAGTAGAAAGCCTTGAAAAGAATGGATACTTCGACTACACATTCTGGGGAGATGTTCAAAACTCAATGAAAGTAACATTCGTTAAAGAAGAAGTTACAGATACTACTTTAAATGTAACTACAGAAGGAAATGGTACTGTAGAAGTTAACGATACTACATTAACTGGTGGAGATGTTAATGTTAAAGTTGGAGAGCCAACAAGAGTAACAGTTAAACCAGCAGAAGGATACAAAGTAGACAAGGTAGAAGTTAATGGTCTTGTATTAACTAAGGATAATGCAGCATCAGCAGTAGAAAGCCTTGAAAAGAATGGATACTTCGACTACACATTCTGGGGAGATGTTCAAAACTCAATGAAAGTAACATTCGTTAAAGAAGAAGTTACAGATACAATATTAAAAGTAGCTACAGAAGGTGAAGGTTCAGTAGTTGTAAATGATACATCATTAACTGGTGGAGATGTTATGGTTAAAGTTGGAGAGCCAACAAGAGTAACAGTTAAACCAGCAGAAGGATACAAAGTAGACAAGGTAGAAGTTAATGGTCTTGTATTAACTAAGGATAATGCAGCATCAGCAGTAGAAAGCCTTGAAAAGAATGGATACTTCGACTACACATTCTGGGGAGATGTTCAAAACTCAATGAAAGTAACATTCGTTAAAGAAGAAGTTACAGATACAATATTAAAAGTAGCTACAGAAGGTGAAGGTTCAGTAGTTGTAAATGATACATCATTAACTGGTGGAGATGTTATGGTTAAAGTTGGAGAGCCAACAAGAGTAACAGTTAAACCAGCAGAAGGATACAAAGTAGACAAGGTAGAAGTTAATGGTCTTGTATTAACTAAGGATAATGCAGCATCAGCAGTAGAAAGTCTTGAAAAGAACGGATACTTCGACTATATCTTCTGGGGAGATATCCAAAACTCAATGAAAGTAACATTCGTTAAAGAAGAAGTTACAGATACAATCCTTAATGTAACTACAGAAGGACAAGGAACTGTAGAAATTAACGATACTACATTAACTGGCGGAGACGTTATGGTTAAGGTTGGAGAGCCAACAAGAGTAGTATTAAATCCAGCTGAAGGATATAAAGTAGACAAAGTAGAAGTTAACGGAATTGTATTAACTAAGGACAATGCAGCATCAGCAGTAGAAAGTCTTGAAAAGAACGGATACTTCGACTATATCTTCTGGGGAGATATCCAAAACTCAATGAAAGTAACATTCGTTAAAGAAGAAGTTACAGATACAATCCTTAATGTAACTACAGAAGGACAAGGAACTGTAGAAATTAACGATACTACATTAACTGGCGGAGACGTTATGGTTAAGGTTGGAGAGCCAACAAGAGTAGTATTAAATCCAGCTGAAGGATATAAAGTAGACAAAGTAGAAGTTAATGGTCTTGTATTAACTAAGGACAATGCAGCATCAGCAGTAGAAAGTCTTGAAAAGAACGGATACTTCGACTATATCTTCTGGGGAGATATCCAAAACTCAATGAAAGTAACTTTCGTTAAAGTTGAATCTTCAAATCCAGGAGATACTGAAAAACCTGGAGATACTCAAAAGCCAGGAGATACTGAAAAACCTGGAGATACTCAAAAGCCAGGAGATACTGAAAAACCTGGAGATACTCAAAAGCCAGGAGATACTCAAAAGCCAGGAGATACTCAAAAACCAGGTGAAGGACAAGAAAGTTTACCAAATACAGGAGCACCAGTTGGAGCTGCTTCAATGGGATTACTAGGAATTACATCTTTACTTGGAGGATTATTCTTAAAGAGAAAGAAATAATTTAGAGTAAAAAAATAAAAATAGGAAGAAACTTAGTTTCTTCCTATTTTTTTATTCTTTTATTGATTTATTAGTTATTATAGCAAACCATATTAATCCAATACTTATAAGAACATGAGATAATCCTGCTATATGGTTTAATCCTACAAAATCTTTACCTAATACTTGAAGAACACCTCTTATAGTAAATGTAATTGTTAAGTAAATTAGAGAAAAATTATAAAAAATACACCATATTTTAAAGTGTTTATTTTCTGATAATTTGAAGTTTTTCTCTAATAAAAGAACTAGAATAAAGAATATAAATCCTAATAATAAAAGATGAGTATGAATTATTGATAGAGAAGTTTTACCAGTAAATCCATTTATTTTGGTAAATTCTCTATAGAATACCCCCATAGCTAAAGCTACTATTAAATAAAATGTTGATAAGTTAAAATACTTTTTCATAAAATCCCTCCTCTATTTAATAAGTATTATTCTTTAACATTAAATATAAGTAATCATATAACTTTTGGATAAATTTTTCAACTTAAATAAACTTAATTTTACATTATTAAAACTAAATTTAAAATGCAATTTAATGTTTACTGACCTAATGTTACATTATATTATTTTATATGTTTATCTATGAAGATATAGAGCTTTGTTTAATAGGAATAATATTTTTTTTAGTGGCAAACATATAAGTGAAGAAAGCCTTAAAAATATGGCTAAACTTATAAAGTTTAAGGAGGTTAAAACTGATGGGAAATGAAAATTATAAAAGAGAACATAATGATGGTAGCATAATGAAGTGGATAGGAAAATTTATTTTAGTTGCCATAGTATTATTAGTAACATCATTTATAACTCCAGGATTTTCAATACATGGATTATGGTCATTTTTATTAGCTGCCGTTGTAATATCCTTATTAGATTATTTAGCAGAAATTTTTATGGGAATTGATGCTTCTCCTTTTGGAAAGGGAATAAAAGGTTTTATAATAGCTGCTATAATAATATATTTAACACAATTTTTTGTCCCTAATATGGGCGTATCTATAATTGGAGCTGTTTTAGCAGCTCTTGTAATAGGGATAATAGATGCTATACTTCCAAATAAAATTATGTAAAAGTTAATTATATAAATAGAGTGCAAAAAGCACTCTATTTTTTATTAATATTTAAATCCTTTGATGTTATAATATTATGGGTAAAAATAGAATTATAAGATAAGAATAAGTGAGGATTTTTTTATGAGCAAATATGCAATACTTGCAAACCCAGGTCATAATCGTATTTATTTTGATACTGCATTAAAAATTGCATTTTCAGAATTACAGGCAATTGCAGATTCTTATGATATGGGAATAAAGAATATTGAAAAGGGTGATATAGGTCTTAAAGCATCAATATGTTTTGATACTAGTAGAGAACTTAAAGAGGAAGATTTTAAGGCTTTAAGTTTTTCATCAATTTATTATGCTTTATTTGAGATTGTAGATAAAAATTTACTAAGACCTATAGAAATAAAAGAATTTAATACCTTTCCTGAAAGTATGGTTCAAATATTAAAGTATAATGGAAAGACTAATGAACAATTTACTAGACTTATGGTGAATTTAGCTTTAAGTGCTTGTAAGACAGGCAGTAAAAAGATAACTTTATTAGACCCTATGTGTGGGAAAGGAACTACATTATATGAAGGTTTCATAAGAGGATTTGATGTTAAAGGTGTAGAGATAAATGAACAGTGGTTTCAAGAGATTCAAAATTATGTAGTTAGATTTTTAAAAGAAGGTAAATTTAAGCATAAGGCTGAAAAAAATAAGGTATCAGATTCTAAAAAGAAAAAAATAGCTAATGTTTTTAATTTGACTGCCTCATCAGAAAAAAAAGATTTTAATTTAGGAGAAGTTCAATCTTTTCAATTATTTAATTCAGATACTAGAAACACAGACTTACTTATTAAGAAAAAATCTTGTGATATTATAGTTTCTGATTTACCTTATGGAGTTCAACATGGAAGTAAAAATGACAAAAACTCAATAATGGAGAGAAGTCCTATAGGTCTTTTAAAGGAAGCAATTCCGAAATGGAACAATGTTTTAAAAACTAAAGGAAGTTTAGTTCTTTCTTACAATGAGTTTACAATGAAATATGAGGAGCTTTCTAAAGTTTTAGAAGAAAATGGATTTAAGGTTCTTAAAGAAACACCTTATCATAATTATTTACATAGAGTAGACCAATCTATAAATAGAAATTTAATAGTAGCTATAAAGGAATAGAGTAGTAAATTCCTTAAAAATTTATTATATTATAGTGTATTTTGCTATTAACCTATGTTTTAAAAGATTATATTAAGTTATCTTTTAAAAGCTTAAAATTTGTCATTATTATTATACTATGATATTATATAAGCCTATAAAAGAATTTCTACAAGTATGAAGAAAATGTTTATACTAAGGAATGCTTAATTAATGAACGGAGGATATGTATAATGGATAAATTACCAAATTGCCCTAAATGTAACTCAGAATACACTTATGAAGATGGAAATCTTTTAGTTTGCCCTGAGTGTGCTTATGAATGGACTTTAGGAAGTGAAAATGCAGATGAGGATGTATTAGTAGTTAAGGATTCAAACGGAAATATACTACAAGATGGTGATACTGTAACTATAATAAAAGATCTTAAAGTAAAAGGTGCTTCATCAGCTTTAAAAAAGGGTACAAAAGTTAAGAATATACGTCTAGTTGATGGAGATCACAATATAGATTGTAAAATAGATGGATTTGGAGCTATGAGCTTAAAATCTGAATTTGTTAAAAAAATATAGTTAAAGATTAAAGGTAATATATTTAAGGTATATTACCTTTTTTTAATTTAATACTTAAAAAGTAGCATAATTTAGTAATTATCTATTACTAAAAAGAATTAATTAATATTATTGTTATATAATAAGAATATATAATCTTTTATAAATTAATATATTGTAAGATGAAAACGATAAATTAAGAAAAAAGTATAAAATAATAGTAAAAAGGTTTATTTGTAAACTAAATTTTGATACTATAGTAATTAAGAGTTTTTAAATATTAACTTACAATAAAATGAGGAGAGGATAGGGAAATACGTTTATTTATGTTTTATTATGGAGGTGTTTAGATGAAGTTTAGTAACATTTTAAAAGTGTTTAAAAGGGATATAAAAGCAATTATAAAAAATCCTATAGCACTTTTAATAATAGGTGGAATATGCTTTATACCATCACTTTATGCTTGGGTGAATATAGCAGCATGTTGGGACCCCTATGAAAATACTAGCAGCGTTCCTATTGCTGTAGTAAATAATGATAAGGGAGCTTCTTTAGATGGAAAAGAGATGAACATTGGTAATGAGGTTATTGATGAGCTTAAAAATAATCATGCTATAGGGTGGAAATTTGTTGATACAAAACAGGCAGAGAAAGGATTGCTAGATGGTAGTTATTATGCAACTATAGAAATTCCAGATGATTTTTCAGTTGATTTAACTAGCATATTATCCACACACCCTACAAAACCTGAAATAGTTTATAAAGTTAATACAAAAGCTAATCCAGTAGCTGGGAAGATAACAAATATTGCGCAAAGTACTTTAGTAGACCAGATAACATCAAATTTTATAACAACTGTTAATGAAACAGTATTTTCTTCTTTAAATGGAGTTGGATATGATTTAGATAAGAATAAAGATAAAATTATTAAGCTAAAGGATTCTATTATAGCAATAGATAAAAATATGAGTTCAATTAAAGATATGCTTGATAATATAAATAGTAATTCAGGAAATTTAAGTACATATTTAGAAGAAGTGCAAAGTACTATGCCTTCTATAACAAATGGATTAGATGATATATCACAAAAGGCTGAGAATACAGGAACTTTAATAAGTGATTCTAAGGCAGCTTTAAATAATAGCTTTGATAATATGAGGATAAATTTAAATGAATCTCAAGCAGCTTTACATAAGGTTCAAAGTAGTTTAGATGAATTATCTTCAATGAATACTGAAAAAGACTCTACTAAAATAAATGCTTTAATTACAAAGGCAACAGGAGAGCTAAGTAAGATTGATAATGCTGTGAAAGCTGTAACTGAATTTTTAGAAGCTATAAACAAAAAAATTCCTAATGAAAAAATTACAAGTCTTATAAATTCACTTAAAAATGTTGTAAGTTCTTTAGATGAAGAAAAGGAAAATCTTAATACTTTACAAAATCAAGTTAATAATAGTGAAGTATTAGATAAAGGAATTTTATCTTCAATAAGTGGATTAAGTAAAAAAATAGAGGGACAGGTTGGAGAAGCCTTAAATATATTTGATACAGAAACTAGACCAGCTTTAAATACAATTGCAGATGGACTTGTTACTGCTACTCAAGGAGCTACTGATTTATTAGGTAAAGCAAATGGGTTAGCAGAACAAATTAATACTTTATTAGGAACAGCAGATGAAGGTTCAAAACTTGCTGGAAAAACAGCTGAAAAATTAAAAGGTAGTTTAGAAGAATTTTCAGGAGTTATAAGTGAATTAAGTTCTAAGCTTCAAGATGTAAGTGATGATGAACTTGCTAAGATAGTAAGTATATTACAAAGTAATCCTCAATTTATGGGAGATTTTATAGCAAATCCTTTCAATATAAAGGTAGAACCTATATATAAGGTAGCAAATTATGGTTCAGGAATGGCTCCTATATATTCAGTACTAGCTTTATGGGTTGGTTCATTAATTTTAATTTCTTTATTAAAAACTGAATCAGCTGATTTTGAAGGAAGTGATAAGATTAGTTTAAGAGAAAAGCATTTTGGTAAAATGTTGACCTTTGTAAGTTTAGGAGTGTTTCAAGGATTTATAGTAGCCTTTGGAGATAAATTCCTCTTAGGAGTTCAGACAGCAAATGCAGCTCTTTTAATAATTATATCAATGTTTGCTTCAGCTATATTTACAATAATAGTGTTTACCCTTATGTCTGTCTTTGGAAACTTAGGTAAAGCTTTAGCTATTGTATTTATGGTTTTACAATTAGCAGGTAGTGGAGGTTCATATCCTATACAGGTAGACCCATTATTCTTTAGAATAATTCAACCAGCATTTCCATTCACATATGCTATATCAGGTTACAGGGAAGCTATAGCGGGACCTTTAGTTAGCATTGTAATTTTAGACTTTGTTGTATTAAGCATTATGGGCTTAATATTTATAATTTTAGGATACCTTCTAAAAGGACCTTTAAATCCTAAGGTTAGAAAGTTTGAAGATATGTTTGAAGAATCTGGAATAGCAGAATAGATTGTGTTTAAGAGAGGTGAATTATGAAGAAAATTTTTAAAGTCTTTGGAAGAGATTTGAGGAATATAAGAAAAAATCCAGCAGCTTTAGCAATAGTAATTGGCTTATGTATAATACCATCTCTTTACGCTTGGATTAATATAAAGGCTTGTTGGGACCCTTATGTTAATACAGGTAATTTGCCTGTTGCAGTTGTAAATAATGATTTAGGTGCCACTATAGATGGTAAAGAAATAAATGTAGGTAATGAGATTATTGCAGAGCTTAAAAAGAATAAAGCTATAGGATGGCAGTTTGTAGATTCATGGCAAGGTAATTATGGATTAAATGAAGGAAAGTATTATGCTATGATTGAAATCCCTTCAAATTTTTCAGAAGGTTTAACAAGCTTAATAACTGGTAATCCACAAAAACCAGATATAATATATAAAGTAAATGAAAAGGCAAATGCTATAGCAAATAAAATAACAAATGTTGCAAAAGATGAAGTTACAAAAGAGATAAAGACTAATTTTGTTGATACTGTAAATAAGGGAGCCTTTGATGTATTAAATAAATTAGGTATAAAGTTACAAGATAATAAGCCTGAAATATTAAAGGTTAGAGATACTCTAGAGGGAGCTAACGATAGCTTAAAAGAAATAGAAAGCTTTATCGAAAAGGCAAATGGAGATTCTAAAAATTTAGGTGATTATTTAACTAGTGTAAGAACTGATTTACCAAAGGTAACAGACCAAATAAATAATTTAGAAAATACAGTAGAAGCAAGTAAGAATTTAATTAACTCAACACAAAAAATAGTTGAATCTGTATCTAGTAGTTTTAATAGTGATGTATTAACAATGCAAAGTACAAATCAAGAGTTACAAGGCATATTATCTACATTAAAAAATTTAAATGAATCTATGGATACAACTTCAATGGTTCAAGTTATTGACCAAGTTCTTGATTTAACAGAACCTTTAGTAAATAAGCTAGATAGTAATATAAAAGCTTTAGAAAAATTAAATTCAATCTTACCAAATAATAAGATAAAAAATTTAATTGAAAAATTAAAAGGTACTCAAGAACTTATAAATAAACAAAAAGAAAAGATTTTAGCTTTAAAAGAGCTTTTATCAAATACTCAAGATAAAGAAAAAATAAATACTGCAATAGATGAAATATCTGGTGTAAGCAATGAAACAAGTACTGCTTTAGTTAATATTTCAAATGATTTTTACAATGAAGGAATGCCAGCTTTAAATAGTATAGCAGAATCCTTAAAGGGTGGATTAGATACTGCAAATTCAGTATTAGAATCCACAAAAATAGTTGTTCCAGAGTTGAATGCTTTAACTACATTTGGTATAGCTAGTAGTGATATGGCTAGTCAACAAGCAAATCAAATAACAGAAAAGCTTAAGACTTTCCAAGAGGCACTTAACAAATTAATAGATAAAACTTCTAATTTAACTGAAGAAAATTTAAATGAAGTAATAGATTTAATGACTAAAAATCCAGAAGAAATAGCTTCATTTATATCTTCACCTATAGTTGTAAAAGAAGAACAAGTTTATAATGCTGGTATCTTTGGTGTAGGACTTACACCATTTTATACAACATTAGCAATTTGGGTTGGTTCATTACTTTTAACCTCCCTTCTTACAACAGAATGTGAAGATTTTGAAGATGGAACAAAGTTAAATTTCTTCCAAAAACACTTTGGAAAAATGTTATTGTTCTTAACAATATCATTAATTCAAACAATAATAGTAGTTTTAGGAGATATTTATATATTAGGAGTTCATCCTGAAAGCATACCGTTAATGTTTGCCTTTGCTATAGCTAGTTCTATTGTATATACCGTAATGATATTCACTTTAGTATCATTATTTGGAAACATAGGTAAAGCAATAGCAATTGTAATTATGGTATTCCAAGTAGCTGGTGCAGGAGGAATTTATCCTATACAAACAAATCCAAAAATATTTGGGGTATTACAACCATTATGGCCATTTACCTACACAATAGATGGATTTAGAGAAGCTATAGCAGGACCAGTATGGGATGCAGTAGTTAAGGATATGAAGGCTTTAGGAGTATTCCTTGTAATATTCTTAGCATTATTTATTCTTAAAAAGCCATTCCATAAGGTTACAGGTTTTGTTGAACGTAAATTTAGAGAAACTGGATTATAAAAATAAGAAAAGAGTGAGGAGAAATCTTTGCTCTTTTTTATTTGGATATTATTTAAAATGCTTTATAGAAATATGTGGTAAAATAGAAAGTATATATATTTTTAGGTTATAGGAGGTGTTCTATGGGAAGAAAGGAAAAAAAATTATATAAAACCTTTGATATAGAGCATAAAGAGATTATTAATGTTAGGGAAATTGGATATTATTCAACTCCCTCTTTTGTAGCAAAGTATATAGGTAAAAGAATATTAGAAATAAATAATAGCGGAAAAAAATTATTAGATCCCTGTTGTGGTAAGGAAGAACTTACAGAATATTTTCTTGATTATAATATTGAAGTTTTTGGAATAGACTTAATAAAATATAAGGAAAGTTATGATTGTATTTTTAAAGAAGATAATTTTATATATTACTACTGTAGAGAAAAGAATAAGGGGAATTGGGATTATGATTATTATATTGCAAATCCACCATATAATTGCCATGAAGTAAACTTCATAAAAGAAAATAAGGAGATTTTAAAAAAATATTTTAATGATGTAGGACTGCATAATATGTATAGTATGTTTATATCAGCATTAATAGACAAGGCTAAAAAAGGAGCTATTATTGGATTTATAAGTAATGATTCTTTTTTTACTGCTAAAAATCATAGAGAACTTAGAAAAAAAATTTTAAGAGAGTGTTCTGTTTATGAAATAACTATGTGTCCTAAGGAGCTTTTTCATTCTCAAGGGGCTGACGTTAGGACAAGCATTGTAATTTTAAGAAAAGGAAAGGAGTACCAAGAAGAAATCATAATAAATAATAGACCTAAATCTATAGAGGAGTTTAAAAAGCTTTTGTGTAGAGATATTAGTAAAAGAAAAAAAATATATGATATAAAGGATTTGGTATTAAAGAATAAGAAGGATAATTTTGAATTTTTGATAGACTGTCCTAAAGATATAAGAGTTTTATTTAAAAATACTCGGTTGGGAGAGAGGTTTAAGTGTATAACAGGTATATCTACAGGGAATGATAAAAAATATTTAAGTAAAAAAAGAAGTGGAGATTTTATAATTCCTTTTTATAAAAATCCTGGAAAAGATAAATTTTATACTAATAGGATTATATATCTTCATAAGGATTTTTTGAAAATTGAAAAGGAGAATAAAACTTTTAACGTTAGAAATAAAGAACTTTTATATAAATGTGGAATAACTTGCTCCTCTATGGGAGTATCTTTTAATGCATGTTTATTGCCTAAGAATGTTACCTTTGGAGTTAATCCAAATATTATCTGTGAAACAGAGGATATCTGGTGGTTATTAGCTTATTTAAATTCTTCTTTAGTAACGTATATTGTTAGAGGTGCTTTAATTAGAAGCAACATGATAACTTCAGGATATGTATCTAGAATTCCTCTTTTAAATTTTAGTTATGAAGAAAAAAATAAACTTTCTTATTTAGGAAAAAGAGCTTATTTTTTAAAAAAGGAAAACAATAATATACAAGAGGAATTAGAAAGTATTGATAATTTAGTTAATCATGTTGCTAAAATTTCAGAAGAATCAAAAATTATAATTAATAACTTCAATAAATATTTAGTTGAAATTACTTAATTAATCTAATTTTATATGGCAGTATCCATTAGGATTTTTCTTTAAATATTTTTGATGATATTCTTCTGCCTTATAATAATTTTCTAAAGGTTTAACTTCTGTAACTATTTTCTTTGAATAAGATTTTTGAAGTTCCTCTTTGCTCTTTAAAATTATATCTAAATCCTTTGGAGCTATATAATAAATACCAGTTCTATATTGACTACCAACATCATTACCTTGTTTGTTTAATGATGTTGGGTCTATTATTGTCCAAAATTTATTTAATAATTCTTTTAAAGATATTATTTTTTCATCATAAGTTACAAGACAAGCTTCCACAAAGTAAGTATTTTTAGTACATACATCTTCATAAGTTGGGTTTTCAGTACGACCATTAGCATATCCAACTTCAGTACTTACAACTCCATTTATTCTAGAGAGAAACTCTTCAACTCCCCAAAAGCAACCGCCTGCTAACACTATTTTTTTCATATATAAACCTCCTTTTAATTTTATATTTCCTATTTATAAAATAATTATTATTCTGTCTTAATTGTTTTTATTATTTTTGCTGGGTTTCCACCTACAACTACATTATTAGGAATATCCTTAGTAACAACAGAACCCGAAGCTACAACTACATTATTTCCTATATTTACTCCAGGATTTATTGTTGAATGTCCACCAATCCAAACATTATTGCCTATAGTTACAGGCTTTCCAAATTCATAATTTAATCTTTCTATTGGGTCGATTGGGTGAGTAGCAGTATAAATGTGAACACCAGGGGCTAAAAAGCAGTTTTCACCTATGGTGATTTTACAAATATCTAGCATTATGCAATCAAAATTTGCATAAAAATTATTTCCAACTGAAATATTATAACCATAATCACATTTAAAATTAGGTTCTATATAAATGCTTTCTCCAGTTGAACCTAAAAGATTTTTCAATATATTGCTTCTTTCTTCAAAAACTTTATTAGCATCTTCTTCATTATCAGGTAAATTTAAGTTATTAAATTTTTGAAATAAAATTCTAGATTTAATTCTATCTTTAGTTAACTGAGGGTCAGCAGGATTATAAGGAAGTCCTGCTATCATTTTTTCTTTTTCTGTCATAGCCATAAAAATCCTCCAATAATAATTATTCTCATATATATTTTATCAATATCATATAATTTTTTCATTAGCTTAGTTATATAAATAATTTAAATTTCATATAATTAATAATTAATATTACGATTTTGAGGTGTTTATTTTGTTTGATTATAATATGCTAGAGGTCGATTTTAGAAATGGAGTTTCAAGAGAGGGGACTGTTGTAGAAGGAAGAAAATATACTTTAACTCACAATGATAATACTGGAGAATTATTTCTTACAGTAGCCTTAGCTTATGCATATGATAAAATAAACTTTTATTCTAGAGATGAGGTTTTTGGGCAATGGAAGAGAGTAGATAATAAGTTTGTTTTAAAAATATATGTATATGTTGACGGAAATAAAGGCATAGAGGAAGCTAAAAAAAGAAATGAAATATTTAGAAAAGAATTAAACTTAGCAGTATCAGCTATAATTTATGGAGATAAATATTTTATAAATAAAAATAAAGATTTATTAAAGTCTGAGATAATAGTTAGATTTATTTCAATTTATGAAGAATTTAATGTTTCTGAGAATTATGGTTTAGTTGAAAAATATTATAAAAATAGAGATGAAGTTAATAAAGATGAAGTTTATGAGGAAGAAAGTATATTAGATGATAGAGACCCATTAATAAATGAAGTTATATTAACACTTTTAAATCCAAAAATTAAAGAAGAAATTTTAAAAGTATATAAAAATGATATAAATTATTGTTTGAAGGAAGCAGAAGTTTTAGAAATTTATAAATATAGTCAGGATAATTATTGTGAAGCTGAATATAAAGTATATGTAGGTCTTAAGGTGGGAGAGGTAAAGCCTGATTATAATAATTTTATAATTGGATTTTTAATAACACCAAAGGAAGTTAAGACCTTAAGTGTAAAAAATCCAAGATAATAAAAAAGAGATTGTTTTAAACAATCTCTTTTTTATTAGAAGAGGATGTGTGCAATTATTGCTATAACAGGTAAAGTTACCAATGTTCTCATTAAGAAAATTATAAATAATTCTCTTAAGTTTAGTGGTATTTTTGAACCTAAAATAACACTTCCAACCTCTGATAAATATATAAGTTGAGTTACTGAAACACAAGCAACTACAAATTTAGTCATATCACTTACTATAAGCTTTGAAGCTACAACAGATGGTAAGAACATATCTGCAAAACCAACTATAACAGTTTGAGAAGCAGCAGCAGCTTCTGGAATTCCTAAAATTTTAAATATAGGAATAAAAGGAATACCAAGCCATTGGAATATAGGTGTATATTCAGCAATCATAAGAGCTAATGTACCCATTGCCATAACTACAGGCAGAACACCTATCCACATTTCAAGTACGTTTTTAATTCCATCTGAAAAGAATTTTTTTAAGCTACTTTCATTTTTAGCTTTTTCTACTGCTTTGTAAACTCCATAAGTAAAAGGAGTAAATCCTTCTGGAACATCCTCTACATTTTTTGGCGTTTCATTATTGAAATAAGTATCAGGCTTTTTACTAAGTGGCCAAATTCTTGGTAATATTATAGCAGCAACTATTCCTGCAAAAGTAACAGTTAAATAAAATGGAATAAACATATTTTCAAGTCCAACTTGTGATAAAACAACAAAGCTAAAAGTTATTGAAACAACTGAGAACATTGTACTAACTATACAAGCTTCTCTTTTTGTATAAAAACCTTCTTCATATTGTTTTGAAGTAAGAAGTACTCCAATTGTTCCATCTCCTAACCAAGAAGTCATACAATCTATTGATGAACGACCAGGTAGTTTAAATAATGGTCTCATTATTTTTGTTAATAGAGAACCAAAAAATTCTAATAAACCAAAGTTTAAAAGAAGAGGTAAGAATAATCCAGCAAAGAAAAATACTACAATAAGTGTTGGTAGTAAATCATTTAATATAAAAGTTCCTGTTAAATCTGACTTTATTATTTCAGGACCTACCCCTGTAAATGCTGATATTATAAATAAACCACCTAATACTCTTATGATTGTCCAAATCCAATTAACGTTTAATAAGGAATTTAAAAAACCATTTTCTATTATAAATTTAGGTTTAATTATTTTAGCTAACAATGTTAATAAAGAAGCTATCACTATAACTATAGTTGATAATAAAGGTAGATAATCACCTATAACTTCTTTTAATTTAGTTGTAAAAAATGCAATTGGTATTGTTATATTTCCACCATCATTTATAGGAATCATAAATAAAATTACACCTAATAAAGATGGGATTATAAACTTTAGTAAATCCGACGACTTATATTTTCCTTTCAATTTTAGTCCCCCTTTTAATAAATAAATCAATTAGTACAAAAATTATTATACACAAGAAAATGCATAAAATCAATGAAAAACTGCATAAAAATAATGAATTTTGTATAAATATTCAATAAAAGCAGAGTAATATACATAAAATTTGAATAATAAATAATTTTTTATATAGGTAACTTAGGTTACGGAATTAGATAATTTAACCATATATAATTTTAAATATGAGGAATTTAGCTTATTTAAAATAAATTAATTTATGAATTGTTTTATTGGAGGGATAAAAGTGAGCATGTTTTGTTTTCAATGTCAAGAAACAGCAGGATGTAGTGGCTGTACTGTAGTTGGAGTTTGTGGAAAAAATGAAGAAGTTGCAAAAATACAAGACCTTTTAATTTTTGTAACTAAAGGTTTAGCTACTGTTATAAATGAAGGTAGAAAAATAGGAGTATTAGATAAAGCTTTAAATAGAGTTATAATAGACAATTTGTTTATAACTATTACTAATGCTAATTTTGACTTTAAAGCAATAGAAGAAAAAGTTAAAAATACTTTAAATTTAAGAGAGGATTTAAGGAGAAAAATAGAGCTTAAAGGTGGAAATTCAAAGGGAGAGAATTTTAAAGAATGTGCAACTTGGAATTTTAAAAATAGTGAGGATATGATGAAAAAAGCTTCACAGGTAGGTGTTTTATCTACTGAAAATGAAGATATAAGAAGTTTAAGAGAACTTATAATGTATGGCTTAAAGGGATTAGCAGCTTATGTTGAACATGCTATGAATTTAGGACATGATAAAGAGGAAATTCATGAATTTATTTCAGAAACTTTGGTTAAGACTTTAGATGATTCTTTAAGTTTAGAAGAATTGATAAATTTATCATTAAAAACAGGAGAGTTTGGAGTTTTAGGAATGAAATTATTAGATGAAGCTAACACCTTATCTTATGGTCATCCTGAAATGACAAAGGTTAATATAGGAGTAAGAAAAAATAAAGGAATACTTATATCAGGACACGATTTAAAGGATTTAGAAATGTTATTAGAACAAACAGAAGGAACAGGTATAGATGTTTATACTCATGGTGAAATGTTACCAGGACATTACTATCCAAAGTTTAAAAAGTATTCTCATTTTGTAGGAAACTATGGTAATGCATGGTGGCTACAAAATAAGGAATTTGAATCTTTTAATGGTCCAATATTAATGACAACAAATTGTATAATAAAAGTTAAGGATTCATATAAAGATAGAATATTTACAACAGGTGCTGTTGGATATGAAGGATGTAGCCATATAGAAGCTGATGAAAATGGATATAAAAATTTTTCTCAAATAATAGATTTAGCAAGAACTTGTAAGGAGCCAGAAGAAATTGAAAGTGGAGAAATAATAGGCGGTTTTGCTCATAATCAAGTAAAATTTTTAATTGATAAAGTTGTTAAAGCAGTTAAAGAGGGAGAGATAAAAAAATTCTTTGTTATGGCAGGTTGTGATGGAAGAAGTAAATCAAGAGATTATTATAGAGAATTTGCTGAAAAGTTACCAAAGGATACTGTTATATTAACAGCTGGATGTGCTAAATATAGATATAATAAATTACCCCTTGGAGATATTAATGGTATTCCAAGAGTTTTAGATGCTGGTCAGTGTAATGATTCTTATTCTTTAGTTATGATAGCTTTAAAACTTGCAGAGGAGTTTGGTTTAGATAGTATAAATAAATTGCCAATAAGTTACAATATAGCTTGGTATGAACAAAAGGCTGTTATAGTTTTATTATCTTTACTATATTTAGGAGTTAAAAATATTCATTTAGGACCTACTATACCTGCATTTTTATCATCAAATATAACTAATATATTAGTTAAAAACTTTGGAATTGCAGGAATTACAAGTGTGGAAGAGGATATGAAGATATTTTTTAAAGAATAAAAAAATATAGATTGTAATTTAACAAAAAACTCCCGTATAAAAATACGGGAGTTTAATTTATAATTTAAAGCTATACCTGTGTAGCGTGAAGTATAAAATATATTAAAAAGATTGCTGATATAACGTACATAGGGATAGATACGTCTTTATACTTCTTTGTTGCTAACTTACAAATAGGATAAGCTATAAATCCAAAGGCAATACCATCTACTATACTAAAAGTTAAAGGTATTATAGATAAAGTAATAAATGCTGGGAATGATTCAGTAAAGTCTTTAAAGTCTATTGAAACTATATTTTGAATCATTAAACCACCTATTATTATTAATACTGGAGCAATAGCTGAATTTGGTATAAGTGATATAAAAGGTATAAAGAAGATTGATATTAAGAATAAAAATCCTGCAAATATAGAAGTTAAACCTGTTTTACCACCAGCTGCTATTCCAGCACTTCCTTCTACTGTTGAAACAGAAGGACTAGTACCACATATACCACAAATTATAGTACTAAAAGCAACAGCATTAAGAGCTCTTTGTCTTTTGCTTGGTTGTTTTAACATACCATCTATTTGTCCATGAAGTAAGCCTATATTTTCAAATACTAAAACTAAAGTAAGTGAGAATGTTGCAATCCAAAAAGATACTGAAGCAATTCCACTAAAATCAGCTGATAAGAATACTTCTTTGTATTCACTAAAGTTTGGTAGCGAAAATTTTAAGCTTGATAAATCTGTAACACCAAAAAGTATAGAGATAACTGTTCCTGATAAAATTCCTATTAAGAAGGAACCTGGTACATTTTTTATAAATAAAACTAGCATTAATATCATTGTTATAAAGAATACTATAACTTCTTTTGAGCCAATATCACCTAGCTTTACAAGGGTTGAAGCATCTCCTACTATTAATCCAGCTTTTTGTAATCCTAAGAAAGTAATAAAAATACCAATTCCAACTGTTATGGCTTCTTTTAAAGAAGTTGGTATAGAATTAGTTAAAATATCTGCTAGGGGTGTAACCGCTACCACAACGAATAAAATTCCAGCTACGATAACTGCAGCTAAAGCCTGTTGAAATGAAAGGCCCATTGTATTTACTATAGTGTAGGTAAATAGTGCATTTATACCCATACCAGGCATTATAATAAGAGGAGCATTACTTAAAAGTGCTACTAGGACACAGCCTATTAATGAGGCTAATACTGTAGCTATTATAAGTGGTGTTTTAGCAACACCGCCATCACTAAGTATGCTAGCATTTACTACAATTATATAAACTGCAGCAAAAAATGAGGTAAGACCAGCAAGTAATTCTGTTCTTATATTTGTGTCATGTTCTTTAAGTTTAAAAAAGTTATTCATCCTTTCTCCTTTTCAAAAATAGCTCCCTCACCCTCCCACATCTTTGTAAGATGCAAATGTTATTATATCATATGTTAAACGTTTAATAAAGTTTTTTAAACAAAGGTTTACAGAAAAAGTATTGACAGATTATTAAAAAAAATAATAAATATTTTATTAAGAATTTATTTTAATGGGGGAAAGTTAATTGAGAAAAAGAGTTTTAATAACAGGTGCTACTAGTGGAATAGGATATGAATTTTCAAAGATATTCATAGAAGAAGGCTATGATGCTATATTAGTAGGAAGAAATTTAGAAAGTTTAAAGGAATTAGAAAAGTTTTCACAAGATAAAAATGGAAGTGTTTACATATATAAATTAGATTTAAGTAAGGACTTAAATATAGATTTTTTATATAAAGATATTAAAGAGAAGATTGGAGAAGTTAATATATTAATAAATAATGCAGGAATTGGTTTAAATGGAGAGTTTAATGATTTAAGTTGGGATAAACAATTAGACATAATAAATGTAAATATTATAGCTTTAACTAAATTAACTAAACTTATATTAAAGGATATGGTTTTAAGAAAAGAGGGGAAAATATTAAATGTTGCCTCTACAGGTTCTTATCAACCAGGTCCTTTAATTTCGGTATATTATGCAAGTAAGGCTTATGTATTATCTTTTTCAGAAGCCCTTAGGGAAGAGGTTAAAGAAAAGGGAATTGATATTGTAACTTTATGCCCTGGAGCAACAAAAACAAATTTTTCTAAAAGAGCAGGGAAAGAAGATTTAAATGTTGCAATGAGTGCAAAAGATGTTGCATATAGTGGATATAAAGCTTTAATGAAGAATAGAGCAATATGTATTCCTGGCTTTATGAATAAGATTTTGATTTTTTTATCTAAAGTTTCTCCAACGGTTTTAAATGCTAAGATGGTAAAAAAGATACAATTAAAAGCTATAAATAAAGGAAAATAAGAGGAATAAATTTATATAATTAGTTCATTTCCGTTATAAATTAAAAAATGAACAGTTTCATGATTTAAAGTATTAGAATATAATATATTTATGATTAAATGGAAAAAATAATTTTTTTTAAAAAGGGGGAAACCTACAAATGAGAAAATCTTTAAAAGAGAGTAAAAGAATAGTTGTTAAGGTAGGAACTTCTACATTAACTTATGAAAATGGAAGCATTAATTTAATGAGAATAGAAAAATTATCTAGAGTAATTTCAGATATATGTAATATGGGTAAGGAAGTTGTTCTTGTTTCATCGGGTGCTATTGGAGTTGGAGTTGGAAAGCTTAGACTTGATAAAAAACCAGAAACTATAAGAGAAAAACAAGCTGTTGCAGCCGTTGGACAATGTGCTTTAATGCATATATATAATAAATTTTTTGGAGAATATAGCCACGTTGTAGCACAAGTTCTTTTAACTAGAGATGTTTTAGAAAATGAAAGAATGAAAAATAATGTTTGTAATACATTTAATACTCTTTTAGAGAAGGGAATAATACCTATAGTTAATGAAAATGATGCTATATCAATAGATGAAATAGAAAATATATTAAACTTTGGAGATAATGATAATCTTTCAGCTATAGTTTCTACTTTAGTAGATGCAGATACTTTAATAATATTATCTGATATAGATGGTTTTTATGATTCAGACCCAAGAGAGAATAAAGACAGTAAGATGCTTAAGGAAGTTTATGAAATAACTCCTGAAATAGAAGAATGTGCAGGTGGAGCTGGAAGTAATAGAGGAACAGGTGGAATGGTAACTAAGCTTTCAGCAGCTAAGGTTGCAACTAGCAATGGAATAAATATGGTTTTAGCAAATGGAGAAAATCCTGAGATATTAATTGACATATTAAACGGCGAGGATATAGGAACTATGTTTGTAGCTAAGAAGGGAGAATAAGTAAAAATGAATAATGAGCTTATTGTAAAGGGAAAAAAAGCAAAAGAAGCTTCTTATGAACTTTCTTTTGCATCTACTGATGAAAAAAATAATGGCTTATTAAAAATAAGCGAAGCTTTAGTAAAAAGATGTGATGAGATATTAGAAGAAAATAAAAAGGATATAGAAAGAGCCTTAGAAAAAGGAACATCTAATGTTATGTTAGATAGATTAAAATTAGATGAAGAGAGAGTTAAATCAATAGCAAAGGCTGTAGCAGATGTGGTTAAATTAGATGACCCAATAGGAGAAGTTACATCTATGTTTAAAAGACCAAATGGACTTAGAATAGGTGTTCAAAGAGTCCCTTTAGGAGTTGTAGGAATAATATATGAAGCAAGACCTAATGTAACAGCTGATGCCGCTTCTTTATGTTTAAAAACAGGTAATGCTGTTATCTTAAGAGGTGGTAGTGAAGCTATAAATTCTAATTTAAAAATAGTAGAAATTATTAGTGATGCCTTAAAGGAAGCAGGGCTTCCAGAGGGAGCAGTTCAGATATTAGAAGATACTTCAAGAGAAACTGCAACAGATTTTATGAAACTAAATGATTATTTAGATGTTTTAATTCCAAGAGGAGGAGCAGGTCTTATAAAGGCAGTAGTAAACAATGCTACAGTTCCAGTAATAGAAACAGGAGTAGGTAATTGTCATATATACATAGATGATGAAGCTGACATAGCTATGGGGATAAACATAATAGTAAATGCTAAAACATCAAGACCTGCCGTATGTAATGCTGCTGAAAAGCTTCTGGTAAATGAGAAAATTGCAGAGGAATTTTTACCATTAGCAGTAGAAGCTTTAAGAGAAAAAGGTGTTGAAATAAGAGGTTGTAAGAAAGCTAAAGATATAGTAAAGGATATAAAATTAGCAACTGATGAGGATTGGGGAAAAGAATATTTAGATTATATTCTTGCAGTTAAAGTTGTTAAAGATTTAGATGAAGCTATTGAACATATAAACAAGTATGGAACAAAGCATTCAGAAGCAATAGTAACTAAAAATTATTTTAATTCAGAGAAGTTTCTTCAAAGAGTTGATGCCGCGGCTGTATATGTTAATGCATCAACAAGATTTACAGATGGTGGAGAGTTTGGATTTGGAGCTGAAATTGGAATAAGTACTCAAAAATTACATGCTAGAGGACCAATGGGTCTTAAGGAGTTAACAACAAATAAATATATAATTTATGGAAATGGTCAAATAAGATAGTTTTTAAGACACTTAAACTTTAGTTTAGGTGTCTTTTTAAAAATATTTTATTTTAAACATAAATTAATATTCTTATTTTAGGAAAAATAAATTTATATGTTTTATAGAGGTGTGTTTATGAGATTAGGAGAAGATTTTTATAATAGAGATACTTTAATAGTAGCTAAGGAACTTTTAGGAAAAATTTTAGTCAGAAAAATAAATGGAGTTACTTTAAAGGGAAAAATAGTTGAAACAGAAGCTTATATAGGTGCTATAGATAAAGCTTCTCATGCTTATGGTGGAAAAAGAACAAATAGAACAGAAACTTTATATAGTTCTCCTGGAACTTTATATGTTTACATAATATATGGCATGTATTATTGTCTTAATTTAATAACTGAAGAAAAAGATATAGCTGCAGGAGTTCTTATAAGAGGAATTGAACCCTTAGAAGGAATTGAGGAAATGAGCATTTTAAGATATGGTAAAAAGCTAGAGGAATTAAATAATTATGAAAAGAAAAATTTTTCTAATGGACCATCAAAATTATGTAAAGCTTTTGGTATAGATAAAAATCAAAATGGTATAAACACCTTAAATAGTGATGAAATTTACATTGAAGATTCAAATACTTACGATAAATTAAATATTGTTGAAAGTAAGAGAATAGGTATAGATTATGCAGAGGAAGCTAAAGATTTTTTATGGAGATTTTATATTAAAGATAATAAATTTGTTTCTAAAAAATAAAAGCTTATATAATTCAAAAATATTTGTTTTATGACTGAAAGTTAAAAGGAATTTATTAAATATTTTTATTTAATAAATTCCTTTAGCTTAATAATTATAATCTTAATAACAAATAAATGAATCTATCCTTTTTAAGTCCACTCCAAAATAAACCCATCTAAATCCTGCCCATCTCCAACCAGATAAAGATTTTTTATCTACTCTAGTTAAGTAAGCCCAATAACTTCTACCGTTATTTTGCCATATATAAGTGAAACGATATTGGCAAAACTTTATTGAAGTATCACTTATGTTTTTAGCTTTAGAATTATTAAAATCCTTTATATTTTTAACCCCATCATCTTTTTTTGAAGGTATATAAGAAGGTGGTGGACCTAAAGGTGATGGAGAGTGTGGGCTTTGCCAGTTAGTAGGAAGAGGTAGCATATTAGTAAAATATCCTACAGGAGCACTATGCATAAAATCATGTCCTACATCTTTTATTGCATAAGGTAAATCTTCTATAAAATAAGGTATGTTCTTTATTGTGCTAGTTAAATTAGAATTATTAAAATCATCTTCATCATCATTTCTATATAACATTGAAGAATTGATACTTTCTTTCAAATATTCATTTGGAAAAATATTTTTTTCATCTGGTATAATTTCAAATTCTCCTACTTCATCAATTTCTTCTTCTTTATTAAAAAATCTAATAAAATCATCTGGATAAATTATTTCCATAAAATATCTCCTATAAAATTTTTATCTATTATTAAACTATGCTTTTTAAGTTATAAAGGTGAATTCTATTAGATTTTTAATCAATAGTAATCGTTATAAAATTATAGAATTGTCTAAATAATTATATAATTTCAATGAATTCCATTGACAAAATGCTTTATATGTATAATAATTATAATTGCTTCAATAGGACAATGAAGTAGGTATAGGTTTGAAATTAAGTTAAGGTGCTAGGTGTTTTACATCTAGCACCTTAACTTTTTACAAAAAAAAATTTTGCTAATACTTGTTAAATTTGTTAAAGATACTTGACTATATAAATTTAATAAATTAAAATTGATAATAAGAATTTATCAACAAAGATAAAATACACTTTAAATTGGTCCCGTGAGGCCAGAAAGAGGTATAAACATGTTAAATAGCAATTTTTTTTATACAAAAAAACAATATAAATTAAATAATGAATTAGCTTTGTATTTTAATACAATTCCATATAAAAGAGAAAAAGAGGTATTAGAGTGATTTATTTTTGAAATCACTCTAATACCTCTTTCTTTTAATAAAAATAATTATAATATGGCAAGATTAATTAAGACCTTTTAAAGTGTGTTTTTAAAATGAATTTAAATAGGAGGTCTAAAATGAAAGCAAAGCTTATATTAGAAAATGGCATAATATTTGAAGGAAAAGCCTTTGGGTATTTAAAGGAGTGTGTTGGAGAGGTTGTTTTCAACACAGGAATGACAGGATATCAAGAGGTTTTAACAGACCCTTCTTACTATGGACAAATAGTAACAATGACTTATCCTCTAATAGGCAACTATGGAATAAACTTAGAAGACTTAGAATCAAGAGAACCTAAGGTTCGTGGATTTATAGTTAGAGAAAAGTGTCAATATCCTAATAATTTTAGATGTGAGTTAGAACTTGAAACATATTTAGCTCAAAATAAAATTTTAGGTCTAGATGGAATAGACACAAGAGCTTTAACAAAGATATTAAGAAACAATGGAACAATGAAAGGAATTATAGTTTTAGATAATTCTAATTTAGAAGATGTTAAAGATAAATTAAATGCTTTTTCAAATAAAGATGCTGTTTCAATAGTTTCTACTAAGGAGCCTTATGAAATCTTAGGAGAAGGAAAAAATGTAGCAGTAATAGATTTTGGAATAAAACAAAATATAATTAGAAATTTTGTTAAAAGAGGATGCAATGTTACAGTATTTCCTTACAATTTTAAGGCAGAAGATGTTTTAGATATTGACCCAGACTTAGTATTTCTATCAAATGGACCTGGAGATCCAGAGGACATGGAAGAGGCCGTAAATGAAATAAGAAAGATAGTTGGGAAAAAACCTATAGTTGGAATTTGCTTAGGACATCAATTATTAGCTTTAACCCTAGGTGGAGAAACTAAAAAGCTTAAGTTTGGACATAGAGGATGTAATCATCCTGTTAAAGACCTAATAAGAAATAGAGTTCATATAACATCACAAAATCATGGATACTATGTTGCTACTTTACCAGAAAATATGGAAATAACTCATATAAGTATGAATGATGGAACAGTAGAAGGAATGAGACATAAGGAATTACCTATATTCTCAGTACAATTTCATCCAGAAGCATGTCCAGGACCTAAGGATAGCGAATATATTTTTGATGAGTTTATGAAGTATGCATTATAAGGAGGAAGTAATATGCCATTAAATAGAGAGATTAAAAAAGTTTTAGTAATAGGTTCAGGTCCTATAATAATAGGACAAGCAGCGGAGTTTGATTATTCAGGAACACAAGCCTGTCAAGCACTTAAGGAAGAGGGTATTGAAGTTGTACTTGTAAACTCAAATCCAGCTACAATAATGACAGATAAAGAAATTGCAGATAAGGTATATCTTGAACCATTAACTGTTGAATTTTTAGAGAAGGTAATAGAAAAAGAAAGACCAGATTCTCTTTTAGCTGGAATGGGTGGTCAAACAGGATTAAATCTTGCTGTTGAACTTTATGAAAAAGGAATTTTAAATAAATATAATGTTAAGGTAATAGGTACTTCCATAGAGTCTATTAAAGAAGGAGAAGATAGAGAATTATTCAGAAATATGATGAATAGAATCAATCAACCTGTTATTCAAAGTGAAATAATAACAGATTTAGATTCTGGAATTGCTTTTGCTAGAATGATAGGCTATCCAGTAATAGTTAGACCAGCATATACTCTTGGAGGAACTGGTGGAGGAATAGCTAATAATGAAGAGGAGTTAATAGAAACATTAACTTCAGGACTACAGTTAAGTACCATTGGGCAGGTTCTTTTAGAAAAAAGTGTAAAGGGATGGAAAGAGATTGAATATGAAGTAATGAGAGATTCCTTTGGAAATTGTATAACTGTTTGTAACATGGAAAATATTGACCCTGTAGGAATACATACAGGTGATTCAATAGTTGTAGCACCAAGTCAAACTTTATCAGATAAAGAGTATCAAATGCTTAGAAGTGCTTCAATAGATATAATAAATGCTGTTGGTATTGAGGGTGGATGTAATGTGCAGTTTGCTTTAAATCCACATTCCTTTGAATATGCAGTAATAGAAATTAATCCAAGAGTTTCTAGGTCCTCAGCTTTAGCTTCTAAAGCAACAGGTTACCCTATAGCTAAGGTTGCAGCAAAGATTGCTTTAGGATATGGACTAGATGAAATAAAAAATGCAGTAACAGGAATGACATATGCCTGTTTCGAACCATCATTAGATTATGTAGTTGTAAAAATTCCAAAGTGGCCTTTTGATAAATTTCAAGGGGCAGATAGGGCTTTAGGAACTAAAATGATGGCAACAGGAGAAATAATGGCTATAGGTAGTAATTTTGAAGCTGCCTTTTTAAAAGGTATAAGGTCATTAGAAATAGGTAAGTATTCCTTAGAGCATAAAAAATTTAAAAATCTTTCAATGTATGAGTTAAGAGAAAGGGTAGTTTCTCCAGATGATGAGAGAATATTTGCTTTAGCTGAAATGCTAAGAAGAGGATATAGAATAGATATGGTTTCAAAAATAACAGGTATAGATATATTCTTCTTAGAGAAATTTAGATGGCTAGTTGAAGAAGAACAAAAGCTTAAGCAAAGTACAATAGATGAATTAAATAGAGAGTGGTTATTAAAATTAAAGAGAAGAGGATTTTCAGATAAAGCTATAGCTAATATGCTTAAGGTTTCTCCAGATGAAATATATAGATTAAGAGATATATGGCATATAAAACCTGCATATAAGATGGTTGATACTTGTGGAGGAGAATTTGAAGCATTATCACCATACTATTATTCAACTTATGAGCAATATGATGAGGTAACAGTTTCAAATAATAAGAAGGTTATAGTTATAGGTTCAGGACCAATAAGAATAGGTCAAGGTATTGAATTTGATTATGCTTCAGTTCATTGTGTAATGGCACTTAGAAGACAGGGTATTGAAACAATAGTTATAAATAACAATCCAGAGACTGTAAGTACAGACTTTAGTATTTCAGATAAACTATATTTTGAACCTTTAACTGAAGAGGATGTATTAAATATAATAGATAAGGAAAAACCTAATGGCGTTATACTTCAATTTGGAGGACAAACAGCTATTAAACTTGCTAAGTTCTTAAAGGAGAAGAATATTCCAACTTTAGGTACAACTTCAGACCAAATAGATTTAGCAGAAGATAGAGAAAAATTTGATGACTTATTAGAAAGACTTAATATAGCTAGACCTAAAGGAAAAGGAGTTTGGAGCTTAGAGGAAGGCTTAGAAGAAGCTAGAAGACTAGGTTTCCCAATATTAGTTAGACCTTCCTTTGTATTAGGTGGTCAAGGTATGGAGATAACTCATGATGAAGAGGAACTAACATATTACTTAACAAATGCCTTTGAAAAAGACTCTAAAAATCCAATACTTATAGATAAATATTTAATGGGTAGAGAAATAGAAGTTGATGCAATATCTGATGGAGAAGATGTTTTAGTTCCAGGAATAATGGAACATTTAGAAAGAGCAGGAGTTCATTCAGGAGATAGCATAACTATGTATCCAGCTCAAAATATTTCAGAGAAAATAAAGGCAGATGTTTTAGAATATACTAAAAAATTAGCTTTAAGTATAGGAATAAAAGGGATGATAAATATTCAGTTTATTGAGTTTGAAGGAAAACTTTATGTAATAGAGGTTAATCCAAGAGCATCAAGAACAGTACCTTATATATCAAAAGTAAGTGGAGTTCCTATAGTTGATATAGCTACAAGAGTAATGCTTGGGGAAAAGTTAAAAGATTTAGGATATGGAACAGGAGTTTATAAGGAACCTGATTTAGTATCAGTTAAGGTACCTGTATTCTCAACACAAAAACTTCCTAATGTTGAAGTTAGTTTAGGACCAGAAATGAGGTCTACAGGAGAAGTATTAGGTGTAGGAAGAAATGTCTTTGAAGCTTTATATAAAGGATTTGTTGGGGCTTCAATGTATACAGGAGATAAAGGAAAGACAATATTAGCTACAATTAAGAAACATGATAAAAAAGAGTTTATTGATTTAGCTAAGGATTTAGATAAACTAGGTTATAACTTTATAGCAACTAAAGGAACAGCTAAAGAATTAAGAGAGGCTGGAATAGATGCAAAAGAAGTTAGAAGAATAGGAGAGGATTCTCCAAATATTATGGATTTAATAAAGAATAAAGAAATAGATTTAGTTGTAAATACTCCAACTAAAGCTAATGACTCTAAAAGAGATGGTTTTCATATAAGGAGAGCAGCAATAGAAAGAAATATAGGAGTTATGACTTCTTTAGATACTTTAAAAGCCCTAGTAGAATTACAAAAAGAAGGGGCAGATAATAGAGAGTTAGAAGTATTTAATTTAGTATAAAAATTTAGTATATAAAAGGTTCTGTTTAGTTAATAGCTAGACAGAGCTTTTTTTATTTAATTTTGTGGATAAAAAAATTAAAGGAATAACTGTGGATAACTTTAAAAATTGAAACCTGTGGATAATTTTTGAGTTCTTTAGAGATGTAAAATTATTATTTTATTTTAAAAGTACTTAGTTATTATACTATAAAAACATTAATATTCAAGTTAAATTAAGGAGAAGTGAAAATTAATTTATTTATTAAATCTTTATAAAGATTATATTCTTTTACCTTGACAAGGGAACATATGTTTTATAAAATTAAGAAGAAATACGAACATAAGTTCTTATTTTTCTTATTTAATTTAGGAATATATTAAAAGTTAACATAATATAATAGCATATAATAAATTTTAGGAGGTTAATTTATATGACTAAAAGTAGTGGTATGTTTGTAAAAATAAATTATAAGGTAAATGGAAGTAATAAATTACAAATAGAGCATAAAGCTAAAAGATATAATGATACTACTGCTAAAAAGTATGTATTATGTGGTGGGGCTTACTTTAGAAATAGAGGTACTATAATATTTCATGCTAATAATTTTAAAGAAGCTGAAGATATAATAAATAATAATCCTTTTATATGCTATGAAGATTATTCTTTTGAGATATTAAGTAAGAATTATATAAATTTAGGAAATACATATAATTAAAAAATGACCTTTTTTAAAAAGGCCATTTTAATTTTAAAATTATTATATATTCTAAATTTATATATCTAATAAATTCTTTTTGTAAGTTGAATAAAGTTCTCTTAATTCACTTATATTTTTATCAAGTTTTATTTGTAAATCAGAAGCTTTTTCAAAATCAGATTCATTTATAGCATTTTTGATTTGAGTAAATAGGCTTCTTCTATGATAAGTATCTTTCATAGTTACATGTCTTAATTCATTTATAGTCATCCATGTTGAAACATCAAGGTCTAATGCTTTATCGCAACAATGAAGTTGTTTAGCCTCTCTTATATCCTTTGTATATGAAGGAATTATTCTTGAAGTTATTTCTGTAGTCCATCTCTTAGTAGTTGCCATTTTAAAACTATTTATAAGTTTGTCTGTAAATACAGAATTGAATTTTAAAACTTCAACTTTTTCTTTATATTTATCAAAGGCATTTAAGTTTTCAAAAACAGTACATGGAGCTACACCAAAATATTCATTTCTTTGAGCTTCTGTAAAGTCTTCAAAGACATCCTCTTCACTTCTATAAGCTCTAGATTTTTCTAAATAGTCTGCTTCTTCACCAGGTTTTTTAGATAGTTCTTTTAAAAGTTCATCTTCTGTTTTATTATTTTCTAAAGCATATTTTATACCATCTAACATGGCCATATAGCTTGAAGCTATACAAAGATAAGTATTAGTAAATGGATTTGGAGATCTAAGCTCAAATCTAGTTGCTAAAGGATTATGAGGGTCTCTTATTAAACCTGCTAATATAGTTCTATTTCTAGAAGGAATTTCAGGGCTTTGTCCTAGAGATGTAACTATACAAACAGGAGCTTCAAAACCAGGTTTTAATCTCTTTAATGAATCTGTTGTAGCTGAAATAAAAGGATTCATAACTTCGTAATTTTTTAATATACCCATTATAGAACCATAGCCTATTTTGCTTAGGAAATGATTTTTAGTTGGATTAAATAAATTTATTATTTTTCCATTTTTTAATTTTAAACTTATGCTTAAATGAGTATGTTCACCACTACCAGCAACTCCAGCTATTGGTTTTGCAAGGAAAGTTACTTCTAATCCATTTCTTCTGAAAGTTTCTTTTACTAAGGTTCTTATAAATAATTCATTATCAGAAGCTTGCATAGCATCAGAATATTTCCAGTCTATTTCTAGTTGTTCCATTATATGGTCGAATTGACCTGAGGAAGTAAGTTTAGCTTTTACTCCACCAACTTCTTTATGTCCCATTTCAGGCTCAAAGCCATAAGCATACATATATAATAAACTTTGTTCTAAAGCTGTTCTAACATTTCCTTTAGTTCTTGTCCAATATTGTTCTTGTAATACTTCAGAAGTAGAAAGTTCCTCAATTAAAGCTTTATCATTTGGTGTTTTAACCCAAAATTCTAATTCTGTTGCAGAAGTTAATAAAAGGTCTTCTATATCATCAAATTTTATATTTAATTCATTTAAAGTTTCTGGATATTTTTTTAAAAGATTTAATATGTTTGATTTGAAAGTATCAATTGCATTTTTTAAGATATGTCTAGAGTCTACTGCTTTATCTTCATGAATTAAAAAGCAAGGTATTCTAAGTGTTCCTACAGGTCTATTGCTTAAGTGGTCTATAAAATCGTAATTGTAGTCTACGAACCAATTACAGTCTAAATCAGCTATCATATCAACTTTTGCGTTATTTAATGTTGCTATGCCTGGAAGTACTACAGAGGAACCGTCAGTTTGTACTGCTGTACCATGAAGGAAAGATTCCATGTCCTTTAAGAATAATTTAGATGGAATTTTTTCATCAGTATCGTTACCAGCTAAATCAACTCCAACTAAAGATACGAATTTTATCTCAGGGTGTTCTTCAAAAATAGAAATTAAACTTTCTTTATTATGATATTTTTTAGGAATTGTAAATAATAAATTGTTGTTCATAATAATCTAGAAGAAATACAAATATATTAGTAATTTATATATTGTAATAATCTTCTGTTCACATCCTTTCATTTTTATGACTATAGTTATTTTTGTTTGTTTAAAAACGTATAATGACATGATATTTATCTAAGAATATTCGTTATATACATATTCTTAAAAAGATTTTATTACAATAGAATATTACTGTCAATATATTTTATATTTTAGTATAAGTGTAAAATATGAATTTTAATAGATTTATTTTTAAGAAAGTTATAAAATTATCTTAGGATTAAATTAAGTACTTAAAAGTGAGGGATAGCAATGCAAGATGATTTAAAGAATGCGCCTATAGGTTTTTTTGATTCTGGCTTAGGAGGCTTAAGTGTTTTGAAAAAAGCTTTAGAAATAATGCCAAATGAAAATTATATATATTATGGGGATTCTAAGCATGCTCCTTATGGAGAAAAAACTCCAGAAGAAATAACCGAACTTTCCTTTAAAGCAATTGAATTTTTAAGAGAAAAAGGGGTTAAAGCTGTTGTAATAGCTTGTAATACTGCTACATCTGCAGCAGCTAAAAATCTTAGAGAATATTATAAAGACATGCCTATAATAGGAATAGAACCTGCCTTAAAACCAGCTATAAAATTACATGATACAGGAGTTGTAATAGTTATGGCAACAAAGGCGACTTTAACTCAAGAAAAATTTAAAAATCTTATGAATAAATATGGAGAGCATAGAGAGGTTATACCACTTCCTTGTCCTGGATTAGTAGAGTTTATAGAAAAGGGAGATTTAGATGGAGACGAAGTAAGAACTTTTTTAAAGGAAAAATTAAAGCCTTATAAAGAGAAAAAGATATCTAGCATAGTTTTAGGATGTACACATTATCCTTTTGTTAAAAAAGTAATACAAGATATAGTAGGAAATGAAGTTGATATTATAGATGGAAGTGAGGGTACTGTAAGAGAATTAGAGAGAAGATTAAAAGAAAAAAATATTCTAAATGATTCTAAGAAAAAAGGTGAACTATATATTTTTAATTCATTAGAAGATGATGAGATATTAAATTTAAGTAGAAATCTTTTAGAGATATAAAAATTAGTCTACAGAAATATTAAAGCAGAGTATGAAATGCTTAAATATTTCTATAGATTTTTTTATTTTAAATTTTTAACAAAAAAAAAGTTCGTTAAAATATTGACAAATTATTAGGGGGTTGGTATTATAATAACTGTAAAGAGAATTTTCAGAAAATTTGAAAAAAACTTCATGGTGATTGCAGAAATAGGGAGGAATTGACAATGATAATAAACGTTAAAGAGTTTTTAGGAGAGAAGTTAAACGTTGAGGATGCAATAGTTCTAAGAGATTATATTGAAGAAAATTTTAATGGAGAAGTAGAGTTGGACTTCACAGGAGTTGGAAGAGTTTCAACAACTTTTTTAACTTGTTTATTTACAGATATGATAAATAAAGAGGGAAGAGACAATATTATTTCAAAAATTAATGTTAAGAATTTATCAAACTATAAAGATTATTCAAGAGTAGTAGTGGGAACTACTTTTGCTTAAAAGATATTTATGAAGAGATTGAGATTTAAAGATTTTGTAATAGATTTAAAGGTAACATTTATAGGATTTAAAGTTTAAATGCTATATATGTTACCTTATTTTTATTTTTTAATATTTAAGCAATATTCCATTGTTATGAGAAATAATATATAATTTTATACAAAGAAGGATTAAGATTTTAGTTTAAGTAAATAATACTAAATAGTTAAGTTGAAAGGAGAATTAATAATATGAATCCAATAGTTACAATAGAAATGGCAAATGGAGATAAAATAAAAATAGAATTATACCCAGAGGTTGCTCCAAATACAGTTAAAAACTTTGTAAGTTTAGTAAAGAAAGGTTTTTATGATGGATTAACATTCCACAGAATAATACCAGGATTTATGATACAAGGAGGATGCCCAGAGGGTACAGGAATGGGTAATCCAGGATATAGAATAAAAGGTGAATTTACAAGAAATCAATTCCAAAATAACTTAAAACATTCAAGAGGAGTTATATCAATGGCTAGAGCTATGAATTTTGATTCAGCAGGAAGTCAATTTTTCATAATGCATGAAGATTCACCACATTTAGATGGACAATATGCTTCTTTTGGTAAAGTTATAGAAGGAATGGATGTTGTTGATAAAATAGCAAATGTAAAAACTGATTATAACGATATGCCAGATGAACCACAAGTTATGGCTAAAGTAACTGTAGAAAATGCAGATAATATAGGAGAACCAGAAATACTTTAATTTATAAATGTATGGGAGGTAGATTAGCATGAATATGTTAAAAAACAGCAAGGCTATTCTAACTTATGGTTTAAACGAAAAAGAGATAAAAGACCTTCAAATAACAGGGAACAAGGTTATAAATATAAGTGATGAAATGACTTCAATGAAAGTTCAAGATATTTTAGATGGTTTTAGATTTGAAGTTGTTTCAAATAAAAATTTTGATGAGAAAGTTGTTATTTTTAGCAATTTCCCTGATGAAGAATTGCAAATGATGGTTTCAGCAGTAAAGCTTATAACAGAAAATCCTATAATGGCTGTAGTTACAGAAACCTCAAAGGATTGGCAGTTTGATTATCTTGTGGAACATTTGATTGAAGAGAGAGAATGGTATAGAGGTATGCAAGGAGGAAAAGCTTAAAATGAGTAGAGTTGGGGAAAGAATAAAAGAGGCTAGAGAAAAGAGTGGAATTACACAAAAAGCTTTAGCAAAAAAATTAGGTGTAGCAGAAAAATTCATAAATGAAGTTGAAACAGGAAGAAAAATAATAAATGAAGCACTTATATCAAAGGTATCAAAGGTTTTAAATACAGATTTAAATGATATAAATATGGTTGTTACAGATGAAGAACTTCAAAAAGAGATTAAAGCTGAAAGACAAATTAAAAAGACAAAACCAGCGGAAGTTAATGAGGTTTGGAATCAAGCCTTTGGATCAGTTTTAAAAAATGTACCTATTTATGATTATTCTTTATCACAAGTAAAAGGATATAAACAACTTCCAACTGCTTCAAATAAAATAGACGGTCATGCAGCTAATAAAGTTTTTTATTTAAAAATAGAAAATAACGATATGGCTGGTTATAGAATACAAAAAGAAGATTTAGCATTATCTTATTCAATAAAGGAGATAGAAAATAATTCTATATGCCTAGTTGAGTTTAATGGAAAAAGAGTTGTTAGACAAATAAAAAAATTAGATAACGTTAAAGCTTTATTAATAAGTAATAATGGTAGTATGAGAACAGAAACTGCTAATATAAAAGAATTAAAACCTATTGCAAAATTATATAAAATAGAGTTTGATTTATAAAGAAAAAGGATAGCTAGATTTAGCTATCCTTTTTTATTTATAAAGTTATCAAATTAAGTAAATTTTGAATAAAATAACTATAAGATAAAAGCCATATTAAAATTAAATTTATAAATCATTATCAATAAATAAGGAGAGTTTTATTTTGGAAAATGAATATAAAGTAGGGATAGATTTTATAAATACAATACCAAAACAAATATTAAATAGTTTAATAGATAAGTACTCATCAGATAATGGTGAGTTAGAACTTGTAGTTTTATATGGAGAAAATTATAAAAAGTTTAAAATGTCTGTAGATAAAATAGGTGCTAAAGTTGATGACTTAGGCTATGGTTTTGGGATTCTTATAATAAAGTTTAATGATTTAAATAGAATAATTGAACTAGAAGGATTGCAATATATAGAACTTCCTAAAATTTTATATACATCTTCTTATGATAGTAATAGAGCTTCTTGTATTCCTTCTGTTTGGAATAATTATAATTTAACGGGAGAAGGAATATTATTAGGTTTTTTAGATACGGGAATAGATTACACTCATGATGCTTTTAAAGATAATGAAGGAAACACTAGAATTGAATATATATATAATCTTGAAAGTGGAGCTGTTTATGATAAAAATAAAATAAATGAAGCTTTAAGAGCTGAAGACCCCTTTAGTATAGTTCCTGAAGTAGATTTATCAGGTCATGGAACTCATGTTGCTGGAATAGCCTGTGCAGGAGGGAATATAAATTTTGATAATTATGGTGTTGCATATAAAAGTAGTATAGCTATGGTGAAAATAACTAGTGATAATAGTTTAAGGGCAGCTTTAAGTACTCAACTTATGAGAGGATTAAAATTTTTAATGGATAAAAGTAATGAACTTAATAAACCTTTAGTAGTTAATATAAGCTTAAGTACAAATGATGGTTCTCATAATGGAAGTAGCTTATTAGAAAAATATATACAAGTTTTTACCCAATTACAAAAAGCTATTATTGTGGTTGCTGCTGGTAATGAAGGTAATAGTTCTCACCATGTAGGTGGAAAAATGCAGAAGGTGGAGGAGTTAGATTTAAATATAGGAGAAGAAGAAACAGGAATAATTTTAGATTTTTATAAGCCTGTTTTAGTAGATGTATCTATTGAAGTTATTTCTCCAACAGGTATTAGCACAGGACCTATGGATTTATCAGAAGATTATAAAGAAAGATTTGTAGGAAGAGAAAAAATAGTTGTTTATAGTACAGGACCTAAACCTTTTGATATACAAGGACAAAGCACTATAAGTATTTTACCTTTAAGAGGACATATAACCTCTGGAGTTTGGAAGATTATAGTGAAAAAATTAAATAATTATGAGGGATTTTTTGATATTTGGCTTCCTATAGCAGAAGGATTAAATGAAAGAACAAGATTTTTACAACCTGATGTTTATAATACTTTAGGAATACCAGCTACTGTAGAGGGAGTTATATCTGTAGGTAGCTATAATTTTTTAAATAATAATTTATCTGCATTTTCAGGGAGAGGCGTTGTAAGACCAGAGTGGCTTATAAAACCAGATTTAGTTGCACCAGGAGAAAATATACTATCAACAATTGAGGACCAAGGTTTTGATACAAAAAGTGGAACTTCAATGGCAGCACCACAGGTTGCAGGAATATGTGCACTTCTTTTTGAATGGGGAATAATAAAAAATAATGACCCATTTTTGTATGGAGAAAGAATAAAATATTATTTAATAAAAGGAGCAAAAAGAACTATATTTGGTCAAGCTTATCCAAATCCAGACTTAGGTTATGGTTTTGTTTGCTTAGATAAAACTATGGATTTATTAATAAATAGAAGATAATTAAGTTGTTAACAAATCATAAAATAAAATCATAAAATATAGAGTATTAATTTTATATTAGGAGAACTTATATGGCTTTAGGAGGACTAAAAGTTCAATGTTTTAGTGAAAAAAATAAATATATACCTATTGATAAATGTAAGGTTAAAATAACTCAAACAGGAGAAGATGGAGTAGCTATTGGAGAAACAATAGAAGTATATACAGATGATACAGGAAGTACAGATACTGTGGAGTTACCAGCACCACCTATAGAAAATTCTAATAATCCAGGTTCTATTCCTTATAGTTTTGCAGAAATAATTGTTGAAAGAGCAGGTTTTTCTCCTGTAGAAATAAAGGGTGTTCAAATATATCCTTCAAGGGTTGCACTTCAAAACATAAATTTACTTGAAAGTAGAGATTATAGGCGAGAAGATATTATTGATATACAACCTAATAGATTAGTTGGAAATTTCCCACCTAAAATTCCAGAATCAGAGGAGAAAGAATTACCACCAGCAAAGGGAACAGTGGTTTTACCAGAACCTATAGTTCCTGAATATATAGTTGTTCACAATGGAAAACCAAATGATAATTCTGTAGCAAATTACAAAGTTTCTTATAAAGATTATATTAAAAATGTTGCTTGTTGTGAAATATTCTCAACATGGTCTGAAAATACTATAAGAGCCAATGTTTATGCTATAATTTCCTTTACATTAAATAGAATATATACAGAATGGTATAGAGGAAAGGGAAAAAATTTTGATATAACTAATTCAACAGCTTTTGACCATGCTTTTAGCTATGGAAGAAATTTTTATGATAATATAAGCAGAATTGTAGATGAAATTTTTTCAACATATATGAAAAGATTTAATGCTAAACAACCACTTTTAGCACAATATTGTGATGGTATTAATGTTAAATGTCCAGGATGGATGACACAATGGGGAAGTAAATATTTAGGAGACCAAGGGAAAGCGCCTTATGATATTTTAACATCTTTTTATGGAGATGATTTAGAGTTAAGGTCTGCAAAAAAAGTTAAAGGAAGTCCAAAATCTTATCCAGGATATAATATAACTTCAGGTTCTTTTGGAGAAGCTGTAAAAACAGTACAACAACAGTTAAATTATATTTCCAAAGCATATCCTTTAATTCCTAAAATTGCTGTTGATGGTAAGTTTGGACCTAGAAGTAGAGAATCGGTTAGAACTTTTCAAAAAATATTTAATTTACCTCAAACTGGCGTTGTAAATTATGCAACATGGTATAAAATATCAGATGTTTATGTAGCTGTAACTAAAATGGCAGAGCTTAGGTCAAGTGGAGAAATGAAAGTTTTTTATCCCCCAACTATTATGGATATAAAAGATAATGTACCTAAGATAATTTATTAAAAAATAAAACTGGGAATTATTTTCCCAGTTTTATTTTTTATTTTTCTTTTTGAATTTAAAAAAGTAAAAATATATGCATTGAATTATAAATACTAAACTTAATACCCCAAACATTGGATATAAGGTTGATATTAAATTTGAAAAGCCTATTAAAGAAATAGGAAGAGCTAAAATTAAAACTACAAAAATAGCATGTTTATATTTTATTTTAAAGCTCTTAGTAAGAGTTTTACTTATTGAATAAACATCTGAAACTTCAGTTGAGAACATTTCAGCTAAAATAATCATTAAAAGCATTATTTGAATAGGTTTCCCAAATCTATCTGCAATATAAAGAAGGGGAATTTCATATTGGAATATTTGAGGTTGGTTTACCATAAGCATTGAATTTATAAATAAGCATATTACTGTTAAAAGAACAGAGCCTAAAATAATTCCAAGGGTCATTATCTTTTTATTTTTTATTTCATTACTTAAAGGAACTATAACTCCACAACAACAAAGTATGTTATATCCAGCATAAAGAAGTCCAGAGGTAAAAACTCCCTTGCTAAGAGTTGGTGTAGATGATATTAATGCTTCTGTAGTAATTGGGTCCTTTGAAAAGGCTACATAAAGAATCATAAGTGTAGTTATTACTATTATTAGAGAAGGAACAATAATAGAATTTATCTCAACTAATCCATTAGTTTCTCTCATAAGAATTAATGAAGCTATAATAGCCATAAAAAGTGAGCCTATAATTTTAGGAATACCAAAGTATTGGTTTAACAAAGCACCACTACCAGCTAAGATTATAGAAGCACTAGATATTAAGTAAAATGTTGTTATTATTCCTGTTAATTTACCTAAAATATTAGGACTTACAATACTTATTACTTCACTATAAGAATTTAATTTGTGTTTAATACTGATTCTTGAAATTATGTTGCAAAGTAAGATATAAAATAATCCTGTAAAAATAATAGTTAGAAAACTTTTATAGCCATAAACTGTAAAGAAGTTTGTTATTTCCTTTCCAGAGGCAAGTCCTGCTCCAACTATAGTTCCTATAAAAACAAAAGCTACTTGAAAGACTTTTATAATATTTTTCATTAAATCACCTCCCTAACTAAATATATAAGTTGTAAAGAAGGTTTATTCTTAAATCTAAAAAGTAAAGTTTATTATTTTTTTAATACTTTTAATCTATTTGGAAAACCTAAGAAAAGGACTTATTTTAAGAGAGGAATGATTAAATGTTTAAAAAAATAGGCTTATATTTATTTTTAACATCCTTATTTTTTCTTGTAGGTTGTAATGGAGTTCAAAGTAATATAAAGGAAAGCAAGGAGTTAAAAGAAAGTGTTAAAAGTATATATTTTGACAATAAAATAGCTGTAGAAGTTGCAAAAGAATATATAAATGCTATTAAAGAAAATAATATTGAAAAGATTAAAGAGCTTTCAAATGAAGATATTGATAAAAATATAATAGTTATTCCTAACAAAGAATATGAAATTATAGGTATAAAACAAATTTCAACTGCTCAAATGGGAAATAAAACAATGTTTAAGTTTAATATTACAAGGAGTAAAAAAGATGAGCCTAAAGCAAGTTTAGAGGAATATTATTTAGAGGTTATGAAAACTAAGGAGGGAAATTATAAAGTTTCAAAATTAAAGTCTAGAGAACTTTATAATGTGTTTTTTAATAAAGATAAATTAAAAATAAGAAAAGATGATGAAGTAGAGATAAATACTTTAATAGATTTAAAAAGCATACCTAATAAAATTTATCCTAAAGTTAATGTTATTGACATAGCAAAGGTGGATGTGCCTAAAGAAAAATTTTCAGTTTTAGAAATTTCATTTTCAGGAGATAAAGTTGCAATTTCAACATATAAAAATGAGGATTCTTACATAGGTGTTGTTGAGGTTGAAGATGCTAAGGAAACTTTAGTAAAAGAAGGTGAAGAAGAAGGAAAAGAGGAGAAAGATAGTAATAAATTAATAGGAAAAAAAATAACTTCCTTAGATGTTTTAAGAGGAAGTAAAATTACTAGCTTACATTTTTCAGAGGATGACGGATATGTTATTGTAAATTATATTAAAGAAAATAATAATAGGTTTAAAGTTTATAAAAGTAGTGGAGAGATAGTTTATTTAGAATTAGATGATATATTTAATGAAGAAGAATATAATCTAATTTATGAGAGAATAGAAGACAATAATATAATTATGAATGTTACTAAAGCATCAAAAAATAATGGTGAAAGCAATTTAACAGGAATATATAAAATATCTTTAAAAGATTTTAAACTTAAAAAACTATAGTATAATATAAAATAAGTTAATCATAAATAAAAAGTTATGATTAACTTTTTTATTTTAAAGAAATTTTTATTTTAATGAAAAGGTGATATAAATGGAAAAAAGAAAAACATGGGGAGATAAAAGATATAATACTTTAAATAGATTTTTAAGAGAAAAATTTGGAGAAAAGGTATTTAAAATAAGTTTAGATGGAGGATTTACATGTCCAAATAGAGATGGAAAGGTAGCTAAGGGTGGATGTACATTTTGTAGTTCAAAGGGGTCAGGTGATTATGCAGGTCAAAGAACTTTAAGCATTTCAACTCAGTTTGATAATGTTAAAGATATGATGAATAAAAAATGGAAAGAAGGAAAGTACATAGCGTATTTTCAAGCTTATACAAATACATATGCTCCTGTAGAGGAACTTAGAAGAAAATATGAGGAAGCAATTAATAAAGAAGGTGTTGTTGCTTTAGCTATAGGAACAAGACCAGATTGTATAAATGAAGAAGTTTTAGACTTACTAGAGGAGATGAATAAGAAGGTTTATACTTGGGTAGAGTTAGGGCTTCAAACTATTCATGATGATACTGCTAGAAGTTTTAATAGAGGATATGATTTAGAAGTATTTGATAAAGCTATGGAAGGATTAAAGAAAAGGGGAATAGATACTGTAGTTCATTGTATTTTTGGTCTTCCTGGGGAAAGTAAAGAGCAGATGTTAGAAACTGTTGATTATGTATCAAGATGTGGAGCACAAGGAATAAAGCTTCATTTACTTCATTTAATGAAGGGAACAAGAATGGTTAAGGATTATGAAGAAGGAAGGTTAAAGTTTCTATCTCAAGAAGAATATATTGATTTAATATGTAAGGCTATAAGTAGAATACCTCAAGATATGGTTATACATAGATTAACAGGTGATGCACCTAGAGAACTTCTTATAGGACCTATGTGGAGTTTAAAGAAATGGGAAGTTTTAAATGCAATTGATAAGGCTCTTGAAGATAATGACATTTATCAAGGAAAATATTTTGAGGAATAATTTATAGCAAGGTGGGGGATTTTTTATGAAGATTGATGTTATAATTTCAGCGGATTATATAGATAGTGAAAAACTTAAGGGAAAAGTAGCTGTAGTTATAGATATGTTAAGAGCTACATCTGTAATTACAACAGCTATTTACAACGGAGCTAAGGAAGTTATACCAGTAGTTGGTGTAGAGGAAGCCTTTGAAAAAGCTAAAGAGTTAAGAGCTTTAGGAGAAGAAGTATTACTAGGAGGAGAAAGAAAGGCTTTAAAGATAGAGGGCTTTAATTTTTCTAATTCTCCTTTAGAATATAAAAAAGAATTAGTTAATGGAAAAGTTGTAATAATGTCTACAACAAATGGGACTAGGGCTTTAAATTTATGTAGTATAGCAGATAAAGTTATAGTTGCTTCTGTTTTAAATGGAAAAGCTATAGCTAAATATTTAGAAAATGAGGATAAAGAAATAGTATTCGTTAATTCTGGAACTAATGGAGAATTCTCTAGTGATGATTTTATTTGTGCAGGATATATAATAAGTGAAATATGTAAGGATATAAAGGCGAATCTTACAGATATAGCTAATACTGCGAAATATGTTTATGAAAGTAGTAATGGTATAGAGGATTTTATAAAAGATGCTAAGCACTATAAAATTTTAAAAAATCTAGGGCTAGAAGAAGATTTAGAATATTGTTCTAAGGAAAATTTAATTAATTTAGTTTTAGAATTTAAAGATGGAGAGATAAAAAATATAAATTAAAATATTAATAAAAAATAAATAATAGGAAGTAACTATTTATATTATGAATAAATAGTAAAATAATCTTATTTTAGAATATTTTGCTTTTAATTGAAGTTTATTAAAAAGATAAAGCAATATTTTGATAAAGTATATAAAAACATTTATTAAAATTTTCATATTAAAAGATTAACTTTAATTTCTTGGTAAACAGTTAAAAACTTTAGTTTGTTAATGCAATCTTAAGATTATATTATGTTTATAGGATAAGATATTAAAGAGGAGATGTTTTTATGAAAAAGAAATTATTGGTTGTTCTTGTTGCTGCAGTAATGGGCTTACAATTAGTAGGTTGTGGAGGTTCTAGTGAAGCTGCAAACAAAGATTCTTCTGATAATAAAGCTGTTACAGAAGAACATAAAGATAAAGAAAAAGATGATGTTGTAGATAATGATAGTTTATCAAGTGATGTATCTGAAGTTTATTTAGGACTTAAAGAAGAATATTTAGAAGTTCTTGAAAATAAACAAATGAAAGAATGGGATGAAGAAAAGAGTAAGGCTTTAAAAGACTTAACTGAAATTAAAGATATGACACCTAAGGATGATAACACTATAAATGATGCCATAACTGATATAGAACAATTGATAGAAAAATATCAAAGTTCTTTAGATGGAAGTGGAGCTGACCCAACAGCTATACAAAATTTAGAATCAGAAATTGAACAACTATTATTTAATAAATAAAAGATAGAGGGTGAAAATCCCTCTTTTTTAATTTTATGGAAAGATTGTTAAATTTTTAATTTGTTGAAAACAATTTCAAAAGGTGGTAAAATAATATTGTAAAGGAATACAAAGTATATACTTATATTCAACTTGTGTAAGAGTTTTTAGAGTTAAACACGAGAAATTCATATTTTTTGGGTTTAGCTCTTTTTTATTTTAAATTTTAAAAACTAAATATATTAATTACTAGGTGGTGGAAAGTCATGGTAAATCAATTCTTGGCTGAGCTTTTTGGGACTGCGCTTTTAATATTATTAGGGGATGGAGTAGTTGCAAATATAGCTCTTAAAAAAACTAAGGGTAACAATGCAGGACTTATAGTAGTAACTGTAGGTTGGGCAATAGCTGTAGCTATTCCAGTTTACATTTTTGCTAGAGTTAGTGGTGCTGTTTTTAATCCAGCTGTAACTATTGCTTTAGGATTAACGGGTGGACTAACTTGGATGCAAGTTGTTATCTTCTGTATAGCTCAATTTTTGGGTGCTTTCATAGGCGCTGTACTAGTTTATTTAACTTATTACAATCATTTTCAGTCTACTGAAGATCCAGAAGCAAAGCTTGGAACTTTCTGTACTATACCAGCTATTAGAAATTACAAATGGAATTTTTTTACAGAATTCATAGGCACTTTTGTTCTAATGTTTGGAATTTTAGGGCTTGGTGATGTAAAAATGGCAGATGGAATAATGCCAATAGCTGTTGGTTTATTAATTTTAGTTATAGGTGTATCTTTAGGAGGACCAACAGGTTATGCAATTAATCCAGCTAGAGATTTAGCACCTAGATTTGCACATTGGTTACTTCCTATGAAAAATAAGGGTGGCTCTGATTGGGCTTATTCATGGATTCCAGTTGTAGCACCAATAGTTGGGGCAGTAGCAGGAGCATTGGTATATACAAGTATATTTTAAGCGTATAATTAACTTATGAGGATTATAAGGAGGCTATAGAGAATGATTAATTTTAAAAGAATACTTGAAGATAACCCTATTGTAGCAGCAGTAAAGGATATGGAACAGTTAAATAAGGCTTTAGAAACTGAGGTTGATGTTATTTTTGTTTTGTTTGGAAATGTTTTAGACATTATAGATATTTCTAATAGAATAACAAAAAAGAATAAGATTGGAATATTGCATATAGATTTAGTTGACGGCCTTACAAATAGAGAAATTGTTTTAGAATATTTGAAGGAGAAAACTACTTTTAATGGAATAATAAGTACTAAAGCTCAGACAGTAAAAAGTGCAAAAAAGCTAGGGTTAGTAGCTATTCAAAGGGTTTTCATTTTAGATAGCCTTTCTTTTCAAAGTACAAAAAACCATTTAGTTGATGAGTGTGATGCAGTTGAAATGTTACCAGGGTTATTGTTTAAAGTAATTAAAGAATTATCAAGAACAATTCAGAAGCCATTAATAGTAGGTGGTTTAATTTCAGATAAAGATGATGTTATGGGAGCTTTAAAATCTGGAGCTACATGTATATCAACAACGAAAGAGGATATATGGAGGATATAAAATTAAGAGGTGAGTTTTATGAATAAATATATAGTAGCATTAGACCAAGGAACAACAAGTTCAAGAGCGATAATTTTTGATAGGGAACAAAATATTATCGGAGTAAGTCAAAAAGAATTTAATCAAATTTATCCAAAGGAAGGTTGGGTTGAACATGACCCTATGGAAATATGGGCAACTCAATATAGTGTTCTTCAAGAAGTTATGGCAAAGTGCAATATTACTCAAGAAAATATAGCTGCCATAGGAATAACAAATCAAAGGGAAACAACAATTGTATGGGATAAAAATACAGGAGTTCCTATATACAATGCTATTGTTTGGCAATGTAGAAGAACAGCTGATATATGTGATGAGTTAAATGAAAGAGAAGGTCTTGTAGATTATATTAGAGATAATACAGGTCTTGTACTTGATGCTTATTTTTCAGGAACAAAGATAAAATGGATATTAGATAATGTTGAGGGTGCTAGAGAAAAAGCAGAGAAGGGAGAACTTTTATTTGGTACAGTAGATACTTGGCTTGTTTGGAAGCTTACAAATGGAAAGGCTCATGTAACTGATTATACTAACGCATCTAGAACTATGATATTTAATATAAAGACTCTTGAGTGGGATGAGAGAATGTTAAAGGAATTAGGTATTCCTAAGAGTATGTTACCAGAAGTTAAAAATTCATCTGAAATTTATGGATATGCAAACCTAGGTTCAAAGGGAGGAATAAGGGTTCCTATAGCTGGTATAGCTGGAGACCAACAAGCTGCTTTATTTGGACAGGCTGCTTTTAATAAGGGGGATGTAAAAAATACCTATGGAACAGGTTGTTTCTTATTAATGAATACAGGTGATGAATTAGTTAAAAGTAAATCAGGTCTTTTAACAACTATTGCTATTGGTATGCATGGAAAAGTTCAATATGCCTTAGAAGGTTCAGTTTTCGTAGGTGGAGCTGTTATTCAATGGCTTAGAGATGAATTAAGAATTATAAGTGATTCTAGCGATACTGAATATTTTGCTACAAAGGTAGAGGATAATGGTGGAGTTTATGTTGTACCAGCCTTTGTTGGACTAGGAGCACCTTACTGGGATATGTATGCTCGTGGAATAATAGTAGGATTAACACGTGGAACTAATAGAAATCATTTAATAAGAGCTTCTCTTGAGTCAATTGCATATCAAACAAGAGATGTACTTGAAGCTATGATAAATGATGTTGGATGTGATATAAACTGTATAAAAGTAGATGGAGGAGCAAGTAGAAATAACTTCTTAATGCAATTCCAAGCTGATTTAGTTGGTAAAAAGGTAATAAAACCTATAATTACTGAAACAACTGCTTTAGGAGCTGCTTATCTTGCTGGATTAGCTGTAGGATATTGGAATGATAAAGAAGAAATCTCTAAATTCTGGTATGCAAGTGAGGAGTTTGAACCTTCTATATCAGAAGAAAAGAGAAATAAATATCATAAGAAATGGAAGAAAGCTGTAGAGAGAGCTAAAGATTGGGCAGTAGAAGATTAAAAAAAGTGTGGAAACATTTACAAAAGTGTGTTATAATTAATTTAGAAGTTAATAAATAGTTTTGATTTTGTGTATAAGAGAAATAGAGCTAGACACAAAAAGGATATTCGTATGTCTTTTTTGAGTTTAGTTCTTTTTTTATTTTCAAAAAGGGGAGAGATATTTAATGATTTATGATGTAGCAATTATAGGAGCTGGAATAGTAGGCGGAGCAATATTTAGAGAATTAACAAAGTATAATTTAAAAGTTGTAGAATTAGAAAAAGAAAATGATGTTGCTATGGGAGCATCTAAAGCAAATTCAGCAATTGTCCATTCAGGATATGATCCAGAACCTGGAACATTAATGGCAAAATACAATGTTGAAGGAAATAAGATGTTTGATAAATTATGTAGTGATTTATCAGTTCCATTTAAAAGAAATGGATCATTAATTATAGGTTTTGATGAAGATGATGAAAAAGAGCTTAAGGTTCTATATGACAGAGGCATTAAAAATGGTGTTGAAGGTCTAAAAATAATATCAAGAGAAGAAGTTTTAGAAATGGAACCAAATATAAATGAAAAAGTTAAAAGTGCTTTATATTGTCCAACAGGAGGAATTGTTGGAGCCTTTGAACTTACTATAGCTCTTTCAGAAAATGCCATAGAAAATGGTGGGGAATTAAGACTAAACTCTAAAGTTGTTGGAATTGAAAAAGATGAAAACTTCAAGATAAAACTTGAAAATGGGGATGTAGTAGAAGCTAAGTTCATAGTGAACGCAGCAGGGGTTTATGCAGACAAGATTCATAATATGGTTTGTAAAGAAGAATTTAAAATAACTCCTAGAAAAGGTGAATACTATGTTTTAGATAAAAATCAAGGAGATTTATTTGAAAAGACAATTTTCCAATGTCCAACTAAGCTTGGAAAAGGGGTTTTAGTTACTCCTACAGTTCATGGAAACTTATTAGTTGGTCCTGATGCTATTGATACAAATGATAAGGACTCTGTTTCTACAGAATATGATGGATTAGCTAAAGTTAGAGAGGTATCTCTAAAAACAACTAATAAAATTAACTTTAGAGAAAATATTAGAAACTTTTCAGGACTTCGTGCTATAGCAGATAGACCTGATTTTATAATAGAAGAAGCTAAAGATGTTAAAGGATTTGTTGATGTAGCAGGAATAAAATCACCAGGTTTAACTTCAGCTCCAGCTATTGCTTTAGATGTAGTAAAAATCCTTGGAGAAGCTGGATTAAAGTTAGAAGAAAAAGATGATTTTAATGGTAAGAGAGAACAAATTTACTTTGTAGAACTTTCAGCAGAAGAAAAAGCAAACTTAATCAAAAAAGATAGCAGATACGGAAGAATAATCTGTAGATGTGAAAATGTAACTGAAGGTGAAATAGTAGATAGTATAAATAGAACATTAGGTGCTAGAACCATTGATGGTGTTAAGAGAAGATGTAGACCAGGTAGTGGAAGATGCCAAGGAGGATTCTGTGGTCCTAGAGTTCAAGAAATAATATCTCGTGAAACTGGTATGAATATTGAAGAAGTGCTTTTAGATAAAAATGGTTCATATATAATAAGTGGTAAAACAAAGTAGGAGGACATGGTTATGAAATATGATTTAGTAGTTGTAGGTGGAGGTCCAGCAGGATTAGCAGCAGCTTATGAAGCTTATGAAAATGGTGTAGAAAAAATATTAATTATAGAAAGAGATAAAGAGCTAGGTGGAATCTTAAATCAATGTATTCATAACGGATTTGGCCTACATACTTTTAAAGAAGAACTTACAGGACCAGAATATGCTGGAAGATTTATTGATATGGTAAAGGGAACTAACATAGATGTAATGTTAGATACAATGGTTCTAGAAATAGAGGATAAAGTAATACATGCTATAAGTGCAGAAAAAGGATATTTAACAATAGAGGCAGAAGCTATCGTTTTAGCTATGGGATGTCGTGAGAGAACAAGAGGTGCTATAAGTATTCCTGGAGATAGACCATCAGGAATTTTTACAGCTGGGGCAGCTCAAAGATTTATAAATATGGAAGGTTATATGGTTGGTAAAAAGGTAGTTATTTTAGGTTCTGGAGATATTGGACTTATAATGGCTAGAAGAATGACTCTTGAAGGTGCTAAGGTAGAAGCAGTTGTTGAACTTATGCCTTATTCAAATGGATTAACTAGAAATATAGTTCAATGCTTAGAGGATTATGGAATTCCACTATACCTATCTCACACAGTTGTTGATGTTAAAGGTGATGGAAGATTAGAGAAAGTTATTATAGCTAAGGTTGATGAAAATAGACAACCTATAAAAGGTACTGAAATAGAGTTTGATGCTGATACTTTATTATTATCAGTTGGATTAATACCAGAAAATGAACTTTCAAAAAATGCAGGGGTTCAACTAGATTTTAGAACTAATGGTCTTGTAGTTTCAGAGAGCATGGAAACAAACAAGGAAGGTGTATTTGCTTGTGGTAATGTTGTTCATGTTCATGATTTAGTTGACTTTGTAACTGAAGAAGCTAAAAATGCGGGTAGAAATGCAGCTAAGTATATTAAGGGTAAAAAGAGATTAAACAAATTTGTTGAGATAAAAAATGGAGAGAATATAAGTTATACAGTTCCTCAAAAATTTGAAATTGAATCTTTAGATGGCAATTTAAATGTATTTATGAGAGTTAGAAATGTATTTAAGAATAAGCAAATAGTTGTTAGAGATGAGGAAGGAAATGTTATTCAAAAGTTCAAAAAGCCTCATGTAGTTCCAGCTGAGATGGAGAGAATTACAATTCTTAAAGACAAATTAAAAGATGCTAAAGGTGCAATAACAATTTCTTTAGAGGATGGTGAATAATTATGATGAGAGAGTTAATATGTATAGTATGTCCTAGAGGATGTCATTTAACAGTAGATACAGAGCAAGAAAAAGTTACAGGTAACACTTGTAAAAGAGGAGAAATTTATGGTTTAAATGAGGTTAAAAATCCTACAAGAACAGTAACTTCAACTGTTAAGATTGAGGGCTGTGATAATATGGTTGTTCCAGTAAAAACAGCAGAACCTATTCCAAAAGGTATGATATTTGATGTTATGAAAGAAATAAATAAAGCTTCTGTTAAATTACCTATTAAAGTTGGTGATGTTATAATAGAAGATGTTTTAGGAACTGGAGTTAGTATAGTTTCTGCAAAAACAGTTATGTAAATAAAAAAGGTATCTGAATTTCAGATACCTTTTTTTGTACAATCTAATATTATATGCAAAATTAGGATAGAACAAATTACCCTAAATAGCTTAGAAATGGTAGTATAAATTGTTCTTAAACCTTTGTTTAAGGGGAATTACCATAAAGTTTCGCTATAATTATATATTAACCAAATAATTTATTTTTAAACTTAAATTCTTAAAATACTTGAAATATAAAGAATTTTAAGTAATATGATTCATCAGAATTCCAAAGTATAGGGTGGTCTGCACTTTGAGTTCTAACTTCTACTTGTCTTAAAGTTCTTCTAGCATCATGAGCAGCTTCAGCTACAGTCTTTTTTAATTGTTCTTCGTCCATATAATGTGAGCAAGAACATGTAGCAAAGTAGCCACCTTCTTTAACCATTTTTATTCCTCTAAGGTTTATCTCTTTATATCCTCTTATGGCTTGTTTAACAGTATTTCTTGATTTAGTAAAGGCAGGTGGGTCTAAGATAACAACATCAAATTTTTTACCTTCTCTTGACCAATCTCCTAAAACATCAAAAGCATTATGTTTTTCAAATTTAACTATATCTTGAAGGTTATTAAGTTCTGCATTTCTAGTTGCACAATCTACAGCATGTTGAGATACATCTATTCCTAAAACAGATTTAGCTCCTGCTATACCAGCATTTAATGCAAAGGAGCCTGTGTGAGTAAAGCAATCTAAAACATCCATGCCCTTACATATTCTATGCATTGCAGCTCTATTTTCTTTTTGATCTAAGAAGAAACCTGTTTTTTGACCATTTTCTAAGTCAACTATGTATTTAACTCCATTTTCAATTATCTCTATGTCAGTATTAAAAGGTTCTGTTAAGAATCCTTTTCTTTGCTCTAGTCCTTCTATTTCTCTAGTTTTTATGTCGCTTCTTTCATAAACACCTTTAGCTTTATATTCTTCAACTAGAAGTTTAACTATTAATTCTCTATATTTATCCATTCCAAGAGTTGATATTTGAATTACATAGTAGTCTTCAAATTTATCAACTGTTAAACCAGGAAGGAAATCCGCTTCTCCAAATATAAATCTACAAGAGGAAGTATCAATAACTTTTTGTCTATATTCCCATGCAGTTTTAAATCTCTTTTTAAAGAAATCATAATTAATTTCTTCATCTATATCTTTAGTCATTATTCTTATAGTTATTTTGCTTCTGTCATTTATGTATCCTTTTCCTAAGAAGTATCCTTTATGATTATAAACTTCAACTATATCTCCATTTTCATAGTCTCCATCATATTCATTTATTTCATCAATATATATCCAAGGTCTGCCTTGTTCAGCTTTTTTGTTTTTACCTTTGTGTAAATAAAACTTACTCGCCATTTAAATAGCTCCTTCCAAAATAATTCTTATAAGATTATAACATATTCTTTGATTTTCAAGAGGTTTAAAATGTATTTATAAAAAATAAATTTATACTTTAGAATAATATTATTTGTATAAATGTATATTTTTAATAAGAGTAATTTTTATGGTGAAATAAATGATAAAGGCTATAGTTGTTCCAACACCTAAAAAGATAAAAAAATACATAGGAAATTTTGATTTTAAGCAGATTAAAAGATTAGTAATTACTAAGGAGAGAATAGTTTTATATGGGATTATAGGTACTGGTATTATAATAATAGCATTTAATAAATTGCCTTATAAGGTATTTGTAATAGGGAGTTTAATATATAATGGTATTGCCTATGAAGTTTTAGAAAAATGGTATAAGGACTATGGAGATGATGAAATTATTAAATCTATGAGTGATACATCTTTATATTTAAATAATTTTTATAGAATAAGATAGGTATTTTAGGAAATTAATATATAAATTTGTTTTAAAAGATATATTTAAAATTTATTATTTTAAGTATATCTTATTTTATTTTTGGAAGAAGGTTCAGTTTATATTATAATTAAAATAAGATTTGTTTTGAAAAGGATGGATAATCAATGAATTTAATAACTCTTGAAAATATAAGTAAGAGCTATTCAGAAAAAATTTTAGCTAACAATGTGTCTTTAGGAATAAATGAAGGAGAGAAGATTGGTCTTATAGGCGTTAACGGAACAGGAAAGTCTTCTTTTTTAAAAATAGTTGCTGGTGTTGAAGAACCAGATGAAGGAACAGTAACTAAAGGAAATAGAGTAAGAATTGAGTATCTTGCTCAAACTCCAGATTATGATGATAATGCTACTGTTTTAGAACAAGTTTTTAAGGGTAATTCAGAAGAAATGAAAATTTTAAGAGAGTATGAGGAATTGCTTGAGAAAATTGATAAAGGTGAAGTTAAGGAAAGTGATTCAGAGAGATTAATAAAGCTTCAAGGAAAGATAGATGCCTTAAATTTATGGGATATGGAAAGTGAAGCAAAAAATGTTTTAACTAAGCTTGGAATAACTAACTTTGATGAGAAAGTTGGAAATCTTTCAGGAGGACAAAAAAAGAGAATAATGCTTGCAGCGGCATTAATAACTCCCTGTGAATTATTAATATTAGATGAGCCTACTAACCATTTAGATAATGAAACAATAAGTTGGTTAGAAGAGTATTTAAATAATAGAAAAGGTGCTCTTTTAATGATTACTCATGATAGATATTTTTTAGATAGAGTAACAAATAGAATATTAGAATTAGATAGAGGCAGATTATTTAGTTATGATGGAAATTACTCTGTTTTCTTAGAAAAGAAGATGGAGAGAATAGCTATAGAAAAAGCAAGTGAAGAAAAAAGACAAAACCTTATGAGAAAGGAATTAGCTTGGGTAAGAAGAGGTGCTAAAGCAAGAACTACTAAGCAAAAAGCTAGACTTCAAAGATTTGATGAACTAGTAAATCAAGAAGGTTTTATTGAAAATGAAAATATAGAAATCTCTGTTATGGGAACAAGATTGGGAAAGAAAATAATAGAGATAGAACATTTAAGTAAAAGCTTTGGAAATAAAAAGATTGTTGATGATTTTAACTATATAGTCCTAAGAAGTGATAGAATAGGTATTGTAGGTCCTAATGGAATAGGAAAATCAACACTTATGGGAATGATAGAAGGAAAGATTAAGCCAGATAGTGGAGAGATAATAAAAGGTGAAACTGTAAAAATAGCTTGTTTTTCACAGGAAGATACACATATGCATCCAGAAATGAGAGCTATAGATTACATAAAGGAAGCGGGAGAATATTTACAAACTGCTACAGGAGAAAGAATAACTGCATCACAAATGTGTGAAAAATTTTTATTTGATGGAACACTTCAATGGACAATGATAGGAATGCTATCAGGAGGAGAGAGAAGAAGACTTCATCTTTTAAGAGTTTTAATGGAAGCTCCTAATGTGCTTTTATTAGATGAGCCTACAAATGATTTAGATATTGAAACTTTAAATAGATTAGAGGATTATTTAGATGATTTTGGAGGAGTTGTTATAACTGTATCACATGATAGATATTTCTTAGATAGAATTTGTAATAAGATATTTTCTTATGAAGGCAATGGAAAAATAGCTGTTTATAATGGTAATTATGGGGATTATCTTTTAAACAAAGCAGAAGAAGTTGTTAATAAGAAAGAAAAAGAACAATCTGTGGATAAAAATAAAAAAGAACAACCTGTGGATAAAAACAAAGATAAGAGCAAGGTTTTAAAATTTTCATTTAAAGAACAAAGAGAGTTTGAAAGTATAGATGAAGAAATAATGAAGATAGAAGAAAAAATTGAAGAAGTAGATTCTTTAATGGCAAAACATGCTTCAGAATATGGAAGGCTTCAAGAACTAATAGAAGAGAAAGAAAAGCTAGAAAATGATTTAGCTTTTAAATATGAGAGATGGGAATATCTTAACGAATTAGCGGCACAAATAGAAGAAAATAAGAAAAATAAATAATATTATTTTTCTTAGATAATATATTTTTAGAATAGAAATTAAATTTATATAAATTTGTAGAATTTCTAAATATTCGATTATATACTAAACTAAAGTTAGAATATACTTAATACAAATATATTGAGGCTAAGGAACTAGAGTTGGTAAAAAGGGGAGCGCTTATGCAAAAGTATTGTAAAAATCAAAATAATATAAATATTTTATTAGATCATGAAGGTGGAAGGTGCTTTAAGGTTACTTTTACTTTAAATGAAGAGGGTACTAGTAATATATTAGTTATAACTAGAGCACCAAAATCACATAATGTTGAGGATTTAAGAAAAGAGTTTAATAAAGCTATAAGATATTTAATTAATAATGAATATGAGCTTGGAGTAATAAGAGAAATAAATTTTGTATTTTTATTTCCTGTTATTGAATATAGTAAAGATGTTTTAGAAGAAGTTTATAACTCTAAAGGAGAATTATTTTTATGTGGAAATGATGGTTTTATTAAAAATGGAGAATATTTAAAAAATGATTTAATAATATTCGAAAGCTTAATAAATAGTTCTCATATAATATTTTCTTGGGGAGAGCCAACCTCTAAAGTTATTAAAAAGGTATATGAAAGTAGATTGCATTATCTTTTAAAAGGATTTAAAGTTGTAAAAAATAATTGTTTTGATTTAAAGAAGTTTTACTGTGTAGGACCTCTTACAAATCAAGGATACCCTAGACATTATAATAGTTGGTCAAAAAACTTAGATTTAATAGAATTTGAAATTTAAAAAAAGCCTTGTATCAATTTAATTTTGATACAAGGCTTTTTTATAACTTTATAAAGTAAAAAAAGAGTACCTATACAGGTACTCTTTTAGGGAGATACAAAATTAAAACAGTAAATAAGTTTTGCTTAAAAGAATTATTGGTTATCTTCAATTAATTCTTCAATTTTATCTCTACATCTGCAACCCTTACAAGAACCAGTTGTAGCACCAGTTTTTTTAGCTACTGCTTCAACTGTGTTTGCACCATCTTTGATGGCTTCCTTAATTTTTGCTCTTGAGATTGCTCTGCAGATACAAACTTTAGTCATTTTATCAATTACTTGTTGATTTAAATTATTGTTATCAGTCATACTATTTTCCTCCTATTTATGTAAAGTAAAACAGCACGATTAACAAAAGGGAATGGAATGTATTTGATGATTTAATTATAAGTTACTTGATAAGAAAAGTCAACATTAAATAATAAAAATTATTCATTAACTTTTATTATCTTTAATGAATAGTATTTTCTTATACTATTAGACTATGTCAAAAATGATTTTTTATTATAATTTATATTAAATAATTAATCTAATCTTTCAAATATATGGTTTTGTTACGTTGACTTTTTAAAAGTGCTATTATATAATTTCTTTAAAGACTGTGAACAGGGCAAGTACTTAAATAGAACTTTATTCAGAGAGTAGTTGTTTGGTGTGAAACTATAGGTATATTTAAGGAAAATCACCTGGGAGTTGGAGACTGAAAGGAATATATTCTTATTAAGTTATCCCGTATATCTACGTTATAGGATGCGAGCATTATAGGTGCTTTTAATTACCTATCATAAAAATGTAAAATTTTAATACTTATAATTAAATTATTAGATAGGTTTGAACTTTAGGTGGTATAGCGAATACAACTTCGTCCTTTTGGGATGGAGTTTTTTTTATTTTATCTAAAGTAAACTGGCTAAATAATTTATTATTAGTAAATAATTAAAATATTAAACAAGAGAAGGAAAGGAGTTTCAATATGTATAAAAAAGTTGAATTACCTAAGGGTTTTGTTGGTGTAGAAAAAGAAGTTGCAGACCTTTGGAAAGAAAAAAACATAATAAAAAAGAACTTTGATATGAATCAAGATGGTGAATACTTTACTTTCTATGACGGACCTCCAACAGCTAATGGTAAACCTCATGTAGGTCATGTTTTAACAAGAGTTATGAAAGATATAATCCCAAGATATAAAGTTATGAAGGGATATAAGGTTATAAGAAAAGCTGGATGGGATACTCATGGACTTCCAGTTGAACTTGAAATTGAGAAGAAGCTTGGAATTTCAGGTAAACCTCAAATAGAAGATTATGGGGTTGAAAAGTTTGTAACTGAATGTAAGGATAGTGTATTCACATATGTTAGCATGTGGGAAAAAATGACTGAGCAAATAGGTTACTGGGTAGATATGGAAAATCCATATGTTACTTACCATAATCCATACATAGAATCAGTATGGTGGGCTTTAAAGCAAATGTGGGATAAAAAACTTTTATATAAAGGTTATAAAACAATGCCTTACTGCCCAAGATGTGGAACAAGTTTATCTTCTCACGAAGTTTCACAAGGATATAAAGATGTTAAGGACTTAACAGCTATAGCTAAGTTTAAAGTTAAAGGAGAAGATAATAAATACTTCTTAGCTTGGACAACAACTCCTTGGACTTTACCTTCAAACGTTGCTTTATGTATAAATAAAGCTTATGACTATGTAGAGGCTAAAGAAGCAGAAGGAGATGAAATCTACATCTTAGCTAAAGAATTAGCACCTAAAGTTTTAGGAGAAGGCTTTGAAATAGTAAGAGAATTCAAAGGTGAAGAACTATTAGGAATGGAATATGAACAGTTATTACCATTTGTAACTCCAACAGAAGGAAAAGCTTTCGTAGTTGTTCATGGAGATTATGTAACATTATCAGATGGTACAGGTATAGTTCATATAGCACCTGCTTATGGTGAGGATGATAACTTAATTGGAAAGCAAAATGGATTAGCATTCTTAAATTTAGTTGATTTAAGTGGTAACTTTGTGGAAGAAGTAACTCCATGGGCTGGAAAGTTTGTTAAAAAGTGCGACCAACAAATAGTTGATTACTTAAAAGAACAAAACAAGTTATTTAAAGCTGAAAAGCATACTCACTCATATCCACATTGTTGGAGATGTGATACACCGCTACTTTACTATCCAAAGGAAAGCTGGTTTGTTGCAATGACAACATTAAGAGATAAACTTTTAGCAAATAATGAAAAGATAAATTGGTATCCTGATAACATAAAGAACGGTAGATTTGGTAAGTTCTTAGAAAATGTTATAGATTGGGGTATTTCAAGAGATAGATACTGGGGAACTCCACTTCCAATATGGGAATGTGAGTGCGGACATAGAGAGTGTATAGGAAGTATTGAAGAATTAAAAACTAAAGGAATAAATGTTCCTGAAGATATAGAACTTCATAAACCATACATTGATAAGGTTCATTTAAATTGTCCTCATTGTAATAAAGAAATGAAGAGAACAGCGGAGGTTATTGACTGTTGGTTTGATTCAGGTTCAATGCCATTTGCACAACATCATTATCCATTTGAAAATAAAGAATTATTTGAGGCAAATTATCCTGCTCAATTTATATCAGAGGCTGTTGACCAAACAAGAGGTTGGTTTTATACATTATTAGCAATTTCAACTGCTATATTTGATAGAAATCCATTTGAAAACTGTATAGTTTTAGGTCATGTTCTTGATAAAAAAGGATTAAAGATGTCAAAATCTAAAGGAAATGTAGTAGATCCATTTGAAGTGCTTGATTCACAAGGAGCTGATGCTACAAGATGGCATTTCTATACTGCAAGTGCTCCATGGTTACCAACTAGATTTTCAATAGAAGATGTTGCTGAAACTCAAAGAAAATTCTTAAGTACATTATGGAATGTTTATTCATTCTATATTTTATACGCAGAGTTAGATAAATTTAATCCATTAGAGTATAAAGATTTCGTATCAGAAAATGTAATGGATAAATGGATAATGTCAAAACTTAATACTTTAGTTAAGGATGTAGATGACCATTTAAATAACTACAGAATAACTCAAGCAGCTTTAGAGATAGAAGAATTTACTGATGAATTATCAAACTGGTATGTAAGAAGAAATAGAGCTAGATACTGGTCTGAAGAATTAACTGATGATAAGATAGGTGCATACACTACTTTATACAGAGTTTTAGTAACTTTATGTAAAGTTTCAGCTCCATTTGTACCATTTATAACTGAAGAAATATATCAAAACTTAGTAGTTAACTTAGATGAAAATGCTTTAGAAAGTATACACTTAGGAGCATGGCCTGAAGTTGATGAAAAAGCTATAGATAAGAAGTTAGAAGAAAAAATGGATTTAGCTTATAAAATAGTTAAACTAGGAAGAAGTGCTAGAAATGGTGCTAATATAAAAAATAGACAGCCACTTTCAAAAATGCTTCTTTCAACTTCAGAACTTCCAAACTATTATGGAGATATAATAAAAGATGAGTTAAATATTAAGGAAGTAGAGTTAGGTGCAGACCTTTCTAAATATGTTAACTTTGAAATTAAACCTAACTTACCTGTTTTAGGAAGAGCTTATGGTAAGTTAATACCAGCTATAAGAAAAGAAATAGCTTCAAGAAATCAAATGGAATTAGCTCAAAAAATCCAAAATTGTGGAGTTGAAGTTATAACTATAGATGGAAATGACATAGAATTAAATGCTGAAAACTTACTTGTAACAATGCAAGGATTAGAAGGATTTGCTTTTGCAGGAGAAGGTTCAGTAGGTGTTGTTTTAGATACTACTATAACTGATGAACTAAGAGAAGAAGGTCATGTAAGAGAAATTATATCAAAGATTCAAAACATGAGAAAAGAAAGTGGTTTTGAAGTTGCTGATAAGATAACTCTTTATGTAGCTAATAATCAAATGCTTTTAGAGGTAATTAAGAAATTTGAAGAGGTTATAAAGAAAGAAACTTTAACAGAGGAAATTGTTTATAACGGAGAAGCTAATTATTCAGAAGCTAAAATAAATGGTGAAATATTAAACATGGCTGTTTCAAAAAGAGATTAAAATAAAAAGAGAGCAATTTTAATTGCTCTCTTTTTATTATTTTTCCCAAAGCTCTTTTGGAGCTTCATTAACTAACTTTGAAAATCCACCTAACATATTATAAAGCTTAGTAAATCCATTATCCTCTAAGATTTCACAAGCTTGCATACTTCTAGAGCCTCTTCTACAGTAAACAAGAATTGGAGAATCTTCATAGCCGTCAAGTTCGTCTATAGAAAATAATAATCTTCCTAAAGGAATAAGTTTAGCATTTTTTATATGGCCTTCTTCATTATATTCCTCTTCAGTTCTTACATCTAAAATTAATAAATCTTTTTCTTCTTCTATTAGATTTATAGATTCTCTTATATCTATATCTTTATACATTTTATTTACCTCCTAAAAATTTTCCTTATCTGTTATAAATTTTTAAAGTGTGGTTAATATAATCAATAAATAATAATATATTGATTATACAACATAATTCAAATAATTAATAAATAATATTATAAGAAAAAACTAATATAATAAGAATTTTTGCATTGAATTACCATTTGAATTTTATTACAATTATTAATAAGAAAACGTTTTTTTAAGGGAGAATTTGAGAGGAATTTAATCAAATTTTAGAAATGCACATAAATTCCTTGTATAAATGTAAACTTATCATTATAATATTGAAGTATTAAGAAATAGATAGGTAATAAGTTAGAGTATAGGAGTTGAGTTAGATGGCTGCTTCAATTAAAGATGTTGCTAGAGAAGCTGGAGTATCAATAGCAACAGTTTCAAGAGTATTAAATGACATTGACGTTGTAAACGAAGAAACGAAGAAAAAAGTTTTAGAAGCGATAAAAAAATTAGGGTACAGACCTAATATAGTAGCAAGAAGTTTAAAAACACATAGAACAAGAACTGTAGGGATATTAGTACCTGACATATCAAATCAAATATATCCTGAAATAGTTAGAGGTGCTGAAGATGTAGCAAACATATATAAATATAATGTAATGTTATGTAATTCAGACTTAGACTTAGAAAAGGAAAAAGAGTACTTAAGAGTTCTTAAGGAAAAAATGGTTGATGGTGTTCTTTACATGAGTTCATCTTTAGGAGAAGAAACTTTAAATTTAATAAACGAATTAGATTTAAAAACAGTTTTAGTTGAAAATGATGAGCAAAATGGAAAGTTCCCAAGTGTAACTATAGACAATGAAAAAGCTACATATGAAGCCACTAAGCATTTAATAGATAAAGGAATGAAGAACATAGCCTTTATAGGTGTAGAAGGTGATTTAAATAATGCTTGGGGAAAAAGATATAAAGGATATAAAGCTGCATTAAAAGATTCTAATATAGAATTAAATGAAGAATTAACTTATTTTAAAAATTTAAAAGTTAAAACAGGTTATGATGCAATTTTAACAATCCTTGATAGAGGGCAAGACATAGAAGGCATAATATGTGCTTCAGATGAAATAGCTATGGGTGCTATAAATGCTTTAAGGGATAAGGGAATAAGTGTTCCTGAAGAAGTAAGTGTTATTGGTTTTAATGACATAGACTTAGCCCATGTATTTTATCCAAAATTAACAACAGTAGCACAACCTATGTATGATATGGGCTCTATTGCTATGAGAATGTTAATTAAAATTATAAATAATAAACCACTAGATCAAGATCATTTTGTGTTAAATCATGAATTGATAGAAAGAGATAGTTGTAAATAATTAATGCATAAAAAATGCATAATCCTTAGGTAACATAAGATTAAACTATGTTGCCTTTTTATTTTGCAAAAATTAATTTTAAGGGGGGAATTTGGAGGTGAATAAAAAGAAAAAAATAGTTATACTAAGTCTTGTTTTTATTTCCTTAGTTACTATTTATTTTGGGAAGAATTATTTAGAAGCTAAAAAGGAAGAAAGTTTTAAAAATACAAATGTAATTAAAAGCTTAGAAGAAGCTAAAAGTGAAGTACCGACAATAATAATGTTTAAAACAGATACATGCCCCTATTGTGTAGAAATGCAAAAAGAGTTAAGTGAAGTTTCTAAAGGTAGAGAAGGAAAATTTAATATTTATTATGCAAGATTAGAAGAAGAAAAAAATATAGATTTAGCAGATAAATATGATGCAAAGGTTGTTCCTACAACAGTTTTTTTAGATAAAAATGGAGAAGAATTTTATATACATCAAGGTCTTATGAGAAGAAATAGCATAGAAGTAATTTTAAATTCTTTGGGGGTTAAATAATTTATGGAGTTTTTATCTTATTTTAACAATATAATATTAGATAATTGGTTTTTAGCTATTTTCCTTTCATTTTTTGCTGGTATCGTAGCTTCCTTTAGTCCTTGCATACTATCATCTATACCATTATTAATAGGCTATGTAGAAGGAAATAATATTAAAGATAATAAAAAAGCTTTTAAATATTCTATTTTATTTTCCTTAGGAATTGGAATATCCTTTACTTTAATAGGATTATTTACAGCTTTAGTAGGAAAAGCATTTATTGGGGCAGGGAAGTTTTGGTATGTTATATTAGCTTTTATTATGATAGCTTCTGGATTGCAAGTTTTAGAGGTTATAAATTTATTTGGAGATAAAAAAGATTCCTGTAAGATTGTTAAAAAAAGAGATAATATTTTTGAGGCTTTATTTTTAGGGATACTAAGTGGAGTTTTATCATCTCCCTGTGCAACACCTATAATGGCAGCAATAATAACTTTTATAACAGCTAGTGGAAATTTATTTATCGGAATGATTATGCTTTTAATGTATTCTTTAGGGCATAGTGTACTAATAATTTTAGCAGGAACTTCTTTTGGATTAGTTGAAAAAATAGCCTATTCTGAAAAGGGAAAAAAGATAGGAAATTTATTAAAAAATATATTAGGAGTAATTATTATATTGATAGGATTTTATTTATTTTATATAGGAGTATAAAATATGTAAAACAAATATACAAAAAGTGTTAAATTAAAGTGAATTCAAGCAAAATTTATATTAATTTTGATATGATTATTATTATATATTTTGATTGGAGGAGTTTTATGGAGCAAAAAATTAATAAAAAATTATCTGTAGGACAGTTTTTAAAAGCTGTATTTAGCATATTTATTAAAAATTTAGGTAGCATAGCTATAATATCTATTCTTTTTGCTATTCCTACACTTTTAGGTGGGAATCCTATATTTGCTTTTATAGGAATATTTAGTTTAGCAATCTCATCTATAGCAATAATAAGATTAGCTAATAATTTTATTAATGGGGAAAAGGTTTCTTGGTTAGAAACAGTAAAGTCTGCCTTTAAGAATCCTGTTTTTCCTATAGGTGTATTTCTTATACAAAATCTTGCTGTTTCTTTAGGTTCTAGTATTTTTGCACCATTAGGAATAGTTATATCTTTATTTTTTGTAATAGCTATGCCATGCTCTATATTTGAAAATAAAAATATAATAGAAAGTATAAAGGAAAGTTTTATTTTAGTTAAAAACAACTTTTTAACTGTAGTTTTAAAGCAGGTAATTTTAGTTTTTATAATTAATTTTATAACAATTATACTTGCTTCAATATTAGGTCAAAATTTTATAACTGTATTGATTTTTTCTTTGATTGTAAATACTCTTACATCAGCTACATTAATAGGTGGAACTTTACTATATAGAGAATTAACTATGTAAATATTATAAAACCATATAAGAGTTAAGTTTGTTTAATTTTAGTGTATTTAAATAAATTTGACTTTTATGTGGTTTTTTTATTTTTTAAAATTAACTGACTAAAATTAAATAATTAATGTATAATAGATAAGTTAGTATATATTTAAGAAATATAGAATAAAGGAGGAAGGCTTATGAGAGATCAAAAATTACTAGGGGAAGAATCTGAAATAAAACTTTTAATAAAATACTCGGTACCAGCTATTATAGGTATGCTAGTTAATGCACTTTATAATATTGTTGATAGAATATTCATAGGACATATTCCTGGAGTTGGACCTATGGCCATTACTGGAGTGGCTATAACAATGCCTATTATGTCTATATTACTTGGGTTTGGAATGCTTATAGGAATTGGTGCAACAGCAAATATTTCTATAAAATTTGGTCAAAACAAAAGAAAAGATGCAGAGAAAATATTAGGAAATTCTATAGTTTTAGTAACAATAATTTCTTTAGTATTAACATTTATAGGAATAGCTTTTTCTGATAATATTTTAGGGTTATTTGGTGCTAGTGAAACTACAATTTTTTATGCAAAAGAGTATATAAATATAATACTTTTAGGAACTATATTTAATTTAATGTCCTTTTCACTATATAGTACAATAAGAGCTGATGGAAATCCTAAAATGTCTGCTGCAGTAATGATTTTAGGATGTATTATAAATGTAATATTAGATGCAGTTTTTATTTTTGTATTTGATTTTGGAATAAAGGGAGCAGCTTTAGCTACTGTAATATCTCAAATAATTACAACTTTAATAATGTTTTATTATTATACTTTAGGAAGTTCAAATTTAAAATTGAAGTTAGAAACTCTTAAATTAGACTGGCCTTTAGTTAAGATTATTTTAGCAATAGGTGTAGCGCCTTTTTCAATGCAAATGGCAGCTAGTGTAGTTCAAGTAATAGCAAATAATGCTTTAAGAACTTATGGTGGTGATTTGGCTATGGGAGCTATGGCGATAATATCATCAGTATCTATGATTTTCTTAATGCCTATATTCGGAATAAATCAAGGGTCTCAACCTATTATTGGATATAATTATGGAGCAAAGAAGTATGATAGAGCACAAAAAACAGTAAAGTTAGCAATGATAGCTGCAACAATAATACTAGTTTTAGGCGGAATATTAATTCAAGCTTTCCCATCTTTTGTTATTGGCTTATTTAATTCAGATCCTAAGCTTTTAGAGATAGGAGTTCCTGGTCTTAGAATTTACTTACTTATGATGCCAATCATAGGAATATCAATAGTTGGTTCTAACTATTTCCAATCAATAGGAAAGGCTAAGTTAGCTACTTTCTTAAGTTTATTAAGACAGGTTATATTATTAATACCCTTAACTTTAATTTTACCTAAGGTTGCTGGGTTAGGCTTAACAGGTGTTTGGTTAGCTGGAACAGTATCAGACTTCTTATCAACATTAATTACAGGAGCTTTTGTAATTAAAGAATTTAAAAAAGAAGATAATATAAAATCAGAAGCTATAAATTAAAAAAAGCTGAGTTTAGTAATTACTAAGCTCAGCTTTTTTTTATATAATACCTTCATCTTTTAATAAATCTTCAAGTTTTTTTACTTTCTCTGTTAGAGTAACGAATTTTTGCTTTAAATCATCTTTGCTTAAAGCATCTATTTGAACTTCAAGTTCTTCTACAGTTTTTAAAACTTCATCTATATCTTGTTGAGCTAACTTTAAATTATTTTCGTTCATATAAAAATTCTCCTTTGAAGTAAATTCGTTCTTTGTAGTTTTATGGTAACACTACTATTCTAACTATGCAAGGCATATATTATACAGAAATTACTTGTGATTTAGGAGGAGAGATGATTAATTATATATGGTTTGCAATTATAGCCTTAGGATTGATTTTTAGCATAATGACAGGCCAGGGAGAGTTGATTACAAAGGGGCTTACAGAATCTTCAGAAGGTGCAGTAAAGTTTATAATTTCACTAGTTGGAATTATGTGTTTTTGGTGTGGAGTAATGAAAATTGCAGAAAAAAGTGGACTAACTTCTAAGGTTGCAAAGTTATTAAATCCTATATTAAAAAGAATATTTAAGGAAAGTGCAGATAATGAAGAAGCAATGGGAGCTATTGTTATGAATTTAACGGCTAACATGTTTGGACTATCTAATGCAGCTACTCCTCTTGGGATTAAAGCTATGAGTGAATTAAATAAGATAAATAAAGAGAAAAAAGGAAGGGCTTCAAATGATATGGCCTTATTTTTAGTTATAAATGCTTCTTGTATTCAGTTAATTCCTTCAACAGTTATATCAATTAGAGCAGCAGCAGGTTCTAGTAATCCTGCTAGTATAATAGTTCCTGCTATTATATGTACCTTTATTGCTTGTTGTGTAGGAATTATGTGTTCAAAGATTTTACAAAGGTATTTTTAGGAGGAGAGAATTTTGTTTGCGAATAATATAGTTCCAATAATATTTCTTTTAATAATAGTTTATGGAATGTTTAAAGGGAGAAAGGTTTATGAATGGTTTATAGAAGGAGCAAAGGAAGGACTTATGGTATGCTTTAAAATCTTTCCAGCTTTATTAGCTATGATGATTGCTATAAGAATATTTAAGGATGCTAATTTACTTAATTATTTAAACAATCTTTTAGAACCTGTTGTATCTTTAATAGGTTTACCTAAGGATGTTGTTCCTTTAGTATTAATTAAACCTCTATCTGGAAGTGGAGCTTTAGGAGTTTATACAGAAATAATAAATACCTTTGGTCCAGATACTAGAGAGGGTTTAATTTCCTCTGTAATAATGGGTGGAACAGAAACAATATTTTATACAATAACAGTTTATTTTGGGGCTGTTGGAATAAAAAAAATAAGACACACTTTTTGGGCGGCTTTTATGGCAGATATAACAGCTATTATAATGGCAGTAATAATAGTAGGAATTTTCTTTGCTTTGTAATTTTTAAAAGTTAATTTTTTTTGAAAAGAGTTAACGAATAGTTTTTAATTTAAATATGAAAAGGCTATGTAAAGGATACAAAATATTACAGAAATCGTTTAACTAAAAAATAAAACTTTAAGGTTGATAAAAAAATCACAAAATAGTTAAAAAAATAACGAATTTTTGTCGAGAAAATGTAAAAAATGTTAAAAAAAGTCTAGATTTTTTTTGTTTATCATGATATTATAATCTCGTAAGGTTGGTAAAGAACTTGGAAAAGTAATTTATTACCTTTAAAAGCCAAAATAAATGAAAAAAAATTCTTAAATGGAATTTTATTAAAGTTAAAAACTTAACTAGTGCTTTTAATTAATTTTATATATTATGAAAATAAGACTAATCTATAAATGAGGTGGGTATCAATGAAAGTAACAAATGTAGATGAATTAATGCTTAGGTTAGAGAAAGTTAGAGCAGCTCAAAAAGAGTTTTCAAACTACTCTCAAGAGCAAGTGGATGAGATATTTAGACAAGCAGCTGTAGCGGCTAACAATGAAAGAATAAGATTAGCAAAAATGGCTGTTGAAGAATCAGGAATGGGAATAGTTGAAGATAAGGTTATAAAAAACCATTTTGCAGCTGAATATATATACAATAAATATAAAGATGAAAAAACTTGTGGAGTTATAGAAAAAGATGAGTCTTTTGGTATAACTAAAATAGCTGAGCCAATAGGTGTTGTAGCAGCAATAGTTCCTACTACAAACCCAACATCAACAGCTATATTTAAAGCTTTAATATCATTAAAGACTAGAAATGCTGTATTCTTTTCACCACATCCAAGAGCTAAAAATTCAACAATAGAAGCAGCTAGAGTTGTTTTAGAAGCAGCAGTTAAAGCTGGAGCTCCAAAGGATATAATAGGATGGATAGATGAGCCATCAGTTGAAATGTCACAAGTATTAATGTCAGAAGCTGATATTATATTAGCTACTGGTGGACCAGGAATGGTTAAAGCTGCTTATTCATCAGGAAAACCAGCAATCGGAGTTGGAGCAGGTAATACACCAGCTATAATAGATGAAACAGCACACATTAAAATGGCAGTAAACTCAATATTATTATCAAAAACTTTTGATAATGGAGTTATCTGTGCATCTGAGCAAACAGTATTAGTTGTTGATAAAGTTTATGATGAAGTAAGAAAAGAATTTGCTGATAGAGGAGCTTACTTCTTAAAAGATAAAGAGATAGATAAAGTAAGAAAAACAATTTTAATAAACGGTAATTTAAATGCTAACATAGTTGGTCAATCAGCATGGAAAATAGCTGATATGGCAGGTGTTAAGGTTCCAAAGGATACAAAAGTTTTAATTGGTGAAGTTGAATCAGTTGAATTAGAAGAACCATTCTCACATGAAAAATTATCACCAGTACTAGGAATGTATAGAGTTGCTAACTTTGATGAAGCTTTAGTTAAAGCTGAAAGATTAGTTGAACTTGGAGGATTTGGACATACTTCAGTTTTATATACTGACATAATGAAATCACAAGACAGAATTAAAAAATTCGGTGCAACTATGAAAACAGGTAGAACAATAATAAATATGCCATCAACTCAAGGAGCTATTGGAGATATCTACAACTTCAAGCTAGCACCATCATTAACATTAGGTTGTGGATCATGGGGTGGAAACTCAGTTTCAGAAAACGTTGGTCCTAAACATTTAATAAATGTTAAGAGTGTAGCTGAGAGGAGAGAAAATATGCTTTGGTTCAGAGTTCCAGAAAAAGTTTATTTCAAATATGGTGCTTTAGGAGTTGCTCTTAGAGAATTAAAAGATTTAAATAAGAAAAAAGTATTTATAGTAACAGACAACGTATTAGCAAGTTTAGGATATGTTGATAAAATAACAAGTGTTTTAGAAGAAATAGGTATAGATTTTAGAGTATTCTCAGAAGTTACTCCAGACCCAACTTTAGCTTGTGCTAAAAAAGGTGCTGAAGCAATGAGAAGTTACCAACCAGATGCAATCATAGCTCTTGGTGGAGGTTCACCAATGGATGCTGCTAAAATTATGTGGGTAATGTATGAACATCCAGAAGTTGCTTTTGAAGATTTAGCAATGAGATTTATGGATATAAGAAAGAGAGTTTACCCATTCCCAACTATGGGTCAAAAAGCTATGATGATTTCAGTTCCAACATCAGCTGGTACTGGTTCAGAAGTAACACCATTTGCTGTTATAACTGATGAACAATCAGGAGTAAAATATCCATTAGCAGATTATGAGTTAACTCCAGATATGGCTATTATAGATGCAGAACTTATGATGAATATGCCAAAAGGATTAACTGCTGCATCAGGTATAGATGCTTTAACTCATGCTTTAGAAGCTTACGTTTCAGTTTTAGCATCAGAATTTACAAATGGATTAGCTTTAGAAGCTATAAGATTAATATTTAAATATTTACCACAAGCTTATGCTGAAGGTACTACAAATATAAAAGCAAGAGAAAAAATGGCTCATGCTTCAACAATGGCTGGTATGGCATTCGCTAATGCATTCTTAGGAGTATGTCACTCAATGGCACACAAATTAGGATCAGAACACCATATAGCACATGGAGTTGCTAACGGAATCTTAATAGACCATGTAATAAGATTCAATGCTGTTGACAATCCAAGAAAACAAGCTGCATTCCCACAATACAAATATCCAAATGCTAAATGGAGATATGCAGTAATTGCTGACTACTTAGGATTAGGTGGAAAGAACGAAGAAGAAAAAGTTAATAACTTAATCAAAGCTATAGATAACCTTAAGAAAACAGTTGGAATCCCTGCAACAATAGCTGATTGTGGAGTTTCAAAAGAATCATTCTACGCTACATTAGAAAAAATGAGCGAAGATGCATTTGATGACCAATGTACAGGTGCAAACCCAAGATACCCATTAATAAGCGAAATTAAGCAAATGTACATCAATGCATTTGAAGGAAAAAAAGATAGAGTTTAATATATAGCTTTGAAATTAAGATAATAAAAAAATACCCTTTAGAATTTTTCTAAAGGGTATTTTTTTATTAAAATATAAATATGTATTATATGTTAAGATTTTCTATTCTAAATATGGTAAAATTTAATAAATAGGAATTGGAGGTATTAAAATGGATAAGAAAGTTTTTATTAAAAACAGAGAAAATTTATTAAAAAAATTAGATAATAATTCCTTAGTGGTTTTATTTGCTGGTAATGCAGTAAGAAAGACTGCTGATGAATATTTTCAATTTACTCCTAACAGAAATTTTTATTATTTAACAGGAATAGATGAGGAAAATCACATATTGATGATTAAAAAAATTAATGGGGTTACTGAAGAAGTATTATATATTTTAAGACCTAATTTAGAGCAAGAAAGATGGACTGGAAAAACTATTAGGGATTATGAAGCTAAAGAAGTTTCAGGAGTTTGTAATGTTAAATATTTAGAGGATTTTAAAGAAGATTTAAATGTAATATTTACGAATGGAATTTCAGAAAAGCTTTATTTAGATTTAGAAAGAGTATCTTTTGAGGAGGAAGTTAGTAAAAGTCAAAGCTTTGCAAAGGAAGTTAGAGAAAGATATCCTCAAGTAATTGTTAAAGATGTTTATGCTGATATAGCTTCATTAAGACAAATTAAATGTAAAGAAGAAGTAGAAGAAATTAAAAAGGCAGCACATATAACAGCTAAGGGTGTAGAACTTTTAATGAAAGAATGTAAGCCAGGAATGAAGGAATATGAATTAGAAGCTTATTTTGATTTTTACTTAAAACAAAATGGAGTAAAGGATTATGCTTTTAAAACTATAGCAGCAGCAGGAGTAAATGCAGCAACTCTTCATTATGTTGATAATAATAGTGAGATAAAGGATGGAGATTTAATTCTTTTTGATTTAGGTGCTCAAGTAAATTATTATAATGGTGATATTTCTAGAACATTCCCTGCAAATGGAAAGTTTACTAAAAGACAAAGAGAAGTTTATGAAGAAGTTTTAAAGGTAAATGAAGAAATAATAAATTCAATAAGACCAGGAGTTGGTTTTTATGAAATTAACAATAAGGCAAATGAACTTTTAGCTGAAGCCTGTGTAAGATTAGGTCTTATAGAGGATAAAAAAGATTACAGAAAATATTACTTCCATTCAATAGGACATAGTTTAGGACTTGACACTCATGATGTTGGTAGAAGAGATATAATTCTTGAGGAAGGAATGGTTTATACAGTAGAGCCAGGATTATATATTGAGGAAGAAGCTATAGGAATAAGAATTGAAGACGATGTATTAGTTACTAAAGATGGTTGTGAGGTTCTAACAAAGGAATGTATAAAATCTGTAGAAGATATAGAAAAATTTATGAGCAGAAAATAGTTTTAGAATTAACAGTATGTTAAGAATAATAAACTTTAAATTTAAAGAAATTAAGAGTAAAATGTAATAAACTAAAAAGTAGACTATGTTTTAGGAGATGATTTCATGATGAACGAATTAAAAAAAGTTATATTAGCAGGGATAGGAACTGCAGCTACTGCTTATGAAAAAACAGATTCTTTTGTACAAGATATGGTTGCTAAAGGTAAAATAACTGTGGAAGATGGAAAAATTTTATCAGAAGAGTTAAAAAGAGATGTACAGGCAAAAACTAGTCAAGCAACAAGTGAAATAATAAACAAGTTAGATAGTATGCATCCTTTAACAAAGGAAGAATTTATGACAATGTTTGAAGAAGCTAATAAAGAAAACTTAAAAGAAATACATGAATTAAAAGAGAGAGTTAAAAAATTAGAAGCTAAGTTAAAAGAAGAAAATATTTAATTTAATAAAAAAACTCTACAAGATAATGAAGGGTAGAATTTAAAGCTATATTAAGTAGCTAAGAGGATTAGGCTTTTCAGTTCCTTGTAGGGTTTTTATAATTTTTAATTAGGAGGTGAATTTTATGAGCAAGGGAGAAAGTGCAAAAAGGTTAAAGGAAATAATTAAGGTTTTTACTAACTATGGTTTTGATTATTTGCTTTCATCAAAACTTCCAAATAGTAAATTTGTAGAACCAGGACCACAAGCACTTAGAGAGGCTTTAGAAGAGCTAGGAGCAACCTTTGTTAAAATTGGACAGATACTTAGCACAAGACCAGATTTACTTCCTAAAGCTTATATAGATGAATTAGAAAAATTACAAGATAGCAATGAAATAACAGAGTTTAGTAAGGTTAAAGAGGTTTTTCATGACTCCTTTGGAACAGATATTAGTACATATTTTTTAGAATTTAGTGAAAAGCCCTTAGCATCTGCTTCTATAGCACAGGTACATAGAGCTAAGTTAATGGATGGAAGAGATGTAGTAGTTAAAGTTCAGCATTATAAAATTGATGAAAAAATGAAATTAGATTTAAATATATTAAGAAAGCTTAGTAAATTAACAGCACATCATTTTGCTAACACTTTAATTAATCCTATTGAAGCTTTTGATGAAATTGAGGATGCAACTTTAAAAGAGTTGGATTTTAAAAAGGAAGCCTATAATACAAAAAAGTTTAGAGAGCTTAATAAAAATGTAGCTTGTGTTGAAGCACCTATAGTTATTGATGAGCTAACCTCTGAAAAAATTCTTACTATGGAATATATAGATGGTTTTAAGATTACAGACCTTAAAGTTTTAAAAGAAAATGGTTATGATGTTTATGATGTAGCGGATAAATTAGCAAATTCTTTCTTTAAGCAGATTTTTGAAGATGGATTTTTTCATGGAGACCCTCATCCTGGTAATTTATTTATAAAAGAAGGAAAGATTTGTTATATAGATTTTGGATTAGTTGGAACATTAGAATCAAATTTAAAAAATTGGTTAAACAAGGCAATGATAGCTATGGTTTTAAATGATATAGATACCTTAGTTGATTTTGTAAATATAATAGGCATAAAAAAAGGAAAAGTAGATTATTCAGTACTATATGATGACTTGAAAAATATAGTAGCTAAATATATAAATGCTTCTTTAAAGTCAATAAAAATATCTGATGTTCTTAAGGAAATATTTGAAATTGCAGAAAGAAACAATATACAGTTTCCAAAGGAGTTAGTAACTTTAGTTAGGTCAACAGTTATATTAGAGGGAGTTATAGCTAAAATAGACCCTGATTTAGAAATAATGGAATGTATATATCCTTATGTTAGAGAAAAAAACAAAGAAGAAATTTTAAAAAGTTTAACTAAAGATAAATTAATGGCTGATGCATATAAATTTGTTTCAAAAAGTATTGAAGTACCAGATAAATTTTCAGAGCTTGTAGACAGTTTAACTAAGGGAAGGGCTAAGTTACAACTTCAGATGAAGGATGCAGAAAAGCCTTTAGCTGATTTAAATAAAATGGTCAATAGAATAGCTTTTGCCTTAATAGTTGGTTGTATGATAATTGGTTCTTCTTTAGTTGTAAATGCAAAAATAGGACCTACTTTTCAAGGAGTTCCTATTTTAGGATTAATAGGTTTTATAGTAGCTGGAGTTTTTGGATTTTGGTTACTAGTATCTATAATAAGATCTGGATTTTTTTAATAAAAAGAGACTTTTTTTAATAAACAGTTAATAAACTTATTAAATGCTTGAAAGAATTAAGGTTATACTGTATAAATGTATACAAATATAACAAGTTAAAAGTGAATTATTTAATGAAGATGTAGAGGTGCGAGAATCAAGATTACTAAAATGGAGTTTAAGTGATGTTGAAGTTTTAGGAAAGGGATTATCGCCGAAGTTTTTAGCTGATACTTTAAAGCTAAATGCTGGGTTTGTATAGAATATATACAAAACTGTCACATAAAAATGTGGAGAGCTATCATCTTAGGGAATTAAACAAACAAAAATTTATTTGAAAAAGTAATTTTATTGAACGTTGAGACCTTAGGTTGATTAAGCCTAAGGTCTTTTTTTATAAATTCTATGATAAAAATAAGGGAAAGCCTCTATAAATTAATTCACTTTATAATTTAAAGGAGGATTTTTTATGAAAAACAAAACTAGATTTAAAGTTTTTCTAGCGGTTTTTGTCATGACAATGCTATGTTCAACTTTAGTTTTTGCTTCTGAGGAAGTAGCAGCAGCAAATTCAGCTAAATTTGGAATGTGGACAATATTACCACCTATAGTATCAATTGTTCTAGCATTTTTAACTAAGAATGTTGTTGTCTCGTTGTTTATAGGAACAATAACAGGATGTATAATGCTTCAATTAAATGGAACTAATATACTTGGTGCCTTAGTTCAAGGATTTATTGATTTTACTTACAGAGCTTTAAATTCCTTAGCAGACCCTTGGAATGCAGGAATAATACTTCAAGTTTTAGTTATTGGAGGAGTTATTCATTTAGTAGCTAAAATGGGAGGTGCAAAGGCTATAGCAGAGGCTTTAGCAAGAAAGGCTAAAACAGTTAAAAGTGCTCAACTTACTACTTGGCTTTTAGGATTAGCAGTTTTCTTTGATGATTATGCAAACTCTTTAATAGTAGGACCTATAATGAGACCAGTTACAGATAAATTAGGAGTTTCAAGAGAAAAATTAGCCTTTGTAATAGATGCAACAGCAGCACCTATTGCAGGATTAGCAATAATATCAACTTGGATAGGATTAGAAGTTGGACTAATAGGAGATTCATTAAAAACAGTTGGAATAGAGACTGATGGTTTTGGAGTTTTTTTAGAAACTATACCTTATAGATTTTATAATATATTAATTTTAGCTTTTGTTGTTATATCGGCTATAACTTTAAGAGAATTTGGACCTATGCTTAAAGCAGAGAGAAGGGCTAGAAGAGGAGAAGTTTCACCAAAGGTTACAGAGGTATCTTCAGAAAGTGAAGATTTAGAACCTATAAAAGGAATTAAGTTAAGCATATGGAATGCAATAATTCCTATTGGAGTTTTAATTATTTCCTCCTTAGTAGGATTTTATTATAGTGGATGGATAACCGTAATGGGAGGAGAAGATTTAGCAATTATAGAGATAATGAATAATGCACCTTTTAGCTTTGCTAGCATACAAGCAGCTTTCTCTAATGCTGATGCATCTATAGTTTTATTCCAATCAGCTTTATTAGCAACTATAGTAGCACTTTTAATGGGAGTTGGTAAAAAAATATTTACAATATCAGAAGGTATTGGTATTTGGATTGAAGGCATGAAAGGTCTTTTAATAACAGGAGTAATTCTTATTTTAGCTTGGTCTTTAAGTTCTGTAATTAAGGAATTAGGAACTGCATCCTATTTAGTAGGTGTTTTATCTGATGCTATTCCAGGATTTTTATTACCATCTATTATATTTATACTAGGTTCTATAATAGCTTTTGCTACGGGAACAGCTTATGGAACTATGGGGATTTTAATGCCTCTTGCAATACCTTTAGCTTTTGCAATAAATCCAGAGTGGAATTTTGTTATTGTAAGCACTTCAGCAGTTTTAACTGGAGCTATTTTTGGAGATCATTGTTCTCCAATTTCAGATACTACAATACTTTCTTCTACAGGTGCAGGATGTGACCATATAGAACACGTTAGAACACAGATATGGTATTCTGTTTTTGTAGGAATTGTAACTGTTGTATTTGGTTATATTCCAGCTGGATTAGGGTTAAGTATTTTCATAATACTTCCATTATCTTTAGTAGCATTATTTGTACTAACTATGATATTTGGTAAAAAGGTAGATGAAAGAGTAGTTAGTAGCTAAATTTAAAAATAATAAGGAATAAAATCTTATTAAGATTTTATTCCTTATTTTTGTTTTATAAAAGTTTATTATATAAAAAATTATTAACTTTTTTTTTCTTCTTCTTTCTTTTGATATGGGAAAATAAGTCTATTAATTACAATAGCTATTATTACTCCAATAAAGGTATCAATGATTCTATTGAAAGCATATTCATAAGAACCAAGACCATTTAAGTTGGTCATTATTGCAAATACTACTATACATGAACTATTTATAGCTCCCTTACAATTAAACAGTATGCATAGGTATATTGCTAAAGTTGTACCAACTGCCGTTAAAAAGGCGTATATAAGAAAGTGTGTAAAAGAAAAGTAGTTACAAATTGTAGTTAGTATTAAGCCAACTATAGCACCTAAAAATGTTCCAAGCATTCTGTTTTTACCCATTTTATAAGAGTTTTCAACAGTATCTTGCATACACATCATAGAAGCTATACAGGCAAAAAATGCGCTAGAGCGACCTAATAAATGAAAAACTATTATGCATGTAAATACAGCAAGAGAAGTTTTTAGGTTTCTAGCGCCTATAGTTTGCAGGTTAAATTTAAACAAACAATTTCCTCCTATAAATTTTAGTGTTTTTATTTCCCTCAAAATTAATTATATCTTTTTTATATTTTTTTCTATTTCAGATATCTTATTTTCAACATTTTCTAAATCACTTTTTACTTTATTTTCATATTTATATATATACTTATTTATTAATAGAGCTATTATTATACCTATAAAGGTATCTATGATTCTATCTATGGCATAAGCATAAGGTGCTTTACCATGTAAATTAGTCATAATAGCTATTAATACTATACAGGCTATAGAAACAGAACCTTTTTTGTTAAAGGCATTGAGTAAATATATTGTTACAACTATACCTATTCCTGTTATTATTCCAGGAAATTTTATTAACCTAAGGTTTAAGGCTAAAAATGTTAGAGTAAGACCAACTAATCCTCCTGTTATAGTCCCAATCATTCTGCTTTTTCCCATTTTATAAGAGTTTTCAACTGTATCTTTCATACATATTACAGCAGCAATACAAGCATAAAATGGATATTCCCTATGTATTAATTCAAATAAGCCTATACATAAAGTTACAGCTAAAGCGGTCTTTAAATTTCTTGCACCTACTTTAGGCAGAGTTAAGCCTTTCATTAAAATAATACCTCCCTGACAAATTATGATTATTTATAGATAGTATATAACATTTTTATATTAATACAAATTATGTCTTTAAAAGAATTTTAAAGAATTATAAAATAAAAACGATTGACATTAATACAAAATTAATCATATAATTAAAATTAAGTAATAAATGCAATGAAGAGAAGAGTAATAAGGAAATAATACATAAAAAGAGAGCTGGGGTAGGTGAAAGCCAGAGGTATTAATCTTTATGAAGATGGACTTGGAGCAGACTTTTTGAGAATTTTTATTTTAGAAAAGTACGGGAGCAACCGTTACATTGCAGAGTAATAAAATAAGTTAAACTTAGGAGTTACTTGACGAGATATTTATGGCGACATAAGTATGAATTAGAGTGGTATCGCGTAATTAACGCCTCTATGGGATTATCCATAGAGGCTTTTTATATTTTAGAAATTTTTGGAAACAATAATAAGTAATAATTTAAGGAGGAAAAAATAATGTGTAAAAAACCATATTATATTACAACGCCTATTTATTATCCATCAACAAACCTACACATAGGTAACACTTATACAACTGTAGCAGCTGATGCTATAGCTAGATTTAAAAGACTTACAGGTCATGAAGTAATGTTCTTAACAGGAACTGATGAGCATGGTCAAAAAATAGAAAGAATAGCTAATGAAAAAGGAATTACTCCAAAGGAACATGTTGACGAAATAGTTGCAGGTATTAAAGACCTTTGGAAAATGATGAATATAAATTATGATAAATTTATAAGAACAACTGATGATTATCATGTTAAAGCAGTTCAAAAGATATTTAAAAAATTATATGACCAAGGCGACATATATAAAGATTCTTATGAAGGACTTTATTGCACTCCATGTGAATCATTTTGGACAGAAACTCAATTAGTAAATGGTAATTGTCCAGACTGTGGAAGACCAGTTGAAAAAGCTAAAGAGGAAGCTTATTTCTTTAAAATGAGTAAATATGCTGATAGATTAATTAAGTATATAGAAGAACATCCAGAGTTTATTCAACCAGAATCAAGAAAAAATGAGATGTTAAATAACTTCTTAAAACCAGGCTTACAAGACCTTTGTGTTTCAAGAACAAGTTTTACTTGGGGAATTCCTGTAAGTTTTGATGAAAAACATGTTATATATGTTTGGATAGATGCATTATCAAACTACATAACTGCTCTAGGATATGGTCAAGAAAATCAAGAGTTATTTAAAAAGTTCTGGCCAGCTGATGTTCATTTAATAGGAAAAGATATTTTAAGATTCCATACAATTTATTGGCCAATAATGTTAATGGCTTTAGGTTTAGAGTTACCTAAACAAGTATTTGGTCATGGATGGTTACTTGTTGATGGAGGAAAAATGTCAAAGTCAAAGGGAAATGTTGTTGACCCAGTAGTTTTAGTTAATATGTTTGGTGCTGATGCTGTAAGATATTACTTATTAAGAGAAATACCATTTGGTTCAGATGGATTATTTAATAATGAAATATTCATAAAGAAAGTAAATACAGATTTAGCTAATGATTTAGGAAACTTATTATCAAGAACTATAGCTATGGTTTATAAATATTTTGATGGAGTTATTCAAGCACCAACATGTAAAGAACCTATTGATGATGAATTAATAAATTTAGCATTAGCTACTCCAGGAAAAGTTGAATCTAGTATAGAAGCATTAAAAATTCCAGAAGCTTTAGAAAGTATATGGACTTTAATTGGAAGAGCTAATAAATATATAGATGAAACAACACCTTGGATACTTGCTAAAGATGAGGATAAAAAAGAAAGATTAGGAACAGTTTTATATAATTTATTAGAAACTTTAAGATTTGTTTCAGTTATGATTTCACCATTCTTAACAGAAACAAGTGAAAAAATAGATGCTCAATTAAATACTAAGGTTACAACTTGGGATAGTTTAAAAGAGTTTAATGGAACAGTTCCAGGAGATAAAGTTGTTAAGGGTGATGTTATATTCCCAAGAATAGATGTGGAAGAAAAATTAGCAGAGCTTGAGGCTTTAAAACCAGCACCAGTAAAGGCAGAAAATGAAGAATTAGTTAAAAATCCAATAAAAGAGGAGATAACTATAGAAGACTTTGACAAAATTGATTTAAGAGTTGTTAAAGTTTTAGAGTGTGAACCAGTTAAAAAGGCTAAAAAGTTATTAAAACTTAAAGTTGATTTAGGTGGAGAAGAAAGACAGGTTATTTCAGGAATAGCACAACACTATAAACCAGAAGAGTTAGTTGGAAAATATGTTGTGTTAGTTGCTAACTTAAAACCAGTTAAATTAAGAGGAGAATTATCTCAAGGAATGATACTTGCAGCAGCACCTTCAGATGATTCAGAACTTTTATTAGTAAATCCAGGTGAATTACCAACAGGAAGTCAAGTAAGATAATTAATATTAAGGGCTCTTATATTCATAGTTTATAGAATATAGGAGCCCTTTTGTAATATAATTTTATAAAGACAATTTATAAAGAGATTTTGTGGGAGGATAATAATGAAAGTAATTATAGGTAATGCATGGCCTTATGCAAATGGACCACTTCACATAGGTAGAGTATCCTCTTGGATTGGGGGAGATATCTTAGCTAGATATCATAGAGTTAAAGGTGATGAGGTTATTTTTGTATCAGGTTCTGACTGTCATGGAGCACCAGTTTTAAATAGAGCAAAGGAACTTAATGAAAAGCCTGAGGAACTTATAAATAAATATCATAAAGAATTTTCTAAATGTTTTAGGGAATTAGGCTTTTCATTTGATATATTTTCAAGAACTGATAGTGAATATCATGAGGAGCAAGTAAAAAATATAATAAAAACAATTTATAATAAGGGCTTTATATATGAAAAGGAAACAGAGGAATTTTATTGTAAAAACTGCTTAGAAGATTTTGATGATTTGAAATTTAATAATGGAATTTGTATTAAATGTAGTGGAGAGGTTTTACATAAAGTTTCTAAAAATCTATATTTTAAATTATCTTATTTTCAAAATTATATTAATAATTTGGTAAAGGGAGAGGAAGCTTGGAGAGAAAATGCTATTAAAATAACTAATAGACATTTAGAAGGAGGACTTAGAGATAAAGTTTTAACAAAGGAGATTAACTGGGGAATAGAAATTCCTATAGAGGGGTTTTCTGATAAAAGACTATATGTATGGGTTGATGCTCTTTTAGCTTATCTTACTTCATCTAAAAAAATAATAGAAGAGAGAAAAGAAAGTTTAGAAGATTATTGGAACAATGAAGAAAGTAGAATTTATTTGGTTCATGGAAAAGAAAATATTCCTTTTCATACAACGATGTTTCCATCACTATTATGTTCTTTAGGTCTTAATAAAAGTAAAATTAGAATTTTTTCTTCTGAATACTTAACTTTAGAAGGAAAGCCTTTTTCTACTAATAGAAATTGGGCTATATGGATGCCTTATATATTAAAAAAATATGATAAAGATTTGATTAGATATTATTTGATAAGTAGAGGAGCAGAGGAGAAAAACTCAGATTTTACATGGAGAGATTTTATAAAAGCAAATAATACAGAGTTAGCAGGAGTTCTTGGTAATTTTGTTTATAAAGTTTCAAACTTTATATATAAAAACTTTAATGGTCAAATAAGAGGACAAGATATTCCACTTCAATGGAAGAATTTAATAAGAAGAACCTATGCTTCTGTTGGGAATAAGTTTGAAAATGGTGAATTTAAAGCCGGTACAGAAGAAATTTTTACATTAATAAAGCAGGGAAATGAATTATTAGATAAAAATAATGTTTGGGAACTTTTAAAAAAAGATAAGAAGGAATGTGAAAGAATTATTTACATCGCTTCTCAAATATTAGTAGCACTTATAGATTTATTAAATCCAATTCTTCCGTTTACTTCAAAGAAAATAAGTAATATTTTAAATATAAAGGAGCTTAAATGGAGCTTTTTAGAAAAAAATAAAATTAATATAAATAAAGCAGAATTTTTATTTGAAAAAATAGATAAAAGAGCTGCAATAAATGAATTAAATAGGCTTAAAAAGAGAAAAAATTAAAAATAAACCTAGTTTCTAAATTTTTAGAAACTAGGTTTATTTTTAAATCTTAAGGTTTAAGGTTAGGAATTATTATATAGAAATTTTTTAAATTAATTAAACTTAATAGCCCTTGATATTTGCGTAAGGGGGACAAACTATTCAAGGGCCATTTAAGGGGTAAAATTAAATTAGTGTTTTAGCTACGTTACAATTATTATATTAAGGTTCTTATGTGGCATTTATGTGTCAAAAAGTGTACAAAAATATTAACTTTATAATTTTATTTTAAATTTAATTTAAGTTCCTCTAAGTTTTTTATTTCTATTATATTTTTTGAAAAGTCTATTAAACCTGAATTTCTCATTTTAATAAGTTCTCTAGATAAAGAAGGTCTTTGAATACCTAGCTTTTCTGCCCAATCTTTTCTAGAAAAATCTAAGTGTATTATTAAGGAGTTGTCCTTTTCATATCTTTTTATAAGATATTCACAAATCATTTCCCTTATTGATTTCATTGAAACTTCTTTAAGTTTTGAACTTAAGTTAAGAGCTTTATTTGAAAGTATTCTTAAAAGCTCTTTTAGAAAAAACTCCTTTGAATGACAAAGTTCATATATGTATGATTTTTTTATATGCAATACCTTAGAGGCTTCCTTTGATAATACAGACATAGGATAGTTATTTTTATCACCAAAGAGAAGATTTTCTCCAAAGACATTTCCTTTATTTAAATTAGAAACCACAAGAAGATTTCCTTTAACATCTAATTTTTGAATTTCTATTTTCCCTTTTAAAATAACACTTAAAAAATTACAGTGTTCTCCCTCTGAAAATAATAAGTCATTTTTTAAATAAGATTTTATAAAAACATCTCTAGAATTTAATAAATTTTGAATATCATAATCAGTAAATTGAGAAAATAGCGAACATTTTTTTATATCATTAATTATGTTGAAATCTATTTTATTCACCACCTTTTAAAATAAGTAGTATTATATTAATATAAACATATATATTTTACACTATTTAAGTGAATTTAAGATTGATAGGAGTGAAATTAAATGAAAATTTATATTATAGGAGCTTTGATAGGTGCTGTAATAGGATACATAACAAACTGGCTTGCAATAAAAATGTTATTTAGACCAAGAGAAGCAAAATATATTTTTGGTAAAAAACTACCCTTTACGCCAGGATTAATACCTAAAGAAAAAAGTAGAATAGCAAATAAAGTAGGAGAGACAGTAGGAACTCATTTATTAAATTCAGATAGTTTGAATAAGGCTTTAAAGGATGAGAAGATAAAAGGAAAATTTAATAAAATAGCTAAGGAAAAAATAAAAGAAGTTTTAGATAGTGATAAGTCTTTAGATATTTACTTAAAGGATACTTTAGGTGAAAAAAATTACATAGCTTTAAAAAGTAGTATGGTTGAAAGAATAACTAATACAATTGTAAATTGCATAAAAGAAGATGAATTTAAAGAAAAAATAAGTTTTTATGCTCTAAACTACATAAAAAACATATTAAGTAAGAAACCAGAAGCTATAATTAAATTTATAAATAGTAATAAATTTAGAAATTTAATAGAAAAATCTATTTCTGAGGAAAAAATAAAAGATATTATAAGTAAGGGTATTTTAAAAGAACTTAATAAAATGCAGAAGGAAGATATTACTATAGAAGAAGTTATTCCTGAAAATATTAAGTTATATGTTGAAGAATATATAAAATCTCAAAAAGATACTCTTTGTGATATTATAAAAAATATTTTAAACGATGAAGAAATTTCAAGTAAGATAAAAGGTGCTATAAATGAGAATATTCCATCTATAGTATCTATGTTTTTAAGTGGGGATTTAATTTATGGAAAGTTAGTTTCAATACTTGATAAGGCTTTAAATGAAGAGGAAAATAAAGAATACATATGTGATGCTATTATTGCCTTTTTAAATGAAAGTATGAAGAAAAATGTAGGAGAAGTTTTAGAAAATTTAGGAGAAGAAAAATTACAATCTATTTCAGAGATTTTAGGGGATAAATTATCAAAGAAAATAAATAGAGAAGAAAATATAGACTTAATTATAAGAGAACTAAATAATAAAATTTCCTCATTTAATAGTTATGAAGAAATGGTTAAGCTACTGTCAAATAATTATGAAAATATAATAATTGATAATATAGAGTCAATTATTTATCAGATTGTTAATAAAGAAGAAATTCCATTAGAAATAAGTAAAGTCATAGAAAAGGTATTTGATAAATTTTTACAAAATTCCCCAAGAGACCTATGTTATAATAAACAAAACATAGAAAATAATATTGTTAGCATTTTAGATAAACTATATGATGACTTTGTTGAGAACAAATCAGCAAAAGTGCTTGAAATTGTAGATATTGCTTCTATAGTTGAAAATCAAATAAATGCTTTTGAAGTAGATTATGCAGAAGAAATAATAATTGGAATAGCTAATAAGGAACTTAGAGCAATAACATGGCTTGGTGCTTTATTAGGGGGAGTTTTAGGAATATTATCTCCTCTACTATCTACAATATATATGTAAAATTCAAAGGAGAAAACTATGAAATATAAAATATTTGATACACATGCTCATTATGATTCAGATAGCTTTGATGAAGATAGAGAAAGTTTAATAGAAGAACTTAAGGAAAAAGGAGTAATTGGAATTTTAAATTGTGGTTCTGACCTTTATGGATTAAGAAAATCTGTAGAACTTTCAAGAAATTTTGATATATTTTATGCAGCAGTTGGAATACATCCAGAAAATGCTGATGAATTTAATGATTCTGTTAAAGAGGAAATAAAAGAATATGTTAAAGAAGAAAAGGTTAAAGCTATAGGTGAAATAGGATTAGACTATTACTGGGAAGAAAATCCAGAGAGAGAGGTTCAAAAAAGAGTATTTAGAGAACAGATGAAACTAGCAGAGGAACTTGATTTACCTGTTGTTATACATGACAGAGATGCTCATAAAGATACTTTAGAAATTATGAAAGAGTTTCCTAAAGTTAGAGGAGTTGTTCATTGTTTTTCAGGTTCTGTAGAGTTTGCAAAGGAATGCATAAAACTAGGATATTATATAGGTTTTACTGGTGTTTTAACATTTAAAAATGCTAAAAAATTAGTTGAAGTTTGTAAAGAGATACCAGTAGATAGAATGTTAGTTGAAACAGATTGTCCTTTCATGGCACCAGTTCCTTTTAGAGGGAAAAGAAATGAATCAGATTATATTGAATATATAATAGATAAGATGAGTGAACTAAGAGGAATTTCTGGAGAGGAAATGAATGAAATTCTATTAAATAATAAAAAATGCTTATTTAAAATTTAATATAGATAATTAAACTAAAGAAAAATAACTGTAATAACATTTAAAGTACACTAATATAATATAGTGTACTTTTTTAAGTAAGAAACAACCTTTATTTTAAGAAATCCCTGTATAATCAGAGGTTATTTATTCATTATAATTTACAACTAAAAGTATAAATTGTAGGAGTCATTAAATTTGACAGACTTAAAAAGCTGATATATAATGTCAAAATGACTCTTGCCTAAAAGGGGGAAGATTATATGAAAAAGATAATTAAGGCATTAAAAGAGAAGGTTGCCTCGAAAAATGGTAAAATTGCATTAGGTGTATTTAGTTTAGTTTTAGCAAGTTTTATAGTAGTTTTAGTTACATCACATAAAAACATAACCATAAATTTAGAGGGGAAAACTTTAGAGGTAAAAACTTTTAAAGGGAGTGTAGGCGAACTTCTAAAAGAGGAAGGAATCGCTTTATCTGAAAAAGATAAAATAGAACCTAAGTTAGAGAGTGAAATTTCTGATAATGATATAATAAATATTAAGAGGGCACTTCCTGTTGAAATTATGGTTGATGGAAAAAACATAGCTATAGATTCAGCTGAAGATTCAGTAAAATCTATGTTAGAAAAAGAAGGAATAAAGTTAAATGATTTAGATAAAGTAGAACCTTCTTTAGACTCAGAAATATCAAAGGATTTAAAGGTTGAAATTACAAGAGTTGAGGAAAAAACTATTGTTGAAAAAGAGGCAATAAATTTTGAAACAGTAGTAAAAGAAGATGAGAATTTAGAAAGTGGAGTTAAAAAGACTACACAAGAAGGTTCTTTAGGAGAAAAAGAAATAACTATGAAATTAGTTATGGAAAATGGAAAAGAAGTATCTAGAGAGGTTGTTGAATCTAAGGTTGTAAAAGAACCTGTAGATGAAGTAGTTCTTAAAGGAACTATGGAAAAACTAGTCCTTTCAAGAGGAGAAGATAATATAAATTATAAAAAAGCCATGGTAGTTGAAGCAACTGCTTATTCAGGAGATGGCGTAACTGCAACAGGAACTGTTCCAAGGAGAGATCCTAATGGATTAAGTACTATAGCTGTTGACCCAAGAGTTATACCTTTAGGAACAAAGGTTTATATAGAAGGGTATGGTTATGCAGTAGCTGAAGATACTGGTGGTGCTATAAAGAACAATATAATAGATTTATTTTTAAATTCATCCTCTGAATGTAAAGCATGGGGAAGAAGAAATGTAAATCTTTATATAGTAGCATATCCTGGTGAATGGTAATTTTAATAGAGGGATAGAGAGTAATTCTTTTATCCCTCTATTTCTTTTTTATTAAAGGGTTTATTGACAGTTAAATGAGATATAGGTAAATTAGATATAGTACATATAATAAGAAAGGGAGTTTTGACCTTGATTAAAGAAGTTATAGTAGTTGAAGGTAGAGATGATATAACAGCTGTTAAAAAAGCTATAGATGCTGAAATAATAGCTGTAGGTGGATTCGGAATAAATGCAAAAGTTATAGAGAGAATAAAAGAAGCTCAAAAAAGAAAAGGTGTTATTGTATTTACAGACCCAGATTTTGCTGGAGAAAAAATAAGATCAATAATATCAAAGAGAGTTAAAGGCGTTAAACATGCTTACATAGGAAGAATTGAGGGAACGAGAGCTAAAGATGGAAATATAGGCGTAGAAAATGCATCACCAGAGGCTATAATTAGAGCTTTAGAAAATGCAAAAATAACTTTAGAAGAAAAAAGAGAAGAGTTTACAATACAAGATTTAATATATTTTGGTCTGTCAGCAGATCCAAAGGCTAAAATTAGAAGAGAGTTGCTTGGTAAAGAATTAAGAATCGGTTATGGAAATGCAAACCAAGTACTTTCAAGATTAAATAACTATGGTATAACAAAGGAAGAGTTTGTTAAAGCTATAGAAAAGATAGAAAAGAATATGGTAGGAGAGTAGTTAATGGATATAAATGAAATAAAAGATATAAAGACAAAGGAACTTGTTCAGAAGTATAATTTTAGATTTTCAAAAAGCTTAGGACAAAACTTTTTAATTGATGATTCTGTTCCAAGAGATATAGTAAATGGAGCAGAGGTGTGTGAAGAAGATTTAGTAATTGAAATAGGACCTGGAGTTGGTACTCTTACTGCTCAATTGCTTAAAAGAGCAAAGAGAGTTGTAGCTATTGAATTAGATAGTTCACTTATTCCAATATTAACAGAGGAACTTGGAGACAATCCAAAGTTTCAATTAATACATAATGATGCTTTAAAGGTTGATTTCAATGAAATTATAGGTGATGAAAAAAGTGTTAAACTAGTTGCAAACTTACCTTATTATGTAACAACTCCTATAATAGTTAATCTATTAAAAGGAGGATATAACTTTAAATCCTTAACTATAATGATACAAAAAGAAGTTGCTGAGAGAATGAATGCTGAACCAAATTGTAAAGATTATGGAGCTTTATCTATTTTAGTTCAATATTACTGTAATACTAAAATAGTTAGAAAGGTTCCACCTTCATGTTTCATACCAAGACCAAAGGTAGATTCTATAGTTATAAGATTAGAAAGATTAGAAGAACCTAGTGTTAAAGTAAAGAATGAAAAATTATTTTTTGAAATTGTTAGACACGCTTTTAATATGAGAAGAAAAACACTATGGAATGCAACTAAAAATGTAAAACTTCCTAAGGAATTAATGGAAAAAGCTTATGAAGAAGCTAATATAGACCCTAAAAGAAGAGGAGAAACTTTAAGCTTAGCAGAGTTCGGTGCTCTTTCTGATTCTATAGATAAATATATGAATAATTAGAAGATTTTTAGAGAATAAGAATTTTAAAATTTTTATTCTCTTTTTTTTTATTTCTTCATATACTGTAGAGAATAAAATTTTTAAAATTGGAGGGACCAGAGAATTGGCACATATTAAATATAGAACTTTTATAATATTACAAGAAGATGAAAAGGGGCACTCTATATCAAAAGACAAGCCTTTAACTGGATATGCCAAAATAGAAAATAAAAATGATAAATGTAAGGTTTCTTTTTATGCTCAAAATTTAAAAAAAGAATATAAAGATTGCTATGTAATGCTTATTTGTAATAAAAAAGATTTTAAGAAGGTTATAAATCTTGGTCCAATGAACATAAATAAACTAGGAAAGGCTGAAAAATATTTAGAATATGACTCTGTTAACATAGGCGATTTAAAGGTGTCCTGTGAAGAAATAGTTGGAACAGCTATAGGTAAAAATATAGATGGAAAAATGACATTCTTTATGTGTGGATTTTTAAGTAATCAAAGACCAAAGGATAATTGGAAGAATTATGAGGTTATTTCTTTAGAAGGAAAAGAAAAATTTAGTAAAGAAAAAGATAATTCTTTAAAGAGTAGTGAGGATAAAAATAAGGATAATTATAAAGAATATTTAAAAGAAAAGGAAAAAGAATATATAAAAAAAGAAGAGGAGAGTAAGAAGAAAAAGGAAGATAAGAAGGATAAGGAAAATGAAGTAGAAGAAGTTGAAATTAAAAAGGAAAATAATAAGGAAGTGGAATTAAAAGATAATAACAAAGAAAAAGATGAAAAAGGATTTAAGGAGTACTATAAGGAAAAGTGTAATTTTGATAGTGCTTTAGATTATAAGTCTAAAATTGAGGAATGTGATAAATTCTTAAGTAAAGAAGATTTAAACAAAGAAGAGTATCCTTATGAAAATGAGCGTTATGAAATGGGTAAAAAATTCTCAGATTATGAAAATCAAATAGAGGATATGAAGAGAGATAAATATGAAGAGGAAGAGTATGAAGTTAACTTTGATTGTCCTATAGGTGAGATATTAAGGGGAGCTTTACATGATTGTGAAAAGATTTCTGACTTTTCAAAGGATATAAAAAGATGCAATTGGTATAAGATTAATATAGATAATTTTGATGATATGTGTAATATGTCAAATTATAACAAGTACACAATGATTTATTATCCTATGATAAATTATTATCCTTATATAGCAAAGGAAGGACATTTCTTCTTTGGTGTTAAATGTGATAAGGATAATAATATAAAATATATGCTATATGCTATACCTGGTAATAAAGAGAGAGAGGAACAACCATATGGTGGAAGAACTGGCTTTGTTACTTGGGATAACTATGAGGCAAATAATAAAGGATACTGGATAATGTTTTATGATTTTGAAAATTCAACAGTAGTTATACCTATGAAATAATAAATAAAAAAACTGTTTGTAAAGATTAATTTTCTTTATAAACAGTTTTTTTATATTTTAATTTTATTCTTATGTTTAGTAATTTTTACTTTGTTTTTGAATATATTTAATTAGAGACTTTCTTAAATAGAGAAAAGAGGTGATTTTTTGAATAAAAAACAGTTAAGTATAACATTGATGCTTATTTTGTTAATGGTTATATTGGTTACTGGAGAAAAGATGTTTAATGGAAATATTAAAAAGGTTGTTTTTACAAATAATAATATAGAAGAATTAGTTACTTATAACGCTTTAGATGGTGTTTTAAGTTATAAGCTTCCAGATAGTTGGGATGTTGAAGAAAAGAAATATCCAGGGAATTATATAATTTATGATAATAGTTTTATAAGTGATTCTATGGGACTTTTAGGATATGTTCAAATAATAAATTCAGATAAATCCTTAGAGGATTTAATTGAAAAAGAAAAATCAAATATAAATTTTAATCTTATTACAGATTATAAAATTTCAGAAGAAGACAATGGAGTAAAAAAGGTTATATTTAAGGAAAAAAATGATGAAGGAGCTACTTATCTTAACACTATTTATTACAAAAAAATAAAAGAAGGTAAAGTAATTAAGGTACTTTTTAGTTCTATGGAAGGAAAAGAAAAAGAAGATTATTCAGTTATATATAAATCTATAATAGATAGTATAGAACATGATTAAGAGAAAATTTGATTTGCTTTAACATAAGTATTATAATTAAATTTAAAAGAGAAGCATAAAAAATATGCTTCTCTTTTAAATTTAAAAAATAAATATTGGAGGAGTTTATGAGAATTGTTTTAGGGGAAATCTTTGGTTTTAAGATTTATAGCTATGGATTTATGATAGGATTAGGCATAATCTTTGCTACAATATTATTCTTAAAAAAAGGGGCTCAAAGAGGTTACAATGAAGATAAGCTTTTTAATTCTACTATTATAACAGTTATAGCAGGAGTATTAGGAGGAAAGATACTTTATTTAATAACTGATTTTAAAACTGTTATGCAAGATCCAAGTTTGATTTTTAGAGATTTTGGTAATGGATTTGTGATTTATGGGGCTATTATAGGTGGAGCTTTAGGTGTTGTTTTCTGTTGTTTAAGAAACAAATGGAGTGTATTAGAGTTAGCAGATTTAGCAGTTCCTGGCTTAGCTATAGCTCAAGGATTTGGTAGAATTGGTTGTTTACTTGCAGGGTGTTGTTATGGAGCTGAAACAAGTAGTAAAATGGGAATTGTATTTCCAGAGGGTTCTTTAGCACCAGCAGGAATACCTTTATATCCAACACAAGTTTTTTCATCAATTTTTGATTTTGCTTTAGGGTTGTTTTTACTATGGTATGGAAGTAAACACAAAGAAAAGGGAAAGACTACAAGTCTTTATATGATAATATATAGTATAGGTAGATTTTTTGTAGAATTTTTAAGAAATGACCCTAGAGGAAGTGTAGGTATTTTATCTACATCTCAATTTATATCAATATTTATATTAATAGGTGGAATATTACTATATAATATAAGTAAATTCAAAGGGAGAAAAGTAACAAGTGAAAAATAGGAAAGTTATTCTAGTAGTACTTTGTTTAATAATAGGAATAGGTATTGTTGGATACTTAGCTAAAAATATAGGTGCAAAATTTATTGGAAATAATAACAATAATTTTGAATATATAAAGGACAATAAAGTTGATAAGATAGTTATTCAAAGTACAAGAGATTCAGGTTTTAGATTTTTAGTAAAAGAAAAATCGGTAATAGATAACATATACAATATGCTATCTAAAGCTGAAGTGGTTAGTAAGAAAACTGACTTACCTCCAGATTATATTTTTGAAATTCATGTTGGTGATGAAGTAAAGAAATTTTACTACGTAACAGGAGTTAAGAGTAATGGAGAGGGAAATTTTTATGATGATGAGAATTTTTATAGAATTTCTAAAAGGTTAGATAACTATTTAATGCAAAATATGCAAGCTATAAGAAAACCTAGAGCTTTTGATGAGATATATTATGATTCAATCCTTGAAGTAATAAAGAAAGAAAAGGATGAACTTAATAAAGATAATGCTAAAGTCGGAATAGATATACTTGTTGATAGAGATTGTACAAAGTACATGTTATCATCAGATATTGAAAATTTTGAAAAACAAGTGAAAAAAATAGTTCCAAATTCTTCAATAATGAACCACAATAGAGATGACTTTGATATAATAGTTACTGTAAGAAATTATGGTTACACATCTACTCAATTTAGAACTATAGTAACCATTGAAAACAGAATAACTCATTCAGAGAAAAAGTTCTATGTAGACGGAGTTTATAAAAACTCTTGGGATATAAATGTTTATGACAGTTGGAAAGATGTTGAAAAGGAATGGGATAGATAAACAGAATGGAGGATTTTTCTTATGGGAAGTTGTGCAAGTTGTGCAAATAAAGACAAATGTAGTTCAGCTAGTAAAAATGGAGGATGTAGTTCTTCAGTACCAGCAAAATTAGGAACTAACTATGGAAATATTAAAAATGTTATAGGTGTTATAAGTGGTAAAGGTGGAGTTGGTAAATCAACTGTTACTGGGATATTAGCAACTCAATTAGCTAAAAAAGGATATAAAGTTGGAGTTTTAGATGCTGATATAACAGGACCATCAATGCCAAGATTCTTTGGAATAAATGAAAAAAGAGCAGATATAGTTGCTATGGATAAAGAGGGAACACAAGTTAAATTTATCCCTGTTAAAACTAAATTAGGTATTAAGGTAATATCTATGAACTTACTTATGGAAGTTGAAGATGACCCAGTTATATGGAGAGGTCCAATGGTTACTGGAGTTTTAAATCAAATGTTTAAAGATACTGAGTGGGAAGAATTAGATTATTTATTAATCGATATGCCACCAGGAACTAGTGATATTACTTTAACAGTAATGCAAACATTCCCTATAAAGGAATTAATAATAGTTTCAACACCACAAGATATGGTATCTATGATAGTTAAGAAATTAGTTACTATGGCACATAAAATGAATGTAGATGTAAGAGGTGTAGTTGAAAACATGGCTTACATTGAATGTGAATGTGGTAAAAAGATGAAAGTATTTAGTAAAAAATCTTCAGAGGAGCATGCTGAGTATTTAGGATTACCTCTAATAGGAGAGTTACCAATAAACTTAGATTTAACAGAAGCCTTAGAAAATGGTACTGCAGAAGAATATGTAGCTGAAAATCCATTATATTCTTTAATTTTTGAAGGTTTATATTAATAAGATAAAAGAAGCAAAAGAAATAACTTTTGCTTCTTTTTTATTTTATATTGTAATATAAATTAAATTTTAGGGAATAATAATATTGTTAATACAAATTTTAAGGAGGAAAAATAATGAAAGCTAATGTAGATAAAGATACATGCATTGGATGTGGATTATGTCCAACAATTGCACCAGAAGTTTTTGATATGGATGATGACGGAAAGGCTCATGCAATTGTTGATGAAGTTCCTGAAAATAGTAAAGAAGCTGCTAAAGAAGCAGAAGAAAGTTGTCCTGTTGCAGCTATATCTGTTGAATAATATTAAAAAAAGATTCTAAAGGAAAATATCCTTTAGAATCTTTTTTAATTATAGAGTTGAGAATATATTATTTCAAAAACCTCAAGAGCTTCTTTAATCTTAGGTTTTAATAAATATTTTTTTTCTTCAAACTCTTTAAAGCCTTCCTCTGTCAAAGAATAAACTTTTTGTGTTTTTTTTACAGGGTCATCCCATGAACCTCTTATAAAACCTTGCTTTTCTAATTTCTTTAGTAAAGGATAAATTCCTCCTGTACTTGGAAACCAAAGACCGTGAGTTTGTTCACCAATTTTTTGAGCTAAATCATTTCCGTTAGTAGGATTAATGCTTAAAATATATAAAGCATATATAGGAAGTAAACCTTTGGTGAAAACTTGTCCTACAGCATCTTTTTCCTTTTGAACTTTTTTTAAATTAGCAATTTGTTTTTTATATTCATTATAAAGACGTTTTTCTTCAGCTTTAATAAACTCATCATCATACATAGTTAAATTTCCTTTTGAATTGAAACTCCAACCATTCCAGGACCAGCATGAACTCCCATAGCTGCTCCTATATCTCTTAATTGCGCATTTAATAAGTTAGGATGTGAACTAATAGAATCAAGTATTTGTTTAGCTTCTTCCTGTGCCATACCATTTAGTATAGCTACGCTACATTTACTTTTATCAAGATGTTCTAAAATTATACTTGTAAGTTTTTTTAGAGATTGCTTTCTACCTCTTGCCTTAGCCACAGTAGCATAAGCCCCATCTTCATCTACTGATATTATAGGTTTTAAATTAAGCAAATCTCCAACAGTACCAGCCACTTTACCAATTCTTCCACCTCTTCTTAAATATTCTAAGGTGCTAAGAGTGTAGTATCCTGTAGTAGATTCTCTTATTTCCTTAAGATTTTCAACAATGTCATAGAAGGTTGCACCTTCATTAAGAAGTTCACAAGCTTTTATAACTATTGAACCTAAAGGATAACCGATTATTTTACTATCATATAAGTAGGATTCAAAAGCACTACGTTCTTCAATAACAAGTCTAGCTGCATTAAAGGTACCAGATAGTGAACTTGAAATAAAAATACCTATTATATGAGTATAACCTTCTTTTTCTAGCTCATCTAAAAGTGAATTTACATAGTCAGGACTACAAAGAGAAGTTGTTGGAACTTCTTTGTGTAAATTTTCATAAACATCATTTGGTTTTATGTCAAAAATATCGTTATATTCTCTGTCTTTATATATTATTTTTAATGGTAATATATTTAATTTGTAATTTGTAATTTCATCTATAGTTAAGTCGCAAGAGCTGTCAGTTATTATAGCGATTTTTTGCATTTATATTATGCCCCCAATCTATTTATACTTAATTCTTAATAAGTAAATGTTTATATATATAACTAGAAATTAGTTATCTTTATTTGCATTATATATCAATACTGATATCATTATCAATATTGATAATAGTACAAAGAAAGAACAATCTGTTAACAATATATAAAAATTAAGAGTTTTTAAAGAAAACGGTTTACTTATAAACTTAATATTAGGTTTACTTAAAAATTATATTAGAATTTTTATCTACAATATTCCAAATAGTATTTCCTCTAGATAAATAAATTATTTCTCCATTTTGGTTTTTTAATATGGTTTTACTTTCAGGAGATTTTTTCTCCCAAGTTATATTTTCAACTCTTCCATTAGAAATAACATATCCCTTTCCACTTCCATTTAAGTTTACATTTATATGTATATTATCTTTTTGAAGAGACATATCTGTTATTTGTATTACAATATTTTTAAATTTTAGTGGGGAATTGTTATTTTTATCTATTGATAATTCTTCATCCATATATTTTTCGTAAAAGCCATCTACATATTTATAAGAGGTTTTATAGTAATCACTTAAATTTAATATAATTTCAGAAGCGTATTTAGAAGAAGTTAAAAGTGCATTATCTTTGAATTTTAATAAGTTATCTTTGGAATAATTAAGGTTTTTATTTAGAATAAATTTTCTTATGTTATCAGAGGAAGTGTATAGGTTATGGGGAGCTTTTCTAGTTTTATCTCTCCAAAAAGCAGAGCCATTTTTGATTTCGTTTATGCTATTTAAGGATTCGTTTTTTGATATTTCATCTAATGCTTCAAAACTACCTCCACAATGAGCAAAAGGAAGATTATATTCTTTAGCAATTTCTAAAAAATAAGGTCTAACACTTCTTACAGGACCTATGACTTTAGGAGAATTTTCAAAAAATATTGCTAAAAATCTAGGTATTCCTGCTTCTGCCATTGTTTCATATATAATATCTGCTTCAGATAAACCACTTTGAGGTCTTGATTCTTTAGAATTTTCAACTATACACATAAAGGGTATTTCATTTAATTGTGATTCTTTTAAGATATTTCCTGTGTAGGGGTTAAATGTTTTTAGAGATACTTCGTTTTCGTAATTAATATCTTCAATAGAATTTTTATTTGTTAAGAGTTTTGGGTTTAGATTTTTCAAAGCCTCTGTATTTTTATAGACTTTTGTAGGCATAATTAAATTTCCAAAAACTATACCAAAAATTATACTAAGTATTATTTCTGATACAATAATTAAGGTCTTTTTCATGTATAATCCTCCATTTCATTATTTTTCATAAATTTATTATGTTACATAATATGGAATATTATTCATCTTATGGGCATGAAAATAATAACATTTTGTTAATGTCAACTAAAGAAAAAATGAATATATGCTAAGAAAAAGAAGGAAAGAGGGAGATAACAAGTATTATTTTTGTTATAAGTATCTTTTGAAATTAGCATAAGTATTAATAGTAGAGTATAATTGTTCAAGTACAAGATATAGTGGAGTGGAGGAATTGAAAATGCTACATGTTGTGAAAAGGGACGGTAGAGAATCAAGATTTAATGCGGATAAAATAGCAAATGCAATAAAGAGAGCAGCTAATGAGGTTGGTATTGCAGTAAGGGAAAGCCAAGTTTTAGATACTATACAAAAGGTAATTAATTATATTGAGATGTCAGGAAAGACAAAGGTAACTGTTGAGGAAATTCAAGTTTTAGTAGAAAAGGCTTTAGTGGATAATGGTTTTAACCAAGTAGCAACAGCATATAAGGCATATAGAACTGAAAGAACCAAGGTTAGAGAGATAAAATCAGATTTAATGAAAGCTATAAGTAAAATCGGAGTAGAAACAGATAGAGATAATGCAAATGTAGGAAATAACTTCTCATCAAAACTTTTAAGAATAGCTTCTGAGTCTAACAAATGGTATAACTTAGCTACTATGCCTAAGGAATTAGCAAAGGCTCATGAAAATGGAGATGTGTATTATCATGATTTAGATAGTTATAATTTAACTACTAATTGCTTACACATACCAACAGGAGAGCTTTTACAAAGTGGATTTAATACAGGATACGGAACTATTAATGCACCAAGAAGAATAGAAACAGCAGCTGAATTATCATGTATTTTATTACAATCAACTCAAAATGATATGTTTGGAGGACAATCACATCCAGACTTTGATAATGATATGAGTGTTTTTGTAGAACCTACAAGACAAGAAATAAAAGAAGAATATATAGCTTTAGGTTTAGAAGGCTCTAAGTTAGATGAACTAGTAGAGAAAAAGTTAAGAGAGAGAATACATCAAGCAATGCAAGGAGTTGTGTATAATTTAAATACTATGCACTCAAGAGCAGGTTCACAGGTTCCTTTTAGTTCATTAAACTTAGGTATTCCTTATAATAAAGATGCTGCCTTAGTTTGTGAAATATTTTTACTTGAATATGAAAAAGGATTAGGTAAAGGAGAACAACCAATTTTCCCTAATATAATATTTAGAGTAAAAGAAGGTGTAAATAGAGAAGTAGAGGATCCATATTTTTATTTATATAAATTAGCTTGTAGAGTAGCAGCTAAAAGAATGAATCCAACTTTCATGAATATCGATGCGGACTTTAATAAAGAATTTTATGATAAAGGCTATATGCCAGCTACTATGGGATGTAGAACTTATCTTATGAAAAATGTTAATGGAGAGCCAGGTTGTAAGGGTAGAGGTAATATTGCTCCTACTACTATAAATCTTCCTAGACTTGGAATATTAGCAAAGAGAGATATTGATAAATTTTTTGAATTATTAGATGATAGATTAAGAATAGTTAAAGAATCTTTAATGCATAGATATGGTGTTCTTAAAAATTTAAAGGTTAAAGACTTACCTTTTGTTGCAGGGCAAGGGCTTATGAGAGGTTCTGAAAACTTAGGACCAGATGATTCAATAGAACCAATTTTAAAACAAGGTACTTGGGGAATTGGATTTATAGGTCTTGCAGAAACTTTAATAGCATTAACAGGAAAGCATCATGGTGAAGATGAATTTTCAAGAGAGCTAGGAATAAAAATAGTTGAAAGAATAAGAGAATACTGTGACATTTTAACTGATGAAACTAAACTAAATTGGAGTTGTTATGCAACACCAGCTGAAGGGTTATCAGGTAAATTTATAAAACAAGATAAGAAAGCTTTTGGAATAATTAGCGGTGTAACAGATAAAGATTACTATACAAATAGTTATCATGTTCCTGTATATTGTCCTATATCAATAAAAAATAAAATTGATATAGAAGCACCTTATCATAAATTATGTAATGGTGGACATATAAGTTATATAGAAGTTGATGATTGTCCAAATGAAGAAACTATAATGAAAATAATAAACTATGCTTATAAAGAAACTAATATAAGTTATATGGGAATTAATTTTCATATAAGATATTGTAAAAATTGTGGAACATACCTTCACAATAATGAATGTAAGTGTAATAATTGTGGAAGCCAAGATATACAAGGAATATCAAGAGTTACAGGATATTTAAGTCTTGATGAAAGATTTGGCCCTGGAAAATATGAGGAAAGAGAAGAAAGACGTTCTCATTTAGAAGGGAATAAAAAGGCTTATCATTGTGTTTAGCTTATAAATTCTACTTAAGTTTTATATAGAATATGCAATATATTATAAATATATTGCATATTTTTTATTTTATTAAAATAATTATATTGACTATAATTTTTTATATGGTAAAATATAAAAAAATAATTTTGCTTCGTATAACTCTAAGAATAGGGCTTAGAGGTTTCTACCAAGAACCGAGAATTCTTGATTACGAAGAGAGCTTTTGCTTTCTTCGTAATCAAGAATTTTTTTTATAAATAAAGTTGAAATAAGGGAGGATATATTAATGGACTTAATTAATTTACCAAAAATTGAACTACATTGTCATTTAGATGGTTCAATAAGAGTAGATACAGCCATTGCATTAGCGAAAGAAGAAGGAATTGAATTAGAAAGTTATGATTATGAGAGTTTTAAGGGATATTTATCTGTTAATGAAGAATGCTCTTCTTTAGCTGAATATCTTAAAAAATTTGATATTCCCATAAAGATATTGCAAAAATCTAAAAACTTAGAAAGAGTTGCCTTTGAACTTATGGAGGATGCTAGTAAAGAAAATATAAAATATATAGAAATAAGATTTGCACCTTTACTTCACATTAGGCAAGGATTAAGTCAAAAAGAAGTAATAGAGAGTATTTTAAGAGGCATTAAAAAAGCAGAAGAAATTTATGACATAAAGGGAAATTTAATTTTATCTTGTTTAAGACATCATTCTATTGATAGTGTTTATGAGGTTATTAATGCAGGAAAAGATTTTTTAGATAAAGGTGTGGTTGCTATAGATTTAGCAGGTTGTGAGATTGAAGATTTTGTTAAGCCTTATGAGAAGGCTATAAATTTTGCTAGAAGTTTAGGATATAGAGTTACTATACATGCAGGAGAAACTGGTTTTGGGAAAAATGTAAGAGATGCTATTGAGATTTTAAAGGCAGAAAGAATAGGACATGGTTTATTTATTTTTAATGATGCAGAGGCTTATAAATTAGTAAAAGAAAAAGGAATAGTATTAGAGATGTGTCCAAAGAGCAATATTGACACAAAAGGAGTTGAAAGTTATTCACAACATCCTTTTTATAATTATCATAAAGATGATATAAAGCTTAATTTAAGCACAGATAATAGAACAGTATCAGACATTACTCTTTTAGAAGAATATAATAATTTACATAAAACTTTTAAAATGAACTTAGAAGATTATAAAAAAATTTATTTAAATAGTATTGAGGCTTCTTTTTGTAATGAGGATATAAAAAGAAAGTTAAGAACATATATAAATTAAAAAAACAATCCACAGGAAATAAAAAATTATTTGCCTGTGGATTATTTTTTTTATTCAACAACTGTGGATATTTTTCAAGAAAAATTTATGTGGATAAATTTCCTTGAATGTATTATTGAGTGTAATTGGTGTACTCTCACTAAAAAATTAGTGGGATGTACATTATACAATAGAATGTATCTAAAATTCCAGTATATTTTTGATAATTTTATAATTTTTCTGTAGAAAAATTTAAAAAAGCATGAATAAGAGCTTAATACTATTGACTAATAAGTAAATTTATTAGAAAATTAATACGGTTTAAAAGCAGATGGGCGGCTAAATACTACCCATTTGCTTTTATTTTTTTATTTATAAAGAAGTGGGGGATTTAGATTTATATGAAAGCATTTAAAAACAAAGATTTTTTAATGACTATGACTAAATTAGCTATTCCTATAACTATTCAAAGTTTTATAACTTCATCTTTAAATTTAGTAGATAATTTAATGGTTGGAAAGTTGGGAGAAGAATCTATAGCTTCAGTAGGACTTGCTAATCAATATGTATTTATTTTTACTTTATGTATAATGGGAATAAATGCAGGTGCTAGTGTTTTTATGTCTCAATTTTGGGGTAAAAAAGATGTGAAAAATATCAAAAAAGTTTTAGGGTTAGATATATCAATAGGATTTATAGTATCAAGTATTTTTGCTTTAGGTGCAGGAATTTTTTCTTATGAGATAATGAAAATTTTATCTAATGATATAAATGTTATAGAATTGGGCTCTAATTATTTAAAAGTTGTTGCTATAAGTTGTATATTTACAAATTTTACTCAAGCATATTCATCAGCTTTAAGAAGTACAGAACAGCCAAAGGTTCCAATGTATGCAAGTATAGTAGGAGTTTTAATAAATGCATTTTTAAATTGGGTATTTATTTTTGGAAATTTAGGTTTTGAAGCTAAGGGCGTAGGAGGAGCTGCTTTTGCAACAACTATTGCAAGACTTATAGAAATGATATTTATAATTTCATTTGTATACTTAAAAAATAATAAAGTTGCATCTAATTTAAAAGAGCTTACATCCTTTGATTTTAATTTTGTAAAAATATATTTTAAGACTTCATGGTCAGTAATTGCTAATGAAATAATATGGTCTTTAGGAATGACTGCATATTCTATAGCTTATGCAAGAATAGGGACAAATGCTGTGGCAAGTATGCAAATTGCTACAACTTTAAATAATATGTTTATGGTTTTCTTGATAGGCTTAGCAACTGCATCTTCTATTATGATAGGAAACAAAATAGGTTCTAACGAGGAGAAAACTGCAAAATTATATGCAAAGGATATTGCAGTTATTTCCGTATTAATAGGATTTATATTAGGAGTTATTATATATATAACAGCACCTTTAGTTTTAACTCCTTTTAATGTTAGTAGTGAAACTTATTTAGATACTGTTAAAGTTTTAAGAGTAATAGCAATATTCTTTACTATAAGAGCCTTTAATATGGTTATGATAGTTGGAGTATTTAGAGGTGGTGGAGATACTACATATTCTATGTTAGTTCAATGTGGTACCATTTGGTTATATGCTGTTCCTATAGCATTTTTAGGCGCTACTGTTTTCTCATTACCTGTTTATGGAGTTTACTTCTTAATTTGTACAGAAGAATTTTTAAAAATTATATTTGAATTAGCAAGATTAAAATCAGGAAAATGGATAAAAAATGTTATTGGTGATATAGAAAATGAAGAGAAAAATTCCTTGATAACTGTGTAAATACAAAAATCTATATTAATAGAATATGTTCTATTAATATAGATTTTTTATTTTAAATAACTATTTTATCAGAGGTTAAGTTTGTCTTTTTTGACATTATACTAAGAAATTTATTACTATTTAAAAGGAATTTATCATAATTTTCTTTTTTAAAATCTTCGCTTCCTAAGCTTATGCAAAAAGATAATAAAGCTACATCAAAAATGTTAGTAGTATCAATTAAATCTATTATGCTATAGGAAATTCTATTAACTATAAATAAAGGTGCATTTTGGTGCTTTACTAAAGATATTATTTCATTAGTTAAATAACTATCATTTATGTATTCTCTAAGTATTCTTCTTGTAATTTCTCCACCTATTTTAGGGTGTATTGAGTTTAATGTTTTTGATTTACCAATATTGTGAAAAAATGCAGCTAACATAAAAGCTTTAGGGTTACTAGATAAAGCTTTGAATTTTGTAGCAATATCCACTACATTTAATGTATGGGACCAAGGGTTAAGTTTTTCGATTTGATTTTCCTCATTAATTTGGTTGAAAATATTAAAGGAAGAATTTTTAAAAGATTCTTCATTTTTAATTTGTTCTAAAAATTTTGATGGATTTTTATCCTCTAATAAATGTTTTTCTATTTCTAAAAATAAGTTTTTATTAGTCATTTTGTACCCCCTAATTATTACTTATTTTAAGGATTAACAATAGTTAACATTTTTAAACAAATAAATTAAAAAAAATAATCATATACATAAATAGGAGGTATTTTTATGAGTAATACTATTAGATTATCAGGTATAGCTTATGAAAGTTTAGTAAATGGACCAGGTATAAGAAGAGTTTTTTTCTCACAAGGATGTAAACATAATTGTAAGGGATGTTTTAATCCAGATACTCATGACTTTAATGGTGGGGAAGAAAAGGATATGGATTATTTAATAGAAGATTTATCTAAAAATCCATTTATAGAAGGAGTAACTTTTAGTGGAGGAGACCCTTTAGAACAAGCTAGTAAATTTATTTATATTGCTAAGGCAGCAAGAAAATTAGGATTAAATATTTGGAGTTATACAGGATATAGATTTGAATATTTATTAGAAAACGCTAATGATATTAACAAGTGGAGAGAGTACTTAGAAAATATTGATGTTTTAGTTGATGGAAAGTTTGACATAAATAAAAAAGAGGAAGGGCTTAAATTTAGAGGTTCTTCAAATCAAAGAATAATAGATGTTAAAGAAAGTCTAAAGGAAGGAAAAGTTATAGAATTGGACTTTTAATAAATTTAATTGTAATATGTTCATAATAGTTTATCTAAAAAAGCTGTGGTAAAATTATTTATATAAATTTTGGAAATAGTTGATATTAAATGCTTAAGGGGAGTAGAAAGCGAATATGTTAGAATTTATTTTAAATAAAAATGAATTTGTAAGTTGTAGAAAAGATTTTATAATTAGAGAATTTTTCTTTTGGATTTTCTTTGAAATCATAGGTGCAATATTTGTATTATTAATGTCTATGGTTTTTATTAAGGCAAGCGATAATTTAAATAACAGCTTTTATATTATAACTTTAATGATTTGGCTAGTTTTTTCAATTATATGCAATGTTAAAAATAAAAAAATAATGGAACATAATATACAAGAGAAAGTTGAATTCTTAGAAAAAAGGGACATGTTTGGAAATTGTAAAATTGAAGTTTTAAGTGATGGGATAAGAATTCAATATAATGAAGGAAAGGTAGAGAGAATATATCCTTGGAAGATAATAAGGGAGGTATTTTCTTTTAAAGGAAACATATACTTTTTTATATCCTCAATTGATTATATTTCAATTCCAAAAGAGGCTTTTTATAGTAAGAGAGAACGTATTTCTTTTTTAAACAAAATAAATAGTGATAGAAATAAAGTTAGAGAACGTATATTATCTATCATAGGATTAGCATAAGCTTAACTTTTTAGTTAAGCTTTTTTTATTATTTTAGTAATTTAAGTCACATATTTTAGTTTTAATTAGGTATATATTAAATGTAGATTATAAATTATAAGTATTAATAATTTTAAGAGAGGTGGATAATAATGTATAAATATTTAGTTAAAAAATTAAAGTGTAAGTGTATAGATGTAGAAGCATTAGTAATACCTTATTTTGAAGGAAAAACTAATATAACTAATGAAGAAGTAAGTAAAAGAGTAGAGCTTTTAAATAAAAAAGGACAATTTAAAGGTGCTTATGGAGAGATATTTAATATAACTACAACTGCTGATGGTGAATTACAAGATGTTATTTTATTAGGTCTTGGAAAAGAAGAGGAAATAAGCAAAGAAAAAATTAGAAGAGCTTTTGGAAAAGCTTCAAAGGAAATAAAAAGATTAAAAAGCAAAAGTGTTTTTATAAGAGTTGAATTTCCAGAAAGCATAGGATTAGAAAATACATTAAAGGCTATGGTTGAAGGATTAAATTTAGGTGCATATTCCTTTGATAAATATAAGAGTGATAAAAAAGAAGATTATGAAGTTACAATTCATATAGGAGGACATAACATAAAGAAAGATGAAGTAGAGTTTTGTGAAAAAGTTATTGATGAGGCAATCTTACTTTCAGAAACCACTTCTTTAGCAAGAGATTTAGTAAATGAACCATCTAATAAAATTTATCCAAAAACTTTAGCTAAGGAAGTTAAAACTCTAGGAGAAAAATATGGCTTTGAAGTTGAAGTTTTTAAAATGAAGGAAATAGAAGAACTTAAAATGGAAGCTTTCTTATCTGTAGGAAAAGGTTCAGATAATTTACCTAGACTTATAGTTATGAGATATTTTGGTGATACAGAAAATATGGATAAGAGATTAGCTTTAGTTGGAAAGGGCTTAACTTATGATTCAGGTGGATATTCTTTAAAACCAACAGATGGTATGGTTACAATGAAATCTGATATGGGTGGTGCAGCAGCAGTCATTGGTGCAATAAGTGCTATAGCTAAGAAAAAATTAAAGGCAAATGTTATAGCTATAGTTGCTGCTTGTGAGAACTTAATTTCAGGTCATGCATATAAGCCAGGTGACATTATAGGTTCTATGGCTGGAAAAACTATAGAAGTTTTAAATACAGATGCAGAGGGAAGACTTACTTTAATAGATGCAGTAACTTATGCAATAGAAAAAGAGAATGCTACTGAAGTAATAGATGTGGCTACTTTAACAGGTGCTGCTGTAGTTTCTTTAGGAGAAGATGTAACAGCTGTTATAACTAATAAAGATGAATTTTATAATGAATTAAAAGAAGCTGCTAAGGATACAGGAGAAAAGGTATGGCAAATGCCAAACTTTGAAGATTATAAAGAGCTTATAAAGTCTGACATAGCAGATTTAAAAAATCTTGGTGGAAGATACGCAGGAGCAATAACTGCTGGTTTATTTGTTGGAGAATTTGTTCAAAATAAACCATGGTTACATTTAGATATAGCTGGTCCTGCCTTTACTGAGAAAAATACAGATTATTGTGTAGTTGGTGGTACAGGTGCTGGTGTTAGAACATTATATGAATTAGTTAATAGAAGATGTAAATAATCATTTTAAAACTATATAAATTTAAAGTTCTTTAAATTTAACTTTGTTTAATAAAAAAGAAGTGGAATTAATCCACTTCTTTTTTTATTAAAATTCTGCAGTACCAGTAGTTCTTGGGAATGGTATTACATCTCTTATATTAGCCATTCCAGTTATATACATTATTAATCTTTCAAAACCTAAACCGAATCCTGAGTGAATTGTTCCACCGTATTTTCTAAGTTCTAAATACCACCAGTAATCTTCTTCATTTAGATTTAATTCAGCCATTCTAGCTTTTAATACATCAAGTCTTTCTTCTCTTTGGCTACCACCTATTATTTCTCCTATTCCAGGAACTAGACAATCCATAGCAGCAACTGTTTTTCCGTCTTCATTTAATCTCATATAGAAAGCCTTAATGTCTTTTGGATAATCAGTTACAAATACAGGCTTTTTAAAGATTTGTTCTGTTAAATATCTTTCATGTTCAGTTTGAAGGTCTATACCCCATTCAACTGGATATTCAAATTCTTTACCTGATTCTTGAAGTAATTTAACTGCCTCAGTATAAGTTACCTTTCCAAATTCTGAATTTACAACATGGTTTAATCTTTCTAATAATCCTTTGTCAACGAATTGATTAAAGAAAGCTATTTCTTCAGGACATTCATCCATAACATATTTTATAACGTATTTTAACATGTTTTCAGCAACTTCCATGTCATCTATTAAATCAGCAAAAGCCATTTCAGGTTCTATCATCCAGAATTCAGCAGCATGTTTTACTGTATTTGAATTTTCAGCTCTAAATGTAGGGCCAAATGTGTATATGTTTCTAAATGCTAATGCAAAACATTCAGCATTTAATTGACCTGAAACTGTAAGATTTGTTTCTTTTCCAAAGAAATCTTGTGAAAAATCAATTCCACCATCTTCAGTTATAGGAGGAGCCATCATATCTAAAGTTGTTACTCTAAACATTTCTCCAGCACCTTCACAGTCTGAACCTGTTAATATTGGTGTATGAGTATAAACAAATCCTTGGTCTTGGAAGAATTTATGAATAGCATAAGCTGCAACACTTCTTACTCTAAATGTAGCTGAGAAAGCGTTACTTCTAGGTCTTAGGTGAGCAATTGTTCTTAAGTATTCAAAAGTGTGTCTTTTCTTTTGTAGAGGATAATCAGAATCTGACATACCTTCTACATTTATTTCTTCTGCTTGAATTTCAAAGGGTTGCTTTGAATCTGGAGTTTCAACTAAAGTACCTACAACTGATATTGATGAACTTATAGGTAGTTTTGAAATTTCTTTATAGTTTGCTATTTTAGCACTATCAAAAACTACTTGAACGTTTTTAAAGAAAGAACCATCATTAACTTCTATAAAACCAAAAGCATTTGAAGCTCTTAAAGTTCTTATCCAACCTGAGATTTTTACTTTTTTATCACTGTATTCACTAGTATTTCTGTAAAGACTTTTTACTAAAACTACGTCTTTCATTATTATTTTCCTCTCTTTCCTAATTAAGTTTTATTCCAAATAAAAAAGCCATTCATCCACATATTTAATGGGACGAATGGCATTATTCGCGGTACCACCCAAATTGCTATAAAATAGCCGGCTTTATGAACACTAAAATGTTCCTCAAGTGTAACGGCCTGAAACCGTCTAAGTCTACTCTCCTAAAGGATTTCGGTTAGAAACTCAGAGATGTTCTTCAAAATAGGACACACTACAGAACTTACACCATAATCTGCTCGCTTAAAGTTAAATCCTAAAACTACTCTTCTCTTCATAGTAAATAAAATCTATTTAGTTCAATTAATAATGATTTTACAATAAAATATTAACATTTGCAATATTAAGCGCATAGAAATATATAGATATAGTGCGTAATATAGGAGTTTTTATGTGTAATTTTTTTGATGAAAAGTTTGAGGAAATAAACAAAATAAAATATTTAATGACATTTTGTAAAGAGGAAAATCAAAAAAATATATATAGGGAGAACTTGGAGAAGGTTTTTAAGGAATTTATTTTAGAAAAAGATGAAGTTAATAAAGAGACTTTCCCTATTATTACTAGGGAGGAATTAGCAAGCTTTAATGGTAGGGATAAAGAAAAAATTTATATAGCTATAGAAGGAGTAATTTATGATATTTCAAATTTAAAAGAATTTAAAGAAAGTCCATATAATTCTTTAAAGGCTGGAAGTGATGTAACAGAAGAATATAACAATTTACTTAAAGATGGAAATTATGACATACTTAAAAATATTAATAAGGTTGCTCTTTTAGCAGAACCTTATGAAGAAGAAGTTATTAAGGATAAGGAAGATAATTTTAATAAAGAGGAGTTAAATATAATTCCTTTAGAAGAACTTTCAAAGAATAATGGGGAAAAAGGTTCTTTATATTATATAGCCATAGAGGGAATAGTTTATGATATAAGTAATTTACCTTTAGTAAATATATTAAAGAATATGGGGTTAAGTTTAGGCAAAGATCTTACAGAAGAATTTAAGAATAAATATAGAGGAGATAAAAAGATTTTAGAAGGAGCTAAAAAGATAGGGATTCTTCATGAATTTAAAGAATCTATTAGAGGAAAACATATAGAAAATTAAAAATAGCTATTAATTTAAAATTACCTTAGTAAAATAAAAGCTAGATTACCATATAAACAATTAAATTAAAACTTTAATAAGATATATTTTAGTTTTAATTAATTGTTTAAATAGGTCTAGCTTTTTATTTATTCTTTACCTGATTCATAAGAATAGATTAATTTTTGTGGGAAATTTTTAAGTTCCATGTCTTTCATAGTTCTTTTATATTCATAAGGAATACTTTTCATTTCAACTTTTAATTTGAACTCATTTGAGAAATCTAATATAACATAAGTTGCATTAGGTTTACCATTTTTAGGTTTCCCAACGCTTCCATCATTTATTATAACTTTATTTCCTAGTTTTTTAGCATAAGGAATATGAGTATGAGCACAAACTAAAACATCTTCAGAAAGTTCATTCATTATTTCCTCTAAGCAAGGAGAGTTCTCAGTTAAATATTCATTTATTTTTCTTGGACTTCCATGTACAAATTTAATGGATTTTCCACAGATATTCATAGATAGGTTATCAGGAAGATTATCTAAATAATATCTATTAGAAGTTCTAAGTTCTTCTACTGTCCATGGAAGAGAAAATGAGTTTATTTCTGTATCTCTAATGTATGTATAATCATTATCAACAACAGAGGCATCATAATTCCCTTTTAAGCACAATATATTTCTTCTTCTTATAAGTGCTATTACTTCATTAGGATGAGGCCCATAACCAACTAAGTCTCCTAAACATATTATGGAATCAATATTTTGGTTATCTATATCTTCTAGAACTTCTCTTAAGGCATATAAGTTTCCATGTATATCTGATATTACTGCTATTCTCAATTTAAAGACCTCCTTATTTATTAAAAATTTTCCTTATAAACATTATATAACAATTTAGTGGACAAAATGAAAAATAAATATTACAAATAAGAATATTATGTATAAATTGCTTGGCATTAGGCATATTTAAATATGGTATAATTTATTTAAAGAGTTTAACTATTAGAGAGGAGCGATTAAGGTGAAAGAGGGAAGAGTAAAAAGAATTATAGAAGCTATGAAAGAGAATAATATACCTCAAATGTTAGTTTCATCACCGGCAGCAATATTTTACTTAACAGGTAAATGGATAGAGCCAGGAGAAAGGTTAGTAACACTTTATTTAAATACAAAAGGAGAAAATAAGTTTGTAGTAAATGAATTATTTCCTATAAATGAAGATTTAGGAATAGATATTTTATGGTATAACGATACTATGAATCCTATAGATATCTTAGATAAAATAATAGACCATGAAGAAATTTTAGGAATAGATAAGGATTGGAAGGCTCATTTTCTAATTCAATTATTAGATAGAAATTCAGCTAAGAAATTTGTAAATGGTTCTCCTATTATTGATAGAGTTAGAATGATAAAGGATAATGAAGAAATAGCTTTAATGAAAGAAGCTTCAAGAATAAATGATATTGTAGTTGAAAAAGCAATAAAGAGCTTAAAAGAAGGAATGACAGAAAAAGAAGTGGTAGCAGTTTTAGGACAGGGATATGAGGAGTATGGATGTCAAGGATATTCTTTTGAACCTATAGTTGCTTTTTCAGCTAATGCAGCAGACCCACATGCAGAATCAGGAAACCAAAAGTTGAAAAAAGGTATGGGAGTTTTAATAGATACTGGATGTAGAAAAGATTATTATTGCTCAGATATGACTAGATGTGTTTTCTTTGGTGAGCCTACAGAGCATCAAAAAGAAATATTCAATATAGTTTTAGAGGCAAATAAAGCAGCTATTAAAATGATTAAACCAGGCGTTAGATTCTGTGATATAGATAAGGCAGCTAGAGATGTTATAGAAAGCGAAGGATATGGAAAATACTTTACTCATAGAACTGGTCATTCAATTGGAATAGAAACTCATGATTTTGGAGATGTTGGTTCAACTAATACTGATTGTGTAAAACCAGGAATGATTTTTTCTGTAGAACCAGGAATATATCTTCAAGGAGATATGGGAGTTAGAATAGAAGATTTAGTTTTAGTAACTGAAGAGGGTTGCGAGAGATTAAATCATTTAAATAAAGAAATTGTTATTATAAAATAGTATTTAAAATAGAAAGAACATTCTTCCTTTGAAGAATGTTCTTTTATTTTTTAGGTAATTTTTTAAATTAAAGTATTAAGCGCTAAATAAGATACCTGCTATAGTTGCTGTCATACAAGTTGCTAATACACCACCTAAAAGTGCTTTAAATCCTAATTTAGCTATGATTGGTTTCTTCTCTGGAGCTAAGCCACCAATACCACCTAATTGAATAGCAACTGAACTTAAGTTAGCAAAACCACAAAGAGCATAAGTTAATATCATTATAGTCTTTGGCTCTAAAGTTCCATTTGCTATATAGTTTGATAATTGTGAGTAAGCTAAGAATTCGTTAACTGCTAACTTAATTCCAAGTAAGTCACCAGCTGCGAAAACGTCTTTAGTAGGAACTCCCATAATGAAAGCTAATGGAGAGAATAATCTACCAAGAATCCAGTTTAAGCTTAACCAAGGTGCACCAAAAATTCCGCCTATTGCTCCGAATAAAGCATTAATCATAGCTATAAGAGCAACGAATGCAAGAAGCATAGCACCAACATTTAAAGCTAATCCTAAGCCTTCAGCAGCACCATTTGCTGCAGCTTCAATAACATTTTCACTTTCAACTTTAAGCTCTAAAGTTCCGCCACCTTTAGTTTCAGGAACTTCAGTTTCAGGAACTAATATCTTAGCTAATATAAGTCCTGCTGGAGCTGCCATAATTGAAGCAGCTAATAAGTTACCAGCATTTACACCCATAGCAACATAACCAGCCATAACACCACCGGCAACAGTAGCCATACCACCTACCATAATTGCACATATTTCTGACTTAGTCATGTTTTTTATGTATGGTTTAACTAGTAGAGGAGCTTCAGTTTGACCTAAGAATATATTACCAACTGCGCTGAAAGTTTCAGCACCGCTTGTTCCTAAGACCTTACAAACTCCTTTAGCAATAACTTTAACTACTATTTGAACTATACCTAAGTGGTAAAGTACACTCATTAATGATGAGAAGAAGATAATAGTTGGTAATACTTGTAGAGCAAATATCATTCCGAATTTGTCTGTATCAAGTAATGGTCCAAATAAAAATGAACTACCTTCTTTAGTAAAGTCTAATAATTTAGTTATTCCACTACTAATCCATTCAAAAACTGCTCTACCAGCTGGAACTTTTAGAATTAGTAAGGCAAATACTATTTGTAATAAAAGTCCAGTACCAACTAATCTCCAGTTGATTTTCTTACGATTTTCAGAAAAAAGAACAGCTATACCAATAATACAAATAAGACCAATTACACCAATAAACCTATCCACATTTATTCTCCTTTTCTTATGTTTTTTATATTATTTTATTTAAAGTATATAAATTTAATAAAAATTAAATTTCTTTTATTATGTTAGTCATTAGTTCTATGAATGTTTTTCTAACCTTAGCTGAAGTTTCCATAACTTCTTCATGGTTAAGTGGTTGTTCTAAAATACCAGCAGCCATGTTAGTCATACAAGATACACCAATAACTTTCATTCCACTATGGTTAGCTACTATAACTTCAGGAACTGTTGACATACCCACAGCGTCTGCTCCTAAAATTCTAGCCATTCTAACTTCAGCAGGAGTTTCATAAGTAGGACCACTAAACATAGCGTAAACACCTTCTTTTACTTCTATACCAAGGTTTTTAGCTATATCTTTAACTTGTTCTCTTAAATCCTTATCATAAGCATTTGACATATCAGGGAATCTAGTACCAAATTCGCTTAAGTTTTTACCTATTAAAGGATTTGAGCCAGATAAATTTAAATGATCTGATATTATCATTAAATCTCCAGGAGTGTAATCTTTATTAACAGCACCAGCTGCATTAGTAACTACTAAAGTTTCTACTCCTAATAATCTCATAACTCTTACAGGACAAGTAACTTCTTGCATTGAATATCCTTCATAGAAGTGGAATCTTCCTTGCATTGCAACAACTTCTTTACCTTGGAATTTTCCTATAACTAATCTTCCAGCATGACCTTCAACTGTAGATACAGGGAAATTTGGAATTTCATTGTATGGGAAGTATTCAGCATCTTCTATTTGGTCTGCTATAGCACCTAAGCCAGAACCTAAAATTAATCCTAATGTTGGATTATACTTACTTTTTCCTTTTATGTACTCTGCAGCTGTTTTAATTTTCATTGATAAATCCATAACTTTACACCTCTTTAATAAAATTTTAATTTAGTAATAATTTTAATTGTGGAATATTTCTAGTTTGTGGTAACGCTTACTTTAAAATGTATAGAATTCTAAATTAAACTTAATTTATTTTAGTAACTTCTCTGAACCTTTTAAAACAAGTTCAGGAGTTATTATTATACTGTTTAGTTCTTTTTTTGAATCGTCTTTTAAAGATTCTATTAGCAAGTTCATGCCAATTTCTCCAAGTTCTCTAGTAGGACCATTTATATGACTAAGGTTTACACCTAAGGTATCTAAAATAGGTATATTATCAAAGGAAATTAATGAAATATCTTTTGATAATTTAAGGTCTGCTTCTCTTAAAGCTTTTAAACACCCTAAAGTCATAAGGTTATTACATACAAAAATAGCCGTTGGTCTATTTTTCATTGCTAGTATTTTTTTTGTACATTCATAACCACTTTCCTCATCATAGTTTCCGTAAAAAATTAAATCTTTATTTATAGGAATGTTATTCATGAGCAAAGCTTTTTCATATCCTAATAGTCTGTCTTGAGAAGGTTTAGATGTCATGCGACCAGTTATTATAGCTATTTCTTTGTGGTTAGCTTTAATTAAGGCCTCAACTGCATCATAAGAACCTTTAATATTGTCTACAAAAACTCCATTGAAATTATGATACTTAAGACTTCCATCAACTAATATAACAGGAATACCTAAGTTTGTTATTGTTTTTAAATATTCGCTATTTAAATCATTTTCAACAGAGGTTGGACAAATTATCATGCCTCTTATTCTTTGTTCTTTTAAAGTTTTTATAGCTTTAATTTCTTTATCTATACTTTCATTAGAATCACAAAGAATTAAATTAAGATTATGTTTTTCTGCAACATCACTTATTCCTTTTATTATTGACCCAAAAAAGGGGTTTGTAATATCAGGAACAATAACGCCTATAGTATTTGTAATACTTTTAGAAAGACTTCTAGCTATTGCACTAGGCGTATAATTATATTTATTTATAACTTGCATAACTTTTTCGCGGGTTTCATCTTTAACATATCCTGAGTTATTTATAACTCTAGAAACTGTTGCTAAGGAAACACCTGCTTCTTTTGCAATGTTATTTATGGTTACAGACATTTCATTCACCCCCTTGTACATATTATAGATTAACTGAGAAAATAATTAAACAAATATTTTCCAATAAAAATTTAATTTGATTTTCTGTGTTATCGCTTACATAAAATTGTACAAAAAAAGGATTACTATGTGTAAATGATAACATTATTTTTACAAGAATGCAAATAAAAAAAGACTATTTTTTTAATAAAATAGTCTTTTTTTTAATTTACTTTAAAAAAAGTTCACCAACTTTTACTACATCGCCAGCTCCAACTGTTAAAAGTAGGTCTCCTTCTGATAAGTTAGCATTTACATAATCTAGTGCTTCCTCATGAGAATGTACATTTTTACACTTAACTCCATGTTTTCTTATAGCCTCTCCTAATTGGTCAGAACTTACTTCTCCTAAGTCCTTCTCCCTAGCAGCATATATGTCCATTAAAACAAGCTCATCACAATCATCAAAACATTTAACAAAATCATCAAATAAAGTCTTAGTTCTTGTGTAAGTATGTGGTTGGAATACACAAATTATTTTATTATTTTTCATTTTTTTAGCAGTACTTAAAGTAGCTTTTATTTCTACAGGATGATGAGCATAATCATCAATAACAGTTACTCCATTTTTAGTACCTTTATATTCAAATCTTTTATGAGCCCCACCGAAAGAGGAAAGTCCTGAAATTATTGATTTTGAGTCTATATTAAATATTTCACCTACACATACAGCAGATAATGAATTTGATACATTATGCATACCAGGAACATTTAAGGAAAGTGATAAAAGTTTTTCCTCTCCTTTAAATACATCAAATGTAGCACAACCCTTTTCGTTAAACTCAATATTTCTAGCTTGTATATCTCCATTATTAATTCCATAAGTTAATACATTGCATTTAGCATCTTTAATAACTTCTAAGACTTTTTCGTCATCAGCATTTCCTATTATATATCCATCCTCAGGAATAAGTGCAACAAACTCTTTGAATGTATCCTTTATGTGATTTATATCTTTGTAGAAATCTAGATGGTCTGCATCTATATTTAATATTATACCAACATATGGGAAAAATCTTAAGAAACTTTGTTTATATTCACAAGCTTCAGTTATAAAGTATTCACTATTACCAACTCTAAAGTTTCCATTTATTATATCTAAATCGCCACCAACTAATATAGTAGGGTCTAAGTTTGCGCTAAGAGCAACATGAGAAATCATTGATGTTGTAGTAGTTTTTCCGTGAGTTCCAGCTACTGCAACATTAAATTTATGCCCTTTCATTATTTGGCCTAAAAATTCAGCTCTATCCATTAAGATAAGGTTATCTTCCTTAGCTTTAATTATTTCTGGGTTATCATCTGAAATAGCAGCAGTATATACAACTATATCTACATTTTCTAGGTTTTCTTTTTTATGACCTATGTATATTTTTGCTCCTTCTTCCTTTAATCTATTAGTAATTTCTGATTCTTTTGAATCAGACCCTGAAACTTTATAACCAGCATTAAGAAGTACAGCAGCTAAGCCACTCATACTAACTCCGCCAATTCCTATAAAATGAACTTTTTTATCAATATCTTTTAATAAATCGAAAGACAAGATACCAACTCCTTTACTTATATACACTAATAATTATATACACTTTTTTGGAAAAGCACACAAAAAAATTATTTTTAAAAGTATTTTATGATAATTTACTTATTTTAGTGAAAATAGAATAATAGATAATTATACACTTAAAAAGGAAAATGTTAATAATTATTAATAAAAAAAAATTAAAATTCGCACAGAGTAATATATAACTGGTTAACAGTATTAACAAAGTTTGTTATAATTATTTTAAATGTAGGATTAATGGTTAATTATATTAATGTGTGTGGTTTTTTAGGAGAAAATATCAATAAATTGTGGAAAAATATATACTTGTGTACTGGAAATTTATATAGGTCAGGTGATTAATATGGAGAAGTTAAGTAGAAATAGCAGAGTATCGATTATAACAAAAGTTCTTATAGAAAATCCTAATAAAATAATAGGATTAAATAAGTTTTCAGATCTTTTAAATGCGGCAAAATCAACTATAAGTGAAGATATAGTTATAGTTAGAGAGGTTTTATCTAAGTTTTCTATGGGAAAGGTAGAAACAATAGCAGGAGCGGCAGGTGGAATAAAGTATATTCCTGAAGTTGGAGATTTAGAAAAAAGAAAGTTTTTAGATGAACTTTGTGATATTGCAAGTGAAAGCAACAGAGTTGTTCCAGGTAATTTTTTATATGTTACCGATATCATGTTTAATCCAAGTATAATAAGTAAGGCTTCTATTATATTGGCATCTTATTTTCAAGATATGGATATAGACTATGTAATAACTGTAGAAACTAAAGGAGTTCCTTTAGCTTATGAAGTTGCCAAATGTTTAGGTGTTCAATTAATAACAGCAAGAAGAGATAGTAAAGTAACAGAAGGTTCTACAGTTTCTATTAATTATGTTTCAGGAACTTCAGGCAAAATACAACAAATGTGTTTATCTAGAAAATCTTTAAAGCAAGGAAGTAAATGTATATTTATAGATGATTTTATGAGAGGTGGCGGAACTGCAAAAGGTTTAGTAGATTTATTAAAGGAATTTGATTCTGAACTTCTTGGAATTGGTGTATTAATAGATAACAAATTATCTACAAACAAAATAACTAAGGACTATGTTTCTTTAATAGATATTATAGAGATAAATGAAAACGGAGTGAAAATGGTACCCTCTATTTAATAAGAAAATGTTATTATGTTAAAAAATAATTTACAAAAAATATGAAAAAAAGAAGGATTTCAAAATTTTTCATAGAATATACATAATAACAACAACTGGAGGTGTACCATAATGAATATTACAGATGTAAGGATTAGAAAGATAGCTTCAGAAGGTAAAATGAAAGCTATAGTTTCAGTAACTTTTGAAAATCAATTTGTAGTCCACGATATAAAGGTTATAGAAGGACAAAATGGACTTTTTATTGCAATGCCAAGTAGAAAGACACCAGATGGAGAGTTTAAAGATATAGCTCATCCTATAAATACTGAAACTAGAGAAAAAATTCAAAAAGCTATTCTTGATGAATATGAAAAGGTTAAAAATTTAGATACTCAGGAATAATTTAAATAAAAGGAAGTTAACTTCCTTTTATTTTTTTATTCTAATATTTTACTTAGGGTAAAAGTGGTAACTTAATGTTGAAATAAGATATTTATTAACATATAATTGAAAATGAGAAATTTAAAGATTTCTTAAAAAAATAAGAGATTAATTTTAAATAGTATAGCTTATATAATAAAATGAGTATCACAAAGAGGTGTTTTTATGAATAAATGTGCTATAATATTAGCAGCAGGTCAAGGAACTAGAATAAAATCTAAGTTACCAAAAGTTTTACATAAAGCTTGTGGAAAAGAAATGGTTAACCATGTAATAGATGCTATGAGAGATGCAGATATAGATGATGTTAACGTAATAATAGGAAAAGGTGCTGACTTAGTTAAAGAAAGAACAAAATCAAGAAATGTCAGTTATTCTTTACAATCAGAGCAGTTAGGTACTGGCCATGCAGTAAAATGTGCGAAAGAATTTTTAGCAGGAAAAACAGGAGTTGTGGCAATTTTCACAGGAGATGCTCCTTTAATAAAAGCTGAAACTGTTAAAAATCTAATAGATTCACATATAAAAGAAGATAATTCTGCTACACTTTTAACATCAATTATAGAAAATCCAACAGGATATGGAAGAATAGTTAGAAGTGGTGATTCAGTTGAAAAAATAGTAGAACATAAAGATTGTAATGAAGAAGAAATAAAAATACAAGAAATAAATGCAGGAATGTATTGTTTTGATATAGAAAGTCTTTTATCTTCTCTAGAAAAGCTTTCAAATAATAATGCTCAAGGAGAATATTACTTAACAGATGTTATAGAAATATTAAAGAAAGAAAACAAAAAAGTTGGAGCTATGATAACAGATTTTGAAGAAACTTTAGGAGTTAATTCAAGAGCTGAACTTGCTAGAGTTGAAAGCATAATGAGAAATAGAATAAATAGAACTCATTTAGATAATGGGGTTACTATAATAGACCCTCTAAACACATATATAGAACCAGATGTAGTTATTGGAAGAGATACTATAATATATCCAGGTAATGTTATAGAAGGAAAAACGGAAATTGGAGAAGATTGCATTTTATATCCTAATTCAAGAATTAAAGATAGTGTAATAGGAAATGGTGTTGAAATTCAAAGTTCAGTTATTTTAGAGAGTAAAATAGGTGATGAAACAACTGTAGGACCATTTGCTTATGTTAGACCAGAAAGTGTTGTAGGGCAACAAGTTAGAATTGGGGATTTTGTTGAAATAAAAAAATCAACTATTGGTAATAATACAAAGGTTTCACATTTAACTTATATTGGAGATGCTGAAGTTGGAGAAAGATGTAACTTTGGTTGTGGTACAGTTGTAGTTAACTATGATGGAAAGAATAAATATAAAACAATAATAGGTGATGATTCATTTATAGGATGTAATACTAATTTAGTTTCTCCTGTTGAAGTAAAAGATAATACTTATATAGCAGCAGGTTCAACAATAACTAAAGAGGTTCCAGAAGGAAGTTTAGCTATAGCAAGAGCTAAACAAAAGAATATAGAGGGCTGGGTTGAAAGAAAAAAGCTTAAATAAGCATTAAATATACAAAGGCCAAAGGCTAGGTTTAATTTTAAGGAGGTCTTCACTAAATGGAAAATCATTTAAAAAACATAAAAATATTTACAGGTAATTCTCATCCAGAATTAGCTAAAGAAATTGCAAAGGCTTTAAACATAGAATTAGGTAAAGCTGAAGTTGGAACTTTTAGTGATGGAGAAATATCAGTAAATATAAAAGAAACTGTTAGAGGTTGTGATGTATTTATAGTACAGTCAACTTGTAGTCCTGTAAACAATAATTTAATGGAGCTATTAATAATGATTGATGCTTTCAAAAGAGCTTCAGCAGGTAGAATAAACGCTGTTATACCTTATTATGGATATGCTAGACAAGATAGAAAAGCTAAGTCAAGAGATCCAATAACAGCTAAGTTAGTGGCAGATTTATTAACAGCAGCAGGTGCTGACAGAGTTCTTACAATGGATTTACATGCAGCTCAAATTCAAGGATACTTTAATATACCAGTAGACCATCTACTAGGTTCGCCTATATTAGCAAAATACTTTGTTAATAAAGGATTAGCTGATAGAGACGATGTAGTTGTAGTGTCTCCAGATTTAGGTTCTGTAACTAGAGCAAGAAAATTTGCAGATAAGCTTAATGCTCCTATAGCTATAATAGACAAAAGAAGACCAAAAGCAAATGTATCTGAAATTATGAATATAATAGGTGAGGTTAAGGGAAAAGTTTGTATCTTAATAGATGATATGATAGATACAGCAGGAACTATAACTAACGCCGCAAATGCGCTTAAAGATTTAGGAGCAACAAATGTATATGCTTGTTGTACTCATGGAGTATTATCAGGTCCTGCCTTTGAAAGAATAAATAATAGTGCTATTGAAGAATTAGTTATGCTAAATACTATAGCTCTTCCTAAAACAGAAGGCTTAGAAAAATTTAAATCTTTATCAGTAGCACCTATAATGGCAGATGCAATAAATAGAATTTATGATGATGAACCATTAAGTGGATTATTCCAAGATTAAAAAAAGAGCGCTTATGTCGCTCTTTTTTTTTATAAATTCACTAAAAAATGAAACATTTTTTAAACAAAAACGTTTAAATTTGATTAAAATGTAAAAATAAAATAATTTTGTTAATTATAAATTGATAAAAATCAATAAATGTTTTACACTTTATTTATATACATTAATAATATTTTTAATGAAAAATATTTTATTTTTAAAGTATAAAATTGCACAAATAAGGACAAATGTAGAATAGTTACAGAAAGGATTTTAAGAGGTGAATTTTATGGAAGGTTTATTAGGAAAGATTTTAATTGTAGACGATGATGAAAATATATGCGAAGTAATAAAAATGTACTTAGAAACTACAGGCTACAATGTTAAAGTTGCACATGATGGAAAAGCTGCTAAAGAAGAGTTTGTAAACTTTAGTCCTAACTTAGTTGTTTTAGACATGATGTTACCAGGAATTGATGGAATGGAAGTTTTAAAATGGATTAGAAAAGATAGTAATGTTCCTGTAATAATGTTAACTGCTAAAGGAGAAACTTTTGATAAAGTCTTAGCTTTAGAAATTGGTGCTGATGACTATGTAGTTAAACCTTTTGAACCAAAAGAATTATTAGCAAGAGTAAAAGCTGTAATGAGAAGATATTCAGGAGAAGAACCTGATAATGTAGTATTAAACTTCCCAGGCTTAACTATAGATGCTAATTCTTATAAGGTTATATATAATGGAGAAGAAGTTAAAACTCCACCTAAGGAATTTGAACTTTTACATTACTTAGCAAGTAATAAAAATAAAGTTTTCACAAGAGATCAACTTTTATGTGAGGTTTGGGGATATGATTACCCAGGATATTCAAGAACTGTAGATGTTCACATAAAAAGATTAAGAGAAAAGTTAAATGGTGGAGAGGATTGGCAACTTGAAACTGTTTGGGGTGTTGGGTACAAATTTGAGGTGAAATAATGAGATGTCGTGGCTTAGTTCCAAAGTTAATCTTAACACTAAGCGTAACAATATGCATTACTTTCTTTATTGTTGGTATAATACTCTCTAGCTTATTTAGAAAAGAATATTATCAAGAAAGATTAAAAACTTTATCTGGAGAGGCTGAGGTTATAGAACAAGTTGTAAATTCATTTATGAATAGTGAAACTACTTTAAGTGAATTAGACAAGTCTATATCATTTATTGGAGATTCACTAAAAGCAGATATTTATTTAGTTGATAGTTACGGTTACATATATTCAGTTTCAAATGAAAAATATGATTATCTAAAACGAACAAAAATAGATGATGAAGATATGAAGGTATTAAAAGAAAATACATCTATAGAGAGAAAAAAGAAAAAAGAATTTATATATTCTAAACCTATATTCTATAAAGGTGTATTTACTGGAGCTATATCTATAGTAACACCTTTAAGTGCATTGTCAGATTCTCTTGTTAGAATTAATCAGATAGTATGGATGTGTGTAGCTGTAGCAATAATTTTTTCAGGATTAGCAATATATTTTATTTCTAAGAAGATTATTATAAAGCCTTTAAAGGTTATAAATAATGCTGCTAAAAAAATTGCTAATGGTGAAATTGGAAATAGAGTTAATGTCTCTTATGATGATGAAGTTGGTGAACTTGCAGAGTCTTTTAATATAATGGCTACTTCTATTGAGGAAGCAGAATTGAATAGAAGAGAATTTATATCTAATGTGTCTCATGAGTTAAGGTCTCCTATGACATCTATTAAGGGATTTATAACTGCCATATTAGATGGAGTTATTCCTAAAGATAAAGAAGAGTATTATCTTGTTATAGTAAACGATGAGATAAGTAGATTAACTAGACTTATAAATGACTTATTAGACTTATCAGCTATGCAAGCTGGAAAACTTGAGTTTAATATAAGTGAGTTAGAATTAAATAGAATAATAGAAACAACTGTGTTAAAGATGAATCAAAAGGCAACAAGTAAAAACATAAAGGTTGAAGTTTTACTAGAGAGCGAAAAACAATATGTTTATGGTGATAATGATAGACTTATACAAGTTGTTACTAATTTAGTTGATAATGCAATAAAATACTGTGATGAAAATGGTGAGGTTAAAATATCAACTAAAACAAAAGGCGGTAAAATTGTTGTTAGTATATTTAATACTAGCAAAGGAATTGATGAGTATGATTTAACCCATATTTGGGATAGATTTTATAAAGTCGACAAAGCAAGAAGCAATAAGACTAGTACAGGATTAGGTCTATCAATTGTTAAAAATATAATTCTTCAATTAGAAGAGGATATTTGGGCTGAAAATGTAAAAAATAAAAATGGTCAAATAATAGGTGTTAGATTTAATTTTACTTTAACTAAAGTTAAATAAGTATTGCATAGGGGGGCTTTATGGGGAATTTTTTTAAAAACTCTAAAAAGGGGAAGGAGACCCATGGAGTAAATGAAAATAACTATGACAATATAGTGATTAAAAAGGATAAAAAAAGGTTTTGGATAAAAAACTTATTAAAGTTATTTTGTTTTATTATTCTAGTTGTTTTAGTGAGTTTTATTGCCTTTAAACACTATACTAAAGATTTAACGATTAAAGAACAAAAAGAAAGTCTTTTAAATGAGATAAAAGATGGAAGGTATGATATAACTAATTTAGTTAATAAATCAGGGTCTAGTTTAGTTACGATTAGTGAAGATAGTAGTAATTTATCGTCAGAAAAAGAATCTGATAAAAACGTTTCAGGGTCTATTGTGAGAACAGATGGATACATAATAACTAGTTATAGTGCCATAAAAGAATTTTCAAAAGTTTATGTTAAGATATCAGGTAGTGATATCAATCCTTTTGAAGCTAGAATTGTTGGATTTGACAAAGAAACAGATATTGCAGTTTTAAAAATAGGTGCTAATGGATTAAAAAGTATTTCAACATCTGAATTAGAAGTTGTGGAAGTAGGAGAAAAGGTTGCTGCCTTAGGAAATTCAAGTTGTGAAGAGCCCTTAGGTTTTGTTACAAATGGAATAATAACTTCTCCTATAAAAAAACTTGAGTTAAGAAAAGATGAAAATAATGATTCAGATTCTCTAAGTCTTATAGAAACTAATTCTTTAATAAATTCAGAAAATAATAGTGGAATATTATGTGATTATAATGGAGTTGTAATCGGAATAAACAGTCTATATTTTACCAAGAAATTTTCAAAAGAAGGAATATATTATGCAATAGAGATAAATGATGCCTTAAGAGTAGTTGATTCCATAATAAGAAAAGATGGGGAAACTTCTAATGTTACCTTAGGAATTACTGGTTCTACTGTTTCAGATGAAAAAAGTAATGTTTATGGAATATATGTAGAAGATGTTGAAAAAGATAGTAATGCCTTTAAAGCTGGAATAAAGCCTACGGATATAATAATTGAAGCTAATGAAAAAGAGATTAAAAATGTAGAGGATTTAGTTAATTTATTAAAAGAATATTCAGTAGGTGATGAGATTAATATTAAAGTTATAAGAGGAGAAGATATTAAAGATATTTTAGTAACTTTAAATTAATAAAAAGGTAAAGCCCTTCACAAAGTGAGGGGTTTTTTATTGTTTTATATTAATAGTGAAAGTATAATTAAAGAATGATTTAATTTTTAAATAATAACTTATTTTATAGGGAGGTTAATATGATTTTAGTAGTAGGATTAGGAAATCCAGGAAAACAGTATGAACAAACTAGACATAATATTGGTTTTGATGTAATTGATTATATGGCAAATAAGTATAATATTGATGTAAATAGGGAAAAATTTAAAGGGGTTTTAGGTGAAGGATTTATAGAAAATGAAAAGGTTATTTTATTAAAGCCTTTAACATATATGAATTTAAGTGGAGAAAGTATAAGAGAGCTAGCTAACTTTTACAAACTAGAAGATGATGAAATAATAGTTGTTTATGATGATATTAGCTTAGACATAGGAAGATTGAGAATTAGAGAAAAAGGTAGTGCTGGTGGACATAATGGAATAAAAAGCATTATACAAAATCTTGGTGGAGATAAATTTCCAAGGGTTAAAGTTGGGGTAGGACAACCTAAGGATAATTTAGTAAATCATGTTTTAGGGAAATTCTCAAAAGAAGATAGAGAAAAGATGGAAAAAGTTATTCCTATAGCTAGTGATGCAATAGTTGAAATAATAAAAAATGATGCTAAGGAATCAATGAATAAATTTAATGGAGTTAATATAGAATAATTTATTTACTTTAGAAATGGTGGTGTTTAGATTGAGGTTACAGGGGTTAATGACTCCCTTATTAAATAGTGAGGCTTTTAAAAAGACAAAATCTTTTATTGAAAATGAAAAATATCCAATAATTATAAAAGGTTTATCTGATTCTGGAAAATCCTATTTTATAAATGGTATATATGAAGAATCAGATAAGCCTATAGTTGTTGTTACTCACAATGATATTGAGGCTAGAAATATATATGAAGATTTATCTTTTTATTTACCTAATGTTTATTATTTACCTTCAAGAGAAATAGTTTTTTATAACATAGATGCAATTTCAGGAGATTTAAGATGGGCAAGATTAAAAGTTATAAAGGAGATGCTAAGAAGTACAAAAAAAATAATTGTTACATCAATAGAATCTTTTATAGCAACCTATACGCCTAAAGAACTTTATAAAAATCATGTTTTTAAAATTAAAGTTGGAGATGAAATAAATTTAAATGATATTGCAAGTAAACTTGTTGAAAGTGGATATGAAAGATTAGAAACTGTTGAAGGTAAGGGAGAATTTTCTTTAAGGGGAGGCATATTAGATGTATTTCCTCCTAATTCTTTAAATCCTTTTAGAATAGAACTTTTTGGAGATGAGGTTGAGTCTATAAGAACCTTTAATGTGGAATCTCAAAGAAGTATAGAAACAGTAAAGAGAGCAGAGATTTTTCCTGCTAAGGAGATTATATTAAATAAAGAAATAATAGAAAAAGCTGTAAAAAAAATGAGAAGTGAACTTTCAGAATTTGAAAGTAAGGTTTCAGATAAAGAAGTTAAAGAAAGGCTTAATAAAGTAATTAAAAGGAATATAGAATCTTTAGAAGAGAAATGGAATTTTGAAACTATAGATAGTTATCTTCCTTTCTTTTTTGATAAGCCAGCAACACTTTTTGATTATTTTAATAACTATACTTTTATAATAGATGACGCTAAAAGATGTAAGGGAAAATTAGAAAGTACTATTTTTGAGTTTAAAGAAAATTATGAATCTTTTTTAGAGAGAGGAAGCATATTACCCTCACAAATTAATTTGATTTTAGATGATAGTTTTGTTGAGGAATCTCTTAAGAGTAATAAGGTTATAAATTTAGTTCCTTTTGGAGAAGGCGGTTTTATAGATTCTTTAAATAGAGTTGAAATAAAACAAATTACTAAAAGTGGTTATCAAGGAAAACTTGATATGCTTATAGAAGATATAAAAGAAAATAAGGAAAATGGATTTAAAACATTAATACTTTCAGGAACAAGACCAAGAGGAGAAAGATTAGTAAATACTTTAAGAGAACTAGATATAGAAAGTGTTTATAAAGATGATGTTAATGATATAAATGATGGAGAAGTAGTAATAACCTTTGGAGAACAAAATAAAGGATTTGAATATCCTGATATAAAAATTTCTTTAATATCAGATAAAAGTGTTTTTGGTGAAAGTAAAAAAGCTAAAAAGACTAAGAGAAAAAAATCAAAGGGCGTATCTAAGATTAAAAGCTTTGCAGAGTTAAAGCCTGGAGATTATGTAGTTCATGTAAATAGTGGTATTGGAGTTTATAAGGGAATAAAACAAATAGAGGTTCAAGGACATAAAAGAGATTATTTAGATATTGAATATTCTAAAGGTGATAAGTTATATGTTCCTGTTGAACAATTAGATTTAGTTCAAAAATATATAGGTTCAGATAGTGCCTCTCCTAAGATAAGTAAGCTTGGTGGTAATGACTGGCAAAAAGCTAAAGCTAAGGTTAGAAAGTCTATAAACGATATAGCTGGTGATTTAGTTAAATTATATGCAGAAAGGTCAACGGTTAAGGGTTATAAATTTTCAAAGGATACTCAGTGGCAAAAGCAATTTGAAGATGAATTCCCATATGAAGAAACACCAGACCAATTATCAGCTATTGAAGATATAAAAAGTGATATGGAAGCAAATAAGGTAATGGACAGATTGCTTTGTGGTGATGTTGGATATGGGAAAACTGAAGTAGCTATTAGAGCGGCATTTAAAGCAGTAATGGAAGGAAAGCAAGTTGCATTCTTAGTTCCTACAACAATACTAGCTGAACAACATTATAAGAATATGAAAAAAAGATTTGCTGGTTTTCCTATAAGAATAGATATGATAAGTAGATTTAGGACAAAGAAACAGCAAACTGAAACTTTAAAAGCTTTAAAAGAGGGAAATGTTGACATATTAATAGGAACTCATAGGCTTGTATCTAAGGATATTCAATTTAAAGATTTAGGACTTTTAATTGTTGATGAAGAACAAAGATTTGGTGTTGCTCAAAAAGAAAAAATTAAAAGCTTTAAGAAAAATGTTGATGTTCTTACTTTAAGTGCAACTCCTATTCCTAGAACACTTCACATGTCCCTTACTGGTGTTAGAGATATTTCAGTAATAGAAACACCACCTGAGAATAGATATCCTATACAAACATATGTTGTAGAACAGAATGACCAACTTATTAGAGATGCAATTTTAAGAGAAGTTAATAGAGACGGTCAAGTTTATTTTGTTCACAATAGAGTTGAAAGTATCCAAGAAGTAGCAAATTATATACAGGAACTTGTTCCAGAGTGTAAAGCAACTGTAATTCATGGACAAATGACAGAGAGACAGTTAGAAACTGAAATGATAGATTTCATGGAAAGAAAATATGATGTTTTAGTTTGTACATCAATAATCGAAACAGGAATTGATATTTCAAATGTAAACACAATGATAGTAAATGATGCTGATAAAATGGGGCTTTCTCAACTTTACCAATTAAGAGGAAGAGTCGGAAGAAGCAATAAGGTTGCTTATGCATATTTCTTATATCAAAGGGATAAGGTTTTAACTGAGGTAGCAGAGAAAAGGCTTAAGGCTCTAAAAGATTTCACAGAACTTGGCTCAGGTTTTAAGATTGCGATGAGAGACCTTGAAATAAGAGGAGCAGGAAATATGATGGGTTCAGCTCAGCATGGACATATGGCTGCTATTGGGTATGATTTATATTGTAGAATGTTAGAGGATACTATAAGAATTATAAAAGGTGAGATGGATAGAGAACCAGTTGAAACTACTGTTGACTTAAAAGTTGATGCCTTTATTCCTTCAAGTTATATAAAAGATGAAATTCAAAAGATTGAAGTTTATAAGAAAATTGCAGCTATAGAAAATGAAGAAGATTATGAGTATGTTAAAGAGGAATTAGAAGATAGATTCTCATCTATTCCACATACTGTATATAATCTTATGGATATAGCTTATATAAAAAGTAAAGCAAAACTTTTAAATATTGAGGAAATAAAAGAAAGAAATGAAGATGTAATATTTATCTTTGAAAGTAGAGAAAGAACTGATAAGAGAATATTTAAAATTCTTTTAGAGGATTATAAAGAAGATATATTAATTGAATTTTTAGATAAGCCAACACTTTTATATAGAGTTAAAGATAGAAAGAAAGAAGATGTTTTAAAAATATTTAAGGAAATGCTTGATAAAATAATAAATTTAAGAAATGAGTAATTAGTGAATTAATAATTTATAAATTGAAATATTATTGTAACATTGATATACTAAAATAGGATTTAATTAGAATATTATGTAAATTTTAATAGGAGAAAGGCGAGGTATTAGAATGATAAGTGTAAAGAAGATAGTAGGAGCTGCACTAGTTGGAGTTTTAATGTTTGGTGCTGTTGGGTGTAATATGGTAGAAAAAACTCAAGCCGCTATTGAGAAAACTGCTGTAGCTACAGTAGACGGAGAAAAAATAACTTTAGGAGAAGTTGATTCACATCTAAAGGGACTTTTTGATAGCTTAAAGGAGAAATATGGAGATAAGTACATGGAAGACCCAGAGGCTGCTCAACAAATATTACAACAAAGACAAGGAACTTTACAAGGAATAGTAAATGAAAAAGTATTAGTTATTGAAGCAGGAAAATTAGGCGTAACACCATCAGAGGATGAAATAAAAAAAGAAGTAGATAAGCAATTTGAAAGTATTAAAAAGCAGTTTGGAGATAATTTTAAAAAGGCTTTAGAAAATGAAGGCTTTACAGAAGAAACTTTTAGAGACTACTTAAAAAATCAAGTTATAGCTCAAGCTACTATAAATGCTGCTACTAAAGATGTAAAGGTAACAGATGAGGATGCTAAAAAATATTATGATGAAAATAAGCAACAGTTTGTAGCGAATGCAACAGGGGTTCTTACAAGACACTTATTATTTGAAAATGAAAAAGAAGCTCAACAAGCTTATGACGATATAAAATCTGGTAAAACAACATTTAACGATTTATTTGAAAAATATCAAAACAATAAAGCAGAAAAGAAAACCCCTATAGCAGAAAGTTTAGGAGTAGTTCCTGAAGAAAATTCAGGTTTAGATCCAGACTTTGTAGCAGGATTAAAAGATTTAAAAGAAGGTGAAATATCTAAGCCTATAAAAACTAGATTTGGATATCATATAATTGAAGCTGGTCCAACTTATGAAAAAGGTGCACAATTACCTTTTGATGCTGTTAAATCACAAATAGTACAAATGTTAAAACAACAAAAAGATTCAGAAAAGTTTAATCAAGATATGGACCAATGGAAAAAAGATTTAAATGTAAAAGTTTATGAAGATAAATTACAAGAAGGCTTAAAAATAAGCAAATAGTATTTATTAAGACTTATGGAAGTTATTCCATAAGTCTTTTTTTATTTAGAACTTTAATATATATTTTCTTAATTTGGCTATTAAATTTAAAGATGACATAAATAGAATGAATATGCATAAAATTTCAAATAAATTTAATACTATTAGTGTACATAAAAATTAGTAATTATTATGTTTTATAAGGAGGTACAAATAAATGAAAGCTACAGGAATAGTAAGACGTATTGATGATTTAGGTAGAGTTGTAATACCTAAGGAGATAAGAAGAACTTTAAGAATAAGAGAGGGAGACCCTTTAGAAATTTTTACAGATAGAGATGGAGGAGTAATATTAAAAAAATACTCACCAATAGGAGAATTAACTGATTTTTCTAAAGAGTATGCTGAAGCTTTACAACAATCAACAGGACATATAATTCTTATATCTGATAATGATGCGTTTATATCTGTAAGTGGAACTTCTAAGAAAGAATTTTTAGAAAGAAAAATAAGTGATGACTTAGAAGATATAATGAACAAAAGAAAGTCTGTAGTATTAAGTGCTAATAATAAAAATTTAATACCTATTCATAGTGATGATGAAGAAGGAAAATACACAGGTCAAGTAATAGCACCTATATTAGCAGAAGGGGATGCTATAGGAGCAGTAGTTATACTTTCTAAAGAAGGAAAACCTTTAGGTGAAGTTGAGCAAAAATTAGCAGAAACAGCTGCTAACTTTTTAGGAAAACAAATGGAACAGTAATTTAAGCTATTATAATTTAATAATTATATTTTAAATAGTAATAATACCTCTGAATTTTAAATAATATAAAATGAGACTTAATTAAAGTAAAGTAAATCCTTATTTTAATTAAGTATTACAAAGGTTGAATTTCTAATAAATATTATAAAAGACATAGTATTTAAATATAATTTATTTAATTTAAATTTGGAGGTATTTTATGAATAAACAATCCCTTATAAAAGGTAGTTTAATACTTGCTTTTGCTGGAATTTTAGCTAAGTTTCTTGGGTTGTTTTTTAGATGGCCCTTAATAATGTTAATAGGAGATGAAGGGTTAGGATATTATCAAATGACATATCCCTTATATATGCTCTTTGTTGCAATTGCAGCAGGAATACCTATTGCAGTATCTAAACTAGTGTCAGAAAAAAATGCATTAGGAAAATATGAAGAAAGTTTTCAAGTAATAAAAGAAGCTTTAAAAGTTATGGTTTTGTTAGGAATAGGGACAAGCATTTTTTTAGCAGTAGGAGGAAAGTTTCTTTTACCATTTTTAAAATGGGATAATAAAGCATATTATTCAATATTAGGTATTTGTTTAGCACCAACTTTAATTGGAATAATAACTCCGATTAGAGGATTTTTTCAAGGTTTTCAAAATATGAATCCAACAGCTGTATCTCAAGTTATAGAACAAATAGGTAGAGTTGTTATAGGTGTTGGATTAGCATATTTTTTAATAGATAAAGGAATTGAGTATTCTGCTGGAGGAGCTTCCTTTGGTGCAGTAGCTGGAGCCTTTGTAGCTTCAATATATTTAATTCCTAAGTATAGAAAAATTAAAAAAAGTTTTAGGTTAGGAAAAATAAAGGGAAGTCATAAAATATTTATGGAAATAATAAATATAGCACTTCCTATATCCATAGGTGCAGCAGTAGGAAGTGTTATGGGAGTTATAGATTCTGTTTTGGTTCCACAAAAACTTTTACAAGCTGGTTTTACAGGGCAAGAAGCTACTGTTTTATATGCTCAACTAACAGGAAAGGCAACAGTATTTACTAACATTCCTATGACATTAGCAACAGCTTTAGCAGCATCAATAATACCTATAATTTCTGAATTGTATATTCTTAAAGATAAATTTCAAGTTAAAGAAAAAATAGATACTACAATGAAACTATGTATGATAGTTTCAATTCCTTGCTTTTTAGGGCTGTTTTTCATGGCAGAACCTATAATGAATCTTTTATTTCCAGGGAAAGCTGATGGATTTATGATATTAAAATATTTATCAATAAGTATTCCATTTTTAGTTGGAACACAAATAACAACATCTATTCTACAAGGTATGGGTTATTACTATAGACCTGTTCTTCATCTGTTTATAGGATGTATATTAAAAATTGTTTTAACAATTACTTTAATACCTATAAAATCTTTAAATATTTATGGTGCTGTAATAGCAACAATAATATCTTATTCTCTAGTAGTATTATTAAATCTTTTATATATGAAAAAGAGATTTAAATATAAGCCTAATATAAAAGATGTAATAATAAAGCCAATATTTGCATCAATTTTAATGATTGGAACTGTTTTATATTTATATTCGCAAGCTTTAAAATATAGTGAAAAGAACAGTATATCTTGCTTAATAGCTATATTTGTGGGTATTATTATATATATGATATCATTGTTTGTACTTAAGATTTTTAGTATTGAAGAAATAAAGGGAAAGCTAAAAAATTAATATAAATTGCGAAGGAGAATATGGAATGCTTAAGATAATTGGGCTAGGACCAGGTGCCTATGAAGCTTTAACAATAGGTGCATTAAAAGAGTTAAAAAACAATAAGAATATATTTTTTAGAACAGAAAAACATCCTACAGTTGATTTTTTAAAAGATGAAGGAATAAAGTTTAAATCATATGATTATGCTTATGAAAAATATGATAATTTTGATGAAGTTTATAAATATATTGCAGAGGATTTAATAACTAAAGTTAATAATGAGGAAGATTTAATCTATGCTGTACCAGGACATCCTCTAGTAGCTGAAAAGTCAGTAGTTAATTTAATTGAATTATGTAAAGAAAAAGATATTAACTATGAAGTTTTACCAGCAGTTAGCTTTGTGGATGCTATGATGGAAGCACTTCAAGTAGACCCTATAGAAGGGGTTAAAATAATTGATGCCTTTGATATGAAAAATCAAATTTTAGATAAGCGTGTTGGGACTATAATAACTCAAGTGTATAATAATTTCATAGCTTCTGAAGTTAAGTTAAGGCTTTTAGAAGCATATGAAGATGATACTGAAATAATATTTGTAAGAGCAGCTGGAGTTGAAGGTTTAGAGAGTATAAGAAAAATACCTTTATATGAGCTAGATTGGCAGGAAGATATAGATTATTTAACATCAATCTATATTCCTAAAGATTTAAATAATAAAAAAGACTTTCAAGATTTACTAGATATAATAGAATTTTTAAGAAGTCCTGAAGGATGTCCTTGGGATAGAGAACAAACTCATGAAAGTTTAAAGAGTGCTCTTTTAGAAGAATGTTATGAAGTTATAGAGGCTATTGAAAATGAGGATGAAGAGGCGTTAATTGAAGAACTTGGAGATGTCTTACTTCAAGTTGTATTCCATTCTTCTATAGGAAAAGAAGATGGATACTTTGATATTATGGATGTAATAGGTGCAGTATCAAATAAAATGATAAACAGACATCCTCATGTTTTTGGAAATAAGAATGTTGATAATTCAGAAGAAGTCTTATCAAATTGGGATGAAATAAAAAAAGAGGAAAAAGGAATTAAAACTTTAACTGAAGAAATGGAAGGTATTGCGAAATCACTTCCAGCTACTACTAGAGCATATAAGGTTCAAAAAAAGGCTAAAAAGGTAGGCTTTGATTGGGATAATATAAATTGTGCTATGGATAAAGTTAAAGAAGAATTAGAAGAAATAAAAGAGGTTTATAATTGTGAAGATAAGTCAATAATAGAAGGTGAAGTAGGCGATTTACTTTTTGCATGTATAAATGTAGCAAGGTTCTTAGAAGTGGATGGAGAATTAGCTTTAGATAAAACAATTAAAAAGTTTATAAAGAGATTTTCATACATTGAAAATCAAGCAATAAAGAACAATAAAAATTTAAAAGATATGTCTTTAGAAGAGATGGATAAACTATGGGAAGAAGCTAAAATAAGTGAAAAATAAGCGTTTTTACTAATTTATGGCTTGTTAAAATATAAAAAGCAATAAATTTTAAAAAAAATGCAAAAATATCAGTATTTTTAGGGCAAAAATTGAAAGTATTGACTATACAAAGAAAGAAATATATATTATGATAATATAAGTTGATGCTAGTTCATTGGATAATTAGCAAACAATTATTGCAGTAAAGTAACTGGAATTTTAAGGAGGATGTAAAAGTGAATAAAGCAGAATTAATAACAAGCATGGCTGAAAAAAGCAACTTAACTAAAAAAGATGCTGAATTAGCTTTAAAAGCATTCATAGAAAGCGTTAGCGAAACTTTAGAAAACGGAGATAAAGTTCAATTAGTTGGATTTGGAACTTTCGAAACTAGAGTAAGAGCTGAAAGAGAAGGAAGAAACCCAAGAACTAAAGAAGTTATAAAAATACCTGCTTCAATAGCTCCTGTATTTAAGCCAGGTAAAGAATTAAAAGAAAGAGTTAACGCTTAATTTTAGATATTTTAAGTTTTGTTAATTTAACTTAAAAAAGCCCGAGTTATTTTACTCGGGCTTTTTTATTAATATTTTTATTTAAAAGGAGATTTTTATATGAGATTAGATAAGTATTTAAAGGTATCTAGAATAATAAAAAGAAGAACTGTAGCTAAAGAAGCTTGTGAAAGTGGAAGAGTTATAATAAATGGAAAAATCGCTAAGCCTTCTAATGATATAAAAGAAGGAGATATAATAGAAATATTATTTGGAAATAGAACTCTAAAGGCTAGAGTTATAAATATAGCAGAACATGTTAGAAAAGAAAATGCTAAAGAAATGTATGAAATATTAGAAGGCGAAGAAGACAAGTAAATAGTATGATTAGCTTTAAAGTAGTATTTAAAAATGACTAATATAATTTGAAATTATATTAGTCATTTTTTTATTTTAATATGAATAATCATAGGGTGAGGAAAATATTTTATTTAGGAGGATTCCTTAATGAATGAAAGAGATAAGGAACATAAAATAAAAAAAGGTACAAGTAGTCTTTCCTTAGATAATAGGAAGGTTTTATCTATTACAGGAGTAAATGAAGTTATAAACTTTGATGATGAAAAAATAAGTCTTAAAACAGATTTAGGTCCTTTAATAATAAAAGGAAGTGAATTAAAAATGAATAAACTAGATGTTCAAAATGGGGAGGTTGTAATAGGAGGATTTATAAGTAATATTGATTATTTAAATAAAAAGGTTAAAAAAAGAAGAAAATTATTTTCTAAGATTTTAAATAGGTGATAAAAATGCTATTAGATATAGATATTCAGTTTAAAATAATCATACTTTCAATATTATCAGGAGTTATTATTGGATTTTTATTTGATATTTATAGAGAGTTTAGAGGAGTTTGTAAGAATAAAATTGTATTAATTTTTGAGGATATACTTTTCTGGATTTGGTGTAGTTTAGTTATTTTCTTGTTTTTATTAAGGTATAATTATGCACTTATGGGGATTTATTTTTATGTATTTATGGGAATAAGTTTTATTATTTACTTAAAAACATTATCAAAATATTTTAGAAGAATACAACATAAATTTATTGCTATACTATTAAAGAATATAAGAATAATACTTAAAAATATGAGATATGCATTTAAAAATACCTTTACTAATTAAAAAGTTAATTCATAAGGTAAAAATTGCTTGAATTAAGCTATAATAGTGTTTACAATAGACTTATATCTTACCGTTTTAAGTATGGGGGTATAAGAGTGAAAAAAAGAATTAATTTAAAAAATATGGTAATACTTATATTAATTGCTATATTAGTAATTTCTGTAATTAGGCAAGAAGTTACAATGAATAAAATAAATAAGAACATAGAAGCGAAGCAAACTCAACTTAAAGAGCTTCAAGATAAGAATAAAAAATTACAAGATGAGGTAAACCAATCTTCAAGTGAAGAATACATAGAAAGAATGGCAAGAGAAAGATTGGGAATGATTAAAGAAGGAGAGAAAGTTATTACTAACTCTAATTCACCTCAAGATAAACAAAATAATGCTGAAGAAAACAATAATAAAAATAAATAAGGTTATTAATTAAAAATAACATATATTTTATTTATAAAAATTTAAGGAGGAAACTTTTAAACATGACCTTAATGGCAGGAAACATATTAGATGGTAGAATAATTAACATCACAAACTTTGGTGCGTTTGTTGAAGTGGAAGGAAAAACAGGTTTAGTTCATATATCTGAAGTAGCAGATACTTATGTTAAAGATATAAGAGAGCATCTTAAAGAAGATGACAAAGTAAAGGTAAAAGTAATTTCAGTTGATGATAAAGGAAAAATAAGTTTATCAATAAAGCAAGCTATGCCACCAAAGAAGAAATCTGTTAAACCTGCAGATTTTGATTGGAATAATGAGAAAAAAGCTAAGCCAAAACAAAATTTTGAAGATATAATGTCAAAATTTTTAAAGGATAGTGAAGAAAGACTTCAAGATGTAAAGAAACATCAAGATGTAAAACAAAGAAAAAGAAAGTCAATATAATAATTGATTGGAGCCTCTTGGATATTTTCCAAGGGGTTTTAAATTTAAAATATACTATTTAGCTTAGTTTTTCTATAAATTTTTGCAATTTATTTTTATGTGAGAACTTAGATTTTATAAGGGTTTATTAATATATTTAATAAATTTTATAAAAAAAATAAAAAAATATGTTGACAGTATGCTAAGGCTTATGTATAATAAATCTTGTCGTTGGGAAACACCATGACATGCCGAAGTGGCGGAACTGGCAGACGCACAGGACTTAAAATCCTGCGATGCTAACACATCGTACCGGTTCGATTCCGGTCTTCGGCACCAATAATATCGCGGGGTGGAGCAGCTGGTAGCTCGTCGGGCTCATAACCCGAAGGTCGTAGGTTCAAGTCCTGCCCCCGCAACCATATGGCGGGATAGCTCAGCTGGCTAGAGCATTCGGTTCATACCCGAAGGGTCGCAAGTTCGAATCTTGTTCCCGCTACCATTTAAATTTAATACATGCCGAAGTGGCGGAACTGGCAGACGCACAGGACTTAAAATCCTGCGATGCTAACACATCGTACCGGTTCGATTCCGGTCTTCGGCACCAATAATATCGCGGGGTGGAGCAGCTGGTAGCTCGTCGGGCTCATAACCCGAAGGTCGTAGGTTCAAGTCCTGCCCCCGCAACCATATGGCGGGATAGCTCAGCTGGCTAGAGCATTCGGTTCATACCCGAAGGGTCGCAAGTTCGAATCTTGTTCCCGCTACCATTTAAATTTAATACATGCCGAAGTGGCGGAACTGGCAGACGCACAGGACTTAAAATCCTGCGATGCTAACACATCGTACCGGTTCGATTCCGGTCTTCGGCACCAAAAACTCATCTTTTAAAGATGAGTTTTTATTTTTATATAAATATTTATTTATATAAAATCATATCTTATTCAACAAAAAAATTATATATAAAAACGATAATATTCTAAAAAATGCTATTCGTATAAAATTATTTCCAATAAACTGGTAATTAAATTATAAAATTATAATAAAAGTAATATAAGCAAATAAAAAAATGTTTTTTGATGTCTTAAAAAAATAAAAAATCCCTCTATTAATTTACAAAATTTTCCTTATAATCTTGCTATAATGTTGATAAAGATAGAAGGTTAGGAGGATAACTATGCAATGTGGAGTTAAGATTGATAATTACAAAAGAATAAAAGATTCTAATGAAATAAAAAATAAGATGAAAATAGAAGTCTCTACTATAGGGCTTATTATAGCTATGGTGGCAGGAGTTTTAATAAGTAGGGTTTATTTAGATATGACTTTTGGAGTAGCTCAAGTATTAGCTCCCTTTGGATTAGCATATTTAATTGCCATAACAAACTATGATAAAAAATATATTTTGGCTTCAAGTATAGGTGTTGTAATAGGTTACGTTACCTTATTTAATAAAGTTATTAATTTTCCAGCTTACATAATAATATCTACTGTAATTACAATAATTTCTATGAGCAAGGTAAATAAAAAAATTAGAAATATATTGAGCTTTACAATGGTATTTTTAGGTTTGCTTATTTATGGGGTTTTATTTAAAGAGGGAGATATTGTTTTAAGTTTAATAAGTGCAATATCTGTTACTGCTTTAGTGTTTCCAATATATTATGTGGTTAGTTATACCTTAAAATGTATAGAAGAAATTAATACACAACACTTTTTTTCAATAGATGAAATTGTAAGTATAGAACTATTCTTGTGCTTATTAATTGTTGGTATAGGAAGTATATCCATAAGTGATATTAGTATAAGAAATATAGTAGCTATATTATTTATAGTAGCTTTAGCATTTATATCAGATACAAATATGGGAGCTGGTGCAGGAATAACTATGGGGATAATATTAGGGTTTGCAACTGGGAATTTATTAGAGAATATAGCTATTTATGGTGCTTGTGGCTTAGTTGCAGGTATTTTTAGAGAATCAGGTAAGCTTTTTACAGCATTATCATTTAACATAATTTTTATAATAGTAACCCTTTACTCAGGTGTATTTAGTGATGTTTTATTTATTGAAAGTTTAGTTGGAACATTTATATTTTTATTAATTCCAAAAAGAATATATCAGAAGATTTCTTTAGAAATAAATAAAGATAAAAAGGTTGGGCATTTTAGTGAAGTTAGATTTTCAGAAATAAAAGATGAATTAACAGAGAGATTAAAAGACTTTACAGATGTTTTATCCTTAATGGGAAAATCCTTAAATAATCTAGTGGTAAATGATAAGTTAGCTATAAAAAGCAAAGGAAATGCTTTAGTAGAAAATTTATCAGATAGAACTTGTAGTGATTGTGATATGAGATATATGTGTTGGAAGAGGGAACTTCATCAAACCTATAATGCTTTTTCAGATTTAATAAGAAATTATGAAAATAATTCAAGAGAATTTCCTCATGAGTTAGAAAAGAAGTGTATTAAAAAATATGCTTTAGTAAAAAATTTAGAGGATACAATGAATATTTATATGGTAAATGAAACTTTAAAGAGTAGATTAGGAGAAGGAAGAAAAATTTTATCAAATCACATAAATAATATGTCAATTACAATAAATGAAATAGTAGATGAGTTTGGCAATGAACTTCATTTATGTACTGATATAGAAAAAAGCATAAAAAAATCTCTTTTAAAATATGGTGTAAACTTTGGAAATTTAATATGCTATAACGATAAAAATGGAAGAATAAAAATAAAAATGCAATTAGAAAATTGTATGGGGTCTCAAAGTTGTGTAAAAACTGTTTTACCAATAATTAATGAAACCCTAGGTAAAACTATGAGCATATTAAGTGAAGGTTGTAATATAAATAGTAAAAATAATATGTGTGAAGTAATAATAGAAGAGGCACCAAAATATCATGTTAACTCTCATGTTGCTGTAGCTACAAAAGAGGGAGAAAAATTTACAGGGGATTCTTATTCTTATGGAAGAACAAGAGATGGTAATTATATAACAGTAATATCAGATGGAATGGGTTCAGGACCAGAAGCAGGACTTGAAAGTAAGATTTCTGTTGAGATAATAGAAAAGTTTATGGAAGTTGGCTTTGATGAAAAAATAGCAATTGATGCTGTTAATTCTATAATGAGTATAAAATTTAGTGAGGATGAAAAGTTCTCAACCCTAGATATGAATAAAATAGATTTGTATACAGGCATAGCTAAATTTATGAAAGTTGGAGCTATAGAGAGTTTTATAAAAAGAGGAAGCAAAGTTGAAGTTATAAATTCTAATACTCTTCCTTTTGGAGTTTTAGAGGAACCTGATGTAGATACAGTAGAAAAACAAGTAGGAAATGGAGATATAATAGTTAGTATAAGTGATGGTGTTTTAGACATTAAAGGTGATGGTAGTTTTGATACTACTTGGTTAATTGAATTTTTAAAGAATACTAAATATAGACAACCTAAAGAACTTTCAATAGCAATTTTAGAAAAGGCAAAGGAATTAAGTGGAGGAAAGGCTAAGGATGACATGACAGTTGTCATATCTAAAATTTTTGCTTTAAATTAGAGTTTAGAGTGTATAAGAATTAAAATTTATTAAATCACTTAGTTTATTTTAAATAACAAATTCTTATACACTTTCCTTTATTTTGACAATTAAATTTAATTATACGAACTTTTTAAGAACATAAGAGTTTTTTTATGTGTTATAATATTAGGGCAAAATATAATATTTATGGAGTGAATTACAATGAAGAAAAAGGTTATAAATTTTATAAAAGAGAACTCCATGATTGAAAGTGGAGATAAGGTTTTAGTAGCTTTATCAGGAGGTCCAGATTCAGTATGTTTACTTCATATTTTGAAAGAACTTGAAGATTTATTAAAAATAGAAGTATATGCAGCCCATGTCAATCATTGTTTAAGAGGAGAAAGTGCCTTAGAAGATGAAGCTTACGTTAAAGAGCTTTGTGCAAATTTAAATATAAAATGTTTTATAAAAAGAGTAGATATAAATAAAATAAGTAAAGAAAAGAATATTTCAACGGAAATGGCAGGAAGAGAGGAAAGATATAAATTCTTTTCAGAGTTAAAAGATATATATTCTTTAGATAAAATAGCTATAGCACATAATGCTAATGACCAAGCAGAAACCGTTATTATGAGGGCTTTACGAGGAACTGGAATAGAAGGATTAGTTGGAATTAAGCCTGTTAGAGACAAAATATTTATAAGACCTATACTTATTTTAAATAGAGAAGAAATAGAAAAGTATTGTGAAATAAATAATTTAAATCCTAGAATAGATGAAACTAATTTAGAAGAAGTTTATTCTAGAAATAAGATAAGACTTAAGGCTATACCTTTTATAGAAGAAAATTTTAATAAGGATATAATAAACACATTAAATAGATTAGCTTATAGTTGTAGTAAAGACGTAGAGTTTATTACAGAGGAAGTTAATAAACGTTTTTCTAAATTTTGTGTAAGAGAAGATAATAGTATCTTGATAAAAGAAGAGGCTTTTTCAGAGAAGGAAGCACTTTTAACAAGAATTATAAAAAGAGCTTTAGTTGAAGTAAGTTCAAAAAATAATAACTTTGAGCTAAAGCATATTAAGGACATAATAGCTTTAAAGTATAGAAAAACAGGAAAAAAGATTAATATTACAAATGGAGTAATAGCTTCAAATGAATATGGAAAAATAAGAATAAGTTTGCTTAAAAAAGATTCTTTAAAAGAAGATAAATGTATAACTTTAAATAATTTTAGAAAAGAATTAGAGGAAAAAAAACAGGTTATAATAAAAGATAGTCTTTTAGGCACTTATGAATTTATATTAGAAGATTTTAAAAAGGGTGAGAAATTTTCAAAAGATAGATTTATAAAGTCTTTTGATTATGATAAAATTTCCAATATAGACATTAGATTTAGAAGAGAAGGGGATAAGATAATTCCTTTAGGGATGAAAAACACTAAAAAGCTAAAAGATATTTTTATAAATAATAAAATACCTAAAGAGAAAAGAGATTTTATACCTTTAGTCTTATTTAATAATGAGATATCTTGGATTGTAGGCTTAAATGTAAGTGATACATTTAAAGTTACAAATAAAACTAAAAGGGTAATTAAAATTATCTATAAAGGAAAGGAAAGTTAGTATGGCAAAATACATAAAAGATGACATTAAAAAAGTTTTATACTCAGAGGAAGAATTAGCTAAGCGTGTAAAGGAAATGGCTAAGGAAATAAGTAAGGATTATGAAGGAAAAGATTTATTAGTTGTAGGAATATTAAAGGGTTCTGTAGTATTTACATCAGACCTTATAAAGAATATAGATATTCCTTGTGAAATAGATTTTATGGCTGTTTCAAGTTATGGAAATTCAGCTCAAACTTCAGGAGTTGTTAGAATTTTAAAGGATTTAGATAGTGATATAGAAAATAAACATGTACTTATAGTTGAAGATATAGTTGATACAGGAACTACTTTAAGCTATCTTTTAGAATATTTAAAAGCTAGAAAAGCTGCTAGTATAGAGATAGTTGCTTTATTAGATAAAGAAGCAAGAAGAACTTCAAATGTTTCAGCAAAATATAAAGGATTTGATGTACCAGATGAATTTATAGTTGGTTATGGTATAGATTATGCTGAAAAATATAGAAACTTACCTTTTATTGGTGCCTTAAAAGAAGAGATTTACAATAAATAATTAAAAACTATTGTAAAAATATATTATAATTTTATTTTGAAATAAATTAAAAAATAATGGTCAGAGAAGGGGGGCATAGAGATGAAAAAAGTACAAAATGTAATTACTTATTTAGCTATATTAGCTATAATTCTTATGTTTGCATTTGCTTTTTATAGAAATGGAACTCAAGGAAAAGTAATATCATATACAGATTTTAAAGAGGCATATGTAGAGAATAAGATTGAAACAATGACTATAAAAGAAGATAAAATGGTCGTTGATGGTGTAATGAAAGATGGAAAAAGATTTACTTCTTATGTTTCAAATCAAATGCTAGATAATCTTTTACAAGATAATAAAGGTATAGATACAGTAATTAAATATACACCTCCAAATAATATGGGAATTTGGATTAGCATCCTTCCAACAATACTTATAGTGGGAGTTATATTATTTGCTTTATTCATGTTTAGTCAACAAGCCCAGAATAATGGTGGAAATAGGGGCGTAATGAATTTTGGTAAAAGTAAGGCAAAAATGGCTAACTTAGATAGTAATAAAGTTACTTTCAAAGATGTTGCTGGTGCTGATGAAGAAAAAGGAGAATTAGAGGAAATTGTTGACTTCTTAAAACAACCAAAAAGATATATAGAAATGGGAGCAAGAATACCTAAGGGAGTTCTTTTAGTTGGTCCTCCAGGAACAGGTAAAACACTCCTTGCGAAAGCAATAGCAGGAGAAGCTGGTGTTCCTTTCTTTAGTATATCTGGTTCAGATTTTGTTGAGATGTTTGTAGGTGTTGGTGCTTCAAGAGTAAGAGATTTATTTGAACAGGCTAAGAAAAATGCTCCTTGTATAATATTTATAGATGAAATAGATGCTGTAGGTAGACAAAGAGGTGCAGGTGTTGGTGGTGGTCATGATGAAAGAGAACAAACTTTAAATCAACTTTTAGTTGAAATGGATGGATTTGGAGTTAATGAAGGTATAATTATGATTGCCGCAACAAATAGACCAGATATCTTAGACCCAGCATTATTAAGACCTGGTAGATTTGATAGAAGAATTTTAGTTGGATTACCAGATGTTAAAGGTAGAGAAGAAATTTTAAAAGTTCATACAAGAAACAAGCATTTATCAGATGATGTTGATTTAAGTGTCTTAGCAAAAATGACACCAGGATTTAGTGGTGCAGACCTTGAAAATTTAACTAATGAAGCTGCTTTATTAGCTGTAAGATGTGGAAAAAATAGTATAGATATGACTGATATTGAAGAAGCTATAACAAGAGTAATAGCAGGTCCTGAGAAAAAGAGCAGGGTTGTTAGTGAATATGACAGAAGAATTACTGCAGTACACGAATCAGGTCATGCTGTTGTAAGTAATCTTTTAGAATATGCAGATCCAGTTCATGAAATAAGTATAATACAAAGAGGTATGGCAGCTGGTTATACAATGAATTTACCAGATGAAGATAGAACTCATACATCTAAAAAACAGCTTAAAGATAAGATGGTAGAACTTTTAGGTGGAAGAGTTGCAGAAAAATTAGTTATTGGTGATATAAGTGCTGGAGCTAAAAATGATATAGATAGAGCCAGTCATATTGCAAGAAGTATGGTTATGGAATATGGAATGAGTGATGTAATTGGTCCTATATCATTTGGAAATGGTGATGGCGGAGAAGTATTCTTAGGTAGAGATATTGGTAAGAGTAGCAATATAAGTGAAGAAACTAGTGCTAAAATAGATGAGGAAATTAAAAAATTAATTGATGAAGCTTACAATAGAGCTGAAATTATGTTAAGTGAAAATATAAGTAAGCTAAATGCAGTTACAGATGCATTACTTCAAAAAGAAAAAATTGATGGAGATGAATTTAGAGAAATATTTGAGAATTCATAATAAAAAGGTGCTTTTAAAAGCACCTTTTTTATTTTAATAATTGTACCAATTATACAATATAAATACGAATGATTTATTTTAAAAAATAATTAAATGTTCGATAAAATCCTTTGTTTTTTAAGAAAATATGGGTATAATAGTAATTAGATTACTTTGGAATGAGGTGCGGATTTATGAAAAATGATATTGAAATAGCACAAAGTGCTAAGATGGAGCTAATTATAAACATTGCTAAGAAAATAGGACTTACAGAAGATGACATAGAGTTTTATGGAAAATATAAATGTAAAATATCTTTAGATGCTATAAAGAAATTAGAAAATAATAAAGAAGGTAAACTTGTTTTAGTTACAGCTATAAATCCAACTCCAGCAGGAGAAGGGAAATCTACAGTTACAGTAGGTTTAGGACAAGCTTTAAATAAAATAGGTAAAAATGCAGTTATAGCTTTAAGAGAACCATCATTAGGACCTGTTTTTGGAATTAAAGGTGGAGCAGCTGGCGGAGGATATTCACAGGTAGTTCCTATGGAGGATATAAATCTTCATTTTACAGGAGATATGCATGCAATAACTTCTGCAAACAACCTTTTATGTGCAGCTATAGATAATCATATTCATCAAGGAAATGAGTTAAGAATAGATTCAAGAAGAGTTGTTTTTAAAAGAGTTATGGATATGAATGATAGAGCTTTAAGAGAAATAGTTGTTGGCCTAGGTGGCAAGGCTAATGGATTCTTAAGAGAAGATGGATTTATGATTACTGTTGCATCAGAGATAATGGCTATATTATGTATAGCAAGTGATTTAGAAGATTTAAAAGAAAGAATGGGAAATATTTTAGTTGCATATAACTTAGAGGGAGAGCCAGTTTATGCAAAAGACTTACAAGTTGAAGGTGCTATGGCTTTACTTATGAAAGATGCTATAAAGCCAAATCTAGTACAAACTTTAGAAAATACTCCAGCTATAATTCATGGAGGACCTTTTGCTAATATAGCTCATGGATGTAATTCTATAATAGCAACTAAAACAGCTTTAAAAGTTAGTGATATAACAATAACAGAGGCTGGATTTGGAGCAGACTTAGGTGCGGAAAAATTCTTAGATATAAAATGTAGATATGGAAATTTAAAACCAGATTGTGTAGTTTTAGTAGCTACTATAAGAGCTTTAAAACATCATGGTGGTGTTAAAAAAGATGAGTTAAACATACCAAATGTTGAAGCTTTAAATAAGGGAATTAAGAATTTAGAAAAACAAATAGAAAATATAAAATCTTACAAGGTACCAGTTGTTGTAGCTATAAATAAATTTATAACAGATTCAGATGAGGAAATTAAAGCAATAGAAGATTTCTGTAAGAAAGTTAAGGTAGAGGTTAGTTTAACAGAGGTTTGGGAAAAAGGCGGAGAAGGTGGAATTGATTTAGCAAATAAAGTTATAAAAACAATTGAAACTGAACCTTCAAATTTTGAAATGATTTATAGTGCAGAGGAACCTATAAAGGAAAAAATATTAAAAATAGTTAAAACTATATATGGAGGAAAAGGAGTAAATTATACTCCACAAGCTCTTAAACAAATAGCCGAAATTGAAAAGTTTAATTTAGATAAGCTTCCAATATGTATGGCAAAAACTCAGTATTCTTTATCAGATAACCCAAGTCTTTTAGGAAGACCAGAAAATTTTGATATTACAGTTAAAGAGGTTAGAGTTTCAAATGGTGCAGGATTTATAGTTGTCTTAACTGGAGATGTTATGACAATGCCAGGGCTACCAAAAGTGCCAGCAGCTAACAAAATGGATATAAAAGAAGATGGAGAAATAGTAGGATTATTCTAAATCTTTAGATAACTTTAAAGGCCTATATAAGTATTTTTAATAAATATTCATATAGGTCTTTTTATTTTGAAAACTAGTAATTGTAATTGCTTGACAAATATATAGTAGTTGTTAAAATTAATATTGTTATATAAAGGGTACATGGTATTTTCCGGACAGCTTTATTAGCTGTCTTTAATTATATTAAGGTGGTGTAAGACACATGATTTTATTAATAGATGTAGGTAATACAAATATAGTTCTAGGTGTTCATGATAATAATAAATATATAGCATCATGGAGAATATCTACAGATTCTAAGAAAACATCAGATGAGTATTCAATACAAGTTATGCAATTATTTAATCAGGCTAAATTAAATCCAGAAGATGTAGAAGGAATTATAATTTCTTCTGTTGTTCCTAATATAATGCATTCTTTAGAGAATATGGTTAGAAAGTGCTTTTTAAAAGAACCGATTGTAGTAGGACCTGGAATTAAAACTGGTATTAACATAAAATATGATAATCCAAAAGAAGTAGGAGCAGATAGAATAGTAAACGCTGTAGCAGCTTTTGAAAAGCATAAAAAACCTATGATAATAATAGATTTTGGAACAGCAACTACTTTTTGTGCAATTACTGAAAAGGGAGATTACTTAGGTGGAAACATATGCCCTGGTATTCAAATTTCAGCAGATGCTTTATTTGAAAGAGCTGCAAAATTACCTAGAATAGAACTTGAAAAGCCAAAGAGTGTTATCTGTAAAAATACGGTTACTAGTATGCAGGCTGGAATAATTTATGGGTACATTGGAAAAGTTGAGTATATAGTAAAGCGTATGAAAAAAGAAATGATTGACTTAGGAGAGAAAGAACCATTTGTATTAGCTACAGGAGGGCTAGCTAAACTTGTTTATAGCGAAACGGATGTAATTGATGAAGTAGATCGTAAATTAACTTTAGAAGGACTTAAGATTCTTTACGAGAAAAACAAGGAGTAGAAAGTAATGAAAATATCAAACATAGTTTTAGACAATAATGTTTTTTTAGCACCTATGGCAGGGGTTACAGACATATCCTTTAGAGGATTATGCAAAGAAATGGGGGCTGGAATTGTTTGCACTGAAATGGTTAGTGCAAAGGCATTATACTATGGAAGTGAGAATACAAAAGAATTGATGAGAATTTCAGATGAAGAGAAACCTGTATCTTGTCAGATGTTTGGAAATGATCCTAAGATAATGGCTTATGTCACTGAGAAACATTTTAATACAAATGATGATATATGTATAATAGATGTTAACATGGGATGTCCTGCACCTAAGATAGTTAAAAATGGTGAAGGCTCAGCTTTAATGAAAGAACCTAAATTAGCTTATGAAATTATGAGCAGTATTAAAAAGGTTGCAACAAAACCTGTAACTGTTAAATTTAGAATGGGTTTTGATGATGAACACATAAATGCTGTTGAGTTTGCTAAAGTTATGGAAGAAGCAGGAGTAGATGCTATTGCTGTTCATGGAAGAACTAGAGCTCAAATGTATGAAGGTAAGGCTAATTGGGATATAATAAGACAGGTTAAAGAAGCCGTAAATATTCCTGTTATAGGGAATGGAGATGTATTTACAGCAGAGGATGCTCTAAACCTTACAAAACAAAGCAATTGTGATGGAATTATGGTTGCTAGGGGAAGTATGGGAAATCCTTGGATTTTTAAGCAAATAGTTCAGAAGTTAAATGGTGAAGAAGTTTATATTCCAACTCCTGAGGAGAAAATAGATATGTGTATAAGACATTATAATTTAGCTCTTAAATATGATGGAGAGTATAAAGCTGTAAGAGAAATGAGAAAACATGCAGCTTGGTATATAAAAGGACTAAATAACTGTACTGAAATTAAGAATAAATTAAATTTAGAAGCAAATCCAGAAAAAATAATGGATATACTTAAAGAGTATAAAGAATATTTAATGAAAAATAATTTATAATATCTATCATAAATGGGTATATAGGTGGATATAATAAATCATTAGTTAAAGGTTAAATGTTTAATTTATACAAATAAAGGTGAGAATGAAAGCTAAATAATGCTTTTTTATTTAGTGGAATATATCTTATTTAATATATGGTTTGACATAATAATCTTTAAGAATTATAATAATTTGAATAATTAGGCTTAATAATCTTAAAGTTTTTATGAATTGTATATTAACAGGTTAAGTTTAAATATGATATTATAATAATATGTTCAAAGGGGAGAAAGAAAATGAGCGAAAAAAAACATATCATGACTTATGAAGGTGTTAAAAAGTTAGAAGATGAATTAGAATATCTTAAAACAGTAAAAAGAAAAGAAATAACTGAAAAGATAAAAGTTGCTTTAGGATACGGAGATTTAAGTGAAAATTCAGAATATGATGAGGCTAAAAATGAGCAAGCTTTCACTGAAGGTAGAATAATTCAATTAGAAAACATGCTTAAAAATGCTGTTGTTGTTGATGAATCTGAAATATCAACAGATATAGTTACAGTTGGATCAATAGTTAAGGTTATGGACTTTGATTTTGATGAAGAAGTTGAGTATTCAATAGTTGGTTCAGCAGAAGCAGATCCAATGAACTATAAAATATCAAATGAATCACCAGTTGGTTCAGGATTAATGGGTAAAAAAGTTGGAGATGTTGTAGATATAGAAGTACCAGGAGGAACTACTAAGTTCGAAATTCTTGGAATAAGAAGATAGATAATTTATAGATGGAGGGATTTTTAAATGTCAAATGAGGAAATAAATATTCACGAAGCCGAAGATCAATTAAGTGAACAAGAAATGTTAAGAAGACAAAAGCTTTCAGATTTACAGGAAGCTGGTAAGGACCCATTTGATGTATACAAGGTAGAAAGAACACATTCTTCTGCTGATGTAAAAAACAATTTTGAAGAGTTAGAAGGCAAAGAAGTAAAAGTTGCTGGAAGACTTATGTCAAAAAGAGGTCAAGGTAAAGTTGTATTTGCTGATTTAGCAGATTTACCAGGAAAAATTCAATTGTTCATTAAAATTGATAATGTTGGAGAAGAAGCTTTAAAGGAATTTAAATCTTTTGACTTAGGAGACTGGGTTGCTGCAACAGGTGAAGTATTTAAAACAAAAATGGGAGAGGTTTCTATTAAGGTAACTTCTTTTGAATTAATATGTAAGTCATTAAAACCATTACCAGAAAAGTGGCATGGTTTAAAAGACCCAGATTTAAGATACAGACAAAGAGAAGTAGACATAATAACAAATCCAGAAGTTAAGGATACTTTTATTAAAAGATCACAAATAATAAAAGCTATAAGAGAATTCTTAGATAATAGAGGATTTTTAGAAGTAGATACACCAATTCTTTCACCAATAGCTGGTGGTGCTGCTGCTAGACCTTTCATAACTCATCACAATGCTTTAGATATAGATATGTATTTAAGAATAGCAACAGAATTATACTTAAAAAGATTAATAGTTGCAGGATTTGAAAAAGTTTATGAAATGGGTAAAAATTTTAGAAACGAAGGTGTTTCTGTAAGACACAACCCTGAATTTACTGCTATAGAACTATATGAAGCTTATGCAGATTATAATGATATGATGGAAATCATGGAAAATATGATTGCATATGTATGTGAAAAAGTAAATGGTTCAACAAAAGTTATGTATGAAGGAACTGAAATAGACTTTACACCACCATGGAGAAGATTAACTATGGTAGATGCTGTTAAAGAATTTGCAGGTATAGACTTCAATGAAATAAAGAGTGATGAGGAAGCTAGAGAAATAGCTAAAGAAAAGAATTTAGAATTCCCTAAACCATTAGATAAAGTTACTAAAGGTGAAGTTTTAAATATGTTATTTGAAGAGTATGGAGAAGATAAGTTAATACAACCTACTTTCTTAACAGATTATCCAGTAGAGATATCACCTCTTACTAAGAAAAAAAGAGGAAATGAAATGTTTACTGAGAGATTTGAAGGATTTGTATATGGTAGAGAAGTGTGTAACTCATACTCAGAGCTTAACGACCCAATAGTTCAAAGAGAAAGATTTGAACAACAAGCTAGAGAAAGAGAATACGGTGATGATGAAGCATACATGTTAGATGAAGAATTCATGAGTGCTTTAGAAACTGGTATGCCTCCAACTGGTGGATTAGGAATTGGAATAGACAGAATGATAATGTTCTTAACTAACTCTTCATCAATAAGAGACGTAATTTTATTCCCAACAATGAAACCACAAGGTTCTTCAAAAATTGAAGTTAAAAATGAAGAAAAAGTTGTTTCCTCTACTCCAGTAGAAAAAGAAAAAGTAGATTTTTCAAATGTAAAAATAGAGCCTATCTTTAAAGATATGATTGATTTTGAAACATTTGCTAAATCTGATTATCGTGCAGTTAAAATTCTTGCTTGTGAAGCAGTTCCTAAATCTAAAAAGCTTTTAAAGTTTACATTAGATGATGGAGAACGTAAAGACCGTGTTATTTTAAGTGGTATTCATGAGTATTATGAACCAGAAGAACTTGTTGGTAAAACAGCAATTGCTATTGTAAACTTACCACCAAGAAAAATGATGGGTATAGCTTCAGAAGGTATGTTAATTTCAGCAGTACATGAAGAAGATGGTCGTGAAGGACTTAACCTTCTTATGGTTGATGATAGAATTCCTGCAGGAGCAAAATTATACTAGTATTCAAAAATAATTTTTAAATAAGGACACTTTCAATTGATAATTAAAGATTAAAAGTGTCCTATATTTTTATAAAGAAAATTATATTAAAATATATTTTTTTATACTTAGAAGTTAATTTAAAAAATTAGACTTTTTTATAAAATTTTATGAAAAAACTATTGTATTTTATTTCAAATATGGTATAATAAATTTGTAAATGTTCCTCGGTAGCTCAATGGTGGAGCACTCGGCTGTTAACCGATAGGTTGGAGGTTCGAGTCCTCTCCGAGGAGCCATTTTTTTTGCTTAAAATTAGCTTAGAAAGAATTTATAAACATATAAATTTATATGCTTATAAATTCTTTTTTTATTGACATATAATTTAGTTTTGATAAAATTAAGAATATAACTAAATAAGTACTATGATAAAGAAGAGTAGTTTTAAAATCTTTTTTAGAGAGATAGCGGTTGGTGTAAGTTATTAAAGATTTAAAATGAAGGGAGCTTTTGAGTACAATTATTGTGAGAGATGAGCTTTTGCTAAAAAGGGTGGAACCGCGGAATTTTATTTCGTCCCTTTGAATGTAATGGCTTTTTTTATTTATATAAAGCCCTTAGGCTGTTAATCTAGAATAAGTATTTCTAGCAGTTAATAAAAGCTGTTAGAAATATTTTTCAAGGAAGTTTAAAGTTCTTTATAAAGTGAAGAATTAATATAAAATAATTTATTTAATTTAGATGGAGGTAATTGTAATATGGCAGTAGAAAAAACTATGGATAAAATAGTAGCCTTATGTAAAAATAGAGGATTTATATTCCCAGGCTCAGAAATATACGGTGGACTTGCAAACTCATGGGATTACGGCCCATTAGGAGTTGAATTTAAGAATAACGTAAAAAAAGCTTGGTGGAAAAAGTTTGTTCAAGAGAGTAAATATAATGTTGGATTAGATTCAGCTATCTTAATGAATAGAGAAGTTTGGGTTGCATCAGGTCATGTTGGAGGATTTTCAGATCCTTTAATGGATTGTAAAGAATGTAAAGCTAGATTTAGAGCTGATAAATTAGTTGAAGACCATATGACTGCAAACGGAGCAGAAGTTGCTACAGCTGATGGATGGAGCAATGAAGAATTAATGGACTACATAGTTAAAAACAACATAGTTTGTCCAAAGTGTGGAAAATTAAATTATACAGACATAAGAAAGTTTAATTTAATGTTTAAAACTTTCCAAGGAATAACTGAAGATAGTAAAAACGAAGTATATTTAAGACCAGAAACTGCTCAAGGTATATTCGTAAACTTTAAATCAGTTCAAAGAACTACAAGAAAGAAAATACCATTTGGTATAGCTCAAATTGGTAAATCTTTCAGAAATGAAATAACTCCAGGTAACTTCACTTTCAGAACTAGAGAGTTTGAACAAATGGAGCTTGAATTTTTCTGTAAACCAGGAACTGACTTAGAATGGTTTAATTACTGGAAAGATAGTTGTTGGAACTTCTTATTAAACTTAGGAATGAATGAAAATAATATAAGAATGAGAGACCATGGAGAAGAAGAATTAAGCTTCTACTCAAATGCTACTTCAGATATAGAATATTTATTCCCATTTGGTTGGGGAGAACTTTGGGGAATAGCTGATAGAACAGACTATGACTTAAAGAAACATGCTGAGCACTCAGGACAAGATATGAGTTACTTAGACCCAACAACAAATGAAAAATATGTACCATATGTTATAGAACCATCATTAGGAGCTGATAGAGTTGCTTTAGCATTCTTAGTTGAAGCTTATGATGAAGAAGAGTTAGAAGGAGCTAATGGAAAAGTAGATGTAAGAACAGTTATGCACTTACACCCAGCTTTAGCACCATTTAAAGCTGCTATATTACCACTTTCTAAAAAATTATCAGAAAAAGCTGATGAAGTATACGCTGAACTTAGCAAATACTTTAATGTTGATTATGATGAAACAGGAAGTATTGGTAAGAGATATAGAAGACAAGATGAAATTGGTACTCCTTTCTGTATAACAGTTGATTTCGATACTTTAGAGGATGGATGTGTAACTGTAAGAGATAGAGATAACATGGAACAACAAAGAGTTAAAATTGAAGATGTTAAAGCTATAATTGAAAAAAGCTTAGAGTTTTAATTAAAAGTAAAGCTTATAAATATTTTAAAATATTTATAAGCTTTTTTATTTAATTTAGAACCTTACTAATTTTTTATAAATAAGTTAAATTTAATTGTATAATATTTTAAGGTGGGTAAATTTATAAAAACAAGTGGTATTATTATAATTATTTTTAGGAGGTATTAAAATATGGTTATTTTAAATGAAGGAGATAAAATAGGTATAATAAGTTGTTCAAATGGAATTAGTTTAAGAAATAAATTTGTTATAGATGCTTTAAAGGATAACTTAAAGTTATTAGGAATCAATACTTTAGAAGCTGATACATTATATGCAAAGGAATATAACCTTTTTAGTGGAACAGGAGAAGAAAAAGCTAGAGCCTTAGAAAAGCTTTTTTTAAATAAAGATATAAAAATGATTTTTGATATTTCAGGAGGCGATTTAGCTAATGAAGTTTTAGAATTTCTAAATTTTGAATTAATAAAAGAAAATCCTAAACCTTTCTTTGGATATAGTGATTTAACAGTATTACTTAATGCTATATATAAAAAGACTTCTATACCTACTTACAATTATCAATTAAGAAATTTAATAGGAAATTGTGCTAAGGAGCAGTTAGGTGATTTTAAATCCTCTTTTATAGAAGGTAAAAATGATATATTCAATATAAATTATATATGGATAAATGGAAGTTACCTTGAAGGAGAAGTTGTTGGAGGAAATATAAGATGTCTATTAAAATTAGCAGGTACAGAATATATGCCAAATTTTAAAGATAAAATATTATTTTTAGAAAGTTTTAGTGGAAATTCAGCTAAGATGGTAACTTATCTTACACAATATAAAAATTTAGGTGTATTTAAAGAGATAAAAGGATTAATTTTAGGGGAATTTACAGAAATGGAAAAGGATAATTTAAAACCAGATATTTTTAATATATTAAAAAGAGTTATAGGTGAGATTAATATTCCAATATTAAAAACTGAGGAATTAGGACATGGAGCTAATGCTAAATGTATGCCTATAGGAAAATATTTGATTTTTAAATAAACTACTTTACTAAATTATTTTAATAATATATCATATTATGAAACAATGAATAAAATTTATAGCTTGTTAAGAAATCAGGGGGTTAATTAAAAATGATGGTAAATGAGCAAAGTTTGAAAGAAGAAGCTTCAAGATGTTTAATGTGTAAAAATCCAAGATGTAAGGCAAATTGCCCTATAAACACACCTATTCCAGAGATAATAGAATTATTTAAAGAGGATAGAATAAAAGAAGCTGGGGAAATTTTATTTGAGAACAATCCTTTATCTGTGGTTTGTTCTATAGTATGTCCTCATGAGAATCAATGCAAAGGAAATTGCATAAAGGGAATAAAGGATAGACCTGTAAACTTTAGTGAAATAGAAAAAGAAATATCAGAGGAATTTCTAGAGGATATAAATCTTACTCAAGATACTATTCTAGAAGATAAGATTGCAATAATAGGTGGAGGTCCAGCAGGGATAACAGCAGCCTTTATACTAGCTAAAAAGGGATATCAGGTAACAATATTTGATGAAAATGATAAAATTGGTGGGGTATTAAGATACGGAATACCAGAGTTTAGACTTTCTAGAGAGATAATAGATAAGTATGAAGAAGCACTTATTAAGTTAAATGTAAAAATAAGACCTAATACTTTAATAGGTAAAGTAATAACTTTAGATATGTTAAAAAGTGATGGGTACAAAGCCATATTTATAGCTACAGGAGTTTGGAATCCTAAAACCTTAAATGTTAAAGGAGAAACATTAGGAAATGTTCATTATGCTATAGATTACTTAAAAGCACCAAAATCCTATAATCTTGGAGAAAGAGTAGTTGTAATAGGTGCTGGAAATGTAGCAATGGATGCTGCAAGAACTGCAAAAAGAAATGGTGCAGATACATATATTCTTTATAGAAAGAGTTTTGAAGATATGCCAGCTACTAAAGTTGAAATAGAAGAGGCTAAAGAAGATGGTGTTAAATTTGAATTATATAAAGCTCCATTAGAAATTTATGAAGATGGAGTAAAGTACATAAAAACAGAAAGAGTAATATCTAAAGATGGAAGAGTATCTTTTAAAACTTTAGAAGGAAGCGAAGATGTATTTAAGTGCGACTCAATAATAGTTGCAATAAGCCAAGCACCAAGAGATAATATAGTTTCAACAAGCAAAGAAATTTCTACTGATAAATATGGATTAGTGGTAACAGATGAAAAGGGTATAACAACACTTAAAGGAGTATTTGCTTCAGGAGATGTTGTAAGTGGTCCTAAAACTGTAGTTGAAGCTGTTGCAAATAGTAAAAAAGTTGCATATGCTATAGATGAATTTTGTAAAAGTAATTAAATATAAAATTAATAACATAAAAATAATAGGATAACTTAGATATATCTAGGTTATCCTAAAATAATAAAAATTTATTTATGCTATTTAGGTATTATCTGCTTTTAGGTTTAGAACCATTAGCTCTAAATCCAGGGCCATCAGAAACTATTCTACCAATTCCTCTTATTTTACCTGTTATACATCCTCTACAATGTGCAGGAGTATCTCCAGTACAAATCTTACCAGGATATAGAGCATAAAGTTTTCTATAATCTCCTTCTGTAACATTTGGCATAACTACATTTGCACCACATTGAAGTGCTATTACTCTTCCTTGTTTATTTAAAGTTTCCATAGCTGTAGTAGCAGGGATATTTATATCAGGTAAAAGTAATCTAATTATAGACATAACCTTTAAAGCAAGGATAAATTGTCCACCTTCTGCATCTTTTAGTGGAGTATCTTCATTTGGAATAAAGGGACCTACTCCATTCATATCAACATCAAGTTCTTTAAAAAATAAAATATCATCTGCTAAAGATTCTATTTTTTGTCCTGGAAGTCCAACAAGACACCCACTTCCAACTTCAAAACCTAATTTCCTTAAATTTTTTAAACATTGAATTCTATTTTCATGGCTCATTCCTGGGTCTAATTTTTCATATAATTCTCTATCAGTAGTTTCTATTCTTAAAAGGAATCTATCTGCACCAGCTTTTTTTAGAGCTTCATAATCCTCAAAAGACCTTTCCCCTATGCTTAAAGTTAAAGCAACACCTAAAGCTTTAAGGTCTTTTATTATAGGAACTAAACGTTCTACAGTAAAATAATCATCCTCTCCACCTTGAAGTACTAAAGTTTTATATCCATAACTTACAGCTTTTTTTGCGAAATCTAGGATTTCTTCATGGGATAGTCTATATCTTTCGATATTTTTGTTATCTCTTCTAAGTCCACAGTACATACAATTTCTTTTACATATATTTGTAAACTCTATAAGTCCTCTTAAATGAACTTCATCACCAAGATATTCTTTTCTAACTTCATCAGCAGCTTTAAAAAGTTCTTTATTTATAGAATCATCTTTTAATAAGGATATTATTTCATCTCTTGAAAGACTATGAGTTTTTTTCGCTTTTTCTATTATATTATTCATATTAATCCTCCCACCTAAATCTTTTATATAAGGATTTCTTAGATATAAAAATTACCTTTATTTATCCTAAAATGATTATTAATTAATAATTATAATTTACAAATTTATTTTAAACAATATGATTAAAGATAGATTAATAATTTATTATAACATGAATATTTTTATAAAATAACAAAATAGAATGCTTTTGAATAAGTTATAATAATATGGAATGGAGTTTTTCATAGTGTTATAATTAGAAAGAAATGGGATAGAATTATAAAAAACCATTATTAAAATTGGTAAAAATTTTGGAGGCCACAAAATGAAGAGAGACTTTAAAGAGTTTAAAGAATTTATAAAGGGAAAAAATGTAGCAGTTGTAGGTATTGGAGTAAGTAATATACCTCTTATAAAATTCCTAGTTAAGTTAGGGGCTAAAGTTACTGCTTTTGATATGAAATCCTTTGAGGATTTAGGAGAAGTTGCAAAGGAATTTGAAGAATTAGGAGTAAAATTAGAACTTGGAGAAGGTTATTTAGATAGATTAACTGGGTTTGAGGTTGTTTTTAAAACACCATCTATGAGAATAGATAGCGAAGCTTTAGTTAGATGCAAAAATCAAGGTGCATATATTACTTCAGAGATGGAAGAGTTCGTAAGATATTGTAAAGCTAAAGTGTATGGTGTAACTGGTAGTGATGGTAAAACAACAACTACAACAATAATATCTAAGTTATTATCTAAAGAAGGATATAAAACTTGGACTGGAGGAAACATAGGCACTCCATTATTTTCAAATATTGAAGAAATAACAGAAAATGATAAGGTTGTTTTAGAATTATCAAGTTTTCAACTTATGACAATGGATGTTGAAATTGATGTAGCAGTAGTTACTAATATAACTCCAAATCATTTGGATATGCATAAAGATATGCAAGAATATATTGATGCTAAGAAAAATGTTTTTAAATATCAAAAAGAAAATGATATCTTAGTAATAAATGATGAAAATGAAATAACCAAAGTTCTAGATAAAGAAGCAAAAGGAAAGGTTTTTAAGTTTAGCTCAAAGAAAGTAGAGGGAGAAGATGCTTATTACAAAGAAGGTAAATTATATGTTCATGGAAAAGAAGTATGTAAAAAAGAAGATATAATAATAAAAGGCATGCACAATGTAGAAAATTACCTAGCAGCATTTTTAGCAGTATATGATGAAGTATCCATAAGTACAATGAAATTTGTAGCTGAAACATTTAGTGGAGTAAATCATAGATGTGAATTTATAAGAGAGGTTAATGGCGTTAGATATTATAATGATTCTATAGCTTCAAGTCCTACAAGAACTTTAGCAGGTTTAAAAGCTTTTGAAAAACCAGTAATACTTTTAGCTGGTGGTTATGATAAAAACATACCTTTTGAACCTTTAGCTTATGAAGGATATGATAAAATAAAAGCTTTAGTTTTATTTGGAAAAACAAAGAATAAAATAAAAGAAGCCTTTGATAAGTTAGAAAAAGAAAAAGGAATAAATATTCCTGTGTACTTTGGAGAAAATTTAGAAGAAGTAGTTGATATTGCTAAGTCTATTTCTAATAACGGAGATATTGTAACTCTTTCACCAGCTTGTGCAAGTTTTGATATGTTTAAGAACTTTGAGATTAGAGGAAATAAATTTAAAGATATAGTAAATAAGATAAAATAAAAAAATAAAACCATATTTTATTTTAAGATTTAAATAAATTTTAAAATAAAATATGGTTTTTTATTTTAGTGCATATTTAAATCTTTAAAAGAAATAATAATAATATATCTTTTAAATATATAAAAAACGTAACCTGGAGTATCAATAGTTGAATTTTAAAATAAATTTAAGATAATATAAGTATTTAAAGTTTAAATAACTTTGACGTTGATATTTATTAGAAAACTTTAGTAGTTAAGATGTTAAGATAAATCTCGTCGCTAAGAGATGCGGAAACAACTTAACAAAATAAATTAAAAGTTTTTTTTGAAAAGTTATTGACAAAGTTTCAAAGTGATGTTAAACTAAGAAAGTCGCTTGAGGGCGACAAAGAAATGGTCTTTGAAAATTAAACAGAAGATATTAACATAAACCAGCAATTCTTTTATAAGTAATATGAGTATAGATTAAACTT
>NZ_JBZEFB010000003.1:0-217149 GCF_058310275.1 Clostridium sp. TJA032 | reverse complement strand
TTCCCATAGCGTAAGCTAGTAAGATCCCTTGAAGAACACAAGGTTGATAGGTCGGAGGTGTAAGCATGGTAACATGTTCAGCTGACCGATACTAATAGATCGAGGGCTTGACCAAATATAGTATTAATTATGTGCAATTTTGAAAGAACAAAGTTCTTTTTAAAATCTGGTGATGATGTTCTTTAGGGTAACACCCGTTTTCCATTCCGAACACGACGGTTAAGCCTATAGAAGCTGATGGTACTGCACGGGAGACTGTGTGGGAGAGTAGGTGGTTGCCAGGTTTATATTCCTCGATAGCTCAATGGTGGAGCACTCGGCTGTTAACCGATAGGCTGGAGGTTCGAGTCCTCTTCGAGGAGCCAAATCTAGTGATAATGCGTTTAAGGGTAACACCCGTTTTCCATTCCGAACACGACGGTTAAGCCTTTTACGGTCGATGGTACTGCACGGGAGACTGTGTGGGAGAGTAGATGGTTGCTAGGTAAGAAAAAGCTTGAAAATTAATTTTCAAGCTTTTATTTTTTTGTTTTTTATTATATTTATTAATTATGAATTTTATATGTGGATATTTTATTTTATAATTTTATCCACAGAAAATAATATTAAAAAATTTTCTTTATTCCTGTGGATAACTTTTTTATTTTAAAATATAACTATTACTTATTTAAAACATTATAAAAAATATATATAAAATTTTAAAAAAAGTGTTGACATATTGATATATTATCTATATAATTAATACTTGTGAAGAGCAAATCTTCTTTTATGGTAAGGCTCGATAGCTCAGTCGGTAGAGCAGAGGACTGAAAATCCTCGTGTCGCTGGTTCGATTCCTGCTCGAGCCACCAGCTTATGGCGCTATAGCCAAGTGGTAAGGCAGAGGTCTGCAAAACCTTTATTCCCCGGTTCAAATCCGGGTGGCGCCTCCATTAAAAACCTCAGTGATTTAACTGAGGTTTTTGCTTTGCAGAAATTTACATATAAACACTAAATTTTATTCCAAACACTAAGAAAAAGTGAATTTATCTTTTAAAGATAAATTCACTTTTTTTATTGATAAAATAGAATATAGTTTATTTTTATTTTATAAAAAATATCTTTAATAATATATATCTATATTTTCTTTTTCAGGATTAAAGTTAAATCTTCCACCTATAGGTAGAGAGATATTTGGATAATCATGTCCGAAAGGCATATTAAATATAATAGGTTTATTATATTCTTTTAAAATAGAATATATAATATTTTTAGTTTGAGAATTATTAGGAGTAAAATGACCTATTAGAAAGCCATTACAATTTTTAAGTTTATTAGATAGTTTTAATTGCATTAAGTATCTATCTATAGAATAATTTTCTTCATTTATATCTTCAATCATTAAAACTTTATTTTCTGTGTTTATTTCATAAGGGGTGCCAATAGAACTACATAATACTGCTAGATTTCCTCCACATAAAGTTCCTTTAAAAAATTTTTTGTTTTTTATAATAAATTCTTTTGTGGAGATTTTTATTTTATTAGAATCGTCTTTTAACATAGATAGAAAACTTTTTTTTGTATTGTTTTCTAAAAAAAAATTTGAATTTACCATAGGAGCATGAAATGTTGTTAATCCTGTCTTTTCTGTTATGTAATTTAGTAAGATTGTTAAATCACTATAGCCACAGAAAATTTTAGGATTTTTTTTTATAATATTTAAGTCTAAATAGGGCATCATTCTTATACAGCCATATCCGCCTCTATAAGCTACTATAGCTTTAATTTCATCATCCTTAAACATGTTAATTAAATCCATAGCTCTTTCTTTATCAGAGGCTCCTAAATAGTCATTTTTTTCTCTTAAATACTTTCCTTCTTTAATTTTAAAACCTAATTTTTTGAATTGTGAAATATTATAATCTAATTCTTTTAAGTTATCTCCACTTGCAGGTGCTATTATACCTATAGTATCTCCTTCATATAATTTCTTAAATTGCATAAAAGCCTCCTAAAAAAAGAGAGCAAAAAGTTGCTCTCTATTATTTATATTTAATTATATGCATATTCTTTTTTAGGATTACATTCTTTATACAAATTTTGTACAAAAAACATATGTCTATAAAATTTTAAAACATATCCTTTTTGTATAAAATAAAAGCAATTACACCACATAATATTATAGAAAATCCCATTACGATTTGGAAACCATAAGGATGATGTAATAAAGGTAAATAATCAAAGTTCATTCCATAAATACCAGAAATAACTGTAAGAGTTGACATAAGTATAGTAACTGAAGCTAAAACTTTCATAACTATATTTAAGTTGTTTGAAATAACAGAAGCAAAAAAGTCCATAGTACTTCCTAATATATTACTATAAATTTCTGTCATTTCTATAGCTTGCTTGTTTTCTATTATTACATCTTCTAGCACATCTTTATCTTCTTCATATCTCTGTATTACATCAAGTTTTAACATTTTTTCTAAAGTTATTTCATTAGATTTTAATGAGGTTGAAAAATAAACCAAGGATTTACTTAAAGAATGAAGTTGTACTAGTTCCCTATTTTTCATAGATTTATGAAGCCTTTTTTCTATCATTATACTTTTTTTATCTATTTGTCTTAAATATAAAAGATAATAAGTTGAAACTCTATTTAGAATTTGTAAAATAAATCTTGATTTTTTGAATGAATAAAAATTTCTAACTTTATTTGAAGAAAAATCAGTTAATACTTTACTATTTTTTAGACATACAGTAATTAATTCATTTTTTGTATGAATTATAGCTAATGGATAAGTATCATATGTTAATGAGTTATCCTCCATTTCAGTAAAAGGAATATCCACTATTATTAATATAAAATCTCCTTCAATCTCTATACGAGAGGTTTCTTCATCATCTAAAGGAGCTCTTAAAAATTCTATTGGAACTCCTGTTTTCTTAGAAATTAGAAGTAATTCTTCTTGTGAAGGTGCTATTATATTAACCCAACAACCTGGTTCAAGGGAATCAACTTTTTTTAAAGTTCCGTCGGTTTCGCTTAAAGATTTATATATCTGTATCATTTTGTCCCTCCCAAAGTTTTAAGTTATATTTTGTTTTCAATATCATTAAACAAGTTATTTAAAATAAAATCAAGAGAATTTTTAATAATAATATAGATATAATGAAGAAAGCTATAGAAAAAAAGAGGTACAAGCAATACGTTTCATTTAAACTTTAAATATGGTCAATTAAGATTAAAATTATTAGAATTCTACATTTGTTTAGGTAGAATTAATGTTTGAAAATTAGTATAATGTGATTTGTTTATAATATTAAAAGTCGGGGGATTTTTTAATGGGCACTATGCATAAGGAGGTTGTCAAAAAAAGAAGGGATGTAGCTATTATAATTAGTATAATCTTTATGAGCTTAGCTATAAGCTTAGCTAATTTTTTTGGCAATTTTAAATTTGAATCTTTTAAGGCTGAAAAAGTAACAGATCCAATTTTTATATTTTTAACTTTAGTTATTTTCTATAGAGAATATAGAAAATGCAAAATAAGTTATAAATATTCTATAGTTGCAAATCAACTAATGATTCACAAAGTTAAAGATAATAGTCAATCAACATTAGAGAACATAAAACTAAACAACATTGTTTATTTAGGAAAAGATGACCATAAGGAAGCAAAAGAATTTAAGGTATCATCTTGCAAAAAATATGTTTGTAGTTTATTAGATAGAACAGGACACTATTGTTGTATATATAAAAATGGTGATGTATATAACAAGTTTTATTTTAAACCAAGCAAAACACTTGTTGATAAATTAGAAAAGAATTTAGTGTTTTAAAAAAGAGAGTTTTTAAACTCTCTTTTTTAATATAAACTTTCTCTAGATAGATTAAAAGATTCTTTAACTTCTGATAAAAGGAAATCACTTTCTATAAGGTCTAAGGCTGTTGATATAAGAGAACAGGAAGCTATAAAAGCTTGATTTTGTGCAAAGTTGGTTATAGTTGAATCAGCAAATTCCTTTGTCCCATATTCAATATTGATATTATCAACTATATTTATATATGGATGAATACAAGGGACCTTATGACTTACTGCACCTAAAGAAATTCCAGCATCTATATTTCTAGGTTCTCCTATATTAATAATTCCATTTTCTTTTAAGTTATGACTATATAATCTATTTAACACTTGATTTGATAAAAGCTCCTCATTGGGAGGTTCATAAAGTTCTATAGAACTTTGTAGATTCATAGTGTTAGAAACACAGTTTACTATATTTTTAATTTTATTTTCTATACATTTAGCTATTTTTGTATTATCTGTTCTTATATAGAGTTTACCTTCTGCCTCTATAGGTCTTAAAAGTGGAGTAACTCCACCTTGAGATAAAATGGTGTGTATATTAGCTTTTTTACAGAAACCTTTTGATAAAGAATTTATAATATTAAAGGTTAGCATTATTCCATCTAAAGAAGTAAAGTTATCAAAATCTAAAAAGCTTAGACCATCATGACCTTTAAATGTAACTTTTAAAGGTATTATTGCCTTTGATGTTCCACTTCCAGAGGTTACAATATCAGGATGTGCTGTTAATACTACATCTATATCATCAAAAACACCTTGTCTAACATAAGTAGATTTAGTTCCACCTAAATATTCTCCAGGACATCCAATTAAAATAACTGTTCCACCAACTTTTTCTATTACTTTTCCTAAGCCTATGGCACTTGCAACTGAAATAGTAGTTAGTAGGTTGTGTCCTGTTATATGTCCACCTTTATCTTTAAGGGCATCATATTCACAAAGAAAACATATTTTAGGATAGCCATCTCCTTTCTTTGCATAAAAAGAGGTATCTAAATCTAAAAATTTTTCTCTAACTTCAAAATCCCTATCTCTTAGAAAGCTACATATGTATTTACAAGCATCATACTCTTTATAGCTTTCTTCAGGATTATCATGAAGAAATTTACAAAGATTAAAGAGTGCTTCTTTTTCAGTAGATAAATAAGAAATAACTTCTTGTTTCATTGAAAAAACCTCCTAAATTAGTTATATGTTTAGTTTGTGCTACAATATAAAAAATATTAATTTTTTTATGTAGCTTATAGAAAATTTTAGAAATTTATGTATAGAAAAATATGAGATGGAAAAAATATAAAAAAACAGAATTTTAAGGAGGTTTATTGTATGAACAATTCAATTTGTATTATTTGTGGTAAAGAGGCTCATGGTATAATGATAAGAGGAAAGCTAATATGCACAGAATGTGAAAAAAAGGCTATAAGTTGTGATGTTAATAGCGAATTTTATGAGTTTTATAAAAATAGATTAAAGGAAGAAGTTTATAAAAAGAAATTAGGATAATAAGGAGTGATTTACTTTGAAAAATATTCCTATTATAAATGGAATATCAAAATACTTAAATGATGAAATAGTACCATTTTCTATGCCAGGACATAAAAATGGGAGAGCTTTTAAAGATATTAAAAGATTTCTTATAGATGGAGATTTGACTGAAGTTGAAGGGTTAGATAATTTACAAGAACCAGAGGGAATAATTAAAGAAGCAGAGGATAAACTAAGCGATTTATATAAGAGTTATAAAAGTTATTTTTTAGTGAATGGTAGCACTTGTGGAAACTTAATAATGATTTTTTCAGCTTTTAAAGAAGGAGATAAAGTCTTAGTTGAGAGAAACTGCCACAAGAGCATAATGAATGGAATAATACTTAGAAAATTAAAGCCAGTTTTTATAAATAATATTTTTCATTCTAAATTAAAAGCACCTGTTGGAATAGATTTAAATCATTTAAAGAGCCAATTAAGTTTAAATAAAGATGTAAAAGGAATAATTTTAACTTATCCAAATTATTATGGGATAGGTGTAAATATAAATGAAACTATAAATTTATGTAAAAATTTAAATTTAAGAATTTTAATAGATTCAGCTCATGGAGCACATTTTGGTTTTAATAAATTACTTCCAAATAGTGTACAAGATTTAGAAGTTGATATGGTTGTTATGAGTGCCCATAAAACATTACCAAGTTTAACTCAAACAGCATGGCTTCATGTAAATAATAAGAAATTTATTGATGAAGTAGAGTTTTATAAAAATATATTTATGAGTACAAGTCCTTCATATATGTTTATGATGACTTTAGATTATTCAAGAGATTTTTTAGAGAATTATTCTAACTTAGCATATAATGATTTATTTAATAACATAGAAAATTTTAAAAATGATATAAAAGATTTAAATTATTTTAAAATACTAGATGATGAATTTTTAATAAATGGATTAGATAAAGATATTAATTTAGATGATATTGAGCTTGATAAAAGCAGAATAGTTTTTAATTTAAGTGATGGATTAAATGGAAACAAGCTATCTAATTATTTAAGGGATAAAAAAATACAATGTGAAATGAGTGATAATAAAAATCTTGTTTTGATACCTTCTCCTTTTAATACTAAGAAAGATTTTCTATTACTTAGTGAAGCTTTAAAGGAATGTGATATTAATCTTCTTAAAGAAGAAGAGGTTGATTTTTATTTAACAGATTTACCTAAGAAAAAATTAGAACCTTTTGAAGTTTTAAATTTAGAATATGAAAAGTTAGATATAGATAAATGTGAGAATAAAGTTGTAGCAGAAAATATAGTTCCTTATCCACCAGGAGTTCCTATGTTAATAATGGGAGAAGTTATTGATAAAAATCATATTAAACTTATTAAGGAATATATGAAAAATAATATTGATGTAATAGGTATAAAAAATAAAAAAATTAAGGTAATAAAATAAATATTTTAGGTTGTGTTTAAAATCATAAAAATAAAAATCTAATGTATTGTTATTTATATGATTTTGTACAACCTTTTTATGTTTTTCTACAAAAATAGTATTAAATTATTTGATATAATAATTTTTAGGTTAAAATTAAAAATTGTTTAAATGGTATTTTATAAATTATTTTATATAGATTGGAGCAAATATGGGTAAAATATTTTGTATAATGGGAAAAAGTGGTTCTGGAAAAGATACTATCTTAAAAGAAATCAATAAAATAAAGGATTTAAATTTAAAAACTATTGTTACATATACAACAAGACCAAAAAGAAGTAATGAAACTAATGGAGTAGAATATTTTTTTATAAATAAAGAAAAGTTAGAAGAATTTAAAAATGAAGGAAAAATAATAGAGTGTAGAGTTTATAATACTGTTCATGGAAAGTGGTATTATCTAACTGTTGATGATGGACAAATAAATTTAGAGAAGAATAATTATATAGTTATTGTAACCTTAGAGGCTTATTCAAATTTTAGAAAATACTTTGGAGATGATAAATTAGTTCCTCTTTATATAGATTTAGATGATGGAATTAGACTTGAAAGAGCTTTAAAAAGGGAGAGAGAAGAAAAAAATCCTAATTATAATGAGATGTGTAGAAGATTTTTGGCAGATAGTGAAGACTTTAGTAAAGATAAATTATTAAAAAATAATATACTAAAAAAATATAATAATAATGATTTAAAAGAATGTATAGATGAAATAGAAAAAGTAATAAGAAGTAATTTCAAATAAAATGTTAAATTAAGAGGGGAGAGAGAAAAAATGAAGAATGCTTTAAAATTAATATTTATTGGATTTTTATTAGTTTTAGTAGGAATATATTTAGCAGTTTCTGATATAGACCCGTATGGTCTTAATAAGGTTATAACTATTATAGGAGTTGTCTTAGCTGGTTTTGGTATAAAAGGAATAAAATAAAACTATTATTTAAATAGCTTAAAATAAAGTAATAATAACTTTTTGGTTTAGAATTAAAAATAATGATATAATTATTAAAAACATAAATTTGATTTGGGTAGAGAGATTAGGAGGCGTTAATATGAAATTGGTAATAGCCATAGTTCAAGATGATGATGCGTTAGATTTAGTTGATGCTTTAAATGATAAGGGGTATAGCGTTACTAAATTAGCTACAACAGGAGGATTTTTAAAATCAGGAAATACTACTCTTTTAGCTGGAGTTAAAAAAGAGAAGGTAGATGATGTTATAGCAATAATAAAGGAAGTATGTCAAACAAGAAAAGGCGTAATAACTTCCCCAGCAAATGTTTCTGAACCAGGAGGGGTATATATACCTTATCCTATGGAAGTTCAAGTAGGTGGAGCTACAGTTTTTGTAGTTGATGTAGATAAGTTTGTAAAAATTTAAATATGAAAGGAAAGTGCATAAATGATAGGTCATAAAAAAGTTATAGATAGATTTAGTAAAAGTGTAAGTAGAAATGCGCTTTCCCATGCTCATTTAATTATTGGTGAGGATGGCATAGGAAAAAGTCTTGTGGCAGAGGTCTTTGCATATAAGATTTTAGGAATACCATCTAGAAAAGAACATGTAGACATTATTAATTATAAATCTGAAAAAAGTTCTTTTGGAGTTGATTTAGTAAGAAATATAATAGAAGAAGCTAGTAAAAAACCTTATGAAGGTGATAAAAAGGTTATTATAATTCATAATGGTGAAAAGCTTACTGTTGCAGCGCAAAATGCTCTTTTAAAGACTATAGAAGAACCTCTTTCAGGTATTTTTATAATAATTTTAAGTAATAATTTAGAGGCGATTTTAGAAACTATAAGGTCTAGATGTCAAATTCATAGATTAGCACCTCTTAGTAAAGAGGAAATAAATTTATATATAAATGAAAAGTATAGATATATAGATGAAGATTTGCGTAAGACTCTTATATCTTTTAGTGAAGGTATTCCTGGAAGAGTAGATAAATTTATGAATGACCAAATATTTAAGGAAATAAGAAACTCTGTTTTAGAAATGTTTAAAGACATAGGAAAGGGAAATATAGGCCTTCCTATAAAGTATTCAGATAAATTTAATTCTATGAAGGGAAATGAAGAAGAAGTTTTAGAAACTATTACAACTTTTGCAAGAGATGCTATAGTTTATAAGGAAATAGAGAATAATCTATCCATAATAAATGGAGATAAAATAGAGGATATAAAAGAAATTGCTAATAATTTATCTTATAAGAAATTAAGTAGGATAATAAAATTAGTTAATGAAGCGAGAAATAATTTGAGAAGCAATACTAATTTATGGATAACTTTAGATAGTATGTTAATTAGTATATTGGAGGAATAAAAATGATAGAAGTAATAGGTGTCAGATTTAAAAAAGCTGGTAAGATATATTACTTTGGTCCTAATGGTATAGAGATTAAAAAGGGACAGAATGTAATTGTTGAAACTGCTAGAGGTGTTGAGTTTGGAGAATGTGTAATAGGCATAAGAAAAATAGATGAAGAAGATATAGTAGCACCTTTAAAATCAGTTTTAAGATTAGCAACAGAAGAAGATATAAATAAACATAGAGAAAATAAGGCTAAAGAAGTTGAAGCTTTTGAAATATGTTTAAAAAAGATAGAAGAACATAATTTAGTAATGAAATTAATAGATGTAGAATATACTTTTGATAATAATAAGGTAATATTTTATTTTACAGCTGAAGGTAGAGTTGATTTTAGAGAATTAGTAAAGGATTTAGCAACTATATTTAAAACTAGAATAGAGCTTAGACAAATAGGTGTTAGAGATGAAGCTAAGATGATAGGAGGACTTGGTCCTTGTGGAAGACCTCTTTGTTGTTCTACCTTCTTAGGAGATTTTGCATCTGTTTCAATAAAAATGGCTAAAGAGCAAAGTTTATCATTAAATCCTACTAAAATATCAGGAATATGTGGTAGACTTATGTGTTGTTTAAATTATGAACAAAGTACTTATGAAGAAATAAGAAAAGAACTTCCAAGAGTAGGTTCTATAGTTGAAACTGAATTTGGAAAAGGTGAAGTTGTAGCTAATAATGTTTTAAAAGAATTAGTAAGAGTGAAGTTACCAAGAAAGAATGAAGAGATTATACAAGACTTTAAAATGTATGATGTAAAATTAATTTCAGGAACTTATGAAGGTGAAGTTGAAGATAACAATATTAGATTAGAAATTACAGATGAAGCTGATAAGGCTTTAATTAAAAATTTAATAAAAGAAAATTAAAAAATAATACGGTATGGGGGTATTTCTTAGCATAGTTATTATAATTTTGTTAGAATACTCTAAATATGCTTAAATATAGAGATTAAATACTTTAAAAGTTAGAAGAAATGTGATAATATAAATATGGTATTTTTATACCAACATTTTAGGAGGTGTTTTATTATGGCATACAAAATATTAGACACATGTGTAAGCTGTGGAGCATGCGCTGCTGAGTGTCCTGTAGATGCAATATCACAAGGAGATACTCAATTCGTTATAGATGCAGATACTTGTATCGAATGCGGAAACTGCGCTAATGTTTGCCCAGTAGGTGCACCAGTTCAAGAATAATATTATTTAAAGATCATCTTAGGATGATCTTTTTTTATTATATTTAAATACTTTCTTCAGAAGAAATATCTAATATTTTTATAGTTGATTTATTAGGTAAAGAATTTTCTGAAACAGAAAGTATTTTTTCTTTAATTACAGGGTATGCTTTCATTTTTATTAGAAATTTATCTATAGTATTTAATTGAAAATTTAATTTAGTTGTTTTATAGTGCATAGGTATTATATATTTTGGATTTATCTTGTTTATTAACTTTTTTAAATCATCTATAGAAATAGTAAATTCTTCTCCTACAGGCACAAATAAAATATCAATATTACCTAGTTGTTCTATTTGCTTTTCAGAAAGCATATGACCTAAGTCTCCTAAATGACAAAGATTTAAATTATCACAGGTTATTTTAAATATAAAATTTCTATCTCTTTTTAAACCAAAACAATTATCATGGAAAGAAAAGAAAGATTTTACCTTACAAAAGGTGTTTTCGTAATTTACTAATTCTTTTAAAATTTTTGTTTTGTCTTTTATATATTTTGTGCAATTATGGTCAAAATGCATATGACTTATTGTAACCAAATCTATATCTCCTCTATAAGGCTTATAGCCTATATCAAAGTCAAAGGGGTCTAATAATATACGTTTTCCTAAGTTTGTTTTTATTAAAAAGCAGGAATGTCCTAACCAATAAATATTCATTAAAAAATCCTCCTATAAAAATTATTTTTATTATTGACACATATAATAGAAATAAACATAAAATATAAGAATGATTTTGGTAAATTAAAACATTTATATAAAAATAATCTATTAGCTCCTGTATTACATTGATTAAGTATGGCAAATGTATTAATATATATTGTGTATTAAGGTCAGTAAAGGTCAAATTTTGAGGAGTGATATATATGGCTAAATTGTCAGATTCAATAGAGGATTTTTTAAAAAAATTATTAGATGAAACAGAAGATAATAATTTAATGATAAGAAGAAATGAATTAGCAGAAAAATTTAAATGTGCACCTTCACAGATAAATTATGTTTTAACTACTAGATTTACTTATGAAAAAGGATATCTCATAGAAAGTAGAAGGGGTGGCGGAGGCTACATTGTTATAAAAAAGGTAGTTCATGAAGTCCATGCAGATAGAAGAGATTTAATCTATGATGAGATAGGCAAAGGCATTACATACCATAATGCAGCAGCTATTATAGATAATTTGCTTGAACATAATATAATTGATGAAAAAGCAGCAAATCTTACTAAAGTTGCTATAAATGATAGAACGCTACAAAGTTCTAAAAATATAAATGAAACTAGAGCAGATATATTCAAAGCTTTACTTATGGTATTACTTAAGTAATTTATAGGAGTTGAAAATATTGCTTTGTAATAATTGTAATAAAAATAAAGCTACAATTAATTTGTTAAAAAAGAATAAAGGAAAAAATGAGAGTTTTATGCTTTGTGAAATGTGTGCTTTAGAGGTAATGAAATTAACCTTAGATGATGAAAATAAGGGGTTAGATGAGTTCTTAGCATATTTAAATAAGTATATAGATTCAATGGGGAGTTTAGGAAAAAATTTATTATGTGATAAGTGTGGAACAGATATTAGAGATTTTAAAAAAAATAATTTTTTAGGATGTCAAAACTGTTATGAGATTTTTAGGGAAGATGTATTAGATTTTTTAACATCAAATAATTTAGGTTTAAAACATATAGGAAAGGAACCTAAAACTATAAGTAAGGAGCTTAAAATATTACAATTATCTATTTTAGAAGAAAAATTAAAAATTAATATACTAAAAGAAAAGTTTGAAGAAGCTACTATTATAAAGAAGAAAATTTTAAATTTAAAAGAAGAATTAAGGGAGGAATAGATTTTGTTTAAATATATTTCTCCTATTAATAATAGCATTATAATTGCTTCTAAAGTTAAGATTTATAGAAATTTTGAAGGACTTAAATTTAGAAAATCTTTAGAACCTAAGGAAGATACAGAAATTTTAAACTTAGTAATAGAGGTTTTAAAAGAAAAGAACTTTTTAGAGAAATCTTATTTATTTAAAGATAAAGAAGAGGAAGATATCTTATATAAGGATATTGATTTTATACATGAAAAAAATAAATATATAACCTTTGAAAAAAAGAGAGATTTTAATGTGTTTTTGAATGAAGATGAGCATATTGGGATAGAATGTACAAATGGTGGACTAAGTTTAAATGAAATTTATAATAAAGTAAATATGTTAGAGAGTTTTATAGAAGAAAGAAGAGATTATGCTTTTGATATGGAGTTTGGATACTTAACATCAAATATAAAAAATTTAGGAACTGCTTTAAGGGGAAGTGTTTTTATTCATCTTCCTTTAATAAGCTATTATAATTCAATAAATTTATTAAAAGAGTATTTAAGTACACAAGGTTTTGGCTTAAGAGATGTATTTAATTCAAGGAAACTAAGGTATAGCAATATTTATGAAATATATAATAAAAATACTATAGGAATTAAGGAAGAGGATATTTTAGAATCACTTAAAGCTATTAGCAGTCAAATTGTTTTAAAAGAAAAGATGAAAAGAGATAATATTTCTTATGAAGATTATCATAAATTAAATAAAGAAATTCTAAACTCTTTAGAAACTATAAAAGAAATTGATTCAATAGAAGAAGAAAAGGCTTTAAAAGTTTTATCAAATATAAGATTAGGAATTGAAAGTGGAATTATAAAGGATATTTCACTAAATTCAATAAATTCTATTCTTACAAAGATTCATCCTAATATAATAAATCATTTTAATGAGTATGAATTTTTAAAAGACTTAAATAAAAAAAGAGCTTATATTATTCAAAATTCTTTAATCACATAAAATTTTAATAGTAGGAGGTAAAAGATGCGTCTTGATAATTTTAATGAAAATTCCAAAGTAGTTATTAAAAAGGGAAAAGAAAGCTCTTTAAGGTTAAATCACGGTTATATGGGGACAGAGCATTTATTAATTGGATTAATAAATGAAAATGGACAATGTTCTAAAATTTTAGAGGAAAGTAATATAACAGAAGAAAAAGTGCTTAGTTTTATTAAGTTATATGTTGGAATTGGAGAAGTTAATTATAGTTTAGATGAAGTACCTTTTACTCCTAGATGTAAAAAAGTTTTAGAAAGAAGTATGGAGATTTCAAGAGATTATGGACACATAGTTTCAAGACCTGAACATATATTATTATCATTGTTACAAGAAAAAGACGGCGTAGCTAGATTTATTATGAATAAAATAGTAAAAAGCGATATAGATTCAATAAGCATAAAGTTAAATAATGTTTTAGGAAAGATAACAAATAAAGATAATAAAAATGTAAGGGAAAAAGAAAAGATTAAAAAAAGAGATATACCAACTTTAAACCTTTATGGAATAAATTTAATAGAGAAAGCAAGTAACAATAAATTAGACCCAGTCATTGGAAGAGAAGATGAAACACAAAGGCTTTTAGAAATACTTTGTAGAAGAATGAAAAATAATCCTTGTCTAATTGGAGAGCCAGGGGTTGGAAAAACAGCCGTTGTTGAAGGGTTGGCTCAAAAAATAGTTTTAGGAGAAGTACCTGAAAATATACAAGAAAAAGTTATATTTACCCTAGATGTTACTTCTATGCTAGCAGGAGCTAAGTATAGAGGAGAATTTGAAGAAAGACTTAAAAAGGTAATAAAAGAGGTTAAAGATTCAGAAGATATTATACTTTTTATAGATGAGATACACAATATTGTAGGAGCAGGAGGAGCAGAGGGAGCTATTGATGCTTCTAATATTTTAAAGCCAGCCTTAGCAAGAGGAGAAATACAATGTATAGGAGCAACTACAATAGAGGAATATAGAAAGAATTTTGAAAAAGATTCAGCCTTAGAAAGAAGATTTCAACCTATAATGGTTAAAGAGCCAAGTAAAGAAAATTCTATTTTAATTTTAAAAGGATTAAAGGAAAAATATGAAATTCATCATAATGTTAAATTGACAGAAGAAGCTATAGAATCTGCAGTTAGTTTATCAAGTAGATATATAACTGATAGATACTTACCAGATAAAGCGATAGATTTAATTGATGAGGCTTCAGCAAAGGTTAGAATTGATAGTTTAAAAGTTCCTAAGGAGTTTTTAAAATTAGAAGAAGAAATAAATTCTTTAAGAGAAAAAAAGGAAGAAGCTATAAGATTACAAGATTTTGAGTTAGCTGCAAAACTAAGAGATGATGAAAATATATTAGAAGAAAGTTTACAAGAGAAAAGGAATTTATGGAGAGAAGAAAGTTATAACAAGGTTCATGATGTGAAAAAAGAGGATATTGCACGAGTTGTTTCTAAATGGACTCAAATACCAGTTGAGAAACTTACAGAAAAAGAATCTCTTAAACTTTTAAATCTAGAAGAAAATTTAGGTAAAAGAGTAATTGGACAATTAGAAGCTATAAAAACAATATCAAAAGCTGTAAGACGTTCAAGGGTGGGATTAAAAGACCCTAAAAGACCTATTGGTTCATTTGCTTTTTTAGGACCAACAGGAGTTGGTAAAACAGAGCTTTGCAAAGCTTTAGCAGAAGCTATGTTTGGAGATGAAAACAAATTTATAAGGCTTGATATGTCAGAATATATGGAGAAAAATGGTGTGTCTAGACTTATAGGTGCTCCTCCTGGATATGTTGGGTATGAAGAAGGAGGACAGCTTACAGAGAAGGTTAGAAAAAATCCATATTCAGTAATACTTTTTGATGAAATAGAAAAAGCACATTCAGATATATTTAATATTTTACTTCAAATTCTAGAAGATGGTATTCTTACAGATGGAAAAGGTAAAACTGTAGATTTTAAAAATACAATTATAATAATGACTTCTAATATTGGAGCAGATAAATTAGATAAAAAAAGTTCACTTGGATTTAGTGCTAAAGATGATAAAGAAAAAGATTATGATAGAATGAAAAATATTATGATTGAAGAATTAAAACAAAACTTTAAGCCAGAGTTTATAAATAGATTAGATGATATAGTTGTTTTTCATCGCTTAGAAAAAGAGCATCTTTTAGAAATAGTGGACCTTATGATTTATTCTTTAAAGGAAAGATTAGAAGACTTAAAGCTTTCCTTATGTTTTTCTAAGGAATGTAAGGAGTTTTTAGTTAAGAAGGGTACTGAGTTAAAGTATGGTGCTAGACCTTTAAGAAGAGTTATAACTAAGTATGTTGAAGATAAGTTAAGTGAAGAATTATTAAATGGAAATATATTAGTTGGTTCTAAAGTTGAAGTTTTTTTAGAAGAGGATACTTTAAAATTTAAAAATATTATTTAATAAAAAGGTAAGACTATTTATTTTTATAGTCTTACCTTTTTATTAATGTATTAGATTTTAGAATATAATATGGTTTTTTAGTCAGAATAAGAATAAATTATTAAAAAAATATAATTAATAATAATTATTATTGAAAAATTGTTTAACAAGGAGTATAATTAATAAAAAAAGAGGTACCCTTAGGGGGTACATAGAATAATATATCATATAATACAAATAATAAATTTAACCTCAGTAAGGAGTGTTAGTATGGATAAAAAAGAAAAAGAATTAGATTTAATAATAATTGGAGGAGGTCCTGCAGGACTAACTTCTGCTATATATGCTTCAAGAGCTAAGTTAGATACTTTAGTTTTAGAGAATAATTTAGTTGGTGGGCAAGTAAGGTCAACTTACACAGTTGAAAACTATCCAGGATTTATTGAAATAACAGGAAATGAACTTGCAGATAAGATTCAAGCTCAAGCTGAAGCCTGTGGAGCTAATATAGATGAATTTGATTTTATAGAAAAGGTTTATCTAAAGGATGATGAAAAAATAATAGAAACTGGTGAATATATATATAAGCCAAAGGCTGTAATAATAGCTACAGGAGCAACACCTAAAAAATTACCAATCCCAAGTGAAAGTAAATATTTAGGTAAGGGTGTGCATTATTGTGCAGTATGTGATGGAGCTGTTTATAAAGATGAAGTTGTAGCAGTTGTAGGCGGTGGAAATGCTGCTTTAGAAGAGGCTTTATATTTATCAAATATAGTTAAAAAAGTAATTGTTATAAGGAGATATGATTATTTCCGTGCAGAGGCTAAAACATTAGAAGCTGCAAGTAAGAAGGAAAATATTGAAATAATGTATAACTGGGATTTAGTTGATGTTTTAGGAGGAGAATTTGTTGAAGCTGCTAAAATAAGAAATACTAAAACTCAAGAAGAAAAGGAAATTCCTATAAACGGGGTTTTTGGTTATATAGGTACAGAACCAAAAACTGCTATGTTTAGAGAATATATAAATATAAAAGATAATGGTTATATTGAAAGTGATGAAAATATGAGAACAAATGTTAAGGGTGTCTATGTAGCAGGAGATGTTAGAGATAAAATGTTTAGACAAATAACTACTGCTGTTTCAGATGGAACTATAGCAGCCTTACATGCAGAAAAATATATTTCAGAAATAAAGGAGAGATAATTTATGGTAAAGGTATATTCAGTTGAATGGTGTGGACCATGTAATAAACTAAAAAAATATTTAGAAAAAGTAGGAGTTCCATATGAAACAATAACAGTTGCAGATGGAAAAGAAGATAGAAATGAAGTTTTAGAAGTTTCAGGTCAAAGATCAGTTCCAGTAGCCGTAATTGGAGATGAAGTAATAGTTGGATTTGATAAAGAAAAAATAGATAATGCAATATCTAAATTAAAATAGTGAAGGATGAATTTTAATGAATACAAAAGAAAATGTTTTTTATAACTTTATGGGTGGAAGTTTTTATAAAGATACATCAGATAAATTAATTGATATAAAATCACCTATAGATGGTAGCTTAGTTGGAAAAATTCAAAGCTTATCTAGGGAAGATGTAGATAAGATTATTGATAATGCAGAAAAAGCTCAGAAATCTTGGAATGAAGTTCCTTTAAATGAAAGAGCTGATATTCTTTATAAAACTGCTGATTTATTAGAAGAGCATAAAGAAGAATTAGCAAATATAATGATAAGAGAAGTTGCTAAGGATAAAAAAAGTGCTTTATCAGAGGTTAGTAGAACAGCTGATTATATAAGATTTACAGCAGATGCAGCTAAGGGAATGGATGGAGAAAGTATTCCATCAGATAATTTTCCAGGCTTTAATAGAAGTAAGATATCAGTTGTAACAAGAGAACCTTTAGGGGTTGTTTTAGCAATATCACCTTTTAACTATCCTGTAAATTTATCAGCATCAAAGATAGCACCTGCTATAGTTGCTGGAAATAGTGTTGTTCTTAAACCAGCAACTCAAGGTGGGTTATCAGCATTGTATTTAGCTAAAATGTTTCATGATGCTGGACTTCCTGGAGGGGTTTTAAATACTTTAACAGGAAGAGGAAGTGAGATTGGAGATTATTGTGTAACTCACGATAAAATAGATTTTATAAACTTTACAGGAAGTACAGAGGTAGGAAGAAGAATTTCTCAAATAACAGTTATGAAACCTCTTCTTATGGAGCTTGGTGGTAAAGATGCAGCTATAGTTTTAGAAGATGCAGATTTAGATTTAACTGTTAATAATATAATTTCTGGAGGATATTCTTATTCAGGACAAAGATGTACAGCTGTAAAAAGAATATTAGTAATGGATTCTATTGCTGATAAATTAATTTATAAATTAAAAGAAAAAATAAGTAAATTAAAAATGGGAAATCCACTAGAAATAGAGGATGTTACTATAGTACCTCTTATAGATAATAAAGCAGCAGACTTTGTTATGGAGCTTATAGAGGATGCAAAAGATAAAGGAGCTGTTTTAATATGTGGAGGAAATAGAGAAGGTAATTTAATAGAGCCTACTTTATTTGATAATGTAACTACAGATATGAGATTAGCTTGGGAAGAACCTTTTGGTCCAGTTTTACCTATTATAAGAGTAAATAGTAAAGATGAAGCTATAGATATAGCTAATGCTTCTAAATATGGATTACAATCTTCTGTATTTACTAAAGATATAAATGAAGCTTTTTATATTGCAGATAAATTAGAGGTTGGAACTGTTCATGTTAATAATAAAACTGAAAGAGGACCTGACCATTTCCCATTCTTAGGAGTAAAATCTTCAGGAATGGGTACACAGGGAATAAGATATTCAATAGAAGCTATGTCTAGACCAAAGGCAACAGTAATTACAATAAGATAATAATTTAAAAATAAAATACTTAAACCTATACCTAAAAGCTACAAATAAAATTATTTGTAGCTTTTTTAAAATGAAAAAGAGAGATGAATTTCATCTCTCTTTTGTGTTCCTATTGTCCTAAAGCTTTGTCTATAGCATTTTTATCGAAACCAACTATTATAGTTCCATTTATATCTAAAACAGGAACACCCATTTGTTTACTCTTTTTAAGCATATCTTCTCTAGCAACCATATCTGTTTGAACATTTAAATCTTCAAACTCAACGTTTTTTGATTTAAGATATTGTTTTGCTTTAACGCACCATGGACAAGAGTTTGTTGAATAAACCTTTACCATATTATCATCTCCTATGCTAATTATTTTTAATATATATTTATTTTAAGTATTAAAAGTGTATAAAATATGTGATTTAAATCAATAAAAACCATTTATTTAATTTGACCATCATTTAAATGATCATTAAATATTAAGTTATGCATTGTATCCTCATTATTAACAAAGGAGGATAAAGTAGTTAAAGGTCTATTAGAAGTATGTAAGGGGTTTTCTGAAACTACATAGTTATGATTAAATTTATCCTTTAAATTCAAGGCAATCCCTCCTGCTTTTTGTTTATAGTATTTGATAAAATTAAGTTATATATTCACTAAGATTTATAAAAGTGGAAAATATTTAAGGATAAATGATAAAATATAACATAGACTAAAGAGATAATATAAAAAAGAATGTATAGTGGTCTAGACAACTATGGAACACTTGAGTATAATTAAAGTAGGAGGAGAAATCATGATAGATAAAAATAGTCCTATACCAGTTTATTACCAGTTAAAGGAAATGATAAAAGAAAAAATACTAGGAGGAACTTGGCAAGTAGGACAATGTATAGCTAGTGAAAGAGAGTTAACAGAGACTTATGGGGTAAGTCGCATGACTGTTAGACAGGCCTTAGGGGAGTTAGTTCAAGAGGGGCTTTTAACAAGAGAGAAAGGAAAGGGTACTTTTGTCTGTGAACCTAAAGTTAAGCAAGAAGATATGATGAGTTTCTCAGAAATAATAAAAAAAGCAGGACGCAGTTTAATAACTAAAGTTATAGATTTTGAGGTTATTAATACACCAGAGGAATTAGCTGATGTTTTTTTAGTAGACAGAATATACAAAATAAATAGATTAAGAATAGTAGATAATGAGGCTGTAGCAAATGAAGTTGTCTATATTCCCTGTGAGTATTGTGGCTTTATAACTAAGGAGGACTTAGAAGGTTCTTTATTTAAGTTATTAGAAGAAAAGGGATATATAATAGATAGCACAGAATCTTCTTTGGCAGCAGTTATAATGGATAAAGAATTAAAGGATTTATTTGGTGTTGAGAAACAAGTTCCTCTATTAAAAAGTCATAATACAGCTTTAAATTCTGAGGGAGAAATAATTTACGTTGAAGATGCAATTTATAGATCAGATAAGTATGTGTTAGAAATTAATATTTCTAAAAGAGAGGGGAAATTGAAATGAGATTAATAGTTACTAAAAATTATGATGAAATGAGCAAGGTTGCAGCTAATGAAATGGCTGAAGATATAAAGAAAAATCCTGAAATTGTTTTAGGTTTAGCAACTGGTGGAACTCCAGTTGGAATGTACAAAGAACTTATTAAAATGTACAATGAAGGAAAATTAGATTTTTCAAAGGTTACAAGTATAAATTTAGATGAATATGTAGGTCTATCAGGTGAGCATGACCAAAGTTATAGATACTTCATGAATAAAAATTTATTTAATCATATAAATATAGATAAAAATAAGACTTTTGTTCCTAATGGTTTAGCAGAAAATATTGAAGAAGAATGTGAAAAGTATGATGAGAGAATACAAGATTTAGGTGGAATAGACCTACAATTATTAGGTTTAGGAGCAAATGGACATATAGGTTTTAATGAGCCAGGAGAGGCTTTAAGTGTAGGAACACATTTAACTGACCTTAAAGAATCAACTATAGAAGCTAACGCAAGATTTTTTGATTCAATTGAAGATGTTCCAAGAAAAGCTATAACAATGGGACTTGGTGGAATAATGAAGGCCAAAAAAATAATGGTTATAGCAAGTGGAGAGGGAAAAGCTGCTGTTGTAAAAGCTATGATGAGCGGAAAAATAACAACTGAAATACCAGCTACTATGTTACAAATGCATAGAGATGTTTTATTAATAGTAGATGAAGCTGCTGCTAAGCTATTAAAATAGTTAAATTATATATAAAAAACTGTTTGCAGATTGGAATTTTTATTTTCTTTTTTGCAAACAGTTTTTTACTTTTTATAGCATTAATTTTTATTAAATCTTTTACATAATCTTTTTAATAAAATAGTAATAAATAAGTATGTGATTAGTTATAATGATATGATATGATTATTTAAGGATATATTAGGAAATAATTAGATTTGTACGTAAAATGAAGAAATATGGAGTTGGTAAAGTGGCAAAGGTTAGAAGTATATATGTGTGTCAAAATTGTGGATATGAAACACCGAAGTGGATGGGTAAATGTCCAGAATGTAATAATTGGAATACTTTAGTTGAGGAGATTAGAGATTCTAAAAGTAATCAATCTTCTCAAAAGGTTGAAAGACAGTTAGGTGAACTTAAAAAAATAAAAGAAATCAAATCAGGTGAGAAGGAAAGATATGACACAGGAATTGGTGAATTAAATAGAGTGTTAGGTGGAGGACTTGTTAAAGGGTCGCTTACTCTTATCTCTGGAGACCCTGGAATAGGTAAATCTACACTTCTTTTACAAACAGCTAATAATATTTCAAAAAAATATGGAAAAGTTTTATATATTTCTGGTGAAGAGTCAGAAGAACAGATAAAAATAAGAGGAGACAGATTAAAGGTTGATGCAGAAGAACTTTATATAGTCTCTGAAACTAATCTTGATTTAATAGAGGCATATATAGATAAATTAGAACCAGCTTTCATAATTATAGATTCAATACAAACTATATATAGAGAAACAGTATCTTCAGCACCAGGAAGTGTTTCTCAGGTTAAGGAATGTTCAAATTCTGTAATGAGGATTGCTAAAGGCAAAAATATTCCATTGTTTATAGTTGCTCATGTAACAAAGCAAGGAGATTTAGCAGGACCTAGAGTATTAGAACATATGGTTGATACTGTTTTGTCTTTTGAAGGTGAAAGAACAGAAGAATTTAGAATATTAAGAACTATGAAAAATAGATTTGGGACTACAGCAGAAATTGGCGTTTTTGAAATGCGTGGAGAAGGGCTTATGCAAGTTTATGACCCTTCTAGCATGTTTTTAGAGGATACTAGTTTCAATCAAGAAGGTTCAGTTGTAATTGGAGTAATGGAAGGAACTAGACCTATTCTTGTAGAAATACAATCTTTAGCTTCAGAAACAAAGGCTGTAATGCCAAGAAGGACCTCTGTAGGAGTAGAAAATTCAAGATTAAGTTTGATTTTAGCTGTATTAGAAAAGAAGTTAAGAGTGCCTTTTTATAATACTGATGTTTATGTAAATGTAGTAGGAGGGCTTGAAATAGAGGGAACTACAGCAGATTTGGGGATTGCCATTTCTCTTGTATCTTCTGTTAAGGGTAAGGCTACTTCTTTAGAAAAGTTAGTTGTTATAGGAGAAGTTGGATTAACAGGAGAAATAAGACCTATATCAAATTGTGACAGAATATTAAATGAAGCAGAAAAAATGGGATTTTTAAATGCTGTTGTTCCTTATAGAAGTTTAGATAAATTAAAGGGGAGTAAATTAAATCTTATAGGAGTAAAAACTGTAAGAGAAGCCATAGGAAAGATATTTTAAGATGGATAGGTGTGAGTTAAATGAGAACTGTACATGATGATGAGTTAAAGAAAATATTAAAAATAATGAGTCCTGGTACTTCATTAAGAGAAGGCTTAGATAATATATTAAGAGCTAAAACAGGAGGACTTATAGTATTAGGGGATAATGAGGAAATATTAGATTTAGTAGATGGTGGATTTAATATAAACTCTGAATATAGTCCTGCATATATATATGAGCTTGCTAAGATGGATGGTGCTTTAGTACTTACTTCAGATAGAAAAAGAATACTTTATGCCAATGCTCAGCTTATGCCAAATCAATCTATAAGTACTTTTGAAACAGGAACAAGACATAGAACTGCTCAAAGGGTTGCAAAGCAAACAAATAAAATAGCAATAGCTATTTCTCAAAGAAGAAATATAATTACTGTCTATAAGGGAGATATAAAATATGTTCTAAGAGATAGTGCTGTTATATTAAGCAAAGCAAATCAAGCTATACAAACATTAGAGAAATATGTAGCAGTTCTTGAAAGAGTAACTAACAATCTTAATATACTTGAGTTTCAAGATTTAGCAACACTTTTTGATGTTACTACTGCTATTCAAAGAACAGAAATGGTAATGAGAATAGTAGAAGAAATAGAAGGATATATTATTGAGCTTGGAAATGAAGGAAGACTTATTTCTATGCAGTTAAATGAATTAGTAAGAAGCATAGAACAAGATGGAGTTCTTTTAATAAGAGACTACTGTTACGATAGAATGGAATATAATAATGTTTATAAAGAGATACAAAAATTATCAGCTGAAGATTTATTAGATTTAGATATAATAGCAAAGGAATTAGGGTATGTAGGTAAACCATTAATTGACACATTAGTGTCACCTAGAGGATATAGAATATCTAATAAGGTGCCAAGAATACCTTCAAACGTAATAGAAAATCTAGTTGGACACTTTGGAAAGCTTAAGTATATTCTCGAGGCAGGAAATGAAGAATTAGATCAAGTAGAAGGAATTGGAGAAGCTAGAGCTAGAGCAATTAAAAATGGATTAAGAAGAATAAGAGAACAAGTAGCTTTAAATAAAAATTTATAAAAAAAAGTGCCATATTTATATGGCACTTAATATTTATCTAAAAGTAAATTTACCTAAAGTATCGATTTTATTATATTCTTTTAATAGTATATCAAATAAATTTAAATCCAAAGCATTACATAAAGAAGTTAGATAAAAAAGGTTATTACCAAGTTCACGTTCTATAACTTCCCTACAATTTTCACATAAAGCTCCTTTAATATGGGAGCTTAAATTTGGAGTTAAATCCTCTAAGGATAAGTCGCTATTTTCTAGTAAATTTTGCTTCTTACCATCAATTTCTATGCAGCCACAATTTGTAACGGCTTTACATATAGCTCTATTTGCTCTTGCTTGAGATTCTTGATATTTACTTAATATATCTAATATGCTTTTGTGTCTAAGTAAAGAATTATTAACGCTATTTTGAAATTCGTCAAAAATTACGTCCTTCATAGTGTTTCACTCCTTATATACTAATCTTTGACCCTATAGTAATTATAAAATTTTTTGGTTATATTTGTCAAATGATTTAGGGTTGCAAAACTAAACATATGTTAAAAACTAATTAGCTTGTTAACTTGACTACAATATAAATCAATTTTAAAAAAAGTTACAGGGGGTAATTTGTTAATTCTATGAATTAAGAAATATTTGTAAATCTGAAAAGGCACTTATATGGTATAATTAAGTAAGTATATTATAAATATTTTACAACTATGAATTATAAAACCTAAACATGTCAATAATTATATAGGAGGTGAGTTTGTGATAAAGAAAATTTTTAGAATAATCCTTACTATTTTAGGGGTGTTAATTGGCTTTGTTTTAGCAGATGGAATAAGAAAAAGTGCTATAGGCAAGGAGTATTTAACAAACATTTTTTTTAAGGTATCATTTTATATAATTTTAACAGTTGCATTTGGAATTATTTTATTTATTCTTTCTCCTTTTATATATAAAGCTATAAGAAGACTTATGACTTTTATAGAAAAAGGAATATCTAAGTTATCTCCAAGTGAAATAATATTTGGAGCTGGGGGAGCCATAGTTGCCTTAGTATTAGCTTTAGTAGTAACTTTGCCTTTAAGTAGCTTTTTAAGTGGAATAAATGATATGTTAGGGCCTATTGTATCTGTAGTTATAAATGTTTTAGCTATGATTATAGGTGCAGATATAGCTGTTAAAAAAAGAGAAGATATTACATTGTATTTTCAAAACTTTAGAAAAGGACAATCTAAAGAGAAAAAATCTAAAAGTCCTTCAAGTAAAAAAAGTGAAGCTACACCAAAGGTTTTAGATACCTCTGTTATTATTGACGGAAGAATATTTGATTTATGCCAAACTGGATTTATTGAGGGAGCTTTAGTAATACCTACTTTTGTTCTTGATGAATTAAGACATATATCAGATTGCTCTGATTCTTTAAAAAGAACTAGAGGAAGAAGAGGGTTAGATATATTAAATAAAATACAAAAAGAGCTTTCTATAGAAGTTATAATGTGGGAAGGAGATTTTCCAGAAATAGCAGAAGTTGATATAAAGCTTTTAAAATTAGCACAAAAATTAAATGGTAAGGTTGTAACAAACGATTATAATTTAAATAAAGTAGCGGAATTCCAAGGAGTTCCGGTATTAAACATAAATGAATTAGCAAATGCAATAAAACCTGTAGTATTACCAGGGGAAGAGATGACACTTACTGTTGTTAAAGATGGAAAAGAATCTGGACAAGGAGTTGCTTATCTTGATGATGGTACTATGATTGTTGTAGAAGGTGGTAGAAAGTACATGGGAAAAGAAATAACAGTAGTTGTAACTTCAGTACTTCAAACTGCAGCAGGAAGAATGATATTTGCTAAATATAAATCTTAAAAGGAAGTTGTTTATGGGAAAAGTAGTTAGCATTATATTAGCTGGTGGAAAAGGTAAAAGAATGGGTGCTAAAGTTAGCAAACAGTTTATAGAAATAAATGAAAAACCTATAATTTACTATACATTAAAAGCTTTTGAAAAATGCAAAGAGATTGATGAAATAATTCTTGTCTTACCTAAAGATGAAATAGATTATTTTAAAAAGGAAATAGAGCCTAAATTTAATTTTAAAATTTCTAAGATTATTGAAGGGGGAGAAGAAAGACAAGATTCTGTCTATAATGCTTTAAATTCTATAGAGAATTGTGAAATTGTCTTAATACATGATGGAGCTAGAGCCTTTGTAAGTAATAGAATAATAACAGAAGGCATAGATTATGCAAAGAAGTTTGGAGCAGCAGCTCCTGGAGTTACTCCAAAGGATACCATAAAGATTAAAGATGAAAAGGGATTTTCTATAGATACTCCTAATAGGAATTCTTTAGTAGCTGTTCAAACACCTCAATGTTTTAAGTATAACTTAATAAAAAGAGGTCATGATAAAGTAAAGGAAGAACACATTAAAGTTACGGATGATACTATGATAGTAGAACTTTTAGGAGAAAAAGTATATCTTTTTAATGGAGACTATGAAAATATTAAAGTTACAACACCAGAAGATTTAATTTTGGCAAAGTATTTTATTTAATAAAGATTCACAGGATAAAAAGAGTATATTGACATGTTATTTTTATAAGGATATAATTTTATAAGATTTAAGAAAATTTAATAGTTGTAAAGACTGTGAAAAAGATTAGTAGAAACGCTTATACAGAGAGAAAATACTAGGCTGAGATATTTTCAACATGTTTTGAACCTACTTTGGAGTCGTAGCAAAAAACTAACCGGCTTTAATACCGTTAACAATGAATAGAGTACAAATTTAGGTGGTACCGCGAAAATACAAGCTCGCCCTAAAGTTTTTTAGGGTAGAGCTTTTTTATTTATATGAAGTTAATTAAAAAAATTAGATTTATAGATAGCTTATGAGGAGGTAATATATTATGAAAATGTCAAATATGTTAGTAGGAACTTTAAGAGAAGTTCCAGCTGAAGCAGAAATAGAAAGCCATAAACTTATGCTTAGAGCAGGTCTTATGAGAAAGATGGCTGCAGGTATTTATAACTATATGCCTTTAGGATTAAAGGTTATAGAAAATGTTAAAAATATAGTTAGAGAAGAAATGAATAATGCAGGAGCTCAAGAGTTTTTAGCATCAGCTTTAATTCCAGCTGAATTATGGCAAGAATCAGGAAGATGGGATGCTTATGGAGCAGAAATGTTTAGATTAAAAGATAGACACAATAGAGATTTTTGCTTAGGACCAACTCATGAAGAAGTATTTACTGATATAGTTAGAAATGAGATAAAATCATATAAACAACTACCATTAAATCTTTATCAAATACAAACAAAATACAGAGATGAGAGAAGACCAAGATTTGGTGTTATGAGATCTAGAGAGTTCATAATGAAAGATGGATATAGCTTTGATAAGGACCAAGAAGGTTTAGATTTAGCATATGAAAAAATGAGAAAAGCATATGTTAACATATTTAATAGATGTGGTTTAGATGCAAAGGCAGTTGCTGCTGATTCAGGAGCTATAGGAGGTTCAGGTTCAGCTGAATTTATGGTTAAATCAGAAGTTGGAGAAGATGATGTAGTATTCTGTACAGCTTGTGATTATGCAGCTAATATAGAAAAAGCACCATCAACACCAGAACATGCAGAAAAAGAAGAGTTAATGGAAGTTGAAAAGGTTGAAACACCAGCTGTTAAATCAATAGATGATTTAGCTAAGTTTTTTGAGTGTTCACCAAAGAAAATAGCTAAAACTTTAATCTTCCAAGCTGATGATAAGGTTGTTGCTGTTATGCTAAGAGGAGATAGAGAAGCTAATGAAGTTAAAATAGCAAATGCTATTGGTGATGTAATTGAGTTAGAAATGGCAAGTGAAGAAGCAGTTAAAGAAGCTACAGGAGCAGTTGTTGGATTTGCAGGTCCTATAGGAATAAAGGTAGATATGCTATTAGTTGATGAGGAAGTAGCTAATATGTATAACTTTATAATTGGTGCTAATGAAACTGATATGCACTTAAAGAATGTAAACTATGGAAGAGATTTTGAAGGAATAGTTGGAGATTTTAGAAATGTTACTATAGGAGAAAAATGTCCTGAGTGTGGAAAGGAAATAACTATTTCAAGAGGTACTGAAGTTGGTCACATATTTAAGCTTGGAACTAAGTACTCAGAATCTATGGGTGCAACATTTATTGATGAAGATGGAAAAGCTAAACCTTTCATAATGGGATGTTATGGAATAGGTGTTACAAGAACTGTAGCTTCAATAATAGAACAGCATAATGATGAAAATGGAATAATATGGCCATTAGAAGTAGCTCCATATCATGTTTCAGTTATACCAGCTAATGTTAAAAATGAAGAGCAAGCAGCAAAAGCAGAAGAAATTTACAATGAATTAAGAAAAATGGGAGTTGAAGCTCTATTAGATGATAGAAAAGAAAGAGCTGGAGTTAAGTTTAAAGATTCAGAGTTAATAGGTATTCCAATGAGAATAACTGTTGGAAAAATGATTGGTGAAGGTCAAGTTGAATTTAAACTTAGAGATGGTGGAGAAGTTGAAACTTTAAAAATAGAAGAAGTTTATAATAGAGTAAAAGAAGAATTTGAAAAAGCAAATTTATCTTTATAATTTGTAAGATTAACCAAATTGTATATAATTAGAATATAATAGTAGAACTCACCTTATTTTAATAAGGTGAGTTAATAATATAAGATAGGAGGGTTAAATTATGATTAAAGTTTATAATACTTTAAATAAGAGAAAAGAAGAATTTATTCCTTTAACTCCAGGAGAAGTTAAAATGTATGTTTGTGGTCCTACTGTTTACAACTTTTTTCATATTGGAAATGGTAGAACATTTATAGTTTTTGATACTATAAGAAGATATTTTGAATATAGAGGATTTAAGGTTGACTTTGTCCAAAACTTTACAGATATAGATGATAAAATGATTAAAAAAGCTAATGAAGAAGGTACAACTGTAAAGAAGGTTGGAGATACTTATATAAAAGAATATTATAAAGATGCTGATGCATTAAATATAGAAAGAGCTACAGTTAATCCAAGAGCTACAGAATATATTGGAGAAATAATAAAATTTGTAAAAGGATTAATAGATAAAGGATACGCTTATGAGGTTGATGGTGATGTATATTTCTCAACTAAAAAGTTTGAGGGATATGGAAAATTATCAGGTCAAAATATTGAAGACTTACAATCAGGTGCTAGAATAAGTGTTGATGAAAGAAAGAAAGATCCAATGGATTTTGCTATATGGAAGGCACAAAAGCCAGGAGAACCAGCTTGGAATAGTCCATGGGGAATGGGAAGACCAGGATGGCATATAGAGTGTTCATGTATGGCTAAAAAATTATTAGGAGATACAATTGATATTCATGCAGGTGGTTCAGATTTAAAATTCCCACATCATGAAAATGAAATTGCACAAAGTGAAGCTTTAACAGGAGAACCTTTTGCTAGATATTGGTTGCATTCAGCTTTTGTTAATGTAAATAATGAAAAAATGTCAAAATCATTAAATAACTTCTTTACTGCAAGAGAGATATTAGAAAAATATGATGCAGATGTTATAAGATTTTTAATGTTATCAGCTCACTATAGACAACAACTTAATTTTAGTGAAGATTTATTAGAATCTGCTAAGTCATCAGTTGAAAGAATATATAATGCTATAGGAAATTTAGAAAATTTAATAGATGAAGTTTCTAGAGAAGAAATGAATGAAGATGAAAAAGCATATTTAGAGTCATTAAATAAATATAAAGAAAAATATATTGAAAAAATGGATGATGATTTTAATACAGCAGATGCTATAACAGCTATATTTGATTTAATAAAAGATACTAATACAAATATAACAATTGATTCATCAAAAGAGTTAGCTAAAAAAGCTTTAGATTTAATAAGAGAGTTAGGAAAGCCTTTAGGAATGTTACAAAAATCAACTAAAGGAAACTTAGAAGGAGAAATTGAAGCTTTAATAGCTAAAAGACAACAAGCTAGAAAAGATAGAGATTTTGCTTTAGCTGATAAAATTAGAGATGAGTTAAAAGATAGAGGAATAGTATTAGAAGACACACCACAAGGTGTTAGATGGAAGATGATATAATTAAAATAATAAACTTGCAAAGGAACTTTCTTTTGCAAGTTATTATTTTAAATAGGTTTATTTAAAATTTATTTATGAGTTTTTATATTTATAAATATAAAAAAGATATGATTGAATTAAATATGAAACTATAGTTTAATAGTTTTAAATAAACTTATATAATTACGCAATATATTAAATCTAAAAAAAGGAGATAAAATATTGAAGAATTTATTATATAGAGAGTTTACAGAAAATGAAGCTAGAATGTTAAATCCACTTCAGTTAGCTTTAATAGGAGATGGAGTTTATGAGGTTTTCATAAGAAATTATATATTAAGTGAAAATGCAGGGTTATCTGCTCATAAAATACATGTTAAGGCTATAGAGTATGTAAAGGCTAAGGCACAAAGTGATATAATAAACGCCTTAGAAAATGAGTTAAAGGAAGATGAACTTTATATCTATAAAAGAGGAAGAAATGCAAAATCAGCAACTGTACCTAAGAATGCAAATGTTAGAGATTATAGAAATGCAACAGGTTTTGAAGCATTAGTTGGATATTTATATCTTACAGGTAAAGAGGAAAGATTAAATGAGTTTTTACTAAGATGTATAGAGGTTCATATTTAAGGAGGAGAAATATTAATGTTAAAAGTTAGGTTATTGCAACATACACCAGAACCTGAAAAAACTATAGCAGCAGCAGCTAAATTATGTTATAGTGCCGTTGGTGTTGATGATATATTAGAAAATTTAACTGATGAAGGGGCAGAAAAGTTTTTAAATATGCTTATGTCCTATGGGCATATGTCTCCTATAGAGCATGTTTCATTTACTTTTGCAGTAGAGGGAGTTTCAAGAAGTTTAACCCATCAATTAGTAAGACATAGATTAGCTTCTTATTCTCAACAATCTCAAAGATATGTTAAATTAGAGCAATTTGAATATATAGTTCCACCTGCAATAGAAAAGGATGAAGTAGCTAGAGATATATTCATAAAACAGATGGAAGAATCACAAAAAGCATATGATGAAATAGCAGAAAGATTAAAGAGTAAATACATAGAGGAAGGTATGGCAGAAAAACAAGCAGAGAAAAAAGCTATAGAAGATGCAAGATATGTTTTTCCAAATGCTTGTGAAACAAAAATAGTATTTACAATGAATGCTAGAAGTTTAATGAACTTTTTCCATCATAGATGTTGTGATAGAGCTCAATGGGAAATAAGAACTATGGCAGAAAAGATGGTTGATGAAGTAAAGAAGGTAGCACCTATATTATTTAAAAAGGCGGGACCAAGTTGTGTATCAGGACCATGTCCTGAAGGAAAAATGTGTTGTGGTAAGCTTAAAGAGATGAGAGCTTTATATCTTGAAAAATAAAGATTTTAAGGAGAGAACAAAATGACAAAATCAGAAAATAAGTATAAACAATTAACTCGTAAGCAAAAGTATGCTTTAGAAAGAGAACAAAGAGTAAGAGAAGAAAAATACTCTAGAGGAAATAGAAATTTTGTTGAAGAGGAAGTTAAGGTTAGAGAGGATTTAGTAGAGGGAAGAAATGCTGTTATAGAATTATTAAAATCAGATAAAACTATAGAGCAAATTTTCATAGCTAATGGAAAAATGGAAGGTTCTATAAATAAAATTTTAGGCTTAGCTAAAGAAAAGAAAATAGTTGTAAAAGAAGTTGATAGAAAAAAACTTGACTTAATGAGTGAAACAAAAGCACATCAAGGAGTAATAGCACAAATAACTCCATTTAAATATAGTACCGTTGAAGAAATTTTAGATTTAGCTAAAAGAAAAGGAGAAGAACCTTTTATAATTATATTAGATGAGTTAGAAGACCCTCATAACTTAGGTTCAATAGTAAGAACTGCAGAATTATGTGGTGTACATGGTATTATAATTCCAAAGAGAAGAAATGTTGGAGTAACTGGAACTGTTTATAAAGCATCTGCAGGTGCCATAGAACATATGAAAATTGCAAAGGTTACTAATATAAATAATGCTATAGAAGAATTAAAATCTAATAACATATGGATATATGGAGCTGACATAGATGGTGAAGAGTACAGTTATGAAACAAACTTTAAGGGAGCTTGTGGAATAATAATTGGAAGTGAAGGAAGAGGAATGTCAAACTTAACGAAGAAGAAGTGTGACAAGTTAGTTAAAATACCAATGGTTGGTAAAATAAATTCTTTAAATGCCTCTGTTGCAGGTGGTATAATGATGTATGAGGTATTAAAATCAAGAATAATAAAAAAATAGAAAAAGAGTGATAAAATGAGAGTTATATTTATAGATGGTTATAATGTTATAAATAGTTGGCCTAATTTAAAAAAGTCAAAAAATTATAGCTATGATATAGCAAGAACAGAGCTTACAGAAATGCTTGAAAATTATGCTGCTTTTAACTCTTGTAAAATTTATTTAGTTTTTGATGCTCATAAAGTTGCTGGAAATATTGAAAGCAAAGAAGTATCTGGAAATATAATCACTGTCTTTACAAAAGAAGGCGAAATAGCCGATGCATATATTGAAAGAATGGTAGATGAATTAGGAAGAAAGGTAGAGATTGTTGTTGTAACTTCAGATAGGTTAGAGCAACAAACTATTTTCCAAAGAGGGGCAGTTAGAATGTCATCTATTGAATTTTATAATGAAGTATTAAAAGTACAGGATAATATAAGGAAAAAGGCAGAGAAAAATAAGGCGGAATTAGGCAAAAACTTTTTAGGAGATACTTTAGATGAAAGTGTTTTGAAAAAATTAGAAAAAATGAGAAGAGGGTAATATTGACTAAGTCAAATATAAATTTTATAATTTATTTGTAATTTATTGGATAATGGGATTTTATCTGGGGGTGTAGAGAATATGGGGATTACTTATGATTTGGCTAAGATTAATAATTATGAAGAGTTTAAAGATTTAACAGATAAAGAAGTAGTTATGATGGCTAAAGATGGAAATAGTAAAGCTCAAGAATATGTAATAAGTAAGTACGAACAGTTTGTAAAAGCTAAATCTAAATCCTATTTTCTTATAGGAGCAGATAAAGAAGATATATATCAAGAAGGGATGATAGGATTATATAAAGCTATAAGAGATTTTAATCCTAATAAATTTGCATCCTTTAAAAGTTTTGCAGAGCTTTGTGTTACAAGGCAAATTATAACAGCTATAAAAACTGCAACAAGACAAAAACATATTCCATTAAACACTTATATTTCTTTAAGTAAACCTATTTATGAAGAGGAGTCAGATAGAACACTTTTAGATACTGTAGTAGGTATAGCAATTACAGACCCTGAATCCTTAGTTATAGGAAAAGAAGAGGTTGAAAAAATAGAAAGTGCAATAAATAGTGTTCTTTCTGAATTAGAATTAGAAGTTTTAAATTCTTATTTAGATGGCAAATCTTATCAAGAAATTGCTTGTGATTTAGACAGGGAAGCTAAATCAATAGATAATGCTCTGCAAAGGGTTAAAAGAAAGCTTGAAAAATGTTTAAACATTAAATAATGCAATTTTTCAAAAGTATTGACAAAGAATTTTATTAGTAGTAAAATTTTTATGGCATAGGTAAATTAAATGAATTTGAGGTGCTCACGTAGCTCAGTCGGCAGAGCGTCGCCTTGGTAAGGCGGAGGTCGTCGGTTCAATCCCGATCGTGAGCTCCAATCCAAAATAAGGAAAATACAACACGCTAGGTAGAGTTTATTTGAATTTTAAAGGAGGAATTTGCAATGTCAAAAGCAAAATTTGAAAGAAGCAAACCACACGTTAACATTGGAACAATCGGTCACGTAGACCACGGTAAAACAACTTTAACAGCAGCTATAACAACAGTTTTAGCTCAAGCTGGTGGAGCAGAAGCATTCAAATACGATGAAATAGATAAAGCTCCAGAAGAAAAAGAAAGAGGAATCACAATCAACACAGCTCACGTTGAATACGAAACAGCTAACAGACACTACGCACACGTAGACTGTCCAGGACATGCTGACTACGTTAAAAACATGATAACAGGAGCAGCTCAAATGGACGGAGCTATCTTAGTTTGTTCAGCAGCAGATGGTCCAATGCCACAAACAAGAGAGCACATCTTATTATCATCAAGAGTTGGAGTTGACCACATCGTAGTATTCTTAAACAAAGCAGATATGGTTGACGACGAAGAATTATTAGAATTAGTTGAAATGGAAGTTAGAGAGTTATTAAGCGAGTACAACTTCCCAGGAGACGACATTCCAGTAATCAAAGGATCAGCTTTAGTAGCATTAGAAAACCCAACTGATGAAGCTGCAACAGCTTGTATCAGAGAGTTAATGGATGCTGTAGATAGCTACATCCCAACACCAGAAAGAGCAACAGATAAGCCATTCTTAATGCCAGTAGAAGACGTATTTACAATCACTGGTAGAGGAACAGTTGCAACAGGAAGAGTTGAAAGAGGAGTTCTACATGTAGGAGACGAAGTAGAAATCATCGGATTAACTGAAGAAAGAAGAAAAACTGTTGTAACAGGAATCGAAATGTTCAGAAAGTTATTAGATGAAGCACAAGCTGGAGATAACATCGGAGCATTATTAAGAGGTATCCAAAGAACTGACATCGAAAGAGGTCAAGTATTAGCTCAAGTTGGAACAATCAACCCACACAAAAAATTCGTAGGTCAAGTATACGTACTTAAAAAAGAAGAAGGTGGAAGACATACTCCATTCTTCGATGGATACAGACCACAATTCTACTTCAGAACAACAGACGTTACAGGATCAATCAAATTACCAGAAGGAATGGAAATGGTTATGCCTGGAGACCACATTGATATGGAAGTTGAATTAATCACAGAAATCGCTATGGATGAAGGATTAAGATTCGCTATCAGAGAAGGTGGAAGAACTGTAGGTTCAGGAGTTGTTACTTCAATAATCGAGTAGTTTTAAGCAAAACAACATATAGTTTATCATAATAAGGACTGGGTTTAATAACCTAGTCCTTTACATAGCCAACGTTTGTTGACACTTGTGTATATTTATGATAATGTATTTTAGTAATTAACTAGCAGTGTATTGGTAGATTAGAACTACTTTTAATATACAACAAAACTGGAGGTGCTGAACGTGAGAGTAAAAGTAACTTTAGCATGTACTGAGTGCAAGCAAAGAAACTATAACACTATGAAAAATAAGAAAAACGATCCTAATAGAATAGAGATGAAAAAATACTGCAAATTCTGTAAGAGCCATACTCTTCACAGAGAAACTAAGTAGTGTTTTGGAGAGAAAATTCTAATGCATTATTATGGTGTTAAGGATGTGAATTTATGGCTGCAAAGCAAAATGTAAATGAAGAAAGCAGAGGCTTTGGTATAACAAAGTTCTTTAGAGGGGTTAAGGCTGAATTAAAAAGAATAACTTGGCCACCAAAAGAAGAAGCTAAAAAGGCCATTATTGCAGTGATAGTATTTACTGTAATATCTATTGTTTTAATAGGAGCAATGGATTTTGTATTTAAGAACCTCTTTGAGTTAGTGTTTGGACTTAAATAATATAAAGGAGGTTTGGTGATTTATTCACCGATATGATATATGAGTGATAGAGCTAGATGGTACGTAGTACACACATATTCAGGATACGAAAATAAAGTTAAAGCAAATCTTGAGAAAACTATAGAGAACAGAAACTTAGAATCTTTAATTTTAGACATTCAAGTTCCTATGGAAGAGAGTGCTGAAGAAAAAGATGGTAAGATAAAAGTTACTTTAAAGAAAAAATTCCCAGGATATGTTATAGTAAACATGGTTATGACAGATGAATCTTGGTATGTAGTAAGAAATACAAGAGGAGTAACTGGATTCGTAGGTCCAGGGTCAAAACCTGTACCACTTACCGATGAAGAGGTAGAATCTATGGGAGTAATGAAAACTGCTATAGATATTGACTTGGAGGTAGGAGAAACTATAAACATTATTTCAGGAGCTTTAAGTGGCTTTGCTGCTATAATCCAAGAAATAAATGTTGAAAAAGGCAAAATAAAAGCCTTAGTAGATATGTTCGGTAGAGAAACTCTAGCTGAACTAGATTTTAATCAAGTAGAAAAATTAGATTAAAAATCAGACTAACGTCTCGATCAAGTGGGAGGGCGGAAGTCCGATAATTACCACAGTATAGGAGGAATAAACTCATGGCTAAGAAAGTAACAGGAATGATAAAACTTCAACTTCCTGCAGGAAAAGCAACACCAGCACCACCAGTAGGACCAGCTTTAGGTCAACATGGTGTAAACATAATGGGATTCTGTAAAGAATTCAACGCAAAGACTGCTGATAAAGCTGGCTTAATAATACCAGTTGTAATAACTGTATATCAAGACAGATCATTCAGCTTCATATTAAAAACTCCACCAGCTGCAGTTCTTATAAAGAAAGAATTAGGCTTAGAAAGTGGATCAGGTGTTCCAAATAGAACTAAAGTTGGAAACATCACTAAAGAGCAAATAAGAAAAATTGCTGAATTAAAAATGCCAGACTTAAATGCTGCAACAATCGAAACTGCAATGAGCATGATCGAAGGTACTGCTAGAAGTATGGGTGTAGTAGTAGTAGAATAATTTATTCAAATCGGTGGGAGGTAAAAACCGCTAATACCACGAAGGAGGATTATATTAATGGGAAAGAAATATATTGAAAGTTCAAAATTAATAGATAAAAATGCATTATATACTCCAGCAGAAGCTTTAGAGCTTGCTGTTAAAACTGCAAAAGCTAAATTCGATGAAACTATCGAATTACACGTAAGATTAGGTGTAGACCCAAGACATGCTGACCAACAAGTTAGAGGAGCTGTTGTTCTTCCACACGGAACTGGTAAAGATGTTAAAGTTTTAGTTTTCGCTAAAGGTGAGAAAGCTAAAGAAGCTGAAGCTGCAGGAGCAGATTTCGTTGGAGCTGACGAATTAGTACAAAAAATTCAAGGTGAAAACTGGTTTGACTATGATGTAGTTGTTGCTACTCCAGATATGATGGGTGTAGTTGGTAGATTAGGTAGAGTATTAGGACCAAAAGGTTTAATGCCAAACCCAAAATCAGGAACAGTTACATTTGATGTAGCTAATGCTATAAAAGAAATCAAAGCAGGTAAAGTTGAGTATAGAGTAGATAAGACTGCTATAGTTCACTGTCCAATAGGTAAGAAGTCTTTCGGAACTGAAAAATTAGTTGAAAACTTCAAAGCTTTAATGGATGCTTTAGTAAAAGCTAAGCCAGCTGCTGCTAAAGGACAATACTTAAAATCAGTTTCAGTTTCAGCTACTATGGGACCTGGAGCTAAAGTTAATCCAGCTAAAGTTTTAGATTAATTTTAATAAAATGCTTGACATAAGTTTTAGTATTTGTTAAAATAATTCTTGTTGAAAAAGTGAATGAAAGTTTCCGTAGACAGTAGGTGCTTTTAAAAAGCATAACGTAGAACAACCTACCGAGGGCAATTATAGTGTATATAATAGTCTTCCTATGTCTACGGGAAGACTTTTCTTATTATATAAAGCAGTTAAATAAACTGTGAGGAGGTGGACACAGTGAACAAAAACAGACAATTAAAAGAAGCTAAAGTTGCAGAAATTAAAGAGAAATTAGAAAAAGCTCAATCAGTTGTACTTGCTAGCTACCAAGGTTTAACAGTAGAACAAGATACAAACTTAAGAAAGAGCTTAAGAGAAGCAGGTGTTGAGTACAAAGTTTACAAAAACACACTAGTTACTCTAGCTGCAAAAGAATTAGGTTTTGATGGATTAGTTGAATACTTAGAAGGTCCAGTTTCAATAGCTTTCGGTTACGAAGATGCTACTGCTCCAGCTAGAATCCTTAACGATTTTGCTAAGGAAAACAAAAAGCTTGAGTTAAAAGCTGCTATAGTAGAAGGAACAGTTTACAACAAAGAGCAAACTGAACAACTTGCTGCTATACCTTCAAGAGAAGTGTTACTTGCAAAACTTCTTGGAAGTATCAAGTCACCACTATCAAACTTTGCATACTTATTAAGTGCAATAGCAGACAAGAAAGAAGAATCTGCTGAATAATTAATAAATTAAAAATAAAAATACAGGAAAGAAAATTCGGAGGTGCGAATCATGACAAAAGAGCAAATCATAGAAGCTATAAAAGAAATGAGTGTTTTAGAATTAAACGAGTTAGTTAAAGCTTGTGAAGAAGAATTCGGAGTAAGCGCTGCTGCTCCAGTTGCTGTTGTAGGCGGAGCTGCTGCAGGTGCTGCTGCAGAAGAAAAATCAGAGTTTGACGTAGTATTAACTAGTGCTGGTGCAAACAAAATAAAAGTAATCAAAGCAGTTAGAGAATTAACTGGTTTAGGATTAAAAGAAGCTAAAGAAATAGTTGACGGAGCTCCTAAAACATTAAAAGAAGCTGTAGCTAAAGAAGAAGCTGAAGAAATGAAAGCTAAATTAGCTGAAGTTGGAGCTGAAGTAGAGCTTAAGTAATTAAAGCTTAATTTAAAAATATTAAAAGAGGTACTTAGTAGTGCCTCTTTTTTTTAACTCAAGAAGATTGAATTAAAAAATAATTTAAAGTAAATTTTTTTAGAATATTGACAATGGGTATTGCCTATGATACCATAAGTAAATGTACTATTGTGTAATAGTATAAAGTGAATATGAATTTTATGTATACTACCTTTAAAAATGGGTATACTAAAAAGATGATATTGTATGTAATCCGAAAGCATAGGTCCTTAGGGAAAGTATGCTTTTGGCTATTTTAGTTTATACAAGGGGTGAAAGTTGATGGTACATCCTGTCCAAGTTGGAAAAAGAACGAGAATGAGCTTTGCAAAAGTCAAAGACGTGGCTGAAATGCCAAACCTAATTGAAATTCAATTAGATTCTTACAAATGGTTTTTAGATGCAGGACTTTATGAGGTTTTTGATGATATTAATCCTATCTCAAACTTTACTGGAAATCTTGTGCTTGAATTTGTAGGGTACACTCTAGATATGGATAACATAAAATATTCAGTTGAAGAGTGTAAAGAAAGAGACACTACTTATGCTGCACCGCTAAAAGTAGCTGTAAGACTTCAAAATAAAGAAACTGGAGAAATAAAAGAACAAGAGGTATTCATGGGAGACTTCCCATTAATGACAGAGCAAGGAACTTTTATAATTAATGGTGCCGAAAGAGTTATTGTTTCTCAGTTAGTAAGATCACCAGGAGTTTATTACAACTATAATGTAGACAAAACTGGTAAAAAACTGTTCTCAGCAACAGTAATACCTAACAGAGGTGCATGGTTAGAGTATGAAACAGATTCAAATGATGTTATCTATGTAAGAATAGATAAAACAAGAAAACTTCCTATTAGTATATTAGGAAGAGCTATGGGCTTTGGAAGCGATCAAGAACTTCTTGAGTATTTTGGAGAAGAAGAAAGATTCAAAGCTACAATAGAAAAAGACAATACTAAGACTAAAGAAGAAGCATTATTAGAAATCTATAAGAGATTAAGACCAGGTGAACCACCTACAGTTGATAGTGCGATTAGTTTAATAGATTCTTTATTCTTTGATGCTAAGAGATATGATTTATCAAGAGTTGGAAGATATAAATTTAACAAAAAACTTGCAATAAGTTTAAGAATTGCAAATCAAATAGCAGCAGAAGATATAATAGATAAATTAACTGGTGAAGTTTTAGTTGCAAAAGGTGAAAAGATATCAAGAACTAAAGCAGAAGAAATTCAAAACAGAGGTATAAACTCAGTTGACGTTTTAGTTGAAGACAGAGTAATTAGAATTATAGGTAATCACTTTGTAGATATACATAAGTGTGTGGATTTTGATTTATCAGATTTAAATATCAGAGAATTAGTTCACTACCCAACACTAAGAGAAATTCTAGATAGCTATTCAGATGAAGAAACTATAAAAGAAGAAATTAAAAAGAATATAACAAGACTTATTCCAAAGCATATAATTAAAGATGATATATTTGCTACAATAAGTTATCAAATAGGATTAGCTTATAATATTGGATATGTAGATGACATAGACCATTTAGGAAATAGAAGATTAAGAAGTGTTGGAGAGCTTTTACAAAATCAATTTAGAATTGGTTTATCAAGAATGGAAAGAGTAGTTAAAGAAAGAATGACTATTCAAGACCAAGAAGCTATAACTCCACAACAGTTAATAAACATAAGACCAGTAGCAGCAGCTATAAAAGAATTCTTTGGAAGTTCACAGTTATCACAGTTCATGGATCAAACAAACCCATTATCTGAGTTAACTCATAAGAGAAGATTATCAGCTCTTGGACCAGGTGGTCTATCAAGAGAAAGAGCTGGATTCGAAGTAAGAGACGTTCACCACTCTCATTATGGTAGAATGTGTCCTATAGAAACTCCAGAAGGACCAAACATAGGTCTTATAAACTCTTTAGCTACATATGCTAAAGTTAATGAATATGGATTTATAGAAACTCCATATAGAGTTGTAGATAAAACAGAAGGAAGAGTAACAGATGAAATAAGATACTTCACAGCAGATGAAGAAGATCAATATTTAGTTGCTCAAGCTAATGAGCCTTTAGATGAAAATGGATGTTTTATTGACAAAAAGGTTACTGTTAGAGATAAAGATGAAGTTTTAGTAGTTCCAAGTAAGGATGTTGACTTAATGGACGTTTCTCCTAGACAGTTAGTATCAGTAGCTACAGCTATGATACCTTTCTTAGAGAATGATGACGCATCAAGAGCCTTAATGGGATCAAACATGCAACGTCAAGCAGTTCCTTTATTAAAACCATATGCTCCAATAGTTGGTACTGGAATAGAATACAAAGCAGCAGTAGATTCAGGGGTTCTTCCTAAAGCTAAAAATGCTGGTGAAGTTGTTTATGTAAGTGCTAATGAAGTTAGAGTTAAAAGAGAGTTAGATGGTTCAATTGATACTTACAAACTTCTTAAGTTTAAGAGAAGTAACCAAGGTACTTGTATAAACCAAAGACCAATTGTTCAAAAAGGTGATTGGGTTCTTAAAGGTGAAGTATTAGCAGATGGACCTTCAACAGATTTAGGAGAAATTGCTTTAGGTAAAAACATAAGAATGGGATTCATAACTTGGGAAGGATATAACTACGAGGATGCTATGCTTATCTCAGAAGAGTTAGTTAGAGAAGACGTATTTACATCAATCCATATAGAAGAATATGAATGTGAAGCAAGAGACACTAAATTAGGACCAGAAGAAATAACTAGAGATATTCCAAACGTAAGTGAGGATGCTTTAAAGGATATAGATGAAAGAGGAATAATCAGAATTGGTGCTGAAGTAAGATCAGGAGATATCTTAGTTGGTAAAGTAACACCAAAAGGAGAAACTGAACTTACAGCTGAAGAAAGATTATTAAGAGCTATCTTCGGAGAAAAAGCTAGAGAAGTTAGAGATACTTCTTTAAGAGTTCCTCATGGAGAAGCAGGTATTATAGTAGATGTAAAAGTGTTTACAAGAGAAAATGGAGATGATTTATCACCAGGAGTTAATGAACTTGTAAGATGTTACATCGCTCAAAAGAGAAAAATATCAGTAGGAGATAAGATGGCGGGTCGTCATGGTAATAAAGGGGTTATCTCAAGAGTATTACCAGAAGAAGATATGCCATTCTTACCAGATGGTAGACCACTTCAAATATGCTTAAATCCACTAGGGGTTCCATCTCGTATGAACATCGGTCAGGTATTAGAAGTTCACTTAGGATGGGCAGCAAGTGCTTTAGGATGGCATATTGCTACTCCAGTATTTGATGGTGCTACAGAAACAGATATAGAAGACTGCTTAGAAAAAGCAGGATATAATAGAAATGGAAAAACAGTTTTAAGAGATGGTAGAACTGGAGAAGAATTTGATAACGAAGTAACAGTTGGTATAATGTACATCTTAAAACTTGCTCACTTAGTTGATGATAAGATCCATGCTAGATCAACAGGACCTTACTCACTAGTAACTCAACAACCACTTGGTGGTAAGGCACAATTCGGAGGACAAAGATTCGGAGAGATGGAGGTTTGGGCATTAGAAGCATATGGTGCAGCTCATACTCTTCAAGAAATACTTACTGTTAAGTCAGATGATGTTGTAGGTAGAGTTAAAACTTACGAGGCGATTGTTAAGGGTGAAAATATTCCTGAACCAGGAGTGCCTGAATCATTTAAGGTTCTTATTAAAGAATTACAAGCTTTATGCTTAGACGTTAAAGTTTTAAATGATAATAATCAAGAAGTTAAGTTCAAAGAATTAGCTGAAGATGATGATGAAATTGAAGTATTAGAAGTTAACATGGAAGGTACTGAAGATTCAACAGAAGAAGCTAAGGAAGATAAAGGGGAAGCATATATCCCTGAGGAAATTGAAGAAGAAATTGACTATGATTTATTAGACTTCGCAAGTGATTTAGACATAGAAGATGATTTTAACTAGGATATAAAGTATTCCCTTACTATTATAAGTAAGGGAATACTTAAAAATTCACATTAAACTATGAAGGGAGGACACACCCTTGTTCGAATTAAATAATTTTGATGCTTTACAAATCGGGTTAGCATCTCCAGAACAAATTAGAGAGTGGTCTAGAGGAGAAGTAAAGAAACCTGAAACTATTAACTATAGAACTTTAAAACCTGAGAGAGACGGATTATTCTGTGAAAGAATATTCGGACCTATAAAGGACTGGGAATGTCACTGTGGAAAATACAAAAGAGTTAGATATAAAGGTATTGTATGTGACAGATGTGGTGTTGAAGTAACTAAATCTAAGGTTAGAAGAGAGAGAATGGCTCATATTGAATTAGCTGCGCCTGTATCTCACATTTGGTACTTTAAGGGAATACCTTCAAGAATGGGATTAATTCTTGATATGTCACCAAGAGCTTTAGAAAAAGTTTTATATTTTGCATCATATATAGTTATAGATCCAAAAGAAACTTCACTTTTAAAGAAACAACTTCTTAATGAAAAAGAATATAGAGAAGCTTGTGATAAATATGGTGAAGAAAGCTTTGTAGCTGGAATGGGTGCAGAAGCTATAAAAACATTATTATCAGAAATAGACTTAGAAAGAACTGCAGCTGAGCTTAAAGAAGAATTAAAGCAAAGCACAGGTCAAAAGAAAGTTAGAATAATAAGAAGATTAGAAGTTGTAGAATCATTTAAATCATCAGGAAATAAACCAGAATGGATGGTTGTAGATGTAATACCAGTTATACCACCAGATTTAAGACCGATGGTTCAATTAGATGGAGGTAGATTTGCTACTTCAGACTTAAATGATTTATACAGAAGAGTTATAAATAGAAATAATAGACTTAAAAAGTTATTAGACCTTGGAGCACCTGACATAATAGTTAGAAATGAAAAAAGAATGCTTCAAGAGGCTGTAGATGCTTTAATAGACAATGGTAGAAGAGGAAGACCTGTAACTGGTCCTGGAAATAGACCTCTTAAATCCTTATCAGATATGCTTAAAGGTAAGCAAGGAAGATTTAGACAAAACTTACTTGGTAAGAGAGTTGACTATTCAGGAAGATCAGTTATAGTTGTTGGTCCTGAGTTAAAGATGTATCAATGTGGTCTTCCAAAAGAAATGGCCTTAGAATTATTTAAGCCTTTTGTTATGAAGAAATTAGTTGAAGACGGAGTTGCTCATAACATAAAGAGTGCTAAGAGAATGGTTGAAAGAGTAATGCCACAAGTATGGGATGTACTTGAAGAAGTTATAGCAGACCATCCAGTATTACTAAACAGAGCACCTACTCTACATAGATTAGGTATTCAAGCTTTCCAACCAGTTTTAGTTGAGGGTAGAGCTATAAAGCTTCATCCACTTGTATGTACAGCATATAATGCTGACTTTGATGGAGACCAAATGGCTGTTCATGTACCTTTATCAGTTGAAGCTCAAGCAGAAGCTAGATTTTTAATGCTTGCAGCAGGTAATATAATGAAACCTTCTGATGGTAGACCAGTTTGTGTACCTACTCAGGATATGGTTCTTGGTTCATATTACTTAACAATGGATAAAGATGGAGCTAAAGGAGAAGGAAAATATTTCTCTTCATTTGATGAAGTAATAATGGCTTATCAATTAAAAGAAGTTGATATTCATGCTAAAATCAATGTTAAAGTTATTAAAGAAGTAAACGGAGAAATTAAGTCAGGAATAATCAAAACAACTCCAGGATTTATAATCTTTAATGAATGCATACCTCAAGATTTAGGTTTTGTAAATAGAGAAAATCCTGAAGAAATGTTTAATTTAGAAATAAATTTCTTAATAACTAAAAAGTCATTAGGAAAAATAATCGATAAGTGTTATTTAAAGCATGGTCCAACTAAGACTTCAATAATGCTTGATAATATAAAAGCAACAGGATATCATTATTCATCAATAGGTGCTGTTACAGTTGCTGCTTCAGATATGATAGTTCCTAAAAAGAAATATGATTTATTAAGAGAAGCTGATGAAACAGTAGATAAGATTGAAAAGATGTATAGAAGAGGTCTTATCTCAGAAGATGAAAGATATGAAAGAGTTATAGAAAAATGGACTGAAACTACTGAAGAAGTTGCAGATACATTAATGAATAGTTTGGATAAATTTAACCCAATATTCATGATGGCAGATTCAGGAGCCAGAGGTTCTAAATCACAGATTAAACAGTTAGCTGGTATGAGAGGACTTATGGCAAGTCCATCAGGTAAGATTATCGAGTTACCAATCAGAGCATCATTTAGAGAAGGTCTAGATGTATTAGAGTACTTCATTTCTACTCATGGAGCTAGAAAAGGTAACGCAGATACAGCTCTTAAAACTGCTGACTCAGGTTACTTAACAAGAAGACTTGTTGATGTAAGCCAAGATGTTATAGTAAGAGAACACGACTGTGGAACTCAAAATGGTATTTATGTTGAAGAAATAAAAGAAGGTTCAGAAGTTGTTGAACAATTATCTGAAAGATTAACAGGAAGATATACTGCAGAAGATGTTTTCCATCCAGAAACTGGAGAGCTTTTAGCTAAAAATGATACTTATATGGACCCTGTATTAGCTGAAAAAATAGCTGATAGTGGAGTTAAAAAAGTAAAAATAAGATCAGTATTCACATGTGATTCTAAGGTTGGAGTATGTACTAAGTGTTATGGTATGAACATGGCAACATCATATAAGATTAATATTGGTGAAGCTGTTGGTATCGTAGCTGCTCAGTCAATCGGAGAACCAGGAACACAGCTTACAATGAGAACATTCCATACAGGTGGAGTTGCTGGAGCAGATATAACTCAAGGTCTTCCAAGAGTTGAAGAGTTATTTGAAGCAAGAAAACCAAAAGGATTAGCAATTGTAAGTGAAGTTGCAGGTACTGTAAGAATAGAAGAAACCAAGAAGAAGAGAACAGTTTATGTTGTTACTGATTCAGGAGAAGAATATAGTTATGATATACCATTTGGTTCAAGATTAAAAGTTAAGGATGGCATGGCTATAGGAGCTGGAGATGAAATAACAGAAGGTTCAGTTAACCCACATGATATTATGAACATTAAGGGTGTAGATGGTGCAAGAGAGTACTTACTTTCAGAGGTTCAAAAAGTTTACAGACTTCAAGGGGTTGATATAAATGATAAACACTTAGAAGTTGTAGTTAGACAGATGACTAGAAAGATAAAAGTAACTGAGCAAGGTGATACTAATTTATTACCAGGTGTAATGATTGATATGTTTGATTTCAGAGCTGAAAATGAAAGAGTTGAAAGCTTTGGAGGAGAAAAAGCTCAAGGAGATATAGTTCTTCTTGGTATTACTAAGGCAGCTCTTGCTACAGATAGTTTCTTATCAGCAGCATCATTCCAAGAAACAACAAGAGTTCTTACTGATGCAGCAATTAAAGGAAAAATTGATCCTCTTGTTGGATTAAAAGAAAATGTAATAATTGGTAAGTTAATTCCAGCAGGTACAGGTATGATGAAATATAGATCATTAAAATTAAATACTGAAAATAGTAATCAAGAAGCTGAAACAATAATTGAGATTGAAGAATAAGATTAATTTTGTTGACAGTAGTATTCTTAGATGATAAAATACAGTTTGTGTGATTAGCAAAGTACTAAGGGATTAACTTGTCTACATGATTATTTACAATGGAGGTAATCTTATGGTAGACAGACTTTTAGGAAAAAAGGTTATTGGCATAAAACAATCCACAAAAGCTATAAAAAAAGGTGAAGGAAAAATTTTATATGTTGCAGAAAATGCTAATGATAAAATAGTTTCACCATTAATAAAATTAGCAAAAGAATGTGGAGTTGAAATAAAACATGTTAAGAACATGAAAATTCTAGGAGAAATGTGCGGCATAGATGTAAAATCAGCAGTAGCATTAATCTTAGATTAGAGTGTTAACATCTAAAATTTATATAGATAGTTAAATAATTTATCAGGAGGTGAAAGTATGCCAACTATAAGCCAATTAGTAAGAAAAGGCAGAAAAACAGTAGCATCAAAATCAACTGCACCAGCTCTTAAAGAGTGTCCACAAAAAAGAGGAGTTTGTACTGTAGTTAAAACAACTACTCCTAAGAAACCTAACTCAGCGTTAAGAAAAATCGCCAGAGTAAGATTAACTAATGGATACGAAGTAACAGCTTACATTCCTGGTGTAGGCCACAACTTACAAGAGCATAGTGTTGTTCTTATAAGAGGTGGAAGAGTTAAAGACCTTCCTGGTGTTAGATACCACATAGTAAGAGGAGCTTTAGACTCAGCTGGAGTAGCTAACAGAATGCAAGGAAGATCAAAGTACGGTGCTAAGAAACCAAAGCAAAAGAAATAATTATTGCTTAAACTTAGTTTAAGTGCTGTGTCTTCAAGTTTAGATAGATAACTGATTGAAGTTTAAATATAGATTATGAAGCAAGCACTTTACGACAATCGATTAAGTTGTGTCGAGTACCGATGAACTTAAACAAAAATTGTTAAGGAGGGAAGAAAAGTGCCAAGAAAAGGACATATTGCAAAAAGAGATGTATTACCAGATCCAGTGTACAATTCAAAAGTTGTTACTAAGTTAATAAATAACGTAATGGAAGATGGTAAAAAAGGAGTAGCACAAAAAATATGCTACGATGCTTTCCAAATAATCAATGAAAAAACTGGCAGAGATGCTATGGAAGTTTTTGAGGAAGCAATGAACAACATAATGCCTTTATTAGAGGTTAAAGCTAGAAGAATAGGTGGTGCTAACTACCAAGTTCCAATAGAAGTAAGACCTGAAAGAAGACAGACTTTAGGATTAAGATGGCTTCTTGTAGCTTCAAGAAAAAGAGGCGAGAAGTACATGAGAGAAAGATTAGCTGGAGAATTAATAGATGCAGCTAACAATACTGGAGCAGCTGTTAAGAAGAGAGAAGATACTCACAAAATGGCTGAAGCTAATAAAGCATTTGCTCATTACAGATATTAATAAAATGGAACTGTTTTGGCTAAGAGCCAAAACAGTTTTGTTGAATTTAAAAACACTATACGTTGAGAGGAGGAGTCACAATGGCTAGACAATATCCGTTAGAAAAATTCCGTAACTTCGGAATAATGGCACACATAGATGCTGGTAAAACAACTACTACTGAGCGTATTCTTTTCTATACAGGAAGAAACCACAAAATAGGGGAAACTCATGATGGAGCTTCAACTATGGACTGGATGGCTCAAGAGCAAGAAAGAGGTATAACAATAACTTCTGCTGCTACAACTTGTTTCTGGAAAGGTTATGAATTAAACATAATCGATACTCCAGGACACGTAGACTTCACAGTTGAGGTTGAAAGATCATTAAGAGTTCTTGATGGAGCTGTTACTGTTCTTGATGCTAAGAGTGGAGTTGAACCACAAACTGAAACTGTTTGGAGACAGGCAGACAAGTACGGCGTTCCAAGAATGATTTATGTAAACAAAATGGATGCTACAGGAGCTGACTACTACAACTGTATAAACACAGTTAGAGAAAGATTACAAGCTAATGCTGTTGCAATTCAAATTCCAATAGGTCAAGAAGATGAATTCCAAGGAATGGTTGATTTATTAACTAACCAAGCAATAATCTTCAAAGATGACTTAGGAAAAGAAATAGAAGTAGGTGAAGTTCCAGCTGAATTAGCTGATAAAGCAGAAGAATACAGAGCTGCTATGATTGAAGCTATAGCTGAAACTGATGAAGAGTTAATGATGAAATACTTAGAAGGTGAAGAGTTAACTCTTGAAGAATTAAAAGTTGCTTTAAGAAAAGCTACTATAAATAATGAAATAATCCCAGTTATATGTGGATCATCATACAAAAATAAAGGTGTTCAACAAATGATTGATGGTGTTGTTGATTACTTACCATCACCATTAGATATACCTGCAGTTAGAGGAACTAACTTAGATGGTGAAGAAGAAGTTAGAGAAGCTTCAGACGACGCTCCAATGTCAGCTTTAGCATTCAAAATAGCTACTGACCCATTCGTAGGAAGATTAGCTTTCACAAGAGTTTACTCAGGAATACTAGAAAGTGGTTCATATGTATTAAACTCAACTAAAGGTAAAAAAGAAAGAATCGGAAGACTTGTTAAGATGCATGCTAACTCAAGAGAGGAAGTTGAATCATTAGAAGCAGCTGAATTAGGAGCTGTAATAGGTCTTAAGAACACAACTACTGGAGATACTTTATGTACAGAAGCAGCTCCAATAATATTAGAAAAGATGGAATTCCCAGAGCCAGTTATATCTATAGCTATAGAGCCAAAAACAAAAGCTGGTCAAGAAAAAATGGGTATAGCTTTATCAAAGCTTGCTGAAGAAGATCCAACTTTCAAAACTTGGACTGATCAAGAAACAGGTCAAACTATCATAGCTGGTATGGGTGAGCTTCACTTAGATATCATCGTTGATAGATTACAAAGAGAATTTAAAGTTGAGTGTAACGTAGGTGCTCCTCAAGTTGCTTACAAAGAAACTATCAAAAAGGCTGTTGAAGCAGAAGCTAAATTTGCTAGACAATCTGGTGGTAGAGGACAATACGGTCACTGTAAGATAGAAATGATACCAACTGAAGGTGAGTATGAATTCGAAAATGCTATCGTTGGAGGAGCTATTCCAAGAGAATATATTCCAGCTGTAGATAACGGAATCAGAGAAGCTGCAGAAAGTGGTATAATAGCTGGATACCCAGTTATAAACTTCAAAATCAGATTATTCGATGGATCATACCATGATGTTGACTCATCTGAAATGGCATTCAAAATAGCTGGATCTATGGCATTCAAAAACGCTATGGCTAAAGCTGATGCTGTATTACTTGAGCCTATAATGAAAGTTGAAATAACTGTACCAGAAGAGTACATGGGAGACGTTATAGGAGATGTTAACTCAAGAAGAGGTAGAATGGAAGGAATGGACTCAAGAAATGGTGCACAAATCATAAGAGCATTCATACCACTATCAGAAATGTTTGGATATGCAACTGCATTAAGATCAAGAACTCAAGGTAGAGGAACTTATGCAATGGAATTCGATCATTACGATGACGTTCCTAAGAGCATCCAAGAAGAAGTTGCAGGAAAGAAAAATAAATAATTAAAGAAGCTTTTAAAGCTTCTTTAATATAATAATATTTTATAAAATTAAAGGAGGAATTTGCAATGTCAAAAGCAAAATTTGAAAGAAGCAAACCACACGTTAACATTGGAACAATCGGTCACGTAGACCACGGTAAAACAACTTTAACAGCAGCTATAACAACAGTTTTAGCTCAAGCTGGTGGAGCAGAAGCATTCAAATACGATGAAATAGATAAAGCTCCAGAAGAAAAAGAAAGAGGAATCACAATCAACACAGCTCACGTTGAATACGAAACAGCTAACAGACACTACGCACACGTAGACTGTCCAGGACATGCTGACTACGTTAAAAACATGATAACAGGAGCAGCTCAAATGGACGGAGCTATCTTAGTTTGTTCAGCAGCAGATGGTCCAATGCCACAAACAAGAGAGCACATCTTATTATCATCAAGAGTTGGAGTTGACCACATCGTAGTATTCTTAAACAAAGCAGATATGGTTGACGACGAAGAATTATTAGAATTAGTTGAAATGGAAGTTAGAGAGTTATTAAGCGAGTACAACTTCCCAGGAGACGACATTCCAGTAATCAAAGGATCAGCTTTAGTAGCATTAGAAAACCCAACTGATGAAGCTGCAACAGCTTGTATCAGAGAGTTAATGGATGCTGTAGATAGCTACATCCCAACACCAGAAAGAGCAACAGATAAGCCATTCTTAATGCCAGTAGAAGACGTATTTACAATCACTGGTAGAGGAACAGTTGCAACAGGAAGAGTTGAAAGAGGAGTTCTACATGTAGGAGACGAAGTAGAAATCATCGGATTAACTGAAGAAAGAAGAAAAACTGTTGTAACAGGAATCGAAATGTTCAGAAAGTTATTAGATGAAGCACAAGCTGGAGATAACATCGGAGCATTATTAAGAGGTATCCAAAGAACTGACATCGAAAGAGGTCAAGTATTAGCTCAAGTTGGAACAATCAACCCACACAAAAAATTCGTAGGTCAAGTATACGTACTTAAAAAAGAAGAAGGTGGAAGACATACTCCATTCTTCGATGGATACAGACCACAATTCTACTTCAGAACAACAGACGTTACAGGATCAATCAAATTACCAGAAGGAATGGAAATGGTTATGCCTGGAGACCACATTGATATGGAAGTTGAATTAATCACAGAAATCGCTATGGATGAAGGATTAAGATTCGCTATCAGAGAAGGTGGAAGAACTGTAGGTTCAGGAGTTGTTACTTCAATAATCGAATAATTTTAAATTATTATAAATTTTCTTAGTACCGAAGAACACGGGAAATAAAAATGCTTAATTAAATTCAACTTATATTTTTAGCGCAAAAATTTATAAGATTGAATTTAATTAAGAAAAGTTTCTAATATATAGACGTATATATTAGAATGCTTTTTAAAAATTAAAATTAAAGCGCAATAATTTTATTTATTAAAAAGAGTTCATTAAAATAGGCCTTTAAATTATAAAGAGAAGAATCAGTATTGATTCTTCTCTTTATTTTTTTATTGATTTTCTATAAAAAATAAATATAATATAATTTAGGAAAAAAATTTGGGCAATAATATTAATATAATATTTTTAGGAATAAAATTCTTCTTGAAAAATAAAAAAAATAGTATATTATTAATATTAGGTTTTATTTTTTTGAACGGTTTTGGGGTAAAAAAACTACATAAATGTATATGTTAAAAGTTATAAAAAAATACTTGAAAAAACATAATATACATAGTATAATGAAGAAGTTGTAAAGCGAACAGCGATGAATCAAGAGGTTGCCGGACTTCCGGGTAATTCTTGAAGAGCATGTTAGGATCTAGAATCCAACGACAGAAGTTAGTGTATCTTTCTAAAGTGTGAAACACCAGGGACAGTTTACATAATACTTACTGTTGTGCGTTAGAAGTAAAGCGTACATGAAAAGGAGGGAAACCAAAATGTCAAAACAAAAAATTAGAATAAGATTAAAAGCATTTGATCACACAATATTAGATCAATCAGCTGAGAAAATTGTTGAAACTGCTAAGTCTACAGGAGCAAAGGTTGTTGGACCAGTTCCACTACCAACTGAAAAAGACGTTATCACAATCTTAAGAGCTGTACATAAGTACAAAGACTCAAGAGAGCAGTTCGAAGTAAGAACTCATAAGAGATTAATAGACATCGTTAATCCATCACCAAAAACTGTTGATGCATTAATGAGATTAAACTTACCAGCAGGTGTTGATATCGAAATAAAACTTTAATAGTTTATTTAGATTGAATTAAGAGATTGAACTGTTATGATTGCAGAAGCAATCCGCTAATATGTTTAGGAGGTGTAGCCACATGAAAAAAGCTATAATAGGTAAAAAAGTTGGAATGACTCAAATATTCGATGAGAATGGTAGAGTAATCCCTGTAACTGTAGTTGAAGCTGGTCCATGTGTTGTAGTTCAAAAGAAAACAGTTGAAACTGATGGATATGATGCAATACAAGTAGGATTCGGTGAATTAAGAGAAAAATTAGTTAACAAACCAAGAAAAGGACATTTTGCTAAAGCTGGTGTTTCTTTAAGAAGAACTTTAAAAGAGTTCAGAATGGAAGATGTAGCTAATTACAATGTTGGAGACGAAATAAAAGTTGACACATTTGAAATTGGAGACAAAGTAGATGTATCAGGAGTTTCTAAAGGTAAGGGATTCCAAGGTACAATAAAAAGATGGAATGCTAGTAGAGGACCAATGTCTCACGGTTCTAAATTCCACAGAGCACCAGGTTCAATGGGAGCTGCTTCAGACCCATCAAGAACTTTCAAAAACAAAAGAATGCCTGGACATATGGGAGCTAAGAACACAACTGTTCTTAACTTAGAAGTAGTTAAAATAATGCCAGAAAAGAACATTATTTTAATAAAGGGTGGAATCCCAGGTCCAAATAAAGGCACAGTAGTTATAAGAAACAGCGTTAAGGCTTAATTTCTGTAGAAAGGAGGAAGCGTAATGCCTAAAGTAGGTTTATTTAATAAAGAAGGACAACAAGTTGGAGATATCCAATTAAATGAGCAAGTATTCGGAGTAGAAGTAAACAAATATGCTTTACACCAAGTAGTAGTAGCTCAATTAGCTAATAAGAGACAAGGTACTCAATCAGCTAAAACAAGATCTGAGGTAAGAGGAGGCGGAATCAAGCCTTGGAGACAAAAAGGAACAGGTAGAGCAAGACAAGGTTCTATAAGAGCGCCTCAATGGATTAAAGGTGGAGTTGTATTCGCACCAAAGCCAAGAGATTACAGAATGTCAATACCAAAGAGCATGAGAAAAGTAGCTATGACTTCTGCTTTAACTAGCAAAGTTGCAGATATGGTAGTTTTAGAAGACTTAACTTTCGAAGCTCCAAAGACTAAGGAAGCAGTTAAAATGTTAAATGCTTTCGAAGCTAAAAAGACATTAATAATAACAGCTGAAGTTAATGAAAATGTATATAAATCAGCAAGAAACATAGAAGGTGTAACAGTTATGCCTGTTAACAACATAAATGTTTATGATTTATTAAACTGCAAAACATTAATGATAACTAAAGAAGCTGTAAACAAAATTGAGGAGGTGTACGCATAATGAAGTTAACAAGCCATGATATAATCAGAAAACCAGTTATAACTGAAAAGAGTATGGCAGCTATGGCTGAAAATAAATACACCTTCATAGTTCATATGGCAGCTAACAAAGTACAAATAAAGAGAGCTGTAGAAGAAGTTTTCAACGTAAAAGTTGCTGACGTTAAGACTATGAGATTCGAAGGAAAGACTAAGAGAGTTGGAGTTCATATCGGAAAAAGAGCTGACTTCAAAAAAGCTGTTATAACTTTAGCAGAAGGTAGCAGCATAGAATTCTTCGAAGGAATGCAATAATAAAAAGCAGGTATTGGTTGAAGGCCAGATAAGCTATAAGAAGGAGGGACAATAATGGCACTTAAAAAGTTTAACCCAACTACACCATCAAGAAGACAAATGACTATGCCAACATTTGAAGAAGTTACTACAAATGCACCTGAGAAGTCACTTCTTGTTTCATTAAAGAAAACTGGTGGTAGAAACGCACAAGGTAAAATAACTGTTAGACACCACGGTGGTGGAGCTAAGAGAAAATATAGAATAATAGATTTCAAAAGAAATAAAGACGGAATTCCAGCAAAAGTTGCTACAGTAGAGTACGATCCAAATAGATCAGCTTACATAGCACTTGTTGTTTACGCTGATGGAGAGAAGAGATACATACTTGCTCCTGTAGGATTAAAAGTAGGAGATACAGTAGTATCAGGACCAGATGCTGATATTAAGCCAGGTAACGCTCTTCAATTAAAACACATGCCAGTAGGTACTTTTGTTCATAACATAGAGTTACAAGCTGGAAAAGGTGGCCAAATGGTAAGATCAGCAGGTACTTCAGCTCAATTAATGGCTAAAGAAGGTAACTATGCTACATTAAGATTACCATCAGGTGAAATGAGATACGTAAGAATAGAATGTAAAGCTACTGTTGGAACAGTATCAAATACAACTCATGAGATCGTAAATATCGGTAAAGCTGGTAGAAAGAGACACATGGGATGGAGACCAACAGTTAGAGGTTCTGTAATGAACCCTTGCGATCACCCTCACGGTGGTGGAGAAGGTAGATCTCCTATCGGTAGACCAAGTCCAGTTACTCCATGGGGTAAACCAGCACTTGGATACAAAACAAGAAAGAACAAAAAATACTCAGATAGATTCATCATTAAGAGAAGAAACGCTAAATAATCTGGAGAGAATTAAAAATTCTCTTCACAGTTTGGCGGCATAATTAAGTTTATGAAGGGAGGAAATTCTAGTGAGTAGATCAATTAAGAAAGGACCTTTCGTGCATGCAGGTCTTTTAAAGAAAATAGAAGAAATGAACCAAAGTGGAGATAAGAAAGTTATCAAAACTTGGTCAAGAAGCTCAACTATATTCCCACAAATGATAGGCCATACAATAGCTGTTCATGATGGAAGAAAACATATCCCAGTTTATGTTACAGAAGATATGGTTGGACATAAATTAGGAGAATTCGTTTTAACAAGAACTTTCAAAGGTCATATTAAAAACGAAAAAACATCAAAGAGAAAATAATAGTATCCGGGAAAGGAGGATCTTTAGATGGAAGCTAAAGCTATAGCTAAATATGTAAGAATGTCTCCAACTAAAGTAGGAGTTGTTCTTGATTTAATAAGAGGAAAGAACGTAAACGAAGCTTTCGCAATTTTAAAATATACTCCAAGAGATGCTGCTGAGGTTATAAGCAAAGTTTTAAAATCAGCGGTAGCTAATGCGGAGAACAATCACGAATTAGACGTTAACAGATTATTCGTTGCAGAAGCACATGTAGGTCACGGACCAACATTAAAAAGATTCAGACCAATGGATCATGGTAAAGCATTCAGAATAAACAAGAGAACAAGTAACATAACACTTGTTGTTAAAGAAAGAGCTTAATAAGGTAAGGAGGGAAAAGCATGGGACAAAAAGTACATCCTCACGGACTAAGAGTTGGTGTAATTAAGGATTGGGATGCAAAATGGTATGCTGATAAGAAGAATTTTGCTGACAACTTAATTGAAGATCAACAAATAAGAAAATTCATAAAGAAAGAACTTTTCTCAGCTGGAATCGCTAAGATTGAAATCGAAAGATCAGCTAAAAGAGTAAAGTTAAACATACACACAGCTAAGCCAGGAGTAATCATCGGTAAAGGTGGTTCAGGAATCGAAAGATTAAAAGCTAGCTTAAAAAATATAATAGCTGAAAAGAATGTTTTAATAAACATTGTTGAGGTTAAGAACGCTGAAACTAACGCTCAATTAATGGCTGAAAACATTGCTGCTCAATTAGAAAAGAGAATATCTTTCAGAAGAGCTATGAAACAAACTATCCAAAGAGCAATGAAAGCTGGCACATTAGGTGTTAAAACTGCTTGTTCAGGAAGATTAGGTGGAGCTGAAATAGCTAGAACTGAGCAATACAATGAAGGAACAATCCCACTACAAACAATAAGAGCTGACATCGACTATGGATTTGCTGAAGCAGATACAACTTATGGTAAAATCGGTGTTAAAGTGTGGGTTTACAATGGAGAAGTTCTTCCAACTAAAAAAGTTGAAAAAAAGGAAGAAGCTAACGCATAATAGGATGCACTAAGAAAGGAGGAATATAACATGTTAATGCCTAAAAGAGTTAAACATCGTAAGGTACAACGTGGTAGAATGAAAGGTAAGGCAACTAGAGGAAACTTTCTAGCTTACGGAGATTTCGGAATCCAAGCTACAACTTGTGGATGGATCACTAGTAACCAAATAGAAGCTGCGAGAATAGCTATCAATAGATATATAAGAAGAGGCGGAAAGCTTTGGATAAAAATATTCCCAGACAAACCTGTAACTGAAAAACCAGCTGAAACAAGAATGGGTTCAGGTAAAGGTTCAGTTGAATACTGGGTAGCAGTAGTTAAACCAGGTAGAGTTTTATTCGAGTTATCTGGAGTTGATGAAGAGAAAGCAAGAGAAGCTATGAGACTTGCTTCACACAAACTTCCTGTAAAGACTAAGTTCGTTACAAGAAGAGATTTTGAGGAAATGGGTGGTGAAGAATAATGAAGGCTAGAGAGTTAAAAGAACTAAGAACAAGCAATCCTCAAGATTTAATAAAGAAATTAGGAGACCTTAAAGCTGAGTTATTCAATTTAAGATTCCAATTAGCTACAGGTCAATTAGAAAACCCAATGAGAATCAGAGAAGTAAAAAAATCAATAGCTCAAATCAAGACAATCATAAGAGAAGAAGAGTTAAAGATTGAGCAGTAATCCTGAAAGGAGGTAACCGCTGTGGAAAGAAATTTAAGAAAAAAGAGATTAGGTAGAGTTGTTTCTGATAAAATGGATAAGACTATCGTTGTTGCGGTTGAAACAAAGGTTAGACATCCACTATACGGAAAAACTGTTAACAGAACAACTAAGTTTAAAGCTCATGATGAGAATAATGAGGCTAGATTCGGAGATAGAGTTCTTATAATGGAAACTAGACCATTATCAAAAGATAAGAGATGGAGACTTGTTGAGATAGTAGAGAAAGCAAAATAGTTTTCTAAAGTCTGAAAGGAGGTTAATTTCATGATACAACAACAAACCTTACTAAAGGTTGCTGATAACTCAGGTGCAAAAGAAATAATGTGCATAAGAGTTTTAGGCGGATCTAAAAGAAAATTCGGAAATATCGGAGATGTAATAGTTGCTAGCGTTAAAAGTGCAACACCAGGCGGAGTTGTTAAAAAAGGCGAAGTAGTAAAAGCAGTTATTGTAAGATCAGTAAGAGGACTAAGAAGAGCTGACGGTTCATACATCAAATTTGATGAAAATGCAGCTGTAATAATAAAAGATGATAAGCAACCAAGAGGAACTCGTATCTTTGGACCAGTTGCAAGAGAGCTAAGAGATAATGAGTTCAATAAAATCTTATCATTAGCACCAGAAGTTCTATAATAAACGATTAGGAGGTGGCTAAGATGAAGGTACATGTTAGAAAGAACGACACAGTAGTAGTTATATCAGGTAAAGATAAAGGAAAAACTGGTGAAGTTTTAAGAGTAATTCCTAAGACTGGTAAAGTAGTAGTTAAAGGAGTTAATTTAGTTAAAAAGCATCAAAAACCTAATAGACAAAACATGCAAGGTGGAATAATAGAAATGGAAGCTCCAATAAATAGCTCAAAAGTTATGTTATTCTGCAACAAATGTAAAAAGGCTACAAGAATAAGCCATAAGTTATTAGAAGACGGTGCAAAAGTAAGAGTATGTAAGAAGTGTGGAGAAACATTCTAAAATTTGAAAGGAGGTACTTTACGTGAATAGACTTCAAGAAAGATATGAAAAAGAAGTAGTTCCAGCTATGATGGAAAAGTTCGGATACAAAAACATAATGCAAGTTCCTAAAATAGAAAAAGTTGTTATAAACATGGGAGTAGGAGAAGCTAAAGACAATCCTAAGGTTCTAGAATCAGCTGTTAGTGATTTACAAATAATCGCTGGACAAAAGCCTGTATTAACAAGAGCTAAAAAGTCAGTTGCTAACTTTAAAATAAGAGAGAACATGGCTTTAGGATGTAAAGTTACTTTAAGAAAGACTAATATGTACGAATTCGTAGATAAATTAGTTTCAATAGCTTTACCAAGAGTAAGAGACTTCAGAGGAGTTTCAGCTAAAGCATTTGATGGAAGAGGAAACTACTCATTAGGAATTAAGGAACAATTAATATTCCCAGAAATAGAGTATGATAAAGTAGATAAAGTAAGAGGAATGGATATAATCTTCGTTACTAGTGCTAACACAGACGAAGAAGCAAGAGAATTATTAAGATTCCTTGGAATGCCATTCGCTCAATAATAAGGAGGGGATACGCATGGCTCGTAAGGCAATGATCGAAAAATGGAAAAAAGAACCTAAATACAAAACTAGAGCGTATACTAGATGTAGATTATGTGGAAGACCACATTCTGTATTAAAGAAATTCGGAATTTGCCGTATCTGCTTCAGAGAATTAGCTTACAAAGGTGAAATTCCTGGATGTAGAAAGGCAAGCTGGTAATATAACTAGTAGAATGAAAGGAGGCACAATAGAATGGTTATGACAGATCCTATCGCAGACTTACTAACTCGTGTTAGAAACGCGAACTCAGTAAGACACGAAGTTGTTGAAGTACCTTCTTCAAGTGTTAAGAAGGCTATCGTAAATATATTATTACAAGAAGGTTATCTTAAAGGAGTAGAGGAGTACAATGATGGTGTAGTTCCTATGATGAGATTAACTTTAAAGTACGGAGCAAACAATGAAAGAGTTATAACTGGTTTAAAGAGAATATCAAAACCAGGTTTAAGAGTTTACTGCAAGAAAGATGAAGTTCCTAGAGTATTAAACGGACTAGGTATCGCTTTAATATCAACTTCAAAAGGATTAGTAGTTGACAGAGAAGCTAGAAAATTAGGATTAGGCGGAGAAGTTATCTGCTACGTTTGGTAATTTTTTAGAGTGAGAAAATAACATAGATTTATATAGATTGAAGCAAAGAGATGATTTAAAAAAATATAAGGACCAAATTCACAGGAGGTGCGCATTATGTCAAGAGTAGGTAAAATGCCTATAGCTATCCCTGCTGGAGTAACTGTTACTGTAACACCAGAGAACGTTGTTACAGTAAAAGGCCCTAAGGGTGAGTTAGTTAAAGCTATGCACAAAGACATTAATATAGCTGTAGAAGATGCTCAAGTAGTTGTTACTAGACCAAGTGACGTTAAAGAACACAGAGCACTTCACGGATTAACTAGAGCTTTACTTAATAACATGGTTATCGGAGTAAGCCAAGGTTTTTCAAAAACTTTAGAGTTAAACGGAGTTGGATACAGAGCTCAATTACAAGGAAAGAAACTTGTTATGAACTTAGGATATTCACATCCAGTAGAAGTTGAATCAGTTGATGGAGTAGACTTCAAATTAGATGGAACAACTAAAGTTATCGTTGAAGGTATCGATAAAGAAAAAGTTGGAGCAGTTGCTGCTAACATCAGATCATGGAGAAAACCTGAACCATACAAAGGTAAAGGAATCAAGTACTCTGATGAAGTTATAAGAAGAAAAGAAGGTAAAACTGGTAAATAATAAATACTAATATAGAAAGGAGTGAACCTTATGTTCAAAAAGGCAGACAGAAAAGAAGCAAGAGAAAGACGTCACCTAAGAGTTCGTAAGAAGGTATTCGGAACTCCAGAAAGACCAAGATTATCTGTATATAGAAGTGAAAAGAACATATATGCTCAAATAATAGACGACGTTAATGCTGTTACTTTAGTAGCTGCTTCAAGCTTAGATAAAGCTATCGAAGTTAAAGGAAGCAACAAAGAAGCTGCTAAATTAGTTGGAGAATTAGTTGCTAAGAGAGCTATAGAAAAAGGAATAAACGATGTAGTATTCGACAGAGGTGGATACGTATATCACGGAAGAGTTGAGGCTTTAGCTAGCGGAGCAAGAGAAGCCGGATTAAAATTCTAATCTACAAGGAGGGGAAATACATGAGAATCGATCCTAGCACACTAGACCTTAAAGAAAAGGTTGTTAGTATAAGCAGAGTTACTAAGGTTGTTAAGGGTGGTAGAAACTTCAGATTCAGTGCGTTAGTTGTTGTTGGAGACGAGAACGGACACGTTGGTGTTGGAACTGGTAAATCTATCGAAATCCCTGAAGCAATAAGAAAAGGAATAGAAGATGCTAAGAAAAACTTAGTAAAAGTTTCAATAGTTGGAACTACTGTTCCTCATGAAATACACGGAAAATTCGGTACAGGAGATGTACTTATAATGCCAGCTACTGAAGGTACAGGAGTTATAGCTGGAGGTCCTGCAAGATCAGTTCTTGAATTAGCAGGATTAAAGGATGTTAGAGCTAAATCATTAGGTTCAAACAATCCAAGAAACATGGTAAAAGCAACTATCAACGGATTAGCTAACTTAAGAACAGCTGAAGATATAGCTAAATTAAGAGGAAAATCTGTTGAAGAGATAATAGGTTAGGAGGGATAGCGATGCTAAAGGTAACATTAGTTAAAAGCTTAATTGGTAGAAAGAAAGACCATATCGCTACTGCACATGCCCTTGGACTTAGAAAAATAGGTAAAACAGTAGAGCATGAGGGAACTCCTCAAATAAAAGGTATGATAAACAAAATAAGTTATCTACTAAAAGTTGAAGAAGCATAATTAAATAGAGCATTAGAGGAGGTGTAATAAGATATGAAACTTCATGAATTAAGACCAGCAGCTGGTAGTAAATCAGCTCCAAAAAGAGTTGGTAGAGGTACTGGTTCAGGCTTAGGAAGAAATGCCGGTAAAGGTGAAAAAGGTCAAAATGCTAGATCAGGTGGTGGAGTTAGACCTGGATTCGAAGGTGGTCAAATGCCATTATACAGAAGACTTCCTAAAAGAGGATTCACTAACCCATTTACAAAACATTTTGTAACAATCAATGTTGATAGATTAAACATATTCGATAATGGAACAGAAGTTACTCCAGAATTACTATTAGAAAGAAGAGTAGTAAGTAAACTAATGGACGGAGTTAAGATCTTAGGAAATGGAAACATAGAAAAGAGCTTAACTATCGCAGGTTGCAAGTTATCAAAGCAAGCAGCTGAAAAAATAGTTGCAGCTGGAGGAAAAGTTGAGGTGAAATAATCGTGCTATCAACCCTACGTAATGCCTGGAAGGTTCAAGATTTAAGAAAAAAAATAATTTGGACTGTATTCTTAATAGCAATTTTCAGGATGGGAAGTTATATTCCTGTTCCTGGAATTGATACAGATAGTCTAAAAGCTTTAACACAATCAGGAGGCTTAGTAGGCTTCTATGATTTAATTTCTGGTGGTTCTTTTAGTAGATTTAGTATATTCGCTTTAGGTGTTGTACCATACATCAATGCTTCAATCATCGTACAGCTTTTAACAGTTGCAGTTCCTAAGTTGGAGCAATTGTCTAAAGAGGGAGATGACGGAAGAAAGAAAATTCAAAAGATAACTAGGTATGCATCCATTGTTATTGGAGCGGTAATGGCTTATGGAAGTTACGTAATAATTAGCAATGTTGGTGCATTAAAAGATACATCTCCAGTTAGTTTATTTTTAATATTACTAACATTAGTAGTTGGATCAACTTTCTTAATGTGGTTAGGAGATCAGATTACTGTTAAAGGAGTAGGAAACGGTACTTCATTGATAATATTTGCAAACATAGTATCAAGTTTACCAATGACTGGTTATCAAATATATAACCTAAGTAAAATGGGTAGAATAAATATTGTAGAAGTTGCATTATTTATTTTATTTACACTAGCTTTACTAGGTGGTGTAGTTTACTTATCACTAGCTGAAAGAAGGATTACTGTACAATATGCAGGTAAGGCCGTAGGTAACAAGGTTATGAAGGGACAATCAACTCATATTCCATTAAGTATTATTGGAACAACTGTCATAGGAATAATCTTTGCTATGTCTGTTATGAGTTTCCCAACAACTATAGCTCAATTCTTTCCAGAAGCTAAATGGTCACAATGGATTATAGGATCTTCTTACAGTCCTTTTAATACAAGTACTTGGATGTATCCAGTATTATATGCATTGTTGACTATATTCTTTACTTGGTTCTATACTCAAATAACATTTAAGCCAGATGAAATGGCTGAGAATATGCATAAATCATCAGGTTTCATTCCTGGAATAAGACCTGGAAAACCAACAGAAATTTATTTAGAGAAAGTATTAAATAGAATTTCAATGATTGGTGGATGTTTCGCTGCTTTAATAGCAGTAATTCCTATTTTAGTTGCAAACTATACTCCTTTCCAAGGAATACAGTTTGGAGGAACATCATTATTAATTTTAGTTTCTGTTTCACTAGAAATAATGAGACAATTAGAAACTCAATTAGCAATGAGACATTACCAAGGATTCTTAAAATAGAAATACAAGTTATGGAGATGATGCCCGTGAAGATAGTTTTATTAGGTCCTCCTGGAGCAGGAAAAGGAACACAGGCAAAATCAATTAGTAATAGATATTCAATTCCTCACATATCTACAGGAGATATTTTTAGAAAGAATATTTCAGAGAATACTCCTTTAGGTATTGAGGCTAAATCATATATGGATAATGGACAGTTAGTACCAGATGAAGTAACAATTAACATGGTTAAGGATAGACTTCAACAAGATGATTGTAAAAATGGATATTTATTAGATGGTTTCCCAAGAACAGTTCATCAAGCAGAAGCTTTAGATAACTTTTTAAAAGAAAGAAATGAGTCAATAGACACAGCTCTTTTAATAGAAGTACCTAAAGAATTTATTCTTGAGAGAATGACAGGAAGAAGAGTTTGTCCTTCTTGTGGAGCAAGTTATCACATAAAGTTTAATCCACCAGCTAAGGATGGAAAATGTGATCTTTGTGGTTCAGATGTTATACAAAGAAAAGATGACACTGAAGAAACAGTTAAGGAAAGACTTGATGTGTATGAAAATCAAACACAACCATTAATTGATTTTTATAAAAACAAAAAGCAACTTTCAGTAGTAGATGGAACACAAGCAATAAACGAGGTCTTCGAGAGTATCTGTAAAATATTAGGGAGAGATAAGTAGATGATTATTCTTAAAAATGAGAATGAAATCGACCTAATGAGAAAGGCAGGAAAGCTTCTTGGAGAAACACTTAACCTGCTTAAGGAGAAAGTAAGACCTGGTATTACTACTACGGAATTAGATAGAATAGCTGAAGAGTTTATAACTAAGCATGGAGCTACACCATCCTTTAAAGGATTGTATGGTTTCCCAGCTTCATTATGTATATCTGTTAATAATCAAGTAATTCATGGTTTCCCAGGAAGTTATGAATTAAAAGATGGAGACATTGTTTCTATTGATTGTGGAGTTTGTCTAAATGGATTTCACAGTGATGCTGCTAGAACTTTTGGTGTAGGAAATATATCAGAAGAAGCAAAAAAGCTTATTAGAGTTACTGAAGAATCCTTTTTTAAAGGAATCGAAAAGGCACAGGTAGACAGTAGACTAACGGATATTTCTAATGAAATACAGCAATATGTTGAAGCCAATGGATTTTCTGTTGTTAGAGACTTTGTAGGACATGGAATTGGCCGAAAAGTTCATGAAGATCCTGAAGTTCCTAATTTCGGTAGACCAGGCAGAGGTCCAAAGTTAATGGCAGGAATGGTATTAGCTATTGAACCAATGGTAAACATGGGATCATATAGAGTTAAGACTTTAGATGATGGCTGGACAGTAGTAACAGCAGATGGAAAACTTTCTGCACACTATGAAAACACAGTTGCAATTTTACCTAATGGTCCTGAAATATTAACACTTATAAAATAGTTTTAATATATATTGCTTAGTTATAAATTAACATTTGCCTATAAGGAATTTGTAGTTTATGACTAAGGTAATCTTTGAGGTGGATAAGTTGCAAGAAACTGATTTAATCGGTAGATTGGTTATTTCAAATGCTGGAAGAGATAAAGAAAAATCATATATAGTGATTGGATTGGTAGATGATGATCTACTATTAGCAAATGGATTGACTAAGACTATTGAAATGCCAAAAAAGAAAAAAATAAAACATGTAGTGCTTACTGAGATATTGGATGATGAATTAAAATCATGTATAATATCAAAAGATAAGAACTTAAATCTTAAGATAAAGAGATTTATAAGACTTAATTGCACTAACAAGGAGGTTTGATTACCTTATGTCAAAAAGTGATATAATTGAAATGCAAGGTACAGTTTTAGAAGCTTTACCAAATGCAATGTTTGAAGTTGAATTAGAGAGTGGGCATAAAATATTAGCTCATATCTCAGGAAAGTTAAGAATGAACTTCATAAGAATTTTACCAGGAGATAAGGTTACTGTAGAACTTTCACCTTATGATCTTACAAGAGGTAGAATTACATGGAGAGCAAAATAAGGAGGGTTAGCGATGAAAGTAAGACCATCAGTTAAGCCTATTTGCGAAAAGTGCAAAGTTATAAAAAGAAAAGGAAGAGTAATGGTAATCTGTGAAAATCCTAAGCACAAACAAAAACAAGGCTAATAGGTAAATAAAACATAATAAAAAAGGTCAATTGGGAGTGAATTCTTATTGACTTTTATTTAAAAGTAAAATATGATTATATAGGCATTTAAATAATAGCAAATAAATTTTAGGTGCGGCTGTGATGTGAAAAACATCAACCTAAAATTTTAAATATAAATAAAACAACAAAGCAATTGAGTTACTTATTTAATGTAAATCAATTTCGTATTTTAATTACCAGGAGGTGTAACATTAATGGCAAGAATAGCAGGTATCGACCTACCAAGAGAAAAAAGAGTTGAAATAGGTCTAACTTATATATATGGTATAGGATTACCTACATCACAAAAAATTCTTGAAGTAACTGGAGTTAATCCTGATACAAGAGTTAAGGATCTTACTGAGGAAGAAGTAAACTCAATAAGAAACTACATTAAAGATTTAACAGTTGAAGGTGACTTAAGAAGAGAAGTTGCTTTAAACATAAAGAGATTAGTTGAAATTGGTTCATATAGAGGAATCAGACATAGAAAAGGTCTTCCACTTAGAGGACAAAAAACTAAGACTAATGCTAGAACTAGAAAAGGTCCTAAGAAGACAATAGCTAATAAGAAGAAATAGTTAAGGAGGGAAGACAATGGCAGCTCAAAAAGTTAAAAAAACTAGAAGAAGAAAAGAAAGAAAAAATGTTGAGCATGGTGCAGCACACATCCAATCAACATTCAATAACTCAATAGTTACTTTAACTGATGCAAAAGGAAATGCATTAGCATGGGCAAGTGCTGGTGGACTTGGATTTAAAGGTTCAAGAAAGAGCACACCATTTGCAGCTCAAATGGCAGCTGAAACAGCAGCTAAAGCAGCTATGGAACACGGATTAAAAAGCGTTGAGGTTTACGTAAAAGGACCAGGTGCTGGAAGAGAAGCAGCTATAAGAAGCTTACAAGCAGCTGGATTAGAAGTTACTTTAATAAAAGATGTAACTCCAATCCCACACAATGGATGTAGACCACCAAAAAGAAGAAGAGTTTAGTAACGTCACGGGAGGTGTAATGAATGGCAAGATATACTGGAGCTACATGTAAGTTATGTAGAAGAGAAGGTATGAAATTATTCCTAAAAGGGGATAGATGTTATACAGATAAATGTGCTTTCGTTAGAAGAAGTTATGCACCAGGACAACATGGAGCAAGCAGAAAGAAATTATCTAACTACGGAACACAATTAAGAGAGAAGCAAAAAGCTAAGAGAATATACGGAGTTCTTGAAGGTCAGTTCAGAAACACATATGAAAGAGCTGAAAAAATGAGAGGAATTGCCGGTGAAAACTTACTTAAATTATTAGAAATGAGATTAGACAACGTTGTTTACAGATTAGGTTATGGTGCTTCAAGAACAGAAGCTAGACAATTAGTAAACCACGGTCATTTCTTAGTAAATGGTAAAAAAGTTGATATAGCATCATTTAAAGTATCAGTTAACGATGTTATAACAGTTTGTGAAAAGAGCAGAGGATCAGAAAGATTCAAAATGTTTGCTGAAAATCCAAAAGCTTTACCAAAATGGTTAGAAGCTAACGTTGAAAACTTTGAAGGTAAAGTTGTTGCTGAACCTGCAAGAGAAGACATCGACGTACCAGTTAACGAAACTCTAATCGTTGAGTTATACAGCAAATAATAATTATTGATCTTAAGTACTTTTACAATTGGATCAGTTGCCCTCATAAGGTTGCCATTTTAAAATTAAGGAGGGTTTTTGAATGTTAGAAATAGAAAAGCCAGTAATTCAATGTGTTGAATCAAACGATAACGGAACATATGGTAAGTTTGAGATAGAACCATTAGAAAGAGGTTATGGAATAACTCTTGGTAATGCATTAAGAAGAATATTACTTTCTTCTTTACCTGGAGTGGCTCCAACTTCAGTTAAAATAGATTCAGTTCTTCATGAATTTTCAACAATAACAGGTGTTAAAGAAGATGTTACAGAGATAATCTTAAATCTTAAAATGTTAGCACTTACTATGGAAGGTGAAGGACCAAAAACTATTTATATTGATGCTCAAGGACCAGGTGTTGTTACTGGAGCAGATATAAAAACAGATGGTGATGTAGAAGTTGTAAACAAGGATCTACATATCGCTACATTAGACGAAGATGGTAAGTTATATATGGAAATCATAGTTAATAGAGGAAGAGGATATGTTACTCAAAACAAAAATAAAACAGAAGATCTTCCATTATCAGCTATAGCTATAGATTCTATATACACTCCTGTAAAAAGAGTTAATTTCTCTGTTCAAAATACAAGAGTTGGTCAAATTACTGACTATGATAAACTTACATTAGAAATTTGGACTAATGGAACTATAAGAATAGAAGAAGCTATTTCATTATCAGCTAAAATTCTTATAGAGCACTTCAAATTATTCATGACTTTAACTGACAACGCTAATGATGTTGAGATAATGATTGAAAAAGAAGAAGATAAAAAAGAAAAAGCTTTAGAGATGACTATAGAAGAACTTGACTTATCAGTAAGATCATACAATTGTCTAAAGAGAGCTGGAATAAATACTGTTCAAGAACTTGCAGGCAAAAGCATGGATGATATGATGAAAGTTAGAAACTTAGGTAAGAAGTCTCTAGAAGAAGTAGAAAGAAAGTTAAACGAGTTAGGCTTAAATTTAAGACTAAATGACGAGTAGGTGAGGAGGTAAAGCCATGGCAGGATATCGTAAGTTAGGTCGTCCTACTGATCAAAGAAAAGCTATGCTTAGAAATCTTGTTACAAGCTTCTTAAAGCATGGTAAAATAGAAACTACTGAAACAAGAGCTAAGGAAACTAGAAGCCTTGCAGAAAAAATGATCACTCTTGCAAAAAGAGGAGATTTACACGCAAGAAGACAAGTGTTAGCATTTGTTACAGAAGAAGAAGTTGTTAAAAACTTATTTGACAACGTAGCTCCAAAGTACGCTGAAAGAAACGGTGGATACACTAGAATGTACAAAGTTGGTCCTAGAAGAGGAGACGGAGCTGAAGTTGTTATACTTGAATTAGTATAATATATTTCTTTAGAGAGGATTAAGTTTTTACTTAATCCTCTTTTGTCATACAAAATATTTTTATATAAAAGGTTAAAATAGGGAAATATCTATTTACAAAATAAAATTATTAATAGTATTATTTTATAAGTAGGTATTTTTTTATATGTAAAAATACTGAACTCAATATATTTTTTGAGAAAAAGGTAAATGTTTTGTTTGCTTTTAGTAGCTTTATATAGGAGGCTAGTATGGGAGAAAATATGATTAAAAGTGAAGACTTAGTTTTTAAGTATGTAAATGCTGAAGAAAAAACAGAAAAAATTGCAATAAATCATGTTTCCATGGAAGTGAAAAAAGGAGAGTTTTTAGTTGTTTTAGGACATAATGGTTCTGGAAAATCAACTATTGCTAAGCATATGAACGCTTTATTGCTTCCAAGTGGAGGAAAGATGTACGTAGATGGGTTAGATACTTCTAAAATAGAAAATATTTGGGAAGTAAGAAGAAGAGCAGGAATGGTTTTTCAAAATCCAGATAATCAGTTAGTAGCTACAATAGTAGAAGAAGATGTAGCTTTTGGACCTGAGAATTTAGGTATTGACCCTGTTGAAATTAGAGAAAGAGTAGATGAATCTTTAAAATCAGTAGGAATGTATGAATATAGAAAACATGCACCACACTTACTGTCTGGTGGACAAAAACAAAGAATTGCTATAGCTGGAATATTAGCAATGAGACCTAAATGCATAGTTTTAGATGAGCCAACAGCTATGTTAGACCCCTCTGGAAGAAATGAAGTAATTAGAACTATTAAAGAAGTAAACAAAAAGTTTGGAATAACAATAGTTTTAATAACGCATTATATGGACGAAGCAGCTCAAGCAGATAGAATAATAGTTATGGATAATGGAGAAAAAGTAATGGAGGGAGTTCCAAGAGAAATTTTTTCGCAAGTTGAAAAAATGAAAACTATAGGATTAGACGTTCCACAAGTTACTGAGCTAGCTTATGAACTTCAAAAAGAGGGAGTTAATATATCAACTGAAATATTAAATATAGATGAGATGGTGAATGCTTTATGTCAATTAAAATAGAAAATTTAAATTATATATATATGCCTAAAACACCTTTTGAAAAGTTAGCACTAAACAATATAAATTGTGAAATAAAAGATGGTGAATTTGTAGCTTTAATTGGGCATACAGGGTCAGGAAAGTCAACTTTTATACAACATTTAAATGGTTTATTAAGTCCAACTAGTGGAAATATTATAATTGATGGCATTAACCTTGGCGATAAACAAACTAAATTAAGTGATATAAGAAAAAAAGTAGGATTAGTATTTCAATATCCAGAATATCAATTATTTGAAGAAACAATAGAAAAAGATATTTCATATGGTCCTAAAAACTTAGGGTTAAGTGAAGAAGAAATTAGTAAGAGAGTTAAGAGGTCTATGAAAATGGTAGGTCTTGACTATGAAACTTATAAAGATAAATCTCCATTTGACTTAAGTGGAGGGCAAAAAAGAAGAGTTGCCATAGCTGGAGTTATAGCAATGGAACCCAAAGTTTTAATATTAGATGAACCAACAGCAGGGTTAGACCCAAAAGGAAGAGAAGATATATTATCACAAATAAGATTGCTTCATGAAGAATATGGAATGACAATAATAATGGTTAGTCATAGTATGGAAGATGTAGCTAAAATTGCTAGTAGGGTAATTGTTATGAGTGAAGGAAAAATAGTTTTAGATGGGAAGATTGCAGAGGTTTTTAAAGAAGTTGAAACCTTAGAAAAAATAGGTTTAGCAGTACCTCAAGTAACCTATCTAGTTAAAGAGTTAAGAAAAAAGGGCTTTGATATATCAGAAGAAATATTTACAATTTCACAGGCAAAGGAAGCTCTTTTAAAAATAATTAGGAAGGATAAATAATTATGCTAAAGGATATTACTATAGGGCAATACATTCCTGGAAATTCTTTTGTCCATAAATTAGATCCAAGGACTAAGATATTAGTATCACTTATTTTTATTGCTTCATTATTTGTAGTAGATAAATTTTGGGGTTATATATTTATAGTTGCCTTTTTAGTAGCGACTGTATTAATATCTAAATTACAATTTAAATATCTATATAAAGGTCTTAAACCTGTATTCTTTTTAATAGCAATAACAGCAATACTTAATATTTTTATGATTAAAGGTACAGAAGACACTCTTATATGGCATTGGAAGTTTTTACACATATACAAAGAGGGGATAAGGACAGCAATTTTCATGGCTTTAAGATTAATACTTCTTATAATGGGAACATCAGTCTTAACTCTTACAACATCACCTATTGAGTTAACAGATGGAATTGAAAGTTTATTAAAACCTTTAAAAAGAATAGGTGTGCCAGCACATGAATTAGCTATGATGATGACTATTGCTTTAAGATTTATACCAACTTTAATTGATGAAACTGATAAAATAATGAAAGCTCAAAAAGCAAGAGGAGCAGATTTTGAATCAGGTAACATAATTCAAAAAGCTAAAAGTTTAATACCATTATTAATACCATTATTTATTAGTTCCTTTAGAAGAGCTGATGAGTTAGCAATGGCTATGGAAGCTAGGTGCTATAGGGGTGGAGATGGAAGAACTAGAATGAAAGTATTAAAATATACAAAAAATGATTTTATTTCTTTTGCTTTAGCCTTCGTACTTTTAGCTTTATCTATAATGGTTAGAGTTTCTTAAAGTATATTTTAAATATAGGATAAATAATTCTTAATAGAAAGACTACATATATTTGTAGTCTTTCTTGATTTAAAGGATAATTATTTATATTTTAATTTTTTAAAACAAAGGAATGATTATATGAGAAATATAAAATTAACTATAGAATATGATGGAACAGCTTATTTTGGATGGCAGAAGCAGCCAATAGGAAATACTATTCAACAAAAGGTAGAAGAGGCTATAAAGAAAGTTACAAAAGAAGAGGTAGAAATATTAGGAAGTAGTAGAACTGATTCAGGAGTTCATGCTAAGGCTTATGTAGCTAATTTTAAAACCAACTCCAATATACCAGGAAAAAATTTTAAGGCTGCTTTAAATTCAAAATTACCAAAGGATATAGTAATAATGAATTCAGAAGAAGTAGAAGAAAATTTTCATTCAAGATATATGACCAAAGGTAAAACATATTGTTATACTATATTAAATAGAGAAGAAGCACCAGCATTAGAGAGAAATTATGTTTACCATGTAAAAAAGCCTTTAGATATTGAAGCTATGAAAGAAGCTTGTAAATATTTTTTAGGTAAGCATGACTTTAAGGCTTTTCAAAGACCCGGTGGAACAGTTAAAACATCTGTAAGAACAATAACAGATATTCATATTGAAACGGAGGGAAATAAAATAAAATTGTATGTATCAGCAGATGGATTTTTATATAATATGGTTAGATTAATTGTAGGAACTTTATTAAAAGTAGGAAGAGGAAAAGAAAAACCAGAGTATATAAAGGAAGTAATAGATTCTGGAGATAGAAAAAAAGCTGGAATTTGTGTTCCACCAACAGGATTATGCTTAGAAAAAGTTTTTTACTAAAAGTATAGGAAATGTATTGACACGCCCGTAAGCGTGTATTATAATTGTATTTGTTTGTAAGAGAGATGTACGGGATTCACTATGAATCTTAACATAAAGTACGAGGACATATAAAACCTATTTTAAAATTCTAGGGAGGGAAAACGATGAAATCATACATTGCAAAAGCACAAGAAGTTGAAAGAAAATGGTATGTTGTTGACGCTGCTGGAAAGCCACTAGGAAGAGTTGCTAGCCAAGTTGCTTCAATATTAAGAGGAAAGAACAAGCCAACATTTACACCAAATGTTGACTGTGGAGATTTCGTTATCGTTATAAACGCTGAGAAAGTTGTTTTAACTGGTAAGAAATTAGACCAAAAAATGTTAAGAAAACACAGCTTATATGCTGGTGGATTAAAAGAAACTCCATACAGAGAAGTTTTAGAAAAGAAACCTGAATTTGCTTTCGAAGAAGCAGTTAGAAGAATGCTTCCAACAGGCGTTTTAGGAAGAAAAATGTTAAAGAAATTAAACGTGTACAGAGGAGCTGAGCATAATCACGCTGCTCAAAAACCAGAAGTACTTGAGTTAAGATACTAATTATAAGCTCGGGAGGAGGAGTTCAAATGGCAAAAGTTCAATACATGGGAACTGGAAGAAGAAAGAAATCAGTTGCAAGAGTAAGACTTGTACCAGGTGAAGGTAGAGTTATAGTAAATAATAGAGAAATCGAAACATATTTTGGATTAGAAACTTTAAGAGTTGTAGTTAACCAACCATTAGTTTTAACTGAAACTAAAGATAAATATGATGTTTTAGTTAACGTTCATGGTGGTGGATTATCAGGTCAAGCAGGAGCTATAAGACATGGTATATCAAGAGCTTTATTAAAAGCTGACGAAAACTTAAGACCAGAATTAAAGAAAGCTGGATTCTTAACTAGAGACCCAAGAATGGTTGAAAGAAAGAAATACGGTTTAAAGAAAGCAAGAAGATCTCCACAATTCTCAAAGAGATAATATATTGCTTTTATGGAAAGAAGGAGGAATATCTCCTTCTTTTTTTTTCGTTTTTTTACAAAAAAATCTTAAAAAATCCCTTGATAAAGGGTATAATTATTAATATAGTATGAACAAAAATAGGTTTTATGCTTCTTTGACAAAAAAATATAAAAATCATTAGAAATGGCTATATATCTATATAGTAAAGGTTTAAATTTTAAGTTAGTTTTAATAAATTTGATATTATTTGTATAAAATTTCAATAAAATGGATACTGTATTAAGTTTAGGTTAAAAAGGTGCTTTAAAACTTAACAAAGTAAATATTATATTGTAAAATGTTATAGGATTGATATTTAAAATTAAAAATAAAATAAGTTTGTATTTTACAAATTAAGCAAAGTGGAGGAGAAGTATCTTGAAAGATGCAATTTTTACCTTAATAGAAGTTGCCGGTGGATTAGGTCTATTCCTTTTTGGAATGAAGTTAATGGGTGAAGGATTAGAAAATGCTGCAGGTGATAAATTAAAAAGTATATTAGAGAAAGTTACTAAAAATCCAATATCAGCAGTTTTAGTTGGTGCCTTTGTTACTATGATAATACAAAGTTCTAGTGCTACTACGGTAATGGTAGTTGGTTTTGTTAACGCAGGACTTATGAACTTAGCACAAGCTGCTGGGGTAATAATGGGTGCAAATGTAGGTACTACTATTACGGCACAGCTCGTTGCCTTTAAGCTAGATGATATAGCACCGTTATTTGTTATAGTAGGTGTTGTCTTATTAATGTCAGCAAAGCAAAAGAAAAGAAAAGATATAGCTGGCATAATTTTAGGCTTTGGTATCTTATTTATGGGAATGGGAATAATGAGTTCAGCTTTAAAACCATTAGCGGATTCACCAATGTTCTCACAACTTATAATGGCTATAGGAGATAACTGGGTATTAGGAATATTTACAGGTTTAGCTCTTACAGCTATATTACAGAGTTCATCAGCGACTACAAGTATATTAATTGCTTTAGCATCAACAGGCTCTATAACTATAGATGTAGTTTTACCAATATTATTTGGTTGTAACATAGGAACTTGTGTAACTGCTTTAATTTCAAGTATTGGTGCTAATAAAACAGCACATAAAGCAGCAGCAATACATTTAATGTTTAATGTATTAGGTACACTTATATTTATACCGTTCTTAAGACCATTAGGTCATCTTGTACAAAACATAAGTCCTGGAGATGTTCAAAGACAGATTGCTAATGCGCACACTATATTTAACGTAACAGCTACTATAGTCTTAGTTCCTTTAAGTAAGTACATGATTATGTTAGTTAATAAGTTAATCAAAGGAGAAGACGAAGTAGAAGTCTTAGGACCTAAATATATTGATGATAGATTATTAGAAACTCCAGTTATAGCTGCTGGTCAAGTTCAAAAAGAAACTTTAAGAATGGCAAATAAAGCTAAAGAAAACTTAGAGTTAAGTATGAAAGCATTTAAGGAAAATAATGATAGCTTAGTTAAGAAAGTATATGAAAATGAAAAGCTTATAAATATACTAGAAGAAGATATTACAGAATATCTAGTTAAGTTATCTAAGTGTGATTTATCTGCAAAAGAAAGTAATTTAGTGGCATCAACTTTTCATATTGTAACAGACATTGAAAGAATTGGAGACCATGTTGAAAATATAGCTGATTTAACTTTAGAAAAAGTAGGAAGAAAGTTAAAATATAGCGAAGATGCTTTAAAAGAAATAGATTATATTTATGACCAAACAATGAAAGCTTTAGATATAAGTATTGAATCCTATGCAAATGAAAATGTTGAAGAAGCAGGAACTATTTACGAAGTTGAAAGAAAGATAGATTCTTCACAAAAAGAATTTAGAGAAAATCATATTAAGAGATTAAGTCAAGGTTCTTGTAATGCTTATGACGGTGCAATATTTATGGATTTATTAAGCAACTTTGAAAGAATTGGAGACCATGCAACAAACATAGCAGAAAGTGTTATGGAGGTTTGCTAAGATTTTAAGAATACCTAAATTATTTTAGGTATTCTTTTTTTTATAGAATATTTATTATTTCATAGGAAAAAATAAATTGAGTTTGTAATTAAAGAATTATTTTAAATCTATTAGGAGGTTTTTTAATGAGAAAGATATTTAAGGTGCTATCTATAACTTTCTTATCCTTACTATTAATAAATTTAAGTTTTTTTAAAGTAAATGCAGAGGAAAGACAGAAGGTTATTGTTATAGACCCAGGGCACGGAGGAATTGATGGTGGAGCTAAAAGTGAAAGTGGAGTTATTGAAAAAGATATTAATTTATCTATAGCTTTAAAGACTAAAAAACTTTTAGAGGATAAAAATTATAAGGTAATAATGACAAGGGACAAAGATATTGGATTATACACAGAGGGAAAGAAAGTTAGAGAGAAGAAAAGAGAAGATTTAAATAATAGAGTTAAAATAAAAAAAGAAAATAATTGTGATGCTTTTATAAGTATTCATCAAAATATGTTTCCTCAAAAAAATTGCAAAGGGGCACAGGTATGGAGTGCTAATAATGAAAAGAGCGAAAAATTAGGAAGAATAATACAAGCTAAATTTAAGGAGTTGGATACTAGTAATAAAAGAGAGGCAAAGGTTGCTAAGAAAGAATATAAAATTTTAAATGATTATTATGAAGAAGCTTCCGTAATAGTTGAGTGTGGATTTTTATCAAATCCTGAAGAATGCAAGCTTTTAACTAATTCTAATTATCAAGATAAAATAGCGGAAACTATATTAAAAGCTATAGATGAATATTTTAATAGTTAAAACTCTTAAAGATTAAAGCTTAACTTCAAAATCTAAAGGAGTAATATTATAAAGTTCATTTAATAATATGGTTTTTAAGATTAAAAAAAATAATACAAAAATTAAAATTATAATTAAAATATTTATAATCCTTATTTTATTCATAAAAGCTCCTATTTTTCTAAGTATATATTAAATATATGATTTAGTATTTTATTTTATAAGAAAAAAAGGCTATGCCATTAATTTAGGCATAGCTTTTAGTTTATATATTTTTAAAGCCTTTTCCTTTTACTTCGGAAACATCCATTATAGTTACAAAGGCATTTGGATCTATATAATGTATTGTATTTTTTAATTCAATCATTTGTCTTGTAGTAACTAAACAATAAAGCATCTTCTTTCTGTCATGAGTGTACTCTCCTTCAGCTAAAAGAGAGGTTACTCCTCTATGAAGGTCCTTTATTATATAATTTATAACCTGTTGTTCCTTATCGGTTATTATAAGTAAAAGTTGTTTTGAGTGTATCCCTTTAATAACCTTATCTACTAAAACTGTTTGAACAAAAATAGAAATAAGAGTATAAAGAGCTGTTTCTAATCCAAAGAATATAGCTCCTACACCTACTATACACATATTTAATATAAAGCTTAAAGAGCCTATATTAAAGTTTGAGTACTTTTTACGGATAACCATAGTAAGTATATCTGTTCCACCAGTTGAGCCACCTTTAGAAAATACTAAGCCATAGCCTAAGCCACATATAGCACCACCAAAAACACAATAAAGCAATTTATCATCTAGATTAATTAGATTTGATAAAGGTGCCGTTATCATTAGTGAAAGGGATAAAGCTAGCATTCCTATAGCAGAGTTAAATGTAAACATCTTTGATAACTTAAAATAACTAAGTATAAATAGTGGAATATTTATAAGTAAAACAACAATACCAGAATTAACTCCCATTAAATACTGGAATATAAGTGCAATACCTGTAGCACCACCACTAAGAAGTTTAGCATTAGATAAAAATAAGTTTACTCCTAAAGAAGCGATAAAGCATCCTATGATAATAAATAAATTATCAATAAGTAATTCTTTTTTCTCTTTGATGTAATTCATTTGGGATTCTCCTAAATCTTAGAATAAATAATTTCATAGGTAATTATAATGCTTTTTTTGGTAAAGTAAAGCCAATAAATACTTTGAAAAAGCAACTAATGTGTTTTTATGGTAAAATACATTGTATATACTAAGAATTTCATAAAATTAATAGTAGAAGATGTATCTTAAGAAAATCGTAATAAATAAATAGGTTAATTTTAATTTTCCTCCTTTAATATTTAGAGGAGGCATAAGTTTAAGGAGTGCTTTGTTATGGAAAAAGAAAATTTTAATGTTTTAGTTGTAGATGATGAAAAAGAGATAAGAGACGCCATAGACATATATCTAAGAGGAGAAGGAATAAATGTAATAAAGGCTGGAGACGGAATGGAAGCCTTAGAAATTTTAGATAAAGAAGATATACATTTAGTTGTTTTAGATATAATGATGCCTAAATTAGATGGAATGAGAACTTGTTTAAAAATAAGAGAGAGCAGAAATATACCTATAATATTATTGTCAGCAAAATCAGAGGATAGTGATAAAATATTAGGGTTAAATATTGGGGCAGATGACTACGTTACAAAACCCTTTAATCACTTAGAACTTGTTGCAAGAGTTAAGTCGCAATTAAGAAGATACGATTATCCTTTAAATAAAGAAAATACTCAAGACTTAATAGTTATAAAAGACTTAACTATAGATACTGTAAATAAACAAGTTTCCTTAAGAGGAGAAAATATAAAGTTAACTGCAACAGAATATAAAATATTAACTCTTTTAGCTTCTCATCCTGGAAGAATATTTTCTATTAAAGAAATATATGAAAGAGTTTGGGAAGAACCTTTTTATAAAAGTGAAAACACCGTAACTGTTCATATAAGAAGGATGAGAGAAAAGATAGAAATAAATTCAAAAGAACCTGAGTATATAAAGGTGGTGTGGGGACTTGGGTATAAAATTGACAAATAGTTTTTCAAGATGGTGGAGAAACTATAGCCTTTCAGTAAGAAGCATAGAAAATATGTTTATTTTAATATTTTCATTGTTTATACCTGTTTTATATATAATATTATTTGGAGGTTACTCCTTTGATAATATAGCTAAATTAAATGCTAAAGGAAATCCTAATATATGTAATAGAGTTATGTATAGAGATGCACTTATAAATCCACATAAATATAAAGAGTGCAGACTCTTAGCACAATCAGTAGATATATCGGATTTTATTTATAATGAAACAAATTACTTAAGTAAATTAGATAATCTTGATTCAAAGGAAGAAAAGCAAGAGTTTATTAAAAAACTTCAAGAAAGAGCTACAAGCTATTCAGGAGTAGTTATTATAAATAAAAAAACTGGAGAATATTATTCAAATAGAGTTTGGTTTTATGAAAAACCTTATAATTTATCTACTCCAAAGGAAGTTTTAGAGAGCTTATCTAAAAATGATAATGTTGTTTTTAAAGAGATAAATTCTTCAGGAGATTATGAAGAAATATACTTTTCAAGAGGAGAGCTTTATGACTCTGAAATCAATTCAATTAGGATAGCCTTTTTAGTTACTATGACAACCACTCTTATTGTAATACTTTTACTTTTAAAGAAAATTTCAATGATTAAAAATATGGGTATAAAAGCTTATAAAGATAGTTGGAAAAATGGATATTTATTTAGAGTATTAGATAGTATAAATGTTTTAATAACAAAGAGAATGTTCATAGAAGAATTTTTAAAAGATAAAGTGGTTATTTTTGTATTTTCTTTTACAATAATATATATGCTTATAAATGGTTTTATGAGAAATATAGAATTTGTTTGGAAGCAATATCATTATGTTTTAGTAGATACAAGATACATTTTAATAATTCCTATAGTATTAGTTATAAACTTTATAGTTAAGTTTATAAGAAAATATGATGGATTAGATACAATAATAAATGGAATAGAAAAAGTTAAAAAAGGCGATACAGATATTGAAATTAAAGAAAATGATGATGAGCAAATAAGAAAGTTAGCAGATGATGTAAATGACTTAAGATTATGTTATAGAGAATTAGTTGAAGAAGGAATAAAAAATGAAAAATTAAAAACTGAGCTTATATCAAATGTATCACATGATTTAAAAACACCTTTAACATCAATAATAAATTATGTAAATATTCTTCAATTAAATGATATAACTGAAAAAGAAAGAAAAGAGTATATACAAATACTAGATAAAAAATCTCAAACTTTAAAGAAGTTAATAGATGATTTATTTGAGGTTTCTAAAATGTCCTCAGGAAAAGTAGAATTATTTAAATACAATATAGATATAATTCAGTTAGTATATCAATGTATAGCTGAAGTTGAAGATTTTTATTCAGAAAAGGAAATAGAGTTTAAGATAAATGGACCAGAGGAATGCATGGTTAAAATAGACCCTCAAAGAATGTCTAGAGTATTTCAAAATTTAACTACCAATGCTTTAAAATATAGTTTAGAAAAGACTAGAGTTTATGTAGAGATAAAGGACTTTGAAAACTATGTAGAAATATCCTTTAAAAATATTTCTTCTTATGCTTTAGATTTTGATGAAAATGATATTTTAGAAAGATTTGCAAGAGGAGATGAATCAAGAAACTCAAGTATAGAAGGTTCTGGTTTAGGATTAGCCATAGCTAAAACAATTGTAGAACTTCATAATGGAAGATTTAGAGTTGAGTGTGAGGGAGATTTATTTAAGGCCTTTGTAATAATTCCTAAAAATAAAGAAGATGATGAAGAAGAAATAAATTAATAATAAAATTTTGATTAATTTTTCTAAATAATTTATATGTAAAAATATATTATTCTTTTAACACAATATATTTAAAATTTTAACTATAAAGAGTATAATTACTACATAATAATTTTTATTGCATACTTGCAATATATTTAAAGAAGGTGTGAGAAAATGAGTTGTTTATTTTTAGAATATCCTAAATGTAGTACTTGTAGAAAAGCTAAGAAATGGTTAGAAGAGAACAATATAGATTTTACAGATAGGATGATTGTTGAGGAAAATCCTACTAAGGAAGAATTAAAAACTTGGTATGAAAAAAGTGGAGTTAAGTTAAATAAGTTTTTTAATACTTCAGGTAAACTTTATAGAGAAATGAATCTTAAAGATAAAGTAAAAACAGCTAGTGAAGAGGAACTTTTAGAAATATTATCAAGTAATGGAATGCTAGTTAAAAGACCTTTACTTATAAAAGAAGATTTAGTTCTTATAGGTTTTAAAGAGGATGAGTGGAAGGAAAAATTAAAATAAAAAATAGGTCGCAAGGAAAGATATTACTTTTCCTTGAGACCTATTTTTCTTTTTATAAAAATACTCTCATATCTTTATTATTTAAAAATGTCAATAATCATTATTAGTCGAATAAAACTAAAAAAAGAAAATATGACTTATATAATAAGGGTTATTCTTAAAATAAGTTAGCCTTATCAAGAAATATGAATTTTACAAAACAATTTTTAATTATTATAATAAATTGTCAAGATATTGTGCGAAGAATAAAAATAATTACTATATATTGTGGAGGGCTATTTGATGACACTATTAGAGAGATATTGTACATGGTCTATAGAGGAGCTAAAGGATGAGAGCGAATTATATACAGAGGAAAAGCTTAAAGTAGCTTTAGATAATATAATTACCTCAAAGATGGGAGAAAAGGAAATAATAAAATCCTTTATACAAGTTTCTTTAGAGTTAACTTCTCAAGTAGAGCCAAGATGGCAAGAAATTGCTGCTAAATTATATGTTAAAAACTTATATAAAGAGGTAAGAGAAAATAGAGGACTTGATAAAGATGAAGATCCATACAATGATTTTTATGGATTTATAAAAGAGCTAACAGATAAAGGCTTATACGGAAAATATATATTAGAAAATTACTCTAAAGAGGATATAAAAGAACTAGAAAAAGAAATAAAAAGAGAGAGAGACTTTTTATTTACATACAGTGGAATAAGTCTATTATCTAAAAGATACCTAATACAAGATTTTAACAGATTACCTCTAGAGCTTCCACAGCAAATGTTTATGGGGATTGCTATGCACCTTGCTATACCAGAAAAGAAAGAAAATAGACTTTACTGGGCAAAGAGATTTTATGATGTTTTAAGTTCTATAAAGGCTACTATGGCAACACCAACTATGTCTAATGCAAGAAAACCATTTTATCAACTAAGTTCTTGTTTTATAGATACAGTAGGAGATAGTTTAGCAGGAATATATAAATCTTTAGATAATTTTTCTAAGGTTTCTAAATTTGGTGGCGGAATGGGAATTTATATGGGCAAGGTAAGAGCCCTAGGTTCAGCTATAAGAGGTTTTAAAGGTGCATCAGGTGGAATTATACCTTGGATAAAATTATTTAATGACACAGCCATAGCAGTTGACCAATTAGGTGTTAGAAATGGTTCTGTTGCAATTTGGTTAGATGCATGGCATAAAGATTTACCAGAGTTTCTTCAAATAAGAACAAATAATGGAGATGACAGAAAGAAAGCTCATGATATATTCCCAGGACTTTGTTATCCAGATTTATTTTGGAAATTAGCAGAAAATGATATAGATGCTAACTGGTATATGATGTGTCCTCATGAAATAAAAACTGTTAAAGGATATTCTTTAGAGGATTTTTATGGAGAAGAATGGGAAAAGAAATACTATGAATGTGTAGAAGATGAAAGAATAGAAAAGAGAGTTATGAGTGTTAAAGATATTGTAAGGCTTATAATAAAAAGTGCTGCAGAAACAGGAACACCTTTTGCTTTCTATAGAGATACAGTAAATAAATTTAATCCTAATAAACATAAAGGAATGATATATTCATCAAATCTTTGTACTGAAATAATGCAAAATATGAGTGCTATGGAAATAGAAAAGACAGAGATTAAGGATGAAAATGGTGATATTTTAGTTGTTGAAAAAACTAAACCAGGAGACTTTGTAGTTTGTAACCTTTCTTCTGTAGTGTTAGGAAATGTAGATGTTACTTCAGAGGAAGAGATAGAATATGTTGTTGAAACTCAAATAAGAGCTATGGATAATGTAATAGATTTAAATTATTATTCAGTTCCCTTTGCTGAAATAACAAACAAAAGATATAGAGCAGTTGGATTAGGAACTTCAGGATATCACCATATGCTTGTAAATAATAAAATTGTTTGGAACTCAGAAGAACATTTAAACTTTGTAGATAAAGTTTATGAGAGAATAAATTTCTATGCTATAAAAGCTAGTTTAAACATAGCAAAGGAAAAAGGATGCTATCCTTTATTTGAAGGCTCAGATTGGAGTAATGGGGATTACTTTGATTTAAGAGAATATAATTCACCTAAGTGGAGAGAATTAAAAGAAGAAGTAGCTAAGTATGGAATTAGAAATGGCTATTTATTTGCAGTAGCACCAAATGGTTCAACAGCTACTTTAGCAGGAACTTCAGAAGGAGTAGACCCTGTTATGAATAGATTTTGGTTAGAAGAAAAGAAAGGAAGTATTACTCCAAAGGTAGCACCAGGTTTATGTCAAGAGAATTTTTGGTATTATGTTTCAGCTTATAATGTTGACCAAGAATTTACAGTTAAAGCTAATGGAGTAAGACAAAGACATATAGACCAAGGGCAATCTTTTAACCTATATATAACAACAGACTATACTATGAGACAAATAATGAATCTTTATATTTCTGCTTATAAAAATGGCGTTAAAAGTATTTATTATGTAAGAAGTAAATCTTTAAGTGTAGAAGAGTGTGAAAGTTGTTCAGCTTAAAATATAAAATTTTTTTAGATACTCATCTTTTATTGATGAGTATCTATTATGTATAAATAAATAATGAAAGGTGAATAAAATGGAAATAAATAAAAGACCGCTTTTTAATGAGTTTGGAGATATTGAAACTAATAAGAAAAAAATAATAAATGGTAATACAACTAATTTAAATGATTTTAACAATATGAAATATACATGGGTTTCAGATTGGTACAGACAGGCAATGAATAATTTTTGGATACCAGAGGAAATAAACCTAGCTCAAGATTTAAAGGATTATAAAAAATTAACTAAAGAAGAAAAAACAGCTTATGATAAGATACTTTCTTTTTTAATATTTTTAGATTCAATACAAACGGCAAATTTAGGAAATATAAATAGTTATATAACTGCCTCAGAGGTTAATCTATGTTTAACTATACAAGCCTTTCAAGAAGCTGTGCATTCTCAAAGTTACAGTTATATGCTAGATAGTATATGTTCACCAGAAGAAAGAAATGAAATATTATTTCAATGGAAAGATGATGCTATATTACTTCAAAGAAATAAGTTTATAGGAGATTTATATAATAAATTTTTAGAAGAATCTAGTATGGAAAACTTTATAAAATCAGTAATGGCTAACTATATTTTAGAGGGTGTTTATTTTTATTCAGGATTTATGTTTTTCTATAATTTAGAGCGTAATGGTAAAATGCCAGGTTCAGCTCAAGAAATAAGGTATATAAATAGAGATGAAAACACTCATTTATGGTTATTTAGAAATATAATAAAAGAATTACAAGAAGAAATACCAGAAGTTTTTACAGAGGAATTAAAAGATGAATTAAGAGATATGATAAAAACTGGGGTTGAACATGAAATTGCTTGGGGAGAATATGTTATAGGAGATAATGTTTCTGGAATAAATAATAATCTTATAGAAAATTATATAAAATATATTGGAAATTTAAGAGCTAAAGCTATTGGTTTAGGACGATTATTTAAGGGATATGATGAAAATCCAGCTCCTTGGGTAGATTATTATGCTGATGCAAATCAAGTAAAAACAGACTTTTTTGAAGCTAAATCAACAGCATATGCAAAAGCTGGTGCTTTAATAGATGATTTATAAAATAAAAAAATACCTAGAGAATAACTCTAGGTATTTTTTATTTTTTTATATCTATATCATATTTTTTGCACTTTAGAGAAATAGTTCTATGAGTTAATCCTAAAGCTTTACCAGCTTTATTAAAGCTTTTATATTTTTTCATAGCAGCCTCTATAATTTGTTTTTCATACTCTTCAAAGGGAAGTATGTGTTCAATATCAATATTTAAATTAAAGGATTTTAGCTCAACGGGCTTTAAATATGAAGGAAGATAGGAACTATCTATATAATCATTATCACAAAGATTTATAGCCCTCTCCATTATATTTTCAAGTTCTCTTATATTTCCAGGCCATGAGTACTCAATTAATAAATTTAAAGCATCTTGTTTTATTCCTAATATAGTTTTATTTAGCTTTTTATTTAACTTAGAAATAAAGTGTTCTACAAGTTCTGGAATATCTTCTTTACGCTCTCTAAGAGGAGGAAGATTAATTCCTAAAACATTAAGCCTATAGTATAAATCTTCTCTGAAAGAGCCTTCTTTAATCATTTCTTCTAAATTTCTATTAGTTGCAGCAATAACTCTTACATCAATATTTTTTGGTGTTATTCCTCCAACGCTTTCAATTTCTCTTTCTTGCAAAACTCTAAGAAGTTTAACTTGCATAGATAAAGGCATATCACCTATTTCATCTAAAAATATTGTTCCAGTATGTGCAATTGTAAATTTACCAGGCTTACTTTGAACTGCACCTGTAAAAGCCCCTTTTTCATATCCGAAAAGTTCACTCTCTAAAAGATTTTCAGGAATTGATGCACAGTTTACTCTTACAAAAGGTTTATTTTTTCTATTGCTATTATTATGTATTGCCTTTGCAATAAGTTCTTTTCCAGTACCACTTTCACCTCTAATAAGAACTGTTGAAGTTGTTTCTGAAGCTTTTTGGCACATATACATAATATCCTTTAATGTTCTAGTGGAGCCTATAATATTGTTAAAAGATGAATTTTTAGATAATTGTCTTAAAAATTCATTTTTATAATAATCTAATTCTTGTTCTGATTTGTTTAGCTTTGACATAAGCTCCTTTATCAAACTAACAGGTCTAGAGGTTGATATAACTCCTTTGAATTGTCCATCAATAAATAAAGGGTCAATTGTACTTATAACATTTATTCCGTTCTTTTTATGAATTACATCTTTTAATAAGGTTTTATCCTTAAAAACTTTAGCACGAAGTCCATTTGGTGCTATATCAAAAATGCTTTTTCCTAAAACATCAGAGGAAGATTTAGAAAAACTTTTAATGTATGCAGGATTTAAGTAGTTTATTATTCCGTTTTCATCTACAAAACAAATCATATCCTGTGAGTTTTCTAATATTTTAGTGAATTTTTCATTTATTTCTTTCATGCCTATTATGTCAGAAACATCTTGAATAACACTAACTGCACCTATTATTTTTTCATTTATAAAAAGTGGTGAACTATTTACTAAACCTATTCTGTTATTTATATGAAGCGTTGAACCATATTTCTTTAAATTACTAAGCATTACATGGGGAAGTTGTGAAGAAGGAATAATTTCTGTTATTTGTCTTCCTTTAACTTCTTTTCTACTATGACCAATAAATTTTAGAGCATAATCATTTATAGTTATTATGTTTTGGTCAATATCTATTACAACAATTCCTATAGGTAAACTTTCTAAAACTTGCTCATTAGCTATTATACTAGCATCTATTATTTCATCTATTTCACTATTTTCACATTCTAAAGGAGGAGTATTTATATTTTTATCTATAAATTCAAGAAGAGATTGTACTGCTAATTTTTCAATCATACCTTCTGTTTTAGAGCCTATTAAAATACTTTCATTAGGTAAAACTTTTAGAGAAAGTATTGCAAGCATGCTTATTCCAAGCCAGTCTGTGTATTTTTCTTTTTTTATATATAGCTTAACTTTATATTTAGATTCTATTTCTGATGCTTTATTAACAATCATAGCAGAATATCTAGTATGTAAGCCTAAGGGAGTTTTTATAACTAATTCTCTTGAATACATAAAGTAAATCACCATCCAAAGTTTTATTAAAAATTACAACAAATAAATAAGGTTGATATTTTTTATCAAATATTAATTAATATATTATCAGAAAAAAGTACTATTTTAAAGGATTTAAAAGTATATATGTTAATAAAGTAAGGCTTTAAAAGAATTATTTGATAAAAAGTATCAATAGATAAATAGGTTTGATATTTTTTATCAGATTTAGTATAATTAAATTAACCAATATAAGTAATTCCTTAGAGTAAGTTTTTAATAAATAAAATATTTTTCTAATATTTATAGGCATTTTTACTAGTGTTTATGAGAATAATATATTTTGAAAAATAATAAAATTAAAAACTTGGCACGCAAATTGCTGTTATATATAAGCAGTGAATTTGAAAAGTGAATTGATTGAATTGTGATTGATATTTAATGTTGTATTTAATTGAGTACTAACTTAAAGGAGGACTACATAATGAAAAAAGGTATTGCCGCTTCAAAAGGATATGCAATAGGAACTGTATTTATACAAGAACATGAGGAAATAATAATATCTGATGATAAAGTTTCAGATGTAGCAGCTGAAAAGGAAAAATTAGCTAAAGCTTTAGCTAAGTCAAGAGAACAATTAGAAACTATAAAAGAAAAAACTTCTAAAGAAATTGGTGAACATGAAGCAGAAGTTTTTGAAGCTCATTTAATGTTATTAGATGATGTAGAATTTACAGGTCAAATGGAAATGACTATAGAAAATGATAAATTAAATGCTATGAAAGCTGTTCAAAATGTTACAGATACTTTCGTTATGATATTTGATTCTATGGATGACCCTTATATGAGAGAAAGGGCAGCAGATATAAAAGACGTTTCAAAGAGAATAATAGCTAACCTAGCTGGTAAGGGCGGAAACGGAATGGAGAATTTAGGAGCTAATACTGTTATTGTAGCTCATGATTTAACACCTTCAGATACTGCTCAATTAGATAGAAGCAAAGTTATTGGTTTCTTAACTAATATAGGTGGAAGAACTTCTCACTCAGCTATAATGGCTAGAACTTTAGAAATACCAGCTGTTGTTGGATTAGGTGATATAACAACTTCAGTTAAAAATGGTGATACTGTAATAGTTGATGGTATAGAAGGTGTAGCTATAATAAATCCAGATGAAGCTACTATAAATGAATACAAAGCTAGATTAGATAAATATAAAGCAGAGCAAGAAGAATTAAAGAAATTAATAGATGTTAAAACTACTACTAAGTCTGGTAGAAGAATAGAAGTTTGTGGAAACATAGGAAAGCCAGAAGATATAAATCAAGTTTTAGCAAACGGTGGAGATGGTGTTGGACTATTTAGAACAGAGTTCTTATATATGGATAGAGAAGAAGCACCAACTGAAGATGAACAATTTGAAGCATATAAATATGTTTTAGAAAAAGCAAATGGTAAACAAGTTGTTATAAGAACTTTAGATATAGGTGGAGATAAAACTTTACCATACTTACCATTACCAAAAGAAATGAATCCATTCTTAGGATATAGAGCTATAAGATTATGCTTAGATAGAAAAGATATCTTTAGAGTTCAAATAAGAGCTTTATTAAGAGCTTCTATTTATGGAAATCTTGCAGTAATGTTCCCTATGATTTCAGGATTAGAGGAATTCCAAGAAGCTAAGGCCTTTGTTGAAGAATGTAAAGCAGAATTAAAACAAGAAGGAATAGCTTACTCAGAAGAAACTCAATGGGGTATCATGGTAGAAATACCAGCAGCTGCAGTTTATGCTGATGAATTAGCTAAACATGTTGATTTCTTCTCAATAGGAACTAATGACTTAATTCAATATACACTAGCTGCAGACAGAATGAGTGAAAAGGTATCATACCTTTATAACCCAATGCATCCAGCTGTATTAAGATTAATCAAAATGACAATAGATGGAGCTCACAAACATGGTAAGTGGGTAGGAATGTGTGGAGAAATGGCAGGAGATGAAAAAGCTATACCAACTTTAGTTGAATATGGTTTAGATGAATTCTCAATGAGTGCTACTTCAATCCTTACAGCTAAAAAAATAATAATGGAACAAGAATAGTTAAAAATATTAAAAATTTAATATATAAATAAATATTAATATAACACTCAAATCCTAAGTTTTGGCACGAATTTATTCGTGCCTTTTTTTTATAAAATAAGTTTTTGTAAAATTAAATTATTATTATTGAGTTTTAGGTAAAAATAATAGTAATTTAAATAAGGGAGGTGATTTTTTGATAAAGATAATAAAAAATATTGAGGTTTATGACCCAGAGTATTTAGGGAAAAGAGATATAGTAATTTTAAATGATAAGATTGAAGGTATATATGATTTTGTGAAAATACCTAAGGATTTTATAAATATACAAGTCATTGATGGAGAAAATAAAATAGCTGTTCCAGGATTTATAGATTCTCATGTGCATATAATCGGTGGTGGAGGTGAAGGTGGTTTTAGAACAAGAACTCCAGAGATACAATTAAGTAGTATAATAAAAGGTGGTATAACTACATTAGTTGGATGCATTGGAACTGATGGTGTGTGTAGAGATATGAAGGGGCTAGTTGCAAAGGCTAATGCTCTTTGTGAAGAAGGCGTAACTTGTTACTGTTATACAGGTTCTTATGATGTTCCTGTAAAAACTATAACAGAGAATATAAAAAGTGATTTATTATTAATTGATAGAATAATAGGTGTTGGAGAAATAGCATTATCAGACCATAGAAGTTCTCAACCAACTTATGAGCAATTTGCAAATATAGTTGCTCAAGCAAGAGTAGGAGGTCTTTTATCAGGAAAAGCTGGAATTGTAAATGTTCATTTAGGAAATGGAAAAAGAATGCTTAGTTATATAACTAGACTTATAGATGAATCAGAAATTCCAGCAAATCAAATTATACCTACTCATATGGGAAGAAATAGGGAGCTCTTTGAAGAAGGTATAAATTATGCAAAAAGAGGAGGACAAATTGACCTAACAACATCTTCAGATCCAGAAAATTTAGAAGAAGGTGAAGTTAGAGCATCACTTGGGCTTAAAAAACTTTTAGAAAGTGGAGTTGATGTAGAGAAAATTACTTTTTCTTCAGATGGAAATGGAAGTATGCCGATATTTAATAATTTTGGTGAACTTGTAGGATTAGGTATATGTTCTGTATCAAGTCTTTTTGAAGAAGTTAAAGAATCTATAAGATTAGGGATTCCTATGGAAACTGCAATTAAAGTAATAACTAGCAATGTAGCTAAGGTTTTAAAATTATCTCAAAAAGGATTTATCTCTACTGGTATGGATGCAGATATAGTTTTATTAGATAAAGAAAATTTAGATATAGATTCTGTTATATCTATGGGAAATATTTTAATGGATAATAAAAAATTATTAGTAAAAGGCACCTTTGAATAATAAATTTATAAAAGCTTTATAATAATTATTATTTGTAACATTGACTTAATATTTTAAATATAATATAATTGTAAATAATAAAATACCCCTAAGGGGTATATAGGGAGGCGTATAATTATGGTAAAACATATAAATGATCAAGATTTTAATACAGAGGTAATAGAAGCTAAAGAGCTAGTAGTTGTTGATTTTTGGGCAACTTGGTGTGGACCTTGTAAAATGATAGCTCCAGTTATAGAAGAGCTTGGAGAAGAAATGAAAGAGGTTAAATTCGTTAAAGTTGACGTTGATAAAAACCCAGCTTCAGCAGGAAAATATCAAATTCAAAGTATTCCAACTTTATTAATATTTAAAAATGGAGAAGTTGTTGATACTTTAGTTGGATTTAGACCAAAAGCTGCTTTAGCTGAAGCAATTAAAAAGCATATTTAATAACTAGCTTCATAAGGAGATGAAAAATTTTGAGCGAAAGATATGATATAGCTATAATAGGAAGTGGACCTGCTGGTCTATCTGCTGCTTTAAATGCAAAAATTAGAAATAAAAAATTTATTCTTTTTGGAAATAATGATTTAAGCACAAAGCTTGTTAAAGCACCAAAAGTAAATAATTATCTTGGATTTGTAGGCAAGAATGGGATAGATTTAAAAAATCAATTTATGGGCCATTTAAAAGAAATGGATATACAAATAACAGAGGAAAGAATAAATAGTGTTTATGCTATGGGAGAATATTTCGCTCTTATGGTAAATGAAAAAATGTATGAAGCTACTTCAATAATAATAGCTACAGGAATTGAATACACAAAGCCTATGAAGGGTGAAGAAGAATTCTTAGGAAAAGGTGTAGGATACTGTGCTACTTGTGATGCTCCATTATATAAAGAAAAGGTAGTAACTATAATTGGCTATAATAAAGAAGCTGAAGAAGAAGCTAATTTTGTAAATGAATTAGCAGGTAAGGTGTACTATGTTCCTAGATATAAGGGAGAATTAAATTTAAATCCAAAAATTGAAGTTATTGATGATATTCCTTTAGAAATAAGGGGAGAAGGTAAAGTTACTGAATTAATAACTAAAAATGGAAGCATAAAAACAGATGGCATTTTTGTTTTAAGAGATAGTATATCTCCAGGACAATTAGTTCCAGGACTAAAAATTACAGAAGGCCATATTGAAGTTGATAGATTAATGAAAACAAACATAGAGGGGTGTTTTGCAGCTGGTGATTGTACTGGTAAGCCCTATCAATATATAAAGGCTGCAGGTGAAGGAAATGTTGCAGCTTTAAGTGCTGTTGTATATTTAGATAGTAAAAGATAAAAAAGCTAACACATTTGTGTTAGCTTTTTTTTAAACAACATTAAAAAAAACATGTTGACCTATACTTTTTTCTCCTGTTTTTTCTACGCCTTTCATCCACGAACAAGTAGCTATTTTAGGATTATAAAAATATAATGCTTCATCTGTTGGGTCATATCCTTCTATAGCTTTTAAAACTGCATTATAGCTATCATCATCAGGAACAACATCAATTTTTCCATCTCTAACACAAGAAAAAGCATTTTTTTGTGTTATTACTTCTTGAATAGTATTGGGAAATTGAGAGTCTGTAGTTCTATTTAAGATAACAGAAGCAACAGCTATTTTTCCATCAAAAGGTTCACCTTTACTTTCAGCATAAACTACTTGAGACATTAAATATATGTCATCTTTAGTAAGTGAAATTGTAGAGTCTGAACTTTTAAATACAGCGACTATATTATTGTCGCCATTATTTTCATAAGCTTCTTGTGGATTTATGTTAGAAGCTAGTGCATTTTTTTCTATATAATTATTTTTGCTAACTGGCTTAGTTGAGTGAGAAAGTGCGAAAACATCTTTTCCCATAAAATTTGTTATAAATAATAAGGCGAAGGCGAAGACAAAGTAAGTATAAATACTTTTTTTCATAAGAACCTCCTTTTAGGTAATTATTTTACTTTGTATATTGTAACCAAAAAAAAATAATTAATACTAAGAGGGTTAGTTTTTATTATAAAGGTCTAAGTTTTTTTCAGCTTTTTCTAAATCTATTTTAAATTTATCAAATAAAGAAGCAGCTTCTTCATAATAAGACGTATCCACATCCTTATTTTTAATTTCTTTTAAAAGACCTTTATTAAAGAATTCAATATAATTTTCAAAAGATTTCAAGGCGTTTTCAAGAGCTAAAAATGCATCATTAGCTTTTTCGGGAATAGGAATAGAGTAAAGAGTATTTTTAATTTCTTTTAAGTCATTTTTTTTCTTTTCAATATCTGTAGCTAATATATCTAAATTCCTTCCAGAATTTTTTATTATATTAGCTGTTTCAAAAAGTTTTTCATCTAATGAAGAAAGCTTGAATATTAATGATTTCATAGAAACTACAAAATCATTTTTTTGACTTTGAATAAATTTTTTATCTCTATTAATCTTTATTAATTCATTAATATAATAAAAAATATCTTGTATATAATTGTAACCTTCCTTATATAAATAAACAGGTAGTAGGTTTTCTCTACACAAAGAGTAATAATTTTCACATTCTTTTTTTAAGTCTAAAACTTTATAATATTCTTCACTTAGATTTAATGAATCAGGATTTTTTAAAATATATAGAAGCTTATTAAAAAGCTCAATATTCTTATCTAGTCCTTTATTTAAAGAACTGTGGATATTTTCATGATTTTTAGATACTTTTAAAGAATTTAAAGTTATGTTGTTTTCTTTTAGCATATTTAATTTTTTTTCAATGGAATTTACGTAGTTTTCAGAACTAATTTTATCTTTAGGTATGTCATAAGTTAAATTAATTTCGGAAACATTTCTAGCGATATCTTCAATTTTTGATTTTTCATTATGAGCTCTAAAAAATAAAAAACCTACTATAAATATTAATATAAGAACTGCAAATATTATATATATTAAGTATTTATCTATATACTTTTTAAATTTAAACTCCATAGTGTTTACCCCCTTATAAAATTTTCTATTTAAATATATGAATAATTAAACAATAACATTACCTAGAATATGTAAAATTGAAAAGAAATAAACTAAAATATACCTTATATTTATATTTTTATTGTATAATTTAATTGGTACTGTAATGGAGGTGAATTAGATGCAAGAATTAATAATGCTATTTACAAATAGCTTAAAGGATATGTCTATTTGGTCAATTATAGATATATTAATTGTGGCCTTTATATTTTATAGAGGATATGTATTAATAAAGGAAACAAGGGCAGAGCAATTATTAAAGGGTGTAATACTTTTATTAATTTTAATTCCTATAAGTTATGTATTAAGACTTCAGATGTTAAATTTTATACTAACTAAAACTTTAACTATAGGTGTTTTATCAATAATTATTATTTTCCAACCTGAAATAAGAAGAGCCTTAGAACATATAGGAAGTACTGCTTTTGATGATTTTCATGTTATTCAAGATGATCAAAAATTAGAAGAGGTTATAGACCAACTTATAACAGCTGTTCAAGATATGGCAGATACAAAGACAGGAGCCTTAATTGCCATAGAACAAAGTACTGGATTGGCTGAAATAATTTCTACGGGAACTCAATTAGATGCAGTAATAACTTCGGCTTTAATAGAGAATATATTCTTTAAGAATACTCCATTACATGATGGAGCAACAATAATTAGAAATGATAGAATAGTTTCAGCAGGCTGTGTATTACCTTTAACAGATGACACTACTATAAGCAAAAAGTTAGGAACAAGACATAGAGCTGCTATTGGTTTATCAGAAATATCAGATGCTTTAGTTATTGTTGTTTCAGAAGAAACAGGAGCAATATCCCTAGCAGTAAAGGGAAGATTAACAAGAAATTATGACGGTAAGAAATTAAAAAGTATATTATTAAAGGTTATGAGAAATAGAAGAAGTAAGAAAGGTAAAACTTTTGGGGAGAAGGTGAAAATATGCTTAAGAAAATTAAAGGAAAAAATTTCTTAGTAAAATTTATATGCCTATTATTATCCTTTTCTCTTTGGTTGTATATAATCAATGTGGAAAATCCTATTAGAGATCTTAAGTTAAATAATGTTCCTGTTCAGGTTGTTAATAGTGATGTTCTTAAAGATTATGATTTAGTAATGATGCCTAATCAAAATTTGACTGTAGACTTAGATTTAGAAGGCCCTTCTACTGAAATTTATAAGGTTAAGAAAGATCAATTTAAAATTATTGTTAACTTAAGTGAATATGTTCTAAAAGAAGGGGATAATAATATACCTGTGCAAATAGAAAATTATCCAAATAATATAAATATAAAAAATAATGGCTTTTTAAGAGTTAATATAGTTCTTGATAAATATCAAGAAAAGAGTTTACCTATAGAAAATCATATAAAGATAAATACTGCACAGGGAACATATGCAGATAAAATTAATTTAAGTCCAGAAAGTGCTACAGTTTCTGGAGCTGAATCTTTAGTAAACAAAGTTAAATCTTTAGTTGTAAAAGGGGAAATTAAAGATGTTAAAAAAGATGTTAACATGAAATTACCTATTATAGCTATTGATGAAAGTGGAAATGAAATAAAAGATATTAATATAAGTCCAGATAAAGCAGATATATCTTTTGGTGTTAAAAAATCAAAGGAAGTGCCTATTAATGTAATAACAACAGGAAATCCTCAAAATGGATTGGTTGTAAAATCAATAACTCCAAGTGAGGGAAAAGTAACTTTACTTGGGCCTGAGGATAAACTTAATAAAGTAGATTCTATTGATACTTCAGCTATTGATCTTTCACAGTATAGTGATGATACAGAAGTTAGTGTAAATTTAAATGTTCCAGAGGGTCTTACTATATCAAGTGGAGATAAGGGAACTATCAATGTAAAGTTGTCCTTTAGTAAAGATGCAAAAAGAGATTTAGAACTACCTGTAAATTTAGAAGGTTCATTAGAGGGATATACTTCAGAAATAGATAGTAAAACTGTAAAAATTACTATAGATGGTCCTGAAGATTTAGTTAATAATATTGATTTAAGTAAATTTAAATGCACTTTAGATATATCAAAACTTACAGAAGAAGGTGGAAGTTTAAAACCTAATATTACAACTTCCTATGATAACATAAAGATAATTAGCATAAATCCTTCAGAGATTAAGGTTACTTTTAAAAAGAAAGAAGAACCACCAAAACAAGGAACAAATACTGATAATAATAAGAATGAAAATGCACAAAATGGAAGTGTTCCAGAAGAAAATAACAAAGAAAATGGAAATAATAATCAATAAATTTTTACCACAGATTACTTTAAGGGTATTCTGTGGTAAAATAATTTACTAAAGAAATAAAATGGAGGAGTTTTGTTATGACGATTAGAATAAATAATATTAGTTTAGATATAAATGAAGATTTAAGTCTTTTAAGAAATAAAGTAGCTAAAAAATTAAGAATGTCTAAGGATGAAATTGGAGACATAAAAATAATAAAAGAATCCTTAGATGCAAGAAAAAAGAATATAATAAAATTTAATTATTGTGTAAATATAGAACATGAAAATGAAGAAAAAATAGTAGCTAAACTTAATGATAAGGATGTAAAAATAGATAAGTTAAATTATGATTTTGATTTTAGCTTTGGTGATAAAAAATTAGAACATAGACCCGTAGTTGTTGGCTTAGGACCTGCAGGACTTTTTGCAGCACTTTTACTAGCTAAGAAAGGGTTTAATCCTATTGTTTTTGAAAGAGGAGAAGATGTAGATTCTAGAACTAAAACAGTAGAGAAATTTTGGAAAACTGGAGAGCTAAATAAAGAGTCAAATGTTCAATTTGGAGAAGGTGGAGCAGGTGCTTTTTCAGATGGAAAACTTACAACTAGAATAAAGGATACAAGATGTGATTATGTTTTAGATGCTCTTGTTAGAAATGGGGCTCCAGAAGAAATAATATATAAAGGCAAACCTCATGTAGGAACAGATATATTAAAAACTGTTGTTAAAAATATTAGAGAAGAAATAAAAAAATGTGGTGGAGAAGTACATTTTAATTCAAGATTTGAAGGAATAATAAAAAAGGATAATAAGTTAAAGGGAATAAAGGTAAATGGAGAGGAAGTTCCTTGTGAAGTTGTAGTACTTGCTTTAGGACATAGTTCTAGAGATACTTATGAAATGTTATTTAATGAAGGTATATTTATGAAGCAAAAGCCCTTTGCAATAGGAGTTAGAATAGAGCATCCTCAAGAAGTTATAAATTTAAGTCAGTATGGAGAGAAATATGCGAATCATCCAAAGTTAAAAGCTGCTGAATATAGATTAGCTTATCAAAGTAAAACTTTAGATAGAGCTGTTTATTCTTTCTGTATGTGTCCAGGTGGAGTTGTTGTAAATGCTTCTTCAGAGGAAAATAGACTTTGTGTAAATGGAATGAGTTATCATGCTAGAGATAAGGAAAATTCTAATTCAGCTTTAGTTGTAACAGTTGGACCAAAAGACTTTAATGGAGAACATCCCTTAGAAGGAATGAAGTTTCAAAGACATTATGAAGAACTTGCCTTTAAGCTAGGAGGAGCAAATTATAATACACCAGTTCAATTAGTTGGAGACTTTATGGAGGATAGAATTACAAAAAAATTAGGGTCTGTTAATCCTAGTGTATTAAGTAATGGTTATAGATTTGAAGATTTAAGGAAATGCTTACCTTCTTATGTAATAGAGGGCTTAAAAGAAGGAATAGTTGATTTTGATAGAAAAATAAAAGGTTTTGGACATAATGATAGTGTTTTAACAGGTATTGAAACAAGAACGTCAGCACCAGTTAGAATTGAAAGAAATGAGAAATTACAAAGTATATCATTAGAAGGGCTTTATCCAGCTGGAGAAGGTGCTGGCTTTGCTGGTGGAATTGTATCAGCTGCTGTAGATGGGTTAAAAGTTGCTGAGAATATAATGAAAGAATACACTGTTTAAATTTTAACAATTTAATAAAAAATAATAAATTGAATATTCTGAAAACTTATGTTTTCAGAATATTTTTTGGTAGAATATAGTTATAAAGAATTAATTTTGAATTTATATGGGTGTAAAAGTAGTTTTTTTTTGCTTGCATTTGTTATAAATTTAACAAAATTCAAGGAAGAGGGTTGAGTATTATGGCTAAAAATTTTAATGAATTGTTTTCAAAACTAAGAGAAAATGGGATGAAAAAAGTTTCTGTTGCAGTTGCTCAAGATGAGCCTGTTTTAGAAGCAGTTAGAGAGGCTAAGAAGTTAGGAATAGCAGATGCTATTTTAGTTGGGAATGAGGAAAAAATAAAAGAAATAGCTGATAAAATAGGCATGGATTTATCAGATTTTGAGGTTTTAAATGAGGTTAATGATAAGAAAGCAGCTTTATTAGCTGTAGAGTTAGCATCTACAGGAAAAACAGATATGGTAATGAAAGGATTAGTTGATACTGCAACTTTTTTAAGAAGTGTACTTAATAAAGAAGTTGGATTAAGAACAGGTAAATTAATGTCTCATGTATCTGTATTTGAAATGGAAAAAATGGATAGATTAATTTTTTTAACAGATGCGGCTTTCAATACTTATCCAGAACTTAAAGACAAAGAAGCAATGATAAATAATGCAGTTAAGGTTGCACATGCCTGTGGAATTGAGGTGCCTAAAGTTGCAGTTATTGGTGCAGTAGAAGTTGTTAATCCTAATATGCAAGCTACAGTAGATGCAGCTTTATTAGCTAAGATGAATGATAGAGGTCAAATAAAGCAATGTTTAGTAGATGGTCCTTTTGCTTTAGATAATGCAATATCAGAAGAAGCAGCAAAACATAAGGGAGTAAAGGGAGAAGTTGCTGGAAAAGCAGACATATTATTATTACCAAACATAGATGTAGCCAATGTTATGTATAAGACTTTAACTTATATGTCAGAATGCAAAAATGGTGGGTTATTAGTTGGTACATCAGCTCCAGTTATATTAACTTCTAGAGCAGATAGTTTTGAAACAAAAGTTAAATCAATAGCTATAGCAGCAGTTGTTGCTCATGATTTAAAGTAGAGAGTTTTTGAGGGGGAAAGTTATATGGGATACAAATTATTAATAATAAATCCAGGTTCTACATCAACAAAAATTGGTGTTTATGAAGGAGAAAAAGAAATTTTAGAAGAAACTTTAAGACATTCAGCAGAGGAAATATTAAAGTATGATACTATAGTAGACCAGCTTGATTTTAGAAAAAATCTTATATTAAAGATTTTAAAGGAAAAGGGAATTGATATAAATGAAATAGATGCTATTGTTGGTAGAGGTGGAATGCTTAAGCCAATAGAAGGTGGAACTTATGAAGTAAATGAAGCTATGGTTAAGGATTTAAAAATAGGAGTTCAAGGTCCACATGCTTCAAATTTAGGTGGAATATTATCAAATGAAATAGCAAAGGAATTTGGTAAAAGAGCTTTTATAGTAGACCCTGTTGTTGTGGATGAAATGGAAGAAGTTGCAAAGCTTTCAGGAGTTCCTGAGTTGCCTAGAAAAAGTAAATTTCATGCATTAAATCAAAAAGCAGTAGCTAAAAGATATGCTAAGGAACATAATACTTCATATGATGATGTTGATTTAATAGTTGTTCATATGGGTGGTGGAGTTTCAGTAGGAGCACATAAAAAAGGACGAGTTGTAGATGTTAATAATGCTTTAGATGGAGACGGTCCTTTCTCACCAGAGAGAGCAGGGGGCGTTCCTTCAGGTGAACTTTTAGAAATGTGTTTCTCAGGTAAATATACTAAAGATGAAGTTTATAAAAAATTAGTTGGAAAAGGTGGCTTTGTTGCTTATGCTAATACAAATGATGCAAGAGATTTAATAAAACTATCTAAAGAAGGAGATAAAAAAGGTTCATTAATATTTGATGCATTTATTTATCAAATTGCAAAAGAGATAGGTTCTATGGCTGTTGTATTAGATGGAAAAGTTGATTCTATATTATTAACAGGTGGAATTGCATATAGTGATTATGTAACTGAAGCAATAAATAAAAAGGTAAATTGGATTGCACCTATTAGTGTATATGGTGGAGAAGATGAACTTTTAGCTTTAGCGCAAGGTGCTATAAGAGTTTTAGATGGAATAGAAGAAGCTAAGATATATAAATAAAAAATAAACAATGTATATAATTTAATAATTTATTTTTAAATGGGGAAGAATTTTGTAATTCTTCCTCAAATTTTGTCGTAAAAAAGTGTTCATAAAAATCTGAAATATTTATATTTCACTAATATTATGTTAGAATAATAACGATGATTTTTAAATTAACTGATTTTTACAATGTATGAGTTGAGGTTTAGTTTTAATTAAAAAACCAAAAATTGGAGGAACAGCATGAATAAAATAATAATCAATGACAAGACTATCGAATTTGATGGTGACAAGACGATACTTGACTTAGCGAGAGAGAATGGTTTTGACATTCCAGTGCTTTGCGAGTTAAAAAATTGCGGTAACAAAGGACAATGTGGAGTTTGCCTTGTTGAGCAAGAAGGAAACGAAAGACTATTAAGATCTTGTGCGATAAAAGCTAAGGATGGAATGGTTATAAAAACAGATAGTGAAAAAGTAATAGAAGCTAGAAAAGAGAGAGTTGCAGAACTTTTAGATGAACATGAGTTTAAATGTGGACCATGTAAGAGAAGAGATAATTGTGAATTTTTAAAACTTGTAATAAAAACAAAAGCAAGAGCTCACAAACCATTTGTAGTTTCAGATAAATCAGAATATGTAGATGATAGAAGTAAATCAATAGTTTTAGATAGAAGTAAATGTGTTAAATGTGGTAGATGTGTTGCAGCATGCAGAACAAGAACTGCTACAAATTCAATAAAGTTCCATAGAATTGATGGAGTAAGATTAGTAGGACCTGATGAATTAAAATGCTTTGATGATACAAATTGTTTATTATGTGGTCAATGTATAGTAGCTTGTCCAGTTGATGCTTTATCAGAAAAATCACATATTGATAGAGTTGAAGAAGCATTAAAGGACCCAGAAAAGCATGTAATAGTTGCAATGGCACCTGCTGTAAGAACATCTATGGGTGAATTATTTAAGATGGGATACGGTCAAGATGTTACAGGAAAATTATATACAGCTTTAAGACAATTAGGCTTTGATAAAGTATTTGATATAAACTTTGGAGCAGATATGACAATAATGGAAGAAGCTACAGAGTTAGTTCAAAGAATAAAAAATAATGGACCTTTCCCAATGTTAACTTCATGTTGTCCATCATGGGTAAGAGAAGTTGAAAATTATTTCCCTGAGTTAGTTGAAAATCTTTCTACTGCAAAATCACCACAACAAATATTTGGAGCTGCTTCAAAGACATATTACCCAGAAGTTGCTAATATAGATCCAGAAAAGGTATTTACAGTAACAGTAATGCCTTGTACTTCTAAAAAGTATGAAGCTGATAGACCAGAAATGGAAAACAACGGTATAAGAAATATAGATGCAGTTATAACAGCTAGAGAGTTAGCTAGAATGATAAAAGCTGCTAAAATTGATTTTGCTAAATTAGAAGATGGTGAAGTTGACCCAGCTATGGGAGAATATACTGGAGCAGGAGCTATTTTTGGAGCTACAGGTGGAGTTATGGAAGCTGCTTTAAGAACAGCTAAAGACTTTATGGAAAATGACGACTTAGAAAATGTTGATTATGAAGCTGTAAGAGGTTTAGCTGGAATAAAAGAAGCAGAAGTTGAAATAGCAGGAAAAGAATATAAATTAGCTGTTGTAAATGGAGCTGCTAATGTTTTTGAATTAGTTAAGTCAGGAAAAATAAATGATTATCACTTTATTGAAGTAATGGCATGTCCAGGAGGATGTGTTAATGGTGGAGGTCAACCACATGTTTCAGCTGAAGATAGTGATAAAATGGATATTAGAGCAGTAAGAGCATCTGTTCTTTATAATCAAGATAAAAACTTAGCAAAGAGAAAATCACATCAAAATTCAGCTTTATTAAAAATGTATGAAAATTACATGGGTACACCAGGACACGGAAGAGCTCATGAGTTATTACACATGAAATATAAAAAATAATAATTTTAAAATTAAAAGCAGGATATTATTTATCCTGCTTTTTTTATTTAAAATAATCCATGAAAAATAAAATTTATACAAACTCTTTAGATTAGTATACAAAAAATATGGAATTCTTTTGTAAGTAATGTTTATAGATGAAAACGGTTAAGTGGTATAAAATAAAATCATGAAAGAATTTGAGAAATAATTTTAAAATTATGGGGGATTATTAATATGGCAAAATTATCACTTAAACATATTTATAAAGTTTATCCAGGAGATGTTACAGCTGTTAAGGATTTTAACTTAGAAATAGCTGATAAAGAATTTATAGTATTTGTTGGACCATCAGGTTGTGGTAAATCAACTACTTTAAGAATGATTGCTGGTTTAGAAGAGATTTCAAAAGGTGAGTTATATATTGGAGATAGATTAGTTAATGAAGTTGAACCAAAAGAAAGAGATATAGCAATGGTTTTCCAAAGTTATGCTTTATATCCACATATGACTGTTTATGATAATATGGCTTTTGGTCTTAAGTTAAGAAAAGTTCCAAAGGCTGAAATTGATAAAAAAGTTAAGGATGCAGCTAAAATACTTGATATAGAACATTTATTAGATAGAAAGCCAAAGGCTTTATCAGGAGGTCAAAGACAAAGGGTTGCTTTAGGAAGAGCTATAGTAAGAGAACCTAAGGTATTCTTAATGGACGAGCCTTTATCAAACTTAGATGCTAAGCTAAGAGTTCAAATGAGAACTGAAATAGCTAAATTACATCAAAGATTACAAACAACATTTATATATGTTACACATGACCAAGTTGAAGCTATGACAATGGGTACAAGAATAGTTGTTATGAAAGATGGTATTATTCAACAAGTTGATTCACCACAAGAAATATATAACAATCCAGCTAATGTGTTCGTTGCAGGATTTATAGGAAGTCCACAAATGAACTTTATAGATGGTACTATTAAAGAAGAAGGTGGAAAATACTTCGCTTACTTCCAAAATCAAAAAATTGAAATGCCAGTTGAGAAAGCTAGATTATTAAAAGAAAAAGGATATATGGGAAAAGATGTTATACTAGGAGTAAGACCTGAACATTTAGATGATGATCAAGATTTAGTTTCTTCAAATCCATCAACAGTAATAACATCAAGAGTTGAAGTTACAGAGCTTATGGGAGCAGAAAGTTATATATATACTAAACTTGGTGAGCAAAACATAACAGTTAGAGTAAATGGAAGCACTAAGTTACAAAGTGGACAAGAAGCTAAATTCTATGTAGATGCTACTAAAATTCATGTTTTTGATAAAGAAAGTGAATTAAAGTTAGTTTAGAAGAAATAGCGATAATATAAAGGGGAAATAAATATGTACAGTTTTCATAAATTCTTAGAAGAGTTATATTTAAATACAAAAATACCTTTTAAAGTTCTTTTAGAAGAGGAGGAGTTTTCTTTAGGAGAAGTTGAGGAGAAGAAAAAAGTTTCTTTAGATTTTTCTGTTAAGGGTAAAAGTATTGTTATAACAACGGATGAGAAATATGAAAGCTGTATTTCTTTATTAAAATATTTAATTGAAACCAAAATTAAAGAAGCTTCTAGTAGTAGAGAAAAATTAATTAAAAAAGCTTTAAAAGGTATAAATATAGAAAAAAGTATTATAGATAGTGAACTTAATTTTTTAAAAAATGGTTTCTATATGATAAATGTTTTTTTAACGTCTAATCTTGAAGAAGCATTAGATATTGTTCAAGAGTGTTATAATAATAAAAATGTTATTAGTCTTTTAGAAGGTGGAAGTATAATAATACTTGGTGCATTAGAGGATGTTGAAGAACATGTAAATAGTATAAAATATTCTATAGATTCAAACCTTTATATAAAATGTTATATAAGTTATATGAAATTAAATAATATTAATGAAATAAAAGAGGCTTATGAGATAAATATGTCTAAGATAAATCTTGCAATAAAATATGATTTAGATGAAACTATCTATGGGGAGAGAGACTTGCTTTTTGAAAGTTTAGTTGATTCTATAGATGAAAAATTAAAATTAAAGCTATATGAAGAGTTTGGTTTAGGATTTTCTACTTTAGATAGAGAAATGATTAAAACCATAGAAACTTTTTTTAAGTGTGGACTTAATGTAAGTGATGCATCTAAAGAACTTTATGTACATAGAAATACATTAATATATAGACTTGATAAAATTCAAAAGTGCACATCTTACGATATAAGAAATTTTAATGAAGCGGTAATATTTAAAATAGCATTTTTAATATGGCGTGGAAAAGAAATAGATAAAAATAATTAATTGAAAGCTTAGTTAGAAAATAAAAGTTCTGACTAAGCTTTTTTATTGTAAATAAATAATGGATAATTTTTATAAAATAATAATAATTTTCAAGAAAAATATATTGAAAATGTTTTCTTAGTATTATATAATTAAGTTGGAAACGGTACCGAAATTTCAAAAGAGTTTTGGTGATTTTTTTAGAATGTTTTTGGTACCGTTTCCGAAAATGAGAATGTAATTTATGGCTTTTTAGCTAATTAAAATTATGAGGGGGATTTATAATGGGAAAACGTACAAAAATTTTAGTAACTGTTATGGCAGCAACAATGTTGTTTGCTGGTTCTTTAATTGGATGTGGAGGTAAAGGAGATTCAGCTTCTTCTGAAGGTTCAGATAAAGAACTTACAGTATGGTCACATTTAACAACTCCAGAAGTAGAAGAAATTAATAAAATTGCTTCTAAATGGGGAGAAGAAAAAGGAATAAAAGTTAAGGTTGTAGAGGACAAATCAGAAATGCAAGCTTACATACAAGCTGCAAATAGTTCTAAAGGACCAGATGTAATGTTTGGACTAGCTCATGATAACTTAGGAACATTCCAAAAAGCTGGTCTTTTAGCAGAAGTTCCTGAGGGAGTAATAAATGATTCAGATTATGCATCACATCAAGTTTTAGATGCTGTAACAATTGATGGTAAAAAATATGCTATTCCAATAGCGCAAGAAACATCAGCTCTTTTCTATAATAAGGATAAAGTAAGTGAAGTACCAAAGAGTATGGAAGATTTAGTTAAAGTTGCAGAAGAAGGTGCAGGATTTAAATATGATATCAATAACTTTTATGCTACTTATGGATTTATAGCAGCAGATGGAGGATATGTTTATAAAGATAATAATGGAACATTAGATCCAACTGATATTGGACTAGGAACACCAGGTGCAATAAAAGGATATCAATTCGTTCAAGATTTAGTTCAAAAAGATAAATTAATGCCTGCTGATATAACTGGAGATATAGCAAAAGGTGATTTCTTATCTAAGAATACAGGTTTTTATATTTCAGGACCTTGGGATGTATCAGCTTTTAAAGAGGGAGGAGTAAACTTTGGTGTTGCTCCAATGCCAACATTATTTGGAAAGCAAGTACCAACATTCTTAGGTGTTCAAACTGCTTTTGTTAGTGAAAAATCTAAAAATAAAGATTTAGCATGGGAATTAGTTAAGTACTTATCAGAAAATTCAGGGGATGTATTACTAAATAAGGGTAACAGAATACCAGTATTAAATAAATATTTAGATAGTGATGACTTTAAGAATAATGAATATATGAGTGCATTTGCAGAACAAGCTAAATTTGCTACACCAATGCCTAATATACCAGAAATTCAAGCTATGTGGGGACCTGCTGGTGCTAATCTACAATTATTAACTTCAGGACAAATAACACCAGAAAAATGTGCTGAAATGACAGTAGAACAAATTAAGCAAGGTATAGCACAACAAAAATAATTTTAAAAACTATAAATAAAGGGATTTAAATCCCTTTATTTATAGAAATTTATTTTAACTAGGTATTTAAGGAGGCGAGATATAATGCAAGTTACAAGTGATGATGTAAGGGCATGCAAGAAATCAAAAAATTTAAAAAATACAATTAAAGCAATGCCATATTTATTACCAGCTATTATATCAATAATGATATTCACAATATTTCCAATAGTATATACTGTAATAATTGCTTTTACTGATTATACTATGTATTCACAAGGACATATTAATTTTGTAGGCTTTGCAAATTTTATAGAAGTTTTAACAGGACCGTTTAAAGATGTATTTTTACCTGTTTTTGGGTGGAATATAGTATTTGCAGTAATATCAACTGCAGGAACTTTCTTCTTAGGATTAATGGTTGCTATGGCAGTAAATAATCCTAATATAAGAGAGAAAGCAATATATAGAGCAATACTTATAATTCCATGGGCTCTACCAGCTACAGTTGCTATTTTATCTTGGCAAGGGCTATTAAATGGAAGCTATGGTGCTATAAATAATTTATTATTAAATTTACATTTAATATCAAATCCAATTCCTTGGCTTACAGACCCAACTTGGGCAAGAGTAGCACTTATAATAGTTAACATATGGTTAGGATTCCCTTATATGATGAATGTTTGTTTAGGAGCTTTAGGAGCAATTCCTGATAGTTATTATGAAGCTGCAGAAGTTGATGGTGCTAGTAAATGGCTTCAATTTAAGAAGATAACTTTACCTTCTTTAGCACAAATATCTTATCCATTATTAATTTCATCTTTTGCATTTAACTTTAATAACTTTGGTTCAGCTTTCTTAATAACAAAGGGAGGACCACCAAGAATGACTACTCAATTTGCAGGTTATACAGATATATTAGCATCTGTAAACTACAAATTATCAACACAATTTGGTAGATTTGAAATAGCTTCTGCAATAAGTATAATAATCTTCTTAATACTAGGAACTATATCTTATTACCAAATGAAGTTAAGTGGTCAGTTTGAGGAGGTTGAATAATATGCAAAGTAAAGTTCAAAAAAAGAGTAATATAGTAACTACCTCAGAAATCAAATATGAAAGAAAATTAAGACCAGCAGAAAAAAGGATGGCTTGGATATGTAGAATATTCATTTGGATAATGCTACTTATAGTTTTATTTCCAGTTTTCGCTGTAGTTTCAGCTTCTTTAGCTAAGGGAGAAGTTTTTACCCAAACAACTTTAATTCCTTCAGCATTTACTTTAGAAAATTATACAAAGGTTTTAACTGAAACAAATTTCTTAATATGGGTTAAGAACTCCTTAATAATATGTGTTGTAGTATCAATAATTCAACTTGTATTAACAGTACCTATGGCTTTTGCTTTTTCAAGATTAAAGTTTTGGGGAAGAAAAAAGGGATTAATGATGTTATTATTACTTCAAATGTTTCCATCAGCAATGTCTTTACCAGCAATATTAGCTATTGCATATAGATTAAACGGAATGGATCATATAATTACTTTAATAATAATACAAGCTGGGGCAGGAGCATTTAACATTTGGCTACTTAAGGGAGCTATAGATGGAATTCCAAAGGAACTTACAGAAGCAGCTTATGTTGATGGAGCATCTACTTTCCAAACTTTTAAAATGATAATACTTCCTTTATTAAGAAATATGTTATTAGTAATTTTCTTATTTACTTTTATAGGAACATATAGTGAATTTATATTTGCTTCAGCTCTTTTAAAGAGTCCTGAAAGTTTAACACTTGCAGTAGGTATGCAACAGTTTATTACAAACAATTTCTCTGCAAACTGGACTCAATACTCAGCAGCTGCAATTATGGCATCAGTTCCAATAGTTATATTTGCAACTGTTGCACAAAAATATATGGCTAAAGGATTAACTGCTGGTTCAGTTAAAGGTTAATTAAAAATTTATTATATCTCAAAGCCCAACATACTTCTTTAAAATAAATTTATTAGGGAAGGATGAAAGTCCTTCCTTTTTAAAATAACTTCTATTGTTAAATTATAAGTCCTTTTATTGCCAAGGTTTACAAAGAAGGTTATAATTTACTTGGAATCGTTACCGGTACAATTTCCAAAAATGGGATTTTATAAGGTGAAAGATTTTATAATAGGAGGAAGTTATGAATATAAGAGATATAGCAAAAATGGCTGAAGTAGGAGTAAGTACAGTATCTAGGGTTATAAATAATCACCCAGATGTAAAGGATGAAACAAGAGAAAAAATATTAAAAATAATAAAAGATAGTAATTATATACCAAATAATAGTGCTAGAATTCTAAAGAAAAATAATACTAAAAATATAGGAGTTTTAGTAAAAGGGGTATTTAACCCTTTTTTTGCAGAAATGATAAATATAATAGGTAATAGAATAAATGAAGCTGGATATACAATGATTTTACAACAAAATGATTATACAACAGAGGATGATGTAGACAATTTAATTGCCTTTGTTAAGGAAAAAAGGCTTCAAGGTATTATATGTCTAGGAGGAAACTTTTTAAATATAAATGATGAAAGTTTTCAATTTTTAGATATTCCTGTGGTTTTAACCTCTGTTAATACTCTTTCAAAAAAGAGTAAAAGTAAGTTTTCTTCAGTTGGTATAGATAATATATTAGCTGCTAAGGAGTCAACAGAATATTTAATATCTCTTGGACATAAAAATATTGGTATTTTATTAGGAGAGAAAAATGATGTAGGAATAAGTGGACTAAGATTAGAAGGGTATAAAAGAGCTTTAAAAGAAAGTAATATAAAATATTCAGAAGAAAATGTTTTTATAGGAAATTATGATTATGAGGGTGCTTATAGGGTTACAAAAGAGATAATAAAAAATAATAGTAGCATAACAGCGATATTTTCTATTTCAGATATAATGGCAGTTGGTGCTGCTAAGGCTGTTGTAGATTGTGGGTTAAAAATTGGAGAAGATATATCTATTGTTGGATTTGATGGTATGGATATAAGTAAATATTATAATCCTGGTTTAACAACAGTAAAACAACCTAAAAAGAGTATGGCAAATAATAGTATAGATTTATTATTAGCTCTTTTAGCTAAGAAAGAAGAACATAAGCATATAATTTTTGAAACTAAAATAATTGAAAGAGAATCTTGTAAAAATTTAAAAAAATAATAAAGTGGGATTAAGTTTAAAAAGTATTCAACTATTGGTAAAAGAATAAGGGGGAGAATATTATGAAAGATAATTTAATTAATAATAATATAATTAAATATACCTTTGGAAAACCTTTTTTTAATACAGAATCTATAGTGTTAAAGGAAGAAGAAATAAAAAAGGGGAGAGAGTTAAAGTATTTAAAATTAAAGGATGGATATTTAATTTTAAAGCTTAAAGAGGATGATATAGTTTATGGACTTGGTGAAAATGTAAGAGGGTTAAATAAGAGAGGATGGAAGTATGAAAGCTTTTGTACAGATGATTTTTCTCATACTCCAGAAAAAGTAAGACTTTATGGAGCACATAATTTCTTATTAATATATGGAGAAGAAAGCTTTGGTGTCTTTATAGATTCTCCTGGAAAAGTTAATTTTGATATAGGTTATACAAAAAGTGATGAACTTAAAATAAAAGTAGAGGATATAAATTTTGATTTATACATTATAGAAGGAAAAAACTTAAATGAAATATGTAAGAATTTTAGATGTCTTATAGGGGAAAGTTACATAGCTCCAAAGTGGGCCTTTGGTTATCAACAAAGTAGATGGAGCTATAAAAATGAAAAAGAAGTTAAAAATCTATTAGAAAATTTTAATAGATTAAATATTCCTATTGATTGTATATATCTTGATATAGATTATATGGATGACTTTAAAAACTTCACAATAAATAAAAATTCCTTTCCAAATTTTGAAGCCTTAGTAAGTGAATTTAAAGAACAAGGAGTAAGACTTATTCCAATAATTGATGCAGGGTGCAAAATTGAAAAAGGATATGATGTTTATGAAGAAGGGATTAAAGAGGGATATTATTGTATAGATGAAAAGGGAAAGCCTTTTGTAGCAGCAGTTTGGCCAGGAAAAGTTCATTTCCCAGACTTTTTAAATAAGGATGCTAGAAAATGGTTTGGAAATAAGTATAAATTTTTAACTGATAAAGGAATAGAAGGTTTTTGGAATGATATGAATGAACCTGCAATATTTTATTCGGAAAAAAGATTAAATGAAGCTTTTGAAAAGGTATCACAAGCTAAAGGAAAAAATTTAGGTATATATGATTATTTTGACCTTAAAGATGAGTTTCCAAGACTTCAAAATAATATGGAAGATTATAAAAGTTTCTATCATAAAACAAAAGATGGTTTTATAAGACATGATAAAGTGCATAACCTTTTTGGATTTAATATGACAAGAGCAGCTTCTGAAGGGCTTTATGATATTGATAAAAATAAGAGGTTTTTATTGTTTTCTAGAGCTTCAACTGTTGGTATGCATAGATATGGTGGAATATGGACTGGAGATAACATGTCTTGGTGGGAACATATTAAGTTAAATATGCAAATGATGCCAAGTATAAATATGTGTGGATTTATATATGCAGGAGCTGATACTGGTGGCTTTGGAGGAGATGCTACAGAGGATTTAGTTATAAGATGGTCTCAGTTTAGTGTCTTTACTCCTTTGTTTAGAAATCATTCAGCTTTAGGTACAAGAAATCAAGAGCCTTATTCTTTTAGAGAAGAAAGCTGTCATATATTAAAAGATGTTTTATATTTTAGATATTCTATTATTCCATATCTTTATAGTGAGTATATGAAATCAGTTTTAAATAATGAAATGTATTTTAAGCCATTAACCTTTCAGTATAAAGATAATTTCACAAAAAGAGTAGAAGATCAGATGCTTTTAGGAGATAGCTTAATGATAGCTCCTATATATGAACAAAATTCCTTAGGCAGATATGTATATCTTCCAGAAGATATGCTTTTATTTAAAGTTAGAAAAGTTGATGACTTTGAACTTAAAGTTTTACAAAAGGGACATAATTATATAGAAGCTAAACTAAATGAAATACCTATATTTATAAGAAAAAATAAAATTATGGTAATGGCTAATAATAAAGCAAAAAGGGTAGAGGAAATAAATAGTGAGGAGTTAAATTTAATTTCCTTTGTTTCTGAGGAAGCTGAATATATTTATTATAATGATGATGGATTTAGCAAAGATTATGAAAAGGGTAAATATGAGGAGTTGAAAATTATAATTAAAAAAGAAAATTTAGATTATGAAATATTGGTGGAAAATAATAATTCTAGGGTTAAAAAGTTAAACATTAAAATATTTGATATAAATAATAATATGGTTAAAAGAGAAATATTACTTTAGTAATAAGTAACTAGGGGGATATAAGTTATGAGAAGAGCAAGTGGAATAATAATGCATATAGCTTCTTTACCAGGAAGACATGGAATAGGTACTTTAGGAAAAGAGGCGTATAAATTTGTAGATTTTTTGAAAAAAGCTGGACAAAGCTATTGGCAAATACTTCCTTTAGGGCCAACGAGTTATGGAGATTCACCCTATCAATCTTTTTCAGCTTTTGCAGGAAATCCATATTTTATAGATTTTGATATCTTAAATAAAGAGGGAATTCTTCAAAGCAAAGATTATGAAGGTATTAATTTCGGAAATAATCCAGAAAAGATAGACTATGCTTTATTATTTGATAAAAAGATGAGAGTGTTAAAAATAGCATATGAAAAATCTTTAGATAAAGATAAAGAAGAAATTAAAAAGTTTAAGGAAGAAAATAAATTTTGGCTTGAAGACTATGCCATATACATGGCTATAAAAAATGAAAATAACTTATTAAGTTGGCAAGAATGGGATGAAAAATTAAGATTAAGAGATGAAAAAACTTTAGAAGAATATAAGATTAAGTTAGAAAAAGAGATAAATTATTGGATTTTTCTTCAATACCATTTCTTTAAGCAATGGAATAAGTTGAAAGAGTATGCAAATAATTGTGGTATTAAAATAATAGGAGACATGCCTATTTATGTAGCTGAGGATAGTGCAGATGTTTGGGCTAATCCAAAGGCGTTTTTATTAGATGAAAATAATATTCCAAAAAAAGTAGCAGGATGTCCACCAGATGCCTTTTCAGAAACAGGACAGTTGTGGGGAAACCCTATATATGATTGGGATTACATGGAGGATACTGGCTACGCTTGGTGGATTAGTAGAGTAAGAGAAAGTTTTAAGCTTTATGATGTATTAAGAATAGATCATTTTAGAGGATTTGAATCTTACTGGCAAATTCCTTATGGAGATGAAACAGCTATTAATGGAGAATGGGTTAAAGGACCTGGAATAAAGTTATTTAATTCAATTAAAGATGAACTAGGTGATGTAAAGGTTATAGCTGAGGACCTTGGATATTTAACAAAAGAAGTTATAGACTTTAGAAATGAAACTGGTTTTCCTGGTATGAAGGTTTTACAATTTGCCTTTGATTCTAGAGAAGAAAGTGATTATTTACCACATAACTATAAAGAAAATTCCATAGCATATACAGGAACTCATGATAATGATACATTTAGAGGTTGGTTTGAAGTTACTGGGAATAAAGAGGATGTGGAGTATGCAAAAAAATACTTAAAGCTTACAGAAGAAGAAGGTTATAACTGGGGCTTTATAAGAGGTGTTTGGGGTAGTGTATCTAGTATCTCAATGGCCTTAATGCAAGATTTTTTAAATTTAGGAAATGAAGCAAGAATAAATTACCCATCAACCTTAGGTGGTAATTGGCAATGGAGAGTAAAATGTTATGCTCTTACAGATGAATTAGCAGAAAAAATATACGATATAACAAAATTATATGGAAGGGTGAATATCTATGAATAAAGAAGAAATAAAAAATGGAATAAAGAGATATTTAAAAGTTAAATATGGTAAAAGTTCAATTAAAGATGCTAAGGATTTTGAAGTTTTTAATGCATTATCATTAACTCTTTTAGAAAGTATTGTTGATGATTGGAATAGTACAGAAAAGATTTATGAAAAAGAAAAAAATGCCTATTACTTTTCTGCTGAATATTTAATGGGAAGAGCTTTAGGTAATAATTTAATAAGTTTAGGACTTTACAATGAAGTTAAAGAGGTTTTAGAGGAACTTGGATTTGATTTAAATAAAATTGAAGAAATAGAGGAAGATGCAGGTTTAGGAAATGGTGGATTAGGTAGACTAGCAGCTTGTTTTATGGATTCTGGAGCTTCTTTAGAAGTACCTTTAAAAGGGTATGGAATTAGATATAATAATGGTTTATTTTCACAATACTTTGAAGATGGATTTCAAAAGGAAGAGGTTGATAATTGGTTAAAGTATGGAGAGCCTTGGAGTATAAGAAAAGAAGAGGAGTTTGTAACTGTTGATTTTGAAGATATGACAGTTAAGGCGATTCCCTATGATACTCCTATTATAGGATATGCAAGTAAAAATATAAATACTTTAAGACTTTGGAAGTGTGAGCCTGTAAGAGAATTTGATTTTAAGTTATTTAATGAACAAAAATATGATAAAGCTTTAGAACTTAAAAATAGAGCAGAAGATATATCAAGGGTTCTATATCCTAATGATTCGAAAAAAGATGGGAAGCTATTAAGGTTAAGACAACAGTATTTTCTAGTAAGTGCTTCTTTAAAAGATATAATAAGAAAACATAAAAAGATTTTTGGAAAAATAACTGAAAATTTTGCTAAGATGCATGTAGTTCAGTTAAATGATACTCATCCAGTTTTAGCAATTCCAGAGCTTATAAGACTTCTTGTAGATGATGAAGGATTTACTTTTGATGAAGCTTACAATGTGGCATCAAAGACTTTTGCTTATACAAATCATACTATATTAGCAGAAGCTTTAGAAAAATGGGATGTTGAATTAATAGAAGAGCTATTTCCAAGAATATTAGAAATAATTGAAAATATAGATGAGAATTTTATAGAAGAATTATGTGAAAAAGGATATTCAGAAGAGCATATAGATGAGCTAAGAATAATAAATGATGGAAAGGTTAGAATGGCTAATTTAGCAATTCATGTGGGATTTGCTGTTAATGGTGTTGCTAAGTTACACACAGATATATTAAAAAATATTGAACTTAAATCTTGGTATGACTTATATCCTAATAAATTTCAAAATAAAACAAATGGAATAACTCCAAGAAGATGGCTAAGATTATGTAATCAAGAATTATCGGCTTTAATAACTGAACTTTTAGGAAGTGAGGATTGGGTTAAAAATCTAGATTTATTAAAAGGGCTAGAAAAATATAAAGATGATGAAGCTATATTAAAAAGATTTATGGATATTAAACATATTAAAAAAGAACAATTAGCTTCTTATATAAAAGAACATGAAGGGGTTACACTAGATCCAAGTTCAATATTTGATATACAAATAAAAAGATTACATGAGTATAAAAGACAATTATTAAATACATTATATGTTTTAGATTTATATTATAGATTAAAAGAGAATCCAGATATGGATATACCAAAAGTAACATTTATATATGGAGCAAAGGCTTTTCCAGGGTATAAGAGAGCTAAATCAATAGTTAAATTAACTAATGAAGTTGCAAAACTTATAAATAATGATAAATCAATAAAGGGAAAAATAAAGGTTGTATTTGTAGAAAATTATAGAGTTTCTTATGCAGAAAAATTATTCCCAGCAGCAGATTTATCAAAACAAATATCAACAGCAGGTAAAGAAGCTTCAGGAACAGGAAATATGAAGTTTATGTTAAATGGAGCACCTACTTTTGGTACTAATGATGGAGCTAATATAGAAATTTTTAGAGAAAGTGGATTAGATAATAACTTTATATTTGGTTTAGAGGTTGAAGATATAGAGAAGTTAAAAGAAGATTATGACCCTGTAGCTTATTATGAAGCTGATAAGGGTTTAAAGAGAGTTTTAGATTCCTTAATAGATGGAACTTTTGATGATGGAGGAACTGGTGATTTTGAGGACCTTTATAATTCATTACTAAAAGAAGGGGACCAATATTTCTTGTTAGCAGATTTTAAGTCTTTTAAGGATACTGAGGATAAAGTTTTTGAAGCTTATAAAGATAAATTAGGATGGGCTAAAAAAGCCTTTGAGAATACTTGTAATGCAGGAATATTCTCAAGTGATAGAACAATAAAAGAATATTGTAAAGATATTTGGCATATTAAAAAATGCACTAACAAATAAATTTTTTATTTAATTATTAATAAAAAATACTTTTAGAATTGGTTTTGTAAAATTTTAAAAGCTTATTATGAAATTTAAATAACATTTTAAGGATAATAATTTATTCTTTATAAGTATTTAAATTAAAGGTTTTTAAGTTTTACAGAACCTTTTTTAATTCAAAATTTTATACAAATAGATAAATGAAGTATGTTCATATTTAAAAGGGTATGATTTTATTATTAAAATTAAGAGGTGTTAATTTATGAATTTTGGAAAAATGGATTGGCTTAATTATGATAGGGCTATAGAGAAAGAATGGATGATTACAAATGGTATAAGTGGATTTTGTGGTGGAACTATTATAGGCTCTAATTCTATAAAATATCATGGATTATTAATAGGGTGTATTAACTCACCTGAGGAAAGATATATGATTCTTTCAAGCTTAAATGAAGAAATAATTATTAATGGAAAGCTTAGTAAGTTAAGTTCTTTAAAATATACAGATAAAATTGATGAAGGATTTAAAAATCTTCAAGGATTTTATTATGATGGGTTACCTCATTTTAGATACTTTATAGATGGAGTAGTTATAAATAAGAAAATTGCTATGGAATATGGTAAAAATACTGTGTTAATAGAATATGACATATTAAATGGAAGTAAAGAAGTAAAAATTAATATTGAACCTTTAATTACTTTTAGAAATCCAGGAGTATGCAGTAAAGAGGAAAATTTAAGATTCTTAAAGCTTGTGGATAAAAATAAAATTGAACTTATTCCTAATATAAATAAAGATATAAGTATAAAATTTTTTGCATATGGTGGAAATATATTAGACAAAAATAGTAGAATTGTGGATAAAATTTATTATGATGTTGATAAAAGTACAGGAGATAACTTTGTGGATAAATGTTATATACCAGGAAGTGTTGAAATAAATCTTAAGCCTAGGGAAAATAAAAAGGTTTATTGTGTTTGTACTATAGAAGATGAAAGGGATTTTAATTGTGAAAAAATAATAAAGAATGAAGAAAAGAGAATAGAAAAATTAAGAAATACCTTTAATGATTCAAGAATTTTAGCAAGATATCTTCCGATTTCTGCAGACCAGTTTATAGTAAAGAGAGAATCTATAAATGGAAAAACAATTTTAGCAGGATATCCTTGGTTTTTGGATTGGGGAAGAGATGCAATGATTGCTATTAATGGATTAACCTTATCAACAGGAAGGCTTGAAGAAGCTAAGGAGATTATAAGAAGCTTTAGTCTTTATGAAAAAGAAGGTTTAATACCAAATATGTTTCCTGGGAAAGGAAAAGAGCCTATTTATAATACAGTAGATGCATCCCTATGGTTTATAAATGCAGTTTATAATTACTTGCTTTATGCTAATAGTAAGGAAGCTTTAGATTTTGTTGAAAAAGAAATTTATAAAACTATAAAAAATATAATAAAGGCTTATAAAAAAGGAACTAAATTTTCAATAAAAATGGATGAGAAGGATTATTTAATAAGTGCAGGTTCTGGATTAGACCAAGTAACTTGGATGGATGTTAGAGTTAATGATATTGTAGTTACACCAAGACATGGAAAGCCAGTTGAAATAAATGCTTTATGGTATAATGCTTTGAAAATTACAGCATTATTAAAAGATAAATTTGAAAAAGAAAGCCATAACCAGTATGAAGATTTAGCTAAAAAGGTTAAGGAGTCTTTTTTAAAAACCTTTTGGATAGAAGATAAAAACTATCTTTATGATGTTGTAAACAAAGAGGAAAAGGATGATGATTTAAGACCTAATCAAATTTTTGCTATATCTTTACCCTTTACAATGTTAGATAAGGAAAGGGGAAAACTTGTAATTGAAAAAGTCTTTGAGAAATTATATATTCCTTATGGATTAAGAAGTTTAGATAGAGAAAATAAAAATTATCATGGTGTTTATATTGGAAAACTTTTTGATAGAGATATGGCATATCATCAAGGAACAGCATGGGCTTTTCCATTAGGTGCATTTTTTACAGCTTATTGTAAAGTTAATGATTATTCTAAAGATGCTGTAGATACTGTTAATTCTTTAATGACGGATATGGAAAATCATATTAAGGACCAATGTTTAGGAAGTATTGCTGAAATTTTTGATGGTGATAATCCTTATAGACCTAGAGGTTGTTATTCTCAAGCTTGGAGTGTTGGAGAAATGCTTAGAGTATATTATGAAGATATTTTAGGGAACTATAGGCTTTTAAAAAATGCTCATAAAATTTTATTTGAATAAATTTTTGCTAGAGATTATTAAATTAATCTCTAGCTTTTTTTAAAGTTTTGTAATTATTAACTTTGTAATTTTAGGATATAATTAAATGAATAAATAAAAATAAAGGAGGGTAATTTATGAGGACATCATTAAATATAGAAAATAAATTAAATATAATAAGTGAAATGAGAGGAGATTCTCTTTTTCAAATTTTAGAATTTGATAGTTTAAAAGGAGGAAATTCTTTAGACCTTGCTATTAAGTTAAATCAAATGAATGAAGCTAATATAAAGCTTAGACAAGTAAGAATTATTTTAGATAATAGCTCAGTAAATATAGAAAAGGGAGCTTTAAGTTACATGAGAGGGCCTATAAGCATAAAAAATAAAGTTGGAGGAGCAATAGGTTTAGGAAAGAAATTATTTACAAGTAAAGTTACAGGCGAAAGTACCTTTAAACCTAGATATGAAGGAGTAGGAGATATCTTTTTAGAACCTTCTTTTGGTCATTATGCCTTAATTGAGTTAGAGGATGAGGATATAGTAGTTGATGATGGAATATTCTATGCTTGTGAAAGTACAGTAGAAATATCATCTCATATGAATAAGAGCATATCCTCTATGGTATTAGGAAATGAAGGAATGTTTCAAACTAAATTATCTGGAAGTGGAATAGCTGTTTTAGAAATTCCTGTTCCTGAAGAAGAAATATTTAAGTGTAAAATAAATGATGATGTTTTAAAAGTAGATGGAAATTTTGCTATTTTAAGAACTGGAGATATAGAATTTACTGTTGAGAGGTCATCAAAATCCTTAGTAGCAACTTCAACTAGTGGAGAAGGACTTTTAAATGTCTTTAGAGGAACTGGAGAGATTTGGTTAATACCAACTAAGGGTGTTTATGAAAAGCTTGAAAAAGGATGGACTTCTTTAAAACCTTTAACTGACCCTAGTGGAACATCTAATACTGAAGCATAATTTATAAGTATTATTTTATTTATTTAAATAAAGATATATAATTAAATTATTAGGAGAAATAGTCTAAATATAATTGATTATATATAAATAAACGAAGAGTTAAAGGAGAAGATTATATGAACGGAGTACACTCAAGATTAAAGGGAAAAGATTTAGATTTTTTATTTGAAGCTATATTAAAATTAGAAAATATAGATGAATGTTATAATTTTTTTGAAGATATATGCACTATTTCAGAACTTAAAGCTTTAGCACAAAGATTACATGTAGCTAAAATGCTTAGAGATAAAAAAACTTATACTGAAATTGCTGAAGAAACAAAGGCTTCAACAGCTACCATAAGCAGAGTAAACAGGTGTTTAAATTATGGAGCTAATGGATATAATGAAATATTAAATAAATTAGAGGCTAAGTAATAATTTTTTGAAAAATAGGCATACTAGTATCATTAACCATTAAGGAGGGATATGGTATGCCAAATTTAAGCTGTGGTGTGGATAATTGTGCATATAATCAAAATGATATGTGTTCTTTAAACTCAATAAAGGTAAATGGCTCTTTTGCAAATCATTCAGAGGCTACTTCTTGTGGAAGTTTTGTTGAAAAGGGTGGCTTTACTAATGCTGCTTTTAGTATGGGAGAAGCAGAGGCACAAACTATAGTTGCTTGTGAAGCTGAAAATTGCTGTCATAATAAAAACTGTAAATGCCATGCTGAAAGTATAGATATTTCTGGTGATTATGCTCAAAATCAAGATCATACAGAATGTTCAAGTTTTAAACAAGAATAAAATATTTATTACTTTAAGAAGAAGACTATTTTTTAGTCTTCTTTTTAAATAATCTTATTTAAATTTGGACAAGCTTAAATTCTACATATTATTTATACACTTTTTAGTTTTAATAGAATTAAAAAGTCTTTATAAGAGGTGGGAACTTTGAATATATTATTAGTTGACGATGAAGAAAAGATAGTTGAGGTATTAGAGGCTTATTTAAAAAAAGAAGGATATGAAGTTTTTTCTTGTAGAAGTGGCAAAGAGGCCTTAGAAATTTTTGATAAAGAAAAAATAGATTTAATTCTTTTAGACCTTATGCTTCCAGACTTAAGTGGAGAAGAGGTTTGTAGATTAATTAGAGCAAAAAGTTGTGTGCCTATAATAATGTTAACAGCTAAAACAGAGGAAGAGGATTTGCTAGAGGGTTTTAATATTGGAGCAGATGATTATGTTACAAAGCCCTTTAGTGTAAAACAATTAATAGCAAGAATAAAGGCCATTATAAGAAGAAGTAATTCTTCTAAGGAAGGAAGTAAAATTTTAATTTTTAATAAGGGAGAATTAAAAATTAATTTAGATACAAGAGAGGTTTTTATTAGAGAAAATTTAATAAATTTAACTTCTACAGAATTTAATATACTTTTATCTTTAAGTAAATATCCAAAAAAAATATTTACAAGAGATGAATTAATTGAGCTTGTTTTAGGGAATAAAAGTGATAGTTTTGATAGAGTTATAGATTCTCATATAAAAAATTTGAGAAGTAAAATAGAGGAGAATACAAGAAAACCTAAGTTTATAATAACTGTCTATGGAGTGGGGTATAAATTTGAAGGTGAGAAGATATAAAACTTTAAATTTTAAGGTTATAGTTCCATCTATAATACTTATAATAATTGTAACTTTAATTACGGTAACTATCTCTAAATTTTATTTTGATAAAAAATTTGGAGATTATATAATGGTAAAAAATCAAGATACAGTTCAGAATATTTTAATGGAATTAGATGAACAGTATTCTAAGGATAAGTGGGATTATAAAAATGTTGAGAAAATAACATATAATGCTTTAGATAAAGGAATTATAGTAGCCTTATATGATAAAAATGGAAATGAAATAATTAACATGGAGAAAAACTCTAAGGATAAGTGCAATAGGATTATGAATTTTATAAAGAGTTCTATGGAAGGTAAATATGGTTCAACAAAAACACAGTTTCAACCTGTGTACTATCCACTAATAAAAAATGGAGAGCGTATTGGTGAAGTTGTAGTAAAATTTTATGGACCAATATTTTATATGGAAAATGAGTTAGTATTTTTAGATATAGTAAATAAGATAATTTTAGGTATTGGATTATTACTTATATTATTTTCCACAATAATAGGTTTTATAATTTCTAGGTCTATAACAAGACCTATAAAAAAATTAATGATTAAAGCAAAGTATATATCTAAAGGGGAATATGATAAAAAGATAGAAATAAATACTGATATTTTAGAAATAAATGATTTAGTAAATTCTATAAATAATTTATCAAAAAGTATAAAGGAACAAGAGAATATAAGAAAAAGATTAACAGGAGATATATCTCATGAATTAAAAACTCCACTAACAAATATACAATCTCATTTAGAAGCTATGATTGATGGAATATGGGAACCTACAGAGGAAAGGTTAATAAGTGTTAAGGAGGAAGCAGAAAGATTATCAACCTTAGTAAGCGATATGCAAAGACTTAATAAGTATGATGAGTTTTCTATTAAATTAAAAATGAGCAAGGAAAATTTAGATAACATAATTTCTTTTGTAATATTTCAATTTTCTAATTTAGCTAAAAGTAAAAATATTAATATAAATTATGAAAGTAAGAATATAAGTATTTTCTGTGATAAAGATAAAATAACACAAGCCTTAGTTAATCTTCTCTCAAATGCTTTAAGATATTCAAATGAAGGAAGCAATGTATTTATAAATACTCATGAAAATTCTAAGGAAATATTAATATCAATAAAAGATCAAGGCATAGGAATTTCAGAGGAAGATTTAAAATATATTTTTGAAAGATTTTATAGGGCTGATAAATCAAGAACAAGGACAACAGGAGGAACAGGGATAGGATTAACAATTGTAAATTCAATAGTTAATTCTCATAATGGAGAAATTAAAGTTAAGAGTAAATTAGGTAAAGGAAGTGAATTTATAATAATATTACCTAAGTTTTAGATTTTTCTATATTGAAATAACCCAATAGATTAATTCTATTGGGTTATTATTATTAATTTAAAGAGTCTAATTCTTTCTTTATTTCTTGAATTTCTCTTTGAACTTCTTTAACTTTAGCTTTATTATTTTCTATTCTTCCTTTAATGTCTTCAACTATTTCTTGATATTTTTCAATAGTTTCTAAAGTGTTTCCACCAGGTCTAACATTAAAAAGTCTATTAGTAAAGTCTTCAAGTCTTTCTTCATCTTGGCTTATATATTTTTTTAATTTCTTTATAAATTCTTCTTTATTTCTAACTAAAGAATTTAAGAAATCCTTTTGTTTATCAGCTCTAGCAGCATTTATACCATCAAAGTATTCTTGTCTAGCTTTATAAAAGCCATCTCTAATTTCTTTAAATTCATTTATAAGTTTTTCATTTTCATCTTTTCCACAAAAGCCTATTTTAAAGAAATCATCACTTATTTCTTTAACTTTAACAGAAGCTTCTTTCCAGCTATCATTTTCATATAAAGCTTTTAATGCTTCTATAAGAACTCTTCTTTTTTCTACATTAAGTCTATTTTCAGCTTTTAAAGCATCAAAGAATTCTTGTCTTTTAGCAAAGAATATATCTTTTGCCTCTTTATAACCTATAGAAATTTCTTCATTTCCTTCTTTTCCAGAGAAACCTATGCTCTTAAATTCATCACAAAGAAGGTTGAATTTTTCAGTAGCATCTTTCCAGTTATCATTATTAACTAATCCTTTAAGTTCAATTATTATTGCTCTTTTTCTATTAGCTTTATTTGTGAATTCTTCTCTTAAACCTTCCATAATAGCTCTTCTAGCTTCTTGAGCTGCATTTCTAGCCTTTTTAAATCTATCATATAAATCGTTATTTAAATCTTTTCCAGCAAAGCCTATAGCATAAAATTCTTCAGATAAAGATTTAGCTAACATATCAGAAGCTTTTATATCATTTGTATAAACTAAAGCTTCAAGTCTTTTTATAACATCTTCTTTTTTTATAGCATTTTCTTTAAAACCTTCATTTGCTTTTTCAAAGAAATCTTTTCTAGCAGTATAGAATTCATTTTTAGCTTCTCTTAATTCGTTCTTTAGGGCATTCTCAATTTCTTGGTCATAGTAATAAATATCGTTAAACTCTTCAATAAGAGCGTTAAATTCTTTATTAGCTTCTTTCCAGTTTTGAGCATTGTTAGCTAAGAATTTTATCTTTTCAATTACCTCTTTTTTTCTTTTACAACAGTTTTCTTCTTCTGCAGCTAAAGCTTCAGCGAAATTTTCAATTTCTTTAGAATCTCTTTTTTCATCTATGTAATTAGATTCATTAGTTGTCATTGTAAATTATCCCCTTTCTTTTATATCACTCAATTAATATTTTAAGGCGTAATTACTCTTATGTCCATAATTAAAATGTTTTCAAATATATTTATGTAATATATAATATGAAATTATTAAAATTTAAATAAGTCCATAAATTCATTGCCTTTACAGTTTAAATTATATGCTATTAATTGACATATATTATATTAATTTAATGAAAATAATGGTATAAATAATGAAAAGAATGTTAACTTAATAAATCAAAAATAATATTTTAGTAATAAATAAATTTTATTAATATGTTATTATAAAATATGACTTTAAAATAAAAACTTAAGAGAATATTAATAGCAAATATTTGACAAATTAACTTATATAAAGTATTCTTTGAAAGTGTAAAAAGTATTAATTAAGTAGCAAAATTATAGATATTTTAATTTATTATTAGTATAATATAAAATTATTAGAGGGGTGACATAAATTGTCAAGATTATTTGGAACAGATGGAGTTAGAGGAATAGCAAATACTGAATTAACAGCAGAATTAGCATATAATTTAGGTAGAGCTGGTGCTTATGTTTTAACAGAGGGAACTCACAAACCTAAGATACTAGTAGCAAAGGATACAAGAATATCAGGAGATATGTTAGAAGCTGCTTTAGTTGCAGGAATTTTATCAGTAGGTGCAGAAGCAATATGTTTAGGAGTAGTACCAACACCAGCAGTAGCTCACCTAACTAGAGTTTATGGAGCAGATGCAGGAGTTATGATATCAGCTTCACACAATCCTGTTGAATATAACGGAATAAAATTCTTTGATGACAAGGGATATAAATTATCTGATGATTTAGAAGATGAAATACAAAGAGTTATAGAAAGTGGATTTGAAAATGTGCCTTCACCAACAGGTGCTAATTTAGGAAGAGAAATAAAAGAAAAAGCTGCTCTAGAAGACTATATAAGCTTTGCTAAAGATACAATAGGAATATCTTTAGAAGGATTAAGAATTGCATTAGATTGTGCAAATGGTGCATCTCATGAAGCTGCTGTTAGAGCTTTTAGAGAATTAGGAGCAGAAATATTTGTAATAAATGATAATCCAGACGGAACTAATATAAATGAAAATTGTGGTTCAACTCATCCAGAGGAATTAATGGAGTATGTTGTTAAGAAGAAATGTCATATGGGCTTTGCTTTTGACGGAGATGCAGATAGATGTTTAGCTGTTGACGAACAAGGAAACTTAGTAGATGGTGATTTTATACTAACAATATGTGCTAAGTACTTAAAAGAATTAGGAAGATTAAAAGATGACACTTTAGTTGTAACTGTAATGAGTAATTTAGGACTTATGATAGCTTGTAAAAATGAAGAAATCAATACTTCAGTTACAAAGGTTGGAGATAGATATGTTTTAGAGGAAATGTTAGCTAAAGGATATTCTTTAGGTGGAGAACAATCAGGACACATTATATTCCTAGAACATAATTCAACAGGAGATGGACTTGTTACTGCACTTCAAGTAGCCAGTATAGTTAAGAGAACAGGAAAATCTTTATTTGAATTAAAGAGTGTAATGAAAGTATTACCACAAGTTTTAGTTAATGCAAAGGTTCCTAATGATATGAAAAATATTCATGAAGAAGATGAGGAAATAATTGCTGAAATTAAAAAGATGGAAGAAGCTTTAGATGGTTGTGGAAGAGTTTTAATAAGACCATCAGGTACTGAACCACTAGTAAGAGTTATGCTTGAAGGTGAAAATCAAGCTGAAATAGATGAAATGGCTCATAACTTAGCAAAAATGATAGAGGAAAAATGTAATTAATATAAAATTTATATTATAAGAAAAGCTATAAATAATCTTATTAGGTTGTTTATAGCTTTTATTATTTAAAGATGATTTTTTATAAAAAAAGTACAATATTTATTTTAAATTACTTTTAGATATATTATAAATTACATAAAAATGCAGGATATAATTAATGAAATTTCTTAAGTTTTATGTTTTTTATTAGATTTTTTTAAAAAACAATATTATAGATGTCTATACAACTATACATTAATATATTAATATAGAGTAATTTAAAGAAAAACAAAGAAAACAAAAAATAATTATTAAAAATAAATTAAAATCGCTTAAAATAAACTAAAATAACTTATAAATGCTTGAAATTTTTTTAAAAAGTGCTAAAATAAGTTTGTAGCTTTTTAAGTATATGATGCATAGTATATAATAACTTTCAAAATAAAATATAAAGCGCCAGGACTTAAAGTGATTTTAAGTTGACGAGGATTGGGGAGTATCGAAATTTCGGCGGATGCCTCACGGTATAGCACTACCGTAAAAGATTAGTTAAATCTTAAAAGTGATTTTAAGGACAAAGCTAATTAGGTGTTTTAAATCTTCTATGCATTAAAAGTTATATTAATATTGTTTTGAAAGTTAAATATGATTTTACAGATGGAAGGAAGAAAAATAATATGTGCGGAATAGTTGGATACGTAGGAAAAAAAAGAGCAACAGATATACTAGTTGAGGGATTATCAAAGTTAGAATATAGAGGATATGACTCAGCTGGAGTTGCAGTTTTAGAAAATAATAAAATAAAAGCTGAAAAGCATAAAGGTAGATTAGCAAATCTAGAAGCAATGTTAAGTGAAAATCCAATAGATGGTGGAATTGGAATTGGACATACTAGATGGGCAACACATGGAGAACCATCAGATGTTAACTCACATCCTCATTTAAATAATAAAGGTACAATCGCTGTAGTTCATAACGGAATTATAGAAAACTACAATGAATTAAGAAACTGGTTAATTGAAAAGGGTTATGAGTTTAAATCAGAAACAGATACAGAAGTTATACCAAATTTAATAGATTTCTACTACAAAGGAGATTTATTAGATGCTGTTATGGAAGCTACTAAACATATGGAAGGTTCATATGCTATAGGTGTTATATGTAGTGAGGAACCAGATAAATTAGTAGCAGTAAGAAAAGATAGTCCATTAATAGTTGGTTTAGGAGATAAGGAATACTTTATAGCTTCTGATATTCCTGCAGTTTTAAATCATACAAGAGAAGTTTATCTTTTAGAAGATAAGGAATTTGTTGTATTAACAGAAAATGGAGTTTCTCTTTTTGATGAAAATAAAAAGCCAGTTGAAAAAGAAATATATCATATAACATGGAATGTTGATGCAGCAGAAAAAGGTGGATATGAAGATTTCATGTTAAAAGAAATAAATGAACAACCAAAAGCTATAAAAGATACAATGACTTCAAGAATAATGGAAGGAAAAGAAGTAACTTTAGATGATATATCAATAACTAAAGAATACTTAGATAATGTTGATAGAGTTTATATAGTTGCTTGTGGAACAGCTTACCATGCTGGAGTTATTGGTAAATATGCTATTGAGAAATTAGTTAGAATACCAGTAGAAGTTGATATAGCTTCAGAATTTAGATATAGAGATGCTGTTATTACAGATAAAACTTTAATAATAGTTTTAAGCCAATCAGGAGAAACTGCAGATACTTTAGCTGTTTTAAGAGATGGAAAAGCAAAAGGTGCAAGAGTATTAGCTGTAACTAATGTTGTAGGAAGTTCAGTTTCAAGAGAAGCTAATGATGTATTATATACATGGGCAGGTCCAGAAATAGCAGTTGCATCAACAAAGGCATATGTAACTCAATTAATAGCAATGTACACATTAGCATTACATTTTGCTGAATTAAAAGGAAGTAAATCTGTAGAAGAAATTGAAGAAATTAAAAAAGCAATGCTTCAATTACCAGAAAAAGTTGAAGAAATACTTAAAGATACAGAGTTAATAAAAGAATTTGCAGTTAAAGCATCTAATGAAAGAGATTTATACTTCTTAGGAAGAGGTATGGATTATGGAGTTGCAATGGAAGGTTCTTTAAAACTTAAAGAAATTTCTTACATTCACTCAGAAGCTTATGCAGGTGGAGAACTTAAGCATGGTCCAATAGCTCTTATTGAAAAAGATATTCCAGTAATATCATTATTAACTCAAAGAGAACTTATGGATAAAATGATAAGTAATGTTCAAGAAGTTGTAACTAGAGGAGCTAAGGTTTTAGGAGTTTGCTTCGAAGGAGATATGGAAGATAGTAAAAGAGAGATGTTTGAAGGTATAATAGAAATACCAGAAACATTAAGCTTCTTATCACCAGTTTTAAGTGTAGTACCATTACAATTATTCTCATATTATGTAGCTAAAGCTAAAGGGTTTGATGTGGATAAACCTCGTAACTTAGCTAAGTCAGTAACTGTTGAGTAAAAGAGGTGTGTATTATGAATAATGAGAGTTTATTAAAATTATTAGCAGAGTACAAAGAAACTAAAAAATGCCTTGAATCAGGATTAATTTGGTTAGAAGAAAAAGACTATGCTAAAGGTAAACTAGATATAGTAAATGTAGTTATAAAAGACTTAGAAGCAGCAATTGGTGCTGAAAGAATTTAATAACAATTAGGATTAAATATTAAGTTTATATATAATTTTTAAGGTGTATTTAAAATTATTGATTTTAAATACACCTTATTTTATTAAAACATATTGAAAATTTTATAAGGTTGAAGTATAATACTCTAGCTTATTTTTTATTATTTTATGAATAAGTTAATAAATAATTAATGAGGTATTTGTAGTGGGAAAAATTCAAGACAATGACATTTTAAATAGTGGGAAAGTATGTGTAAATGAAAATGAAGAGGCTTGGAATAAAGAAACCTATAATGCTTGGGTAAAAAGATTTGGCACAGCAAAAGAGGCAGGAGAAAAAATTAAAGCTATGCCTGAAAAGAAGCTAGGGATTTTATTAGATAAATTTGGAGAGGTACAAGGAAAAAAGATATTTAATCTTATGGGGTCTAATGGAAATAAGGCTGTTGCCTTAGCTTTATTAGGAGCTGAAGTTACTGTTGTAGATTTTTCAGAGGGAAATAGGAGATATGCTTTAGATTTAGCTAAAGCTTGTAATGTTGACATAAATTTTATATTAAGTGATGTTTTAAAAATGCCTAAAGAGGTTCTTAGTGGAGATTATGATATAGTATTTGCTGAAATGGGAATACTTCATTATTTTACTGATTTATCTCCCTTTATGAATGTTATAAATAGTTTATTAAAAGAAGGAGGAAGAGCTGTTTTAAGAGATTTTCATCCTGTATCAACTAAACTAATAACTTCAAGGGGTTCTACAGCAAAGGTAAGAAAACATAAGGTTACAGGAGATTATTTTGATACTTCCTTAGAAGAAAAAGCTGTTGCTTATTCAAAATATTTAGAAGAAGATGAAGTAGAAAAAGTATATTTACGTAAATGGAATTTAGGAGAAATAATAACTGCTGTAGCTGAAACAGGTCTTACTATAAAAAGTTTAACAGAAGAACCGAACTTATCTAGTGATATATTTGATAAGGGTATTCCAAAGACTTTCACTATAGTAGCAAAAAAATAGTTAAATAAAGTTTTGCATAGTATAAAATATATACTATGCTTTTTTTATTTTTGTAATTTAATATTTAATTATGATATAGTGATTTTATAGTATGGCAATACAAAATATGGTAAAATAATTAAAAGCCTATAAGGAGGAATTTCAAATGGATAAAGGGGAATTAAGAGAAGAGATTAAACTAAAAAGAGAAAGTATGGATAAAGATACTAAAATGATAGCTGATGAAAAAATAAGAAAAACTCTTTTAGAAAATGATATTTATAAAAATAGTAAGGTTATATTTGTATATGTAAATATGGAATCTGAGGTAAACACTATTAATATAATTAAAGATATAATTTGTTCTGATAAAACCCTTGCAGTACCTAAAGTAATTCCAGTTAGTTTAAAAGAAAAGCAAATGAAAGCATTAAAGATAGAGTCTTTACTTCAATTAAATGAAAGTGGTGCTTTTGGAATATTAGAGCCTAGCATTAATTGTGAAGATATAAGTAAAGAAGTGGATTTAATTATAATACCTGGATTAGCCTTTGATTTAAAAGGAAATAGATTAGGATATGGAGGAGGGTTTTATGATAGATTCTTAAGTAAATATCCTAATAGTAAAAGAGTAGCACTTTGCTATGATTTTCAAATTTATGATGAAATACCTCATGAATTTTTTGATGAAAAGGTTGATTTAATTATTAGTGAAAGTAGGAGTATAGCCTTTAAGAAGTTATAATGGTAAAGAAATACTTTTGATAATGTAAATTTATTGATAATAATTTTTAACTATGCCAAAATTATAAAGAATATATAAAGCTTAAGGTGGGGTAAATAATGAAATTTAAGGATTTTAAATATGAAAGACCTAATATTGAAAAAGATAGAGAAAATATTAGAACTTTTATAAAAGAATTAGAAAAAGCTAAGGATTTTAATGGGGCTAAAGAAATAATAAAGAAAATAAACACTATAAGAAATAATTTTGCTACTATGATAGCTTTGTCTGAAGTTAGACATACAATTGATACTGAAGATGAATTTTATAATAAGGAAAAAGATTTTTGGGATGAAAGTTCTCCGCTTATAGAAGAAATAAATAATGAATTTTATAAAGCTATATTAAATTCTCCATTTAAAGAAGAAATCGGAGATTATTATGGAGAACCTTTAATAAAAGGAGCAGAGTATTCTCAAAAGAGTTTTTCAAAGGATGTAATAGAAGATATGAAGCTTGAAAATAAGTTAGCAAGTCAATATCAAAAGCTTATAGCTTCGGCTAAAATTGAATTTTTGGGAGAAGAAAGAACTTTAGCACAATTAGTGCCTTTTATAAATTCTAAAGATAGAGAAACAAGAAAAAAAGCATCAGAAGCTAAGTATGATTTTTTTGTTAAACATGAAAGTGAAATAGATGAAATTTTTGATAAGCTTGTAAAGGTAAGAACAACTATAGCTAAAAAACTTGGATTTAATAGTTTTGTAGATTTAGGCTATATAAGAATGAGAAGATATGACTATAATAAGGAAATGGTAGATAACTTTAGAAAACAAGTTAAAGAGTATATAGTTCCTGTAAATAATAAATTGTATAAAAGACAAGCTAAAAGATTAGGACTTGAAGATTTAAAATACTATGATGAAAAATTTGAGTTTTTAAGTGGGAATCCAACTCCTAAAGGAGATGCTAAATGGATAGTTAATAATGCAGAGGTAATGTACTCAGAGCTTTCAAAGGAAACTAAAGAATTTTTTGATTTTATGGTTGAAAATGATTTAATGGACTTAATTGCTAAAAAAGGAAAAGCAGCAGGAGGGTATTGTATTAATTTCCCTAATTATAAAGCTCCATTTATTTTTTCAAACTTTAATGGTACAGCTGGGGATGTAGATGTATTAACTCATGAAGCAGGACATGCTTTCCAAAACTTTAGAAGTTCTTGGATAGAAATGCAAGAGTGTCAATGGCCTACAATGGAAAGTTGTGAAATACATTCAATGAGTATGGAATTCTTTACTTGGCCTTTTATGTATTTATTTTTTAAAGAGGATACAGATAAATATAAATTTTATCATTTAGGAGATGCAATAAAATTTATACCTTATGGAATAACTGTTGATGAATTTCAACACTTTGTATATGAAAATCCAGAAGCTACTCCAAAGGAGAGAAAAGAGGCATGGAGAAATATAGAGAAAAAATATCTTCCACATAAAAATTATGGAGAATGTGATTTCTTAGAAAGAGGGGGATGGTGGTTCCAACAAAACCACATATTCTTAGATCCTTTTTATTACATTGATTATACTTTAGCACAAATATGTGCACTTCAATTTTGGAAAAAAGATAGAGAAAATCATGAAAAAGCATGGGAAGATTATTTAAATTTATGTAATATAGGTGGGACAAAAACATTTTTAGGCTTATTAAAATATGCTAATTTAAAATCACCTTTTGAAGATGGATGTATTAAAGAGATTCTTAGAGTAGTTGACGAATACTTAGAAAGTATAGATGATAGTAAATTTTAAAAGTTATAGAATAAAATTTTAATAGAAATTAGAATAAAAAAACTTGGAAGTATTTCTATAAAAAAATTATAGAAATGCTCCAAGTTTTTTATTATATTAATTAGTTTTCTTTGTTAGCTATTTCAAGAACTATTCTGTTTACAAAATCAGCTAGAGGCATAGCACCTTCTTCACCATTTTTTCTACTTCTTACAGAAACTTCTTTATTTTCAGCTTCTTTTTCTCCAACAACTAAGATGTAAGGAGTTCTTTCTAATCTAGCTTCTCTTATCTTATAGCCTATTTTTTCAGCTCTATGGTCAGCTTCAACTCTAACTCCTCTTCTTCTTAATTCTTCAACAACTTCGTTTGCATAATCTGCATATTTGTCTGATAGTGGAAGAACTTTAGCTTGAACAGGAGCTATCCAAGTTGGAAGAGCACCAGCGTATTTTTCTATAAGCATTGCTAATGTTCTTTCATAGCATCCTATTGAACTTCTATGAATTATATATGGACGTTTCTTTTCTCCATCTTTATCAATATAATACATTCCAAATCTTTCTGCTAAAGCGAAATCTATTTGAATAGTTATTATTGTGTCTTCTTTTCCATGAACATTTTTAAATTGTATATCAAGTTTTGGTCCATAGAATGCAGCTTCATCATCAGCTTCAGTAAATTCTATATTTAAATGGTTTAATATTTCTCTCATTATGTTTTGAGTGTTTTCCCAAGCTTCAGGGTCATTTATATACTTTTCAGTATTATTTGGGTCCCACTTTGAGAATCTGTAAGTAATATCATCAGAGATTCCTAAAGTATCCATAACATATTTAACTAAATCAACAGTATTTTTAAATTCATCTTCTAATTGTTCAGGAGTACATACTATGTGTCCGTCAGCAAGAGTAAATTGTCTTACTCTTATAAGACCATGCATTTCTCCTGAAGCTTCATTTCTAAATAAAGTAGAAGTTTCAGCAAATCTTACTGGTAAATCTCTATAACTATGTTGAGTTGCATTATATATTGCATATTGGAATGGACAAGTCATTGGTCTTAAAGCAAATACTTCACTATCCTTTTCTTCATCTCCTAAAACGAACATACCATCTTTATAGTGGTCCCAGTGTCCTGAAATTTTATAAAGGTCGCTTTTAGCCATTAAAGGTGTTTTAGTTAAAACGTATCCTCTTCTTTGTTCCTCATCTTCAATCCATCTTTGAAGAGTTTGAATTATTCTAGCTCCCTTTGGCATTAATAGAGGAAGACCTTGACCTACATTTTCATCTGTAGTAAATATTCCAAGTTCTCTACCTAATTTATTATGGTCTCTCTTTTTAGCTTCTTCTAAAGCTTCTAAATATGCATCTAATTCAGATTTTTTAGGGAAAGCAGTTCCATATACTCTTGAAAGCATTTTGTTCTTTTCGTTACCTTTCCAGTAAGCACCAGTAGATCTTAATAACTTAACAGCTTTCATTGGTTTAATAGCCATTAAGTGAGGACCAGCACAAAGGTCAACAAAATCACCTATTTGATAGAATGAAATTACTTCATCTTCTGGAAGGTCATTTATAAGTTCTACTTTATAAGGTTCATCCTTCATAAGTTCTAAAGCTTCATTTCTAGGAAGTTCAAATCTTTTTATTTCAGGATTTTCTTTTATTATTTTTTTCATTTCTTCTTCTAATTTGTTTAATTGGTCAGCAGAAAATGGCTTTTCAGTATCAAAATCATAATAGAAGCCATTATCTATTGATGGTCCTATAGCTAATTTATCTTGTGGGAAAAGTCTTTTAACAGCAGCTGCTAGTACATGAGATGCAGTATGGTTAAAAGCATGTTGACCCTCTTTAGAATCAAAAGTACATATTTCTAATGAGGAATCCTCATTAACTATAAATCTTAAGTCCTCAACTTTTCCATTTAATATACCACAACAAGCATTTCTTGCAAGTCCTTGGCTTATGCTTTGAGCTATTTCAAAAATTGATAATCCAGCTTCTACTTCCTTTACTGAACCATCTTTAAGTGTAATTTTTATCATATTAATTTCTCCTTTCGAAATAATTTTCTTTATTCTTTCATAAAAAATAAAAACTCTCGTCTCTTTTCTAAATAGAAAAGGGACGAGAGTGTATATTCCCGTGGTTCCACCCAATTTGTGTTAAAAAACACCTCTTAAAATAATCGTAACGTGATTAAACGGACTTGATTAGAGTCACTCAGAGTTAGTTTTCAACTAATTCCATTTAAAAGTACTCACAGCTATTGTACCTTCTCTCTGAAAATGTACCAAAGTTTACTCTTCTCTTCATTGTGTTAACAAACTTATAATATTTACTTAAGATTATAAGTTTATTATTTTTGTATGTCAATGGATAAAATAAAAATAAATTCTAATTTAATTTTATATAATAATTTAAATGAAATAAAATTTTAAATGTTAAAAAAATAGAATATAGATAAATATTATATCCAAATTTTTAATAAAATAATTTTAAAAAAATATTGAAATAAAATTTAAAAAATATTATAATAAAAACATAGGTTTGCAGGTGTGGCGGAATTGGCAGACGCACTAGACTTAGGATCTAGCGCCTACGGCGTGGGGGTTCGACTCCCTTCACCTGCACCAACTTATAAGCGGGTGTAGTTCAATGGTAGAACACCAGCCTTCCAAGCTGGATACCCGGGTTCGATTCCCGGTACCCGCTCCACTTTACATAATATATTAAATTTTATGCGGGAGTGACTCAATGGTAGAGTGTCACCTTGCCAAGGTGAAAGTTGCGGGTTCGAGTCCCGTCTTCCGCTCCACTTATGCGGGTGTAGTTCAATGGTAGAACACCAGCCTTCCAAGCTGGATACCCGGGTTCGATTCCCGGTACCCGCTCCAAATTATGCACCATTAGCTCAGTTGGTAGAGCACCTGACTCTTAATCAGGGAGTCCAGGGTTCGAATCCCTGATGGTGCACCAAAAGCATCCATGTTTTGGGTGCTTTTTTTTATTTTTATAAAATTTTCTAATGAAAAAAATAGTAGGTTTTTATTAAAATTACTATATAAGAGTTGTTAAATATCATTATTGCTAATTTTAGAAATTATATTTAAATATAAAAGGGGGAAATTTATGTTTAAAGAAATATTTAATAATAAAGATTTAAGTATTGTTTTTACAGGAGATAGTATAACTCATGGGGCACTTCATACTAAGGGATATAGAAGTTATACTGAATATTTTAGAGAGATATTAATAAGAAATAATAATTTTAATAATAGAAAAAATTCTAATATTAGTGTTTTTAATACTGGAATTTCTGGGGCTACAACCTTAGATATATTAGAAAATTTTGATGATTGTATAAAGAAGTATAGTCCTAATATTGTTTTTATTATGCTCGGTATGAATGATTGTGCAGAAAATAAGGTACCTTTAGAAATTTATAAAAAAAATATATTAAGAATTATAGAAAAAGTTGAGAGCTTAGGAGCTAATATTTTTATTCAAACTAGTAATATAATAAATAATGATATTAGTAGAAAAAGTATTGATGAGTATATGGATATTTTAAGAATGATTTCTAAGGAGAGAAATATATTTTTAATAGATCATTATAGAAGTTGGGAAGAACTTTATAACAAGGATTTAAATATTAAATCCTTACTTTTAAGTGATAATATTCATCCAAATGAGTTAGGACATTTAGAAATTACTAAATTTATTTTTAATAGCTTAAACATTTTAGATAAAGATGTTTTAGATTCTTTGTTAAATGACCATATCTTTTATAAAAAAGAAAAGGTAAAAGAGTTAGAGTATGTTATAGAAAATTCTTTTAATGTTTATGATATTTTTTCTGAAGAAAGTAAAAGAAAAATAGAATTGATATATAAGATAATAGTAGAGGAAAAAGGAAGTGTTTTTGAATTTATATATAGTAAGCGTTTTAGTGAAGATAGGATATTTTTTAAAAACTATATTGAATATCTAGAAGAAAGAGTGCGCTGGGAACTAAATGATGGTTCTATAGAAAGTAAGAAAAGATTTATGCTTAATTTATATAATGAAAATTTTAATATAAAATATATATTAAATAATTTTTCTGATACTGTTTTAAAATTTAAGCCTAGGGTTTTATTTATATCTTTAAATGAAGAAGTAGATAATCTATATGAGTTTGAGAAAGATATTTTTAAGTTATATATTAAGACAAAGGAGATAAATACTTTTTTAGTAATAGAAAATTTATTAAATCTTAAGAAAGAGTGTATAGAAGTTATAGAAAATTTAGTTAAAAATAGAGAGATATTATTTATAAATCATTATGAATATTTTAAAAATATAAAACTTTATAATAGTGATTTTGGTGAAATATTTTTTTCGAAGAATAAACTAAGTTATAAAGGAGAAATTTTAATTGCTAGAAATCTTTTTAAAATATTTAACATATATGATGAGAAAAGTTTAATATGTAGTTTAAAGTTCTTTTAAATTTAAGCTAAATAAAAACCTAAAAAGTTTTTATTTAGCTTTTTATACGTAATTTAAGGCTCTTTGCAAAATAAAATCTTCAATAAATTCCTCAGAATATATTTTTTTTCCCATAAGGTTAAATATTAATTCTTCTCTTGCATATCCTTCCTTATATAGTTTTAAATTTTTAGTTAATTTTTTTAAAGAACCAGGAGTAAGTCCTAAAAGTATTTTAAGGTCTTTACTTGTATAAAAATTTTTTGAAAAAAGTTCATTTAAATTATTTTGCATTTCCAATTTATAATTTAAATCCACAACCTTATCTTTGTGTGGGCCTTGTTTAGATCTATGATGTTTTTTACATAAGTATTTATAATTAAGATTAAAATCTAAACCGCCTTCAGATTTATGAACTATGTGATGAATATCTGCATAATCTCCACAAATTTCACAGAAATAAGACATATAATCCTCCTTAAAAATTTAATACCCATTTATAGTAATAAAATAGCATAAAAAAACAGTTTAATCAATATAAGTTACCTGTATAAATATAGATTAAGTTATATAAAGAAATATAGGTTTTTTTACACTTTGATGTTAAAAAAAGTTAGCAATATAATTAAAATGTAAGTGTATATAAGGGGGTTTGGATATGCATAACTTATTTAAGAAAAAAACAAAAACAGAAGAAAATCCCGAAAAATTTTGGGGGGAATTAATAACTAAAAATGAAACCCTAAAAGGAAGAATGTTTAAGGAACAATCTATAAACGAAGAAACCAAATATTTACACTATGTTATATTTAACAGAAAAGTGGGAATTGAAAATGTTTGGGTGATTTTACCTAATTTTGGAAAGTTAATAGGGTTTATAGAGTATGCTTTCATGCCTGAAGCTTATTATAAGTGGGTTGAAGGGAAGAATAAGTTAATAACAAGAATACCTTCAATTGATGTTGAAAAAATAAGCGCAATGATAAGCAGCAATGCAACAGAAGAAGACAAAGACAAAATGAAAAGGGACATTGTAGCACTAAGAAAATTAAAAGGATTAAGTGCTGAAAATGGAATGAGAAAACTAAAGATATTCTGTAGTAGGTTCAATAATAACTGGCTTGGAAATGATGACGAGTTCTTATATTTAAAGGCTTTTGAAACAGCTGAAGAACTTGGTAAATTTGTTGTAGAAACTAATTTACAAACAGATAGTGAAGAATTATTTGAAAAAACTATAGGGATGAGTACAGAAGAATGGTTTAGAGTTTGTGAAAATGCACATAAAAATAAAGAGGACGAAGAAAAGTTTAAAATAGTTCTTTTTAAACATCTAGAAGATGTAGTATAAGTATAGGTATTTTCATTATTTTTTTTATGTGGTAAAGACTTGAATTGATTAACATAACATAATAAATTAAAAAATTGTTGACAATATTTAAATAAATATGTATAATAATTTTTGTTAGTTCAAGTTTGTATCTTTAGCTCAGCTGGATAGAGCAACGGCCTTCTAAGCCGTGGGTCAGGGGTTCGAATCCCTTAAGGTACACCATATTGGGATATCGCCAAGCGGTAAGGCAACGGACTTTGACTCCGTCATTCGCAGGTTCGAATCCTGCTATCCCAGCCATTTAATTGGTTAAACTTGACAAGATATTAATGTTATGTTAATATATAAATGTATTTGCGGGTGTAGTTCAATGGTAGAACACCAGCCTTCCAAGCTGGATACCCGGGTTCGATTCCCGGTACCCGCTCCATTTTTTAAGGTTTATTTGTAAAATAATGCTTAAAAATATAATATGCACCATTAGCTCAGTTGGTAGAGCACCTGACTCTTAATCAGGGAGTCCAGGGTTCGAATCCCTGATGGTGCACCAAGCATCGTCTATTTAGGCGATGCTTTTTTTTATAATAAATTTTAAAATACTAAAAAGTAAATTAGTATTATATTATTAAACTGATATAATATTAAAAAAGCATAAAGTTTATTTATTAAAATTTTAAGGAGGAATAAAGATGAATCCTGTAAATAAAATTGCTGCAATTCATGATATGTCTTGCTATGGAAGAGCGGCTTTAGCAACAATAATACCTGTGTTATCTTCAATGGGAAATCAAGTGTGTCCTTTGCCTACAGCAGTTTTGTCAACTCATACAGATGGCTTTGGAAAACCAGCTTTTAGGGATTTAACAGATTTTATATATGAAACTAAAGAACATTGGAAAAAATTAAATCTAGATTTTAAATGTATATATAGTGGTTATTTAGCAGACCCTAAGCAAGTTAATTTTGTAAAGAGTTTTATAAAAGAATTTAAAGAGAAGAATACTTTAGTTCTTATAGACCCTGTAATGGCTGATGGGGGAAAGCTTTATGATGGCATGAGTTTTGAAATAATTGAAGAAATGAGAGAACTTATAAAAGATGCACATATAATAACTCCAAATTTAACAGAAGCCTCTTTTCTTTTAGGAAGAGAATATAAAGAATATTTAAGTGAAGAGGAGATAAAGGAGTATTTAATAGATTTAAGTGAATTAGGACCTAGAATAAGTATAATAACAAGTGTATCAAGTTCAAAAGGTGATGAATATATTGATACTGTACTCTATGATAAGAAGGAGAAGATTTTTTATACATACTCTCATAAAAAAATAAATGCTTTTTATTGTGGGACAGGTGATACCTTTGCTTCACTTTTAATCGGATGGATATTAAAAGGAGAGGATGTTAAGAAGGCTTTAGAAAAATCTTGTGATTTTATTGCAGAAGCAATAGAGTATAGCGAAAAGTTTAATTATCCAAAAAATGAAGGCATATTATTAGAAGCATTGTTATATAAATTAATAAGTAAATAAATTATTAATGTCATATAATTTATTTGACAAAGTAATTTTAGAATGATAATATTAAAAAAACAAAATTTAATAAATCTTATCAAGAGAGGTGGAGGGACTGGCCCTGTGAAACCCAGCAACCGGTAATTCTTTGCGGTTAAAATAATACTGATTTAAACTTTTAAATAAGTCAGTATGCTTTCTTATGCAAAGATTTATAGCGGTGCTAAATCCTGCGGTAGAAACTGAGAGATAAGAATGCGAATCTGTAAGAATAATAACTTCTATCATAGGATAGGAGTTTTTTTATTTTGTAGGATAAAGATAGATTTATTAAATAGATTAAGATTAGGAGGAAAAAAATGAAAAAAGGAAAGTTTTCAGCATTATTACCATTAATAATTTTTGTAGCTATTTATTTGGGAACTTCATTAGTAATGAAAGACTTCTACTCTGTATCTGTTTTAGTTCCAGGAATAATCGCAGTTTTATTTGGAATATTTACAAATAGAAAAAGAGGACTTGAAAAGAACGTAGAGATATTTTGTAAAGGGGCAGGAAATAGTAATATAATTTTAATGTGCTTAATATTTATATTAGCTGGTGCATTTGCAGAAGTAGCTAAAAGCATGGGAGCTGTAGAGTCTACAGTAAATTTAGGATTAACAATATTACCTAAAAATATATTAGTTGCAGGTATATTTGTAATATCATCATTTATAGCTATATCTTTAGGTACATCAATGGGAACTATAGCAGCTATCGTTCCTATTGCAATGGGGATTTCAGATAAAACAGATATAGCTTTACCACTTATTGTAGGTGCCGTAGTTGGAGGTGCTATGTTTGGAGACAATCTTTCAATGATTTCTGATACAACAATAGCAGCTACAAAAACACAGGGCTGTGCAATGAAGGACAAGTTTAAAGTTAATTTTAAGGTTATATTACCAGCTGCAATTTTAGTTATTATTATATATACGGTTTTAGGAAGTGGAGCTAATACTTCAGTAGGACATTATGATTATAATTTTATAAAAATAATTCCTTATTTAGGAATATTAATAGCAGCTTTGATGGGAGCTAATGTAATAGCTGTTTTATCAGGGGGAATAGTTTTAGCAGGTGCTATTGGATTTTTTACAGGTTCTTTAGATGTAAAAACATTCTTTACTTCAATATCAACTGGTATAGGTGGAATGAGTGAGCTTATACTAATTTCAATAATTATTGGAGGAATTGTTGAAATAATAAAGGCAAACGGAGGAATAGATTACGTTTTAAACTTAGTTACAAAGAGAATAAACGGTAAAAAAGGTGCTGAGTTTGGTATTGGATTATTAGTAAGTTTAGTTGATGCATGTACAGCAAATAATACAATTGCTATAGTTACAGTAGGACCTTTAGCAAAAGATATTTCAGATAAATATAATTTAGATTCAAAAAGAATTGCAGGAATATTAGATATGTTTTCTTGTGCAGTTCAAGGAATAATTCCTTATGGTGCTCAACTTATGTCAGCAGCAGCTTTAACAGGCTTAAGTTCCTTTGAAATAATGAAATTTTTATTTTATCCATACTTAATGGGAATAAGTGCAATAATATTTATAGCATTTTTCCAAAAGAAAGGACAGACTAAAAATAATGAGGAGCTTGAGGTAGCTTAAAAAATTAAGTTTAGTATTTTTTATTTAAATTGGGGCTAAAAAAACTTACAATCTTATTTTAAGATTATTATTTTATCTTAATATAGATTGTAAGTTTTTTTATTTTTAATTACATAAAAGACAGATACTTTGAGAAGAAATTCCTTCACCTGAGCCTGTAAAGCCAAGTCCTTCTTCAGTTGTAGCTTTTATGTTTATTTGATTTAAATTTATTTTTAATACTTTAGCAATATTTTCTCTCATGGTAAGTATATAAGGTGCCATTTTAGGTTTTTGAGCTATTATAGTTGAATCTATATTGCAAATTTTATAATTATTTTCTTCTAAAAGTTTGCCAACAAATTCTAATAGTTTTAAACTATTTGCTCCCTTATATTTAGGGTCTGTATCAGGAAAGTGTTTACCAATATCTCCTAAAGCAGCAGCACCTAGTAAGGAATCCATTATGGCGTGAAGTAAAACATCAGCATCTGAATGTCCTAAAAGCCCTTTTTCATATGGAATTTTTATGCCACCTAATATAAGGTCTCTATTTTCAACTAGCTTATGAACATCATATCCCATTCCTATTCTCATATTAATCACCTCGTAATTTATTTTAAAGTTTGTATGTTTACATTATATATAAAGTTTATAAATTATTATAGCTTTACATACGTAATTAAATATATTTATAAATTTTATTTGTTAAAAAATATACTTATATGTAAAAAAATATATAGATATAAAGTGTTGCTATGGTATAATAAATTGAGATTTAGTAGAAGAAAAATAAATTAATAATTTTATATAAGATTATTTATAAGATACTTTGAGTTGAAAGGGTGAATTTTTATATGTGGGGAAAAATCAGAAACATACTTGGTATTTTATTGATTGTTGTAGGTATAGGCTTAGTTGGCTTAACTGTTTGGATGAAATATGATACTTATAAGCAACAACAAGCAGTTTTAGAAAGTTTTAAGAACTTACAGTTTGATGTTCCAGAGGGAGAAGAAAATAAGAAAGAATTACCTGCAAATAATAATAATAGTGAAAGTAGTAATAGTGAAAGTAGTGATAAAAGTAATACGGATACTACAGAAAATAAAGATAATAAAACTCCAGAAAAAGCACAGCTTGAGGATGGTAAGGGTATAGGAATTTTAAATATACCTAGATTAAACTTAGAGATAGGGATAATAGAAGGAGTTAGTTATAATGATATAAAATATGTTGTAGGACATTTCCCAGGTTCACCAATGCCAGGACAAAAAGGAAATTTTGCTATAGCAGGTCATAGAATATCATATTTTGGTCAAGCTTTTAAGGATATTGATAAGTTACAAAAAGGAGATAAGATTATTGTTACTTATAATGGTAAAGAGTATACTTACGAAGTAACAGATATGTATGAGGTTACTCCAAATGAAACGGAAGCTTTAAATCCTACAAAAGATGCTACTATAACAATAGTTACATGTACAAAGGATGCAAAAAATAGGGTTATAGTTAAAGGAAAGTTAGTACAATAAGACTGGGTTTATACTTAGTCTTATTTTTTGTAAAATAAACATAAAGGAGTGTAGCTTTAGTGAGCGAATTAACTTTTAGAAAAGATAAATATATGTTTTCTACTAGAAGTGTAAAAAGAAACTTAGAAAAAAGTGTGCTAAAAAAAGAAATAATTGCTTTTAAAAGAGAACTTAAGGAATTTAATGTTGATTTAAAAACCCTAGCTAATGAAAGATTTAATCTTGAGGATAGAAATAAAATTCTTAATATAGCGTATTATTTAATTGATGAAGAAGTATTATTAAGAAAGATTTTAATAAGAAAAGAATTAAAAACAAAAATTATTGCTAAGAAAACAGGTTTTTCAAATGAACAAATAATTGATTGGTCAAATTATTTAATAGCTTACTTGCTTTTATTATATAATGCAAACTATACTAATTTAGCAATGTATTTAAATATAAATTTTAGAGATTTAGAAACCTTATCTGTAATAAGAGGTTCTGAGGGGGAAGAAACTTTATATAAAGGATTAGTTCTTTTAGAAAGTAAGAAGGGGAGCATAATATTAACTAGAGATGGAGACTTTATAAGAATAAAAACAAGGTCAGAAAATAAATTAGGTGAAGAGCTTTCAGGAAGAGAAAAAAAGACCTTTAGACACTATAAAAAAATAATAATATTTGCTTCTATAATAGTTATTATTTTTACTTGTGCTTTTACTTATATGTATAAACAACAAGAAACAACAATATTAATTCAAGGTACTTCAAAGGTTAAATTAGGAATAAATAGATTTGATAGAATAGTATATTGTTATTCTCCAACTGAAAAGGGAAATATCTTAGTAACAGAACTTAAGCTAGATAATAAAAAGTTTGATGATGGAATGATAGCTATTTTAAAAGGTTTTGAACAAGAGGATATGCTTCCACCAAACAGAATTGTAGATGTTTATATTACTGGTAAAATGGTTGATACTGTTGATTTAAATAAGGTAACTAATTATGTTGAAAGCGTAAATAAAGATGATAATACAACGAATAATTTTAGAATAAAAATAAATAATTCAGGCTATGAAAAGAAAAATTAAAAAAGGAAGGGATTATTCATAGTGAGAAAAACATTAAGAAATAGTAATAAGAAAAATAAAGATTTTAAAACTAAAAGTAATTCAGATTTTATAAATAAAAGAGTTCATAAGAAAAATAATTTTAAGAAAAGCAATTTAGCAAAAAAAGCTTCAGAAAATAATACGATTATAGTATCAAATAAGGATGAAGTTAGAGATGAAGTTAGGCTAAATAAGTATATAAGTGAAACAGGCTTTTGCTCAAGGAGAGAGGCAGATAAGCTTATAGAACAGGGCAGAGTTAAGATAGATAATATTAAGGCTACCATGGGAATGAAGGTTTTAAAAGGTCAGAAAGTATATATAGATGGTAAACCTATAAAAAGTGAAAATGAATTAGTGTATATTGCATTAAATAAGCCAGTAGGTATAACTTGTACTACTGAACACAAGGTAAAAGGAAATATTGTAGATTTTATAAATCATAAGAAAAGAATTTTCCCAATAGGAAGATTAGATAAAGATTCTCAAGGCTTAATATTTATGACTAATGATGGAGATATAGTAAATAAAATATTAAGAGCTGGAAACAACCATGAAAAAGAATATATTGTAACTGTAAATAAACCTGTAACTAAAGATTTTATAAAAGGCATGGGAAATGGGGTTCCTGTGTTAGGTAAAGTTACTAAGAAGTGTTTTGTTAAAAAAGAAGGTGAAAATTCTTTTAGAATAATATTAACTCAAGGATTAAACAGACAAATAAGAAGAATGTGTCAGTATTTTGGTTATGAGGTAATAAAGTTAGAAAGAATAAGAATAATGAATGTTTCATTAGAAGGGTTAGATATAGGAGAGTGGAGATATTTAACTGAAAAAGAGCTAAATGAAATAAATAAATTAACTAGAAAATCATTAAAAACTGAAGAGGCATCAATCTAAGACAATATAAAAAACTTACAATCACTTAAATTATTAGTGTTTGTAAGTTTTTTATTTATAAATTAAACATATTTTTATAAGTTAAGTATTACTAGACAAGAAATTCCCCATAATAAAATTATAAATATTAATTGTTTATCTTTTAATATTAAATCAGTAGGGTTATCAAATTTAGCCTCAAAGTAAATTAGATAATAATATCTTATTATTCCCAAAATTACCAAGATACTTGTCCAAATAAATAAGTTTGAGGAGGTTCCTAAAATACAATATATTGAATAAAAAACTATTGTACAAGTTAATGATATATTGATTATTTTATCTAAAAATTTGATATTATATTTAGATAAATTTTTTCTATGACTACTTGCATTTTTTCCTAAGGATATAACTTCATTTCTTCTTTTACTAAAATCTAAAAATAATGATAAGAATAGGGTACATAAAATTATCCAGCTTGATGCAGGTACTCCAGTAGCAAAGCTTCCAGCCAATACTCTAAGTATAAATCCAAAGGCTATTGAGAATACATCTATAATAATTAAATTTTTTAATTTAAATGAGTATGCTATATTATTTATCAAATAAATTATTATGATAATAAATATATGAATATTTAAATTGAAAGAGATTATTAAAGATACTGTACAAAGTATTATTCCAACTATTATGGCAGTAAAAATACTAACTTTACCACTAGCTAAAGGCCTCTTACATTTTTGAGGATGATTTTTATCTTTATCTATATCTACTATGTCATTTAGAATATAAACTGTAGATGATATAAAACAGAATGATATAAAAGTAAGTATGTTATTAATTATTAAATGCATATTTAAAAAGTTATTTGAGAAAATTATTGGACCAAATACAAATAGGTTTTTTATCCAATGCTTTGGTCTTAATAATTTTATTATATATTTAATATTATTCATAACTTAAAGCCTCCTTATCTGATTCAGATTTAAAGGCTGTTGTAGCAAGTATTATAAATATCCATGACAAAGGATAAGCATATCTTTCCTGTGCCTCTATAATTAATAATTGAATTGACATACCACCAAAAAGTATATAAAGTAAATCTATTGATTTTTTTCTTTTTGATTTATTTTTATATATCCCAATATATGATAGTAAAAGCAGTATAATATAGAAACTTTGAGTATAGAATGCTCCTTCTTTACTAATTCTTATTTTCATATCTGCATTTTCTTTTTTTAATATTTTTAGATAGTAATCCTTATTATAAGCACTATCTAATCCAGCTTCAGACCAATAATCTCCAGCAAAACTTCCATTATTCCATAAACGTATAAATTTTGAAACATAGAATTTAGCAAGTTCTATTTTAGGTGTATTTACTAATCTATTTTTAATTATTTCTTTAGCAGCACTATTTACTTTATTATAATCACCATTATATTTTTGAAATATTTGAGAATCTTCATAATTCCATTTACCATCAGAAGATATATTAGTGCCTTTTAGAATAGAAATACTCATAGGCTCTGTACCATGCCAAAGAGGAAACTCTGTTATATTTAATTTAATAAGAATTGTACTAACTAAAACAATAGGAAGCACAAAAGAAAATAAAGTTACTATAACTTTTTTAAATTTAATATTAATCTTTTCTTTGAAATAAATACATATGTACATTAAATAAGCTACTATAAAAACATAGCCATTTGGTCTAAAAAGATGAGATAAACCTAAAAATATTCCACAAAAAACTAAATATAATAGACTTTGTTTTTTATTTATTGATTTAAAAAACATAAGAACACTAAGTAGCAATAAGGGAAGTGCTATATTTTCTGAACAATAAACATTGTTATATAGTATCATAGGAGGATATAAAGAGCTTATTAATAAGGCCCAGATGCTTTTATTCTTGTCTTTAAAAATTTCTTTAGATATTAAATAGATTAAAATTACATTAAACATTGAAAATAATAAATTTATGATACGGATAATTACAAGTGGATTGCTAAAAAAATTTCTAATCAATGAGAAATATAAAACTGTTAAAGACATATGTGGAAATCTTGCGAAGTAAGAAGTTCCTTTAAACATATAATTTGAACCATTTAAAAATTCACCAGAACAAATAAACATTCTATTAAAATCACCTATGGGAATACTATCTATATTTAAAAACCATAGAACTCTAAATATAAAGGCAATAAATATGATGAAAAAAATTAAAAATTTTCTGTTATAGCCTTTTTTTATATAGAAGAATACAAATAGTATTAAGGAAATTGTTATTAAAGAAAGTATTACTGAAGTGGATGAAATATCACAATTAAAATTTAAATATCTAATACTTCCTAATAATACTAATAAAAACAAAATTTTTAAAGAAAAGTTTAGAAAAGAACTTAACCATATATTTTCTTTCATTGTAAAATCTCCAATCATTATGTATTGTAAAGAAATAACTCTTTATATTTATTATAATTTTTAAAAATTGTTTTTTATTTACAATCATATGAAAATAAATGAAAGAATTTTTATAAATAATCTTAAAAATTTATATAGAAAATCTTAATTATTTTTAAAGATTTTATTTTAAATTGAAATATTTAGAAATAATTTATTTTAATAAAAAAACTGAGATTTAAATCTCAGTTTTAGATAATAAATTTTATTTATAAGTTATTTATACAAATCAAGAGCTTTTTTTACGAAATCCATAACCTTCTTTTCATAAAGAATTTTATTTACTTCTAATGATTCAGCATGTTTTGCCCCTTCCACTAAATAAAGTTCTTTAAGTCCTTTTTTCTTAGCTTTATATAAATCTAATCCCATGTACCAAGGAACAAAATAATCTTCTTTTCCATGTATAAACATTATAGGAATAGTACTTTCTTCTATTATTTTTATAGGTACTATGTCTTTCATAGAAAATTTAGCTTTAGATTTCATAAGAAAATTTGCAAATACAAGGCTTGGCATAAGAATTTTTCTAATAATTCTATATTTAAAATTTTCTGTTATTTGAAAAGCTAAAAGTTCTTCAAAGTTTGAATACCCACAATCTTCAATTACAAATTTTATAAAATTACTTAGAGGAATAGTTTCCATAACTGTACCAGCACCCATAGATTCACCATGCAGACCTAGTATTATATCATCACCAAATTTTTCTTTAAGATAATTTATCCACAGATTTATATCATATTTTTCATAAAATCCGTAAGTAGAATATTTTCCTCCACTTTTTCCATGTCTTCTTTGATTAACAATTAAAATGTTGAAATCATCTTTATAAAACATATCAAAGTATTTTAAAGAACCCACATAACATATAGACACTCCATGAACTAATATTACAAACTTTTTTGAAGGTTTTTTACTTTTTATAAAGGTAGATGTTAAATCAATTCCATCAAAGGATTTTAAAGTAATATCTTCCTTACAGGCAGAGTTATATAAAGCTTCATCAAAGAGATTATTTTCAACATATCTATTGTAACTTTTATTAATATCATGTAATTTTCTAGTAACTGTAGAGCTAAAAACATAATAGCCTGTCCCAAAATAGAAGAATAAAATTAAAAGGACAAAAATCAAAATAATAATAATAAAGTTCATTTATAACACTCCTTTCATTGTTAATTAAAAATCTTTTGTTTATACATAATTATAGCACTTAAGAGAAAAATAAAAGTGTTTAATTTAAACTAAAAGGGAGGTTTAGTTATGACTTTTAAGAAAACTTTTTTACTGCTTTCTATTTTAATTTTTTCTTTTACTTCAATAGTTTTTGGTAAAAGTTTAAATTGTGAAAAATTATTAGAGAAAACAGTAAAGGAAAGTACGGAAGAATATGATATTAAGGTTAAATATCCAGTAGTTTTATTAGAGGATAAAGGGATTGCTGATAATATAAATAAGGCAATAGAAGATTATACTTTAGAATGGATAGAAGATATTAAGCTTTTAAAGAAGGAAGAACATAATAAAAAAGAAAATTTAAATAAGGATATTAAAAAGTTTGAAGCTTATACTAATTATAATTATTTTTCTAAAAATGATTTATTAAGTATTAATATGGATTACTATCAGTATACTGGTGGTGCTCATGGGTTGACTACTAAAATTAGCTATAATTATAATTTGAAAAATGGGAAAGTTTTAAAGCTTAAAAATCTTTTTAAAGATAATTTTGATTATAAATTAAAAATAGATGAAAAAATTAAGGAAGATATAAAAAAAGAAAAGGAACTTTATTTTGATGGAGGAGAAGTGTTTAAAGGGATTAATGAAAATCAAGATTATTATTTACTAGAGGATGCCATAGTAATATATTTTCAGTTATATGAAATAGCACCCTATTCTTCAGGAATTAGAGAGTTTAAAATACCTTACGAATATTTAAAAGAAGGATTGATTTATAATTTTTAACTTTGAGAAATAAAAAAATGTATCAAAATATTTTGATACATTTTTTATTTTTTGGTATTTATTTTATTATTGAAGAATTTAGATATATAATAAGTAAAAAGGAACTTTGGAATAAAGAGGGAGGAAGAGTTTTGGAATTATTAAGAGATAAAATAAATAATCAAAGAGAATATTTTTCCTTAGGAGAAACCAAAAATATAGATTTTAGAATAGAAAAATTAAAAAAGTTAAAAGAAGTATTAAAAAAAGAAGAAGAAAATATATTTTATGCTTTACAGAAAGATTTAAAAAAATCTAGTTTTGAAGCTTATGTTACAGAAATAGCAATGGTTTATGATGAAATAAATTTACAAGTTAAAAATATAAAAAAATGGAGTAAAAAAAGGAGGGTAAAAACACCTTTAGTACAATTCCCAGCTAATAGTTTTGTAAAATTAGAACCTTATGGGGTAGTCTTAATAATAGGTCCTTTTAATTATCCTTTTATGTTACTTATGCAACCTCTTGTTGGAGCTATAGCAGCAGGTAATACTGCGGTTATAAAGCCATCAGAATCAGCTTTAGAAACTTCTAAAATTGTTAAGAAAATTTTAGAGGAAGTTTTTGATGAAAAGTATGTTTTACATGTTGATCCAGGCAATGGAAAAGATGTAGTTGAGGCTTTATTAAAGGAGAGATTTGATTATATATTCTTTACAGGCAGTGCTACTGTTGGAAAGATAATTATGAAAGCTGCTTCAGAATTTTTAACTCCCGTAACTTTAGAGTTAGGTGGAAAAAGTCCTTGTATTGTTGATAAAGAAAGTAAAGTTTCCTTAGCAGCTAAAAGAATAATATGGGGAAAATTACTTAACTCTGGACAAACTTGTGTTGCACCAGATTATATATATGTTCATAAAGATATTGAGGAAGAATTTTTAAAGGCTTTAAAATTAGAAATAAAAAATCAATTTGGAGAAAATCCTTTGCTTTCTGAGGACTACCCTAAAATGGTTAATGAAAGAGAATTTGATAGGGTTATTTCTTACATAGATAAAAATAAATTATTCTTTGGGGGAAATTACAGTAGAGAAACTTTACAGATAGAACCTACTATTTTAAGAGGAGTAAATTGGAATGATAAAATTATGGAGAGAGAAATTTTTGGTCCTATTCTTCCTATTTTGACTTTTAATAGTTTAGATGAAGTAATAAACATTATAAATAGTAAAGAGAAACCTTTATCTTTATATTATTTTTCTGAGAACAAAAATAATATTGAAAAAGTATTAGAAAAAACATCCTCTGGAGGAGTAACAATAAATGATACTGTAGTTCATGTTTCATCTTCTTATTTACCTTTTGGTGGAGTTGGAAATAGTGGAATGGGAGAATATCATGGTAAATATAGCTTTGATTTATTCTCTAATAAAAAGAGTGTTATGAATAGAAAAACATTTTTTGATTTAAAAATTAGGTATGCTCCTTTCCAAAATAAGTTAACAATTGTTAAAAAATTAATGAAATAAATAAAAAATGAAAGAAACTGAGTGGATTTGTATGGAAATGATTAAGAAAGTTATGTATAATATAATTAAAGATTGTATATGTTTTCAATGTTCGGATGAGAAATAATTAAAATTTAAGTGTTCAATTTATAAAAATTTTAAAATAGGAATACAATCTTTAAAGTTACGTCTATGTACTAATGCCTGTTATTTATAGATGAACTTCTAACAAGCCAATAATTTTATTATTATCATATTCAAGTTAATTTTTTTCTTTTTGGTTTGGGGGAGCCTTTAAGTAGATTATTAATTTAGAATGTGTATAAATTTTACTTTAAACTTAAGAATAAGGAATTATTCTTATGCAATTTTACAAGCTTCGACGGGGAAGAAGCTTAGATATCTTTCGACATATGATAGATATTAGGGTATTTATATTGAGTATTTTTATTATTTAAATTTTGAGAGAATTTATTAAGTATGGTCATTTAATGGGGACGTTATTTGTTTAAATTAAAATTTATAGAATACACTAGTAAAATTTGGTTTGCTATAAAAGATCTAAGATTTTCTTAGGTCTTTTTTTTCTTGAAATTATCCATAATTTTTGGAATAAATCAATAATAGAAAAGTAGAAAAAACAACTAAAAAAAATTATAATAAAATAAAGGAAAAAATTTCAAAATATTATAATTAGGAGGTAGAGATGAAATATAATTTCCCAAAGGGTTTTTGGTGGGGTGCTGCTACTTCAGGACCTCAATCAGAAGGTAGATTTAATAAAAAACATGATAATGTATTTGATTATTGGTTTGATATAAATCCTGAGCTATTTCATAATGGAATAGGTCCTAATATAGCATCAAATTTTTATAATAGCTATAAAGAAGATTTATCAATGTTAAAAGAGATTGGATTAAATTCTTTTAGAACATCAATACAATGGACAAGATTAATAAAAGACTTTGAAACTGGAGAAGCAGATGAAGATGGAGTAAGATTTTATAATGAAGTAATAAACAATTGTTTAGAAAATGGTATAGATATAATAATGAATTTACATCATTTTGACCTTCCAGTTGAACTTTATGAAAAATACGGTGGATGGGAATCAAAACATGTTGTAGAGTTATTTGCTAAATTTGCTAAAACTGCTTTTAGTTTATTTGGAGATAGAGTTAAAAAGTGGGCTACTTTTAATGAGCCTATAGTTATTATTGAAGGACAATTTTTATATAAATGGCATTATCCTTGTATAGTTGATGGAAAAAGAGGAATTCAAGCAGCTTATAATATAGCTTTAGCCTCTGCTAGAGCTATAGAAGAATACAGAAAGTTAGGTCAAGATGGAGAAATTGGAATAATAGTTAATTTAACACCAGCCTATGCAAGAAGTAATTCTAAAGAGGATAGGGAAGCTGCTGAATTTGTTAATGCATTTTTCAATGAGCTATTTTTAGACCCTGCTGTTAAAGGGGAGTTTCCTAAAAAGCTAGTAGAAATTTTCAAAAAAGATGGAGTTCTTTGGAGTTCTACTAAAGAGGAATTAGATATAATAAAAAATAATACTGTTGATTTTTTAGGGGTTAATTATTATCAACCAAGAAGAGTTAAAGCTAGAGAAAATAAAGATTATAATGAAAAAACTTGGGCACCAGAGAAATATTTTGATAATTATGATATGCCAGGAAAGAGAATGAATCCATATAGAGGATGGGAGATATATCCTAAGGCAATTTATGACATAGCTAAAAATGTTAAGGATAACTATGGAAATATAAAATGGTTTGTTTCAGAAAATGGAATGGGTGTTGAAGGAGAAGATAGATTTAAAAATCCTCAAGGAATAATAGAAGATGATTATAGAATTGAATTTATAGAGGAGCATTTACAATGGTTACACAAGGCGATTTTAGAAGGCTCAAATTGTGTTGGATATCATCTTTGGACACCTATAGATTGTTGGTCATGGTTAAATTCATATAAAAATAGATATGGATATATATCCTTAGATTTAGAAACTCAAGAGAAAACCATTAAGAAATCAGGTATGTGGATGAAAGAGGTTTCTAAGAATAATGGATTTTAATATTTATTTTACTTAATTTAAAATAGGGATAAAATAAAAATATTTATTAAATCTTAATAAACAGATTAAATTAATAAGAATTGTAAAAGGCTTTAGTTTAGGTTTTTCTTAACTAAAGCCTTAAATTTTTTATTATTCACATAATAGGAATTTTACACATAAAATACACTATAACAATTAAGGGAGTTGGAGGCACAATGCTTTACTCATTAATTTTAGCAGGAGGAAGAGGAACTAGACTTTATCCACTTTCAAGAAGTTCTAACCCAAAACAATTCCTTAGTATACAAAATAACGGTAAAAGTTTTTTGAGCAATACTGTGTATAGAATTAGACCTATAATAGATAAGGATAATATTTACGTAGTTACAAATAAAGAGTATGAAGACAAGATAAGAAATGAACTTAAAGACATAAGGAAAGAAAATATATTTACTGAACCTGCTAATAAAGAAACTGCAACATGTATAGGTCTTTCAGCTGCTAAGCTTTTAAAGAAAGATAAAGATGCAGTTATGATAGTATTGCCTTCAGATCACTATATAGAAGGAGATAAAAGCTATCTTCAAACCTTAGAACAAGCAGTAGAGATTGCTGATAAAAAAAGGGCTATTGTTACCATTGGAATAGAACCAAATAGACCAGAAACAGGTTATGGTTATATAGAAATGGGTGATAGAGTAAATGGACAAATTCCTACCTTCAAGATAGCAAGGTTTACAGAAAAGCCTAATTTAGAAGTTGCAAAAGACTTCTTATTAAAAGGCACTTATTTATGGAATAGTGGAATGTTCATATTTAGAGCTGATGCTCTCATCACAAAAATGCGATGCAGAAGTAAGTTTTTTAGAATCATTTGTATTCATGTTTATCCTCCTCGGTTAAATAAGCTTGTAGTATTAGCTACAAGCTATTTTTTTATTATGTTTTTATATATATTAGTTTCTTTAATTACTTTAAATAACAAAGAAATCAGTATTACTATTACTAAAAATAAGAATATTTGAATTGGATGAAAATATCTTAAAAATTCATTTATTAATAAAGGTGACAATAATAAAATACAGCAAATTAAGTAAATAATATTAGAGATTTTTTTAGTAACATTCTTTCGGTGAAGAGATTTATTTCCCCAGCGTCTAAATATACTCATTATTAATTGCCCACCATCAAGAATAGGTAATGGTAAAATGTTGAAAGCAAATAAAAATAAATTTAATGAAGCAAATAATAATAAGAATATATTTGAATTAGAGTTGTTTAATATTTCAGGAATTGTAGAGCTTAAAGCAAATTCTGAACCAAAAATATTAGATAAATTCATTAATTTAAGTAAAAGTTGTGGTAAGATTTTTGTAAATATAGAACTTACTGTAAAAATTAAAGACTTATCTAATAAAAGTGAGAATGATATAATAGCAGCTATTATATTTATAAAAACTCCTGAAAGAATAATAATATATTCTTTGATTATATTTATTTTATTTAAATCATTATCATCATTACAGATATAACCACCCATAGGAATAAGCTTAAAATTAAAGTCTGTATTAAATTTTTTGAACCCAAAGAGTTTAGGACCAAAGCCTATAGAGAAGGTTTTTACAGGAACTTTAAAGGCTTTACAAGACAAATAATGACCAAGTTCATGGATAAATATTGATAAATACATAGCAATAGTAAAATTAATAATACTCATAGTTATACTCCTTAATTAAATGATTTAAATTTTATTTTCACTGCTCCAGTATCACCATCAACAAAAACTTTATCAATTACTGATGATAATAAATTTCTTTTTTGTGGAACATCTAAATCATCAATTAGAGCTGATAAGTTTTTTAATTTTTGTATGATATTATCACAGTTATTTATCAAAATGTCTTGTTTAGCTAATTCATCATTTAATTTATTTAATGAATTTGTTAGCTCTACACTTTTACCTTTTAATTTTGTTAATTTATCAAGTAATATTTGAACAAGTTGAGGGTCTTCTGTAAGAGTAATATTATTTACTAAGTTATCTATTTGCTCTTTATTTTTAGATATTTCATTTTGAATATTTTTAGATAAAATATTTTCTGATGAAGTAGCAAAAGACTTTTTATAATCTTTTAATCTTTGAACTAGATAACTTTTATCTAAAGATAGTTCTTTTAACTTATTAATTACTAATTTATCAACTTCTGGACCATCAACATTTTTACTTGCACACCTTACTTTTCCCGAATTGTGTTTTAAAGTACACATATAGTAATGCTTTCTTTTTTTAGTTAGTTTATTTGGAACCCCATATGATACTCTCATAGAGCTTCCACATTGTGCACAGCGAATTATTCCACTTAGTAAAGCTTTATGACTACTACCTAAAGCAGGAGCTTTATATTTATTAATCTCAGCTATTTTTTGTGCTTCTAACCAAGAATCTGAATCAATAATTCCTTCATGAGTAGATACGGCATAAATCCATTCATCTGGATTACGTATTTTCCCACTTTTACCTTTTCGTTTTTTATAAATTAATATGCCGTGTATGTCATCAGGTTCACCATATGTTTTTATTCCTTGGGACTTAAAATACTCTATTGTTTTATCATTTGCCTTAACATATACAGGATTAGAAATAATATTTTTTATGCTTGCCTTACTCCAATCTTTTCCTCGGCGAGTTTTAATGTTATTTTGAAGTAGATATTTTTCAACTTGAGAAAGGCTACCTAATTCAATATATTTATTAAATATTAATTTAACTAAATTTATTTCTTTTTCAATTGGTATTAACTCAGAGTAACTTCTATTCGTACCAGAAGAATCAGTAAAATTTTTTCTAGAGCTACTGAAACCAAATGGAAATTCACCACCTAGCCAATATCCATTTGTAGCAAGAGAGTACATGTTATCACAAACCCTTTGAGATATAGTTTCTCTTTCAAGTTGACTAAATACGGAGCAAATATACATCATGGCTTTGCCCATTGCAGCTCTAGTATCAAATTGTTCTATTACTGATATAAATGAAATTTCATTTTTTTCAAGTTCATTTATTAGATTTGAGAAATCACCAATATTACGACTAAGTCTATCAACTTTATAACATACAAGAGTATCAAATTTCTTTTGCTTGGCATCGTTCATTAATCTAACAAATCCAGGTCTTTCTGTGTTTTTACCAGAAAAGCCTTCATCTGAATAGATAAGAGTATTATTTATACCTATATTTTTAAGATAATTAGTGCAAAGTTGAATTTGATTTTCTATAGAATCACCAGTTTCAACAACTTTTGAACGACGAGCATAAATTGCAGCGGTTTTCAACTAAATACCTCCTCATATATCAGATTTTACTTTATTAATTAAACAGTTCATTGTTTCAATATCTTTAGGAAGAATATCTTTAATTGAATCAATGGTTGCAATACTAAGCTTTTTTATAAGTAAAGATTCATCTTCAATGGAATCTTCGGCTATAAACAATTGTACTTTATCATGTTGATTAGCCATTTTTCCCCCAAAATATAGTGATATACTTTTAATATATATTCATTTAATTTGGGAAAAATAATAGTAACTATTTAAATATTATTTCTATTTCAAATGTTTCAGAAATTATTATTTTATCAATAATTTCATGTAGCAATAGCCTTAAACATCTGTTTTTAATCTTTGAATTTTCTTGGCTAAGTATATCTTCAATAGGTTTTAAAGTATTTACTACATAGTCTTTAAAACAAGCTTTACTAGGTATAGATTTTGAAAGCTTTCTATTTATTTTATTTAAATCATCGTTTAATTGAGACTTAGATAAAATAAGGCTAGTTTTAAATTCTTTAATTGAATCAAGTAACAATAAATTTTTTTCATGATAGTCAATATCAGCAATATCTTTACTCATAACATTAGTTAGTTCTAGCAATCTTGAAATTTCAGATGAGCATTTCATTAATATATCATCACAATGGTTTATATTACTTTCAATTTCATCTTTCTGAACTAATAGGTTGTTATTTTTTTCTTTTAATTTATTTAAATAGTTAGAATAAAACTCATCAAAAAATGCAGGAATACTTAATATTGATTTATAAAGATTTAGTAATTCTTTAAAAACAATATTGTGAATTAGTGATGCTTTAATTGTAATTGTTGGAGCATTTATTTTTTTAGAAAATTTATCTTTATTATTATGAGAGCAAAAGTAGACTCTACCAGATGAATTTCCATGATTTTTACTAATTAAATAATTTCCACAACTTTTACACACAAGCATTCCTTGAAGTAAAAAGGCTGTTGATAAAAATTTAGGGTTCTCGTCTTGAAGCTTTCGTATGTTTAAAGATTTTTTCCACAACTTTTCATCTATTATTCTTATATTTTCATCATATTTAGAATAAACATATTCATTAGTAGGATGTTTTTTGGGGTTTCTTCTGCCTCCTTTTTTATTCCAAACTATAGTTCCTGTATATACTGGATTATTTAATATACTTTTAATACTATTTATTGTCCAAAGTCTATCTTTATTGTAACTATATTCTGATTTAATAAATTGAACTATATCTTTAGGAGTATATCCTTCAGTATATAATTCAAAGATTTTTTTTACTATTCTAGCTTCTGGAGCATATATTGAAAGTTTACTTTTTTTACGGTTAGATGGAATAGCAATTAATTTATAACCATAAGGAGCAGGACCACCAGCCCATAGATTATTTAATATATTATGTCTATTGCCAATAAGAACTCTTCCACCAATAATACTAGATTCAAGAGCAGCTATATTGCTTAGCATATTTTCAAAAAAGTTATTAATAGATTGATTTTCAGAATTTATTTGTTCACCAGCTTTAGAATATAATATATCAATGTTTAGTTTCTTTAAAGTATGCTTAATTAATAAGCTTTCATATATATCACGAGATAATCTATCATGAGAATAAACTATTAATTTATCAAATTTTTTATAATTAGCATCATAAATTAATCGTCTTAATCCATCTCTTAAAAATATACTAGGATTCATAGTATCTGATTCATTATAAATATTAATAGAGTTAGATGTTATTGAAGCAGATTGAGTATCAGAATATATTTCATAAGGAATATCACTCCATCCTTGATTGCTTATATATTGCTTTATACTTGAAAGTTGATTAGCTTTAGAGTTATTATTTTCCTGTCTTTCAGTAGACACTCTAGTATAAATAGCTATACTTTTAGGACGTAAATTCATATTTGATGTTGAGCTTTCCTTCAATTGGAGATTGGTCATAATTAATATCCACCTTTATTTCTTTAATAATTTCACTAAATATAGGAATAAAAAATTCTTCATTATTCATAATATGATTAACTATTTTTTCTTTTACTTGGTGTAATAGAATACTATCATTTTCTAATTGAGGTTTAGAACTACATTTTTTATTTATTTTATTAACTTCATCAAATAATTGGTTTAAATAAGAAAGTTTATTTCTATACTTATTGCATGAGTTAATATAGGATTTTATTGCAGTATCCTTTTGTTGTATTTTATCAACATAAGAATAATCATTTGAAGATAGATAGTTATAAATAGCTTCATATTTACTTAAAGTTTGATATTTAATATTTTGATTTTTAATTTCAATATTTCGAGATAGTTTGTTTATAAATTGTTCCATTGGTGTTTGACTTATAGATAAACAACTATCTATAATTTTATCAATAATAAATTTTAATAAATCATATTTTAGGAATGGATAACATCTAGCTCCTTTACATGATAGATAATTATCATCAATTAATTTTAGCTTTTTATTACATTTAGAACATATGAGGATTCCTTTAAGCAAAAAGTTAGGAGTTCTATCAATATTAATTAAAGTTTTATAAGTTATATAAGAATATACTGTTTTAAAAATAGGTAAAGGAATTATTCCAACTAAATTATTGGTATTAACAAAGGAGTTCAAATCTAAACGCTCTTTAAAATTAGTAATACCAGTTTTTTTATTAGTTGAGTAAGACAGGCCTTTAAATGGATGATTAGAGTCTACTAAAATAAAGCCTGCATATATAGGGTTTTTTAAACAAGAATTTAAATAATTAGAATTTTTTTTTCGATTATTTTCTTTATAAAATAAATAATAGTATTTAACTTCACTTATCTCTTTTTTTAAATATTCTAAATCATTTTTTTTTATATATTTATTAATTACATCAAAAAGTTCACCTTCTAAATATGGGTATTTAATATTATTTCTAATAGGAATATATTTTGAATTAATATGGGATTCTATATAATCTAATGTACTTTTTAATAAATTATATAGTTTATTGATTGAAGCTTGAGAATTAGAGTTACTACTTCTTTTTTCTTCAATAATTAAGCGATGAAAAACAAAAAATATATACTTAATAAATGCTAGTTTTATAGGCTCTTGAATAAATATAGATTTTGATTTTTTACTATCATTAGATTGTTTTTTTATATATCCAAATGGGGATTTAGTAGAAGTATATGCACCACTATTTCTTCTAAATATTTTACCTTGATTTGCACGTAAGCTTATAGTGTCTGGCTCCATTTCTGCTATCATTACAGAAAAATTTTGAAAGAATTCAGATTGTGGGGAGTTTTCTAATAAGGCTTGGTTAGTATCTGAAAACAATATTTTAATTCCTAATCTATTGAGAATTTTTTTTGTCTCAATCCAATCATCATATCTTCTAACTAATCTATCAAGTCTATATATAACTAGAGTTTTAAATAGACCTGCTTTAGCATCTTCTAAAAGTCTAGAAAACCCTTTTCTTTCTTTAGGAGATGTAGTTTTTCCAGATATCTTATCTATGTATGTATCATAAAGTATTAGGTTATTTTTATATATGACATCTTTTCCAAGATTAATTTGTGCATTTATAGAGTTATTTTCATTTTTAGAAGATATTCTTGCATATATAACAGCATAGTTTTTTGGATTGTTTATTACCTTATTTACCATCGTTATATTCTCCATTCTTTAAATCCTCCATAATATCATAATTTTCCATAATATATGATATTAAAAAATTAGTTAACTTATTCCAAGTTGATGATTTGTCTATATATGATATTTTTACTTTAAAATTATCATTTTTTTTAATTGCCATTTTAAAACACCTCTTTATTTAATATTTTAATTTTATAAATGGAAGATAGATGTTGAAAATAAATTTTATGTAACTATCACATATATAGTTATTTGCAAATTTATATGAAATATTCAAAAAAATATATAAATAATTCAATATTTTATATGAGATTTAAAATAAAAAAGTAAGTAATTTAGGTGATTACTTACTTAATTTGAATTTATTTTATTATAAAAATTTATGTCATTAATAAGTTTATCTAATAATAATTGGATTTTGAGCTGATTCCAATTGGGATTATTTGCTATTATATTCAATGATTTTAATAAAGGTATAAAAGATTTAGAGATAGATATGTTTTCTAAATTTATATCCTTAATATTATCAGAAACAATCTGAGAAGATGATATATTTAAAGTATCGCTAATTTTATGAAGTAATTCTAAGTTAAATGTGTCGGTCTTACCATTTTCTATATTATTTATTAATCCAGGTGATACATTTAATATATTGGCTAATTCTTGAGTGGAATAGCCTTTTTCTTTACGTTTTGACCTTATTAGATTTCCAGCATTATTTATTAATTTATTCATTAAATACACTCCCCATAACATATATATATATCCATATTATGGACAAGTATTATAAGTTTTATAACTTAAAAAAGCAAATTTTCATGTATAAAAGATAATAAGCATATTTGAACTATTTCTGAATATAAATCACGATTTTGTGATATTAAATTTTCGGTATTAATTAGATTATGTTTATCAATAAACTTAGATATGTTAACTAAGATGGAATCCTTTATAGTTACTTGTCTTTCATTAGAATTGCTATTTAATAAAGAATTAAAAGTGTTTAATTTCATTGAAACTAAGTTTTCAACTTTTTTACTTTCTATATTGTTTTTATATTTATCTATATCCTTATTAAGACGTTCTATTTCAGCAATAAAATATTCTCTTTCATTAAGTAGGTTTTGATTTTCTAAGGAGACTTTATTAAAGTTTTCTTGAAGAATAGATAATCGGTCTGTAAGCTCCTTGTTAATTAAATTAACTTTATCAATATTGATAGTTTCATCGATTTCTATAGATTCAGAAGAATTTTTAATATCAATATATTCATCAATTAATTTATCAGAAATTTCATAAGTTTCATTGAAATTTTCTTTTATTAAAGGGTAAATTTCTTTGTCAGTACAATTATTTAATTTTTTATTTAGAGAGTTATCATTTTTTATTAAATTTATGAGTGAACCGATATTAAGCTTTTTCTTTTCTTTAAAAGTTTCAAGAGTAGTTTGTTCAATTTTTATTTCTTCTAAGTTTGCTTTAGTATAAATGTTTGGTGTTTTTAATTCTTTTATTGAATGAATTTCTTTTCTAATTTGCGCAGAAATATTATTAGAAATATAGAAAGGTAGGTTTTCTTCATCTCTTAATAAATAGTTTACTTCTTTAATGTCTTTACATTGTAACAATTTATTATATATATTAACTTTCTCATTTGAAAGAAAATTTATAATTATTATGGCTTTTAAGTAAACAGATATATAGTTTTTACAAGAGTTAAAGTTATCTTCAGATAAATTTAAAGATGAAATAATATCAGATTTATTTTCTCTAATAAATTTGTTTATTTCATTTTGTTTTAAATTAATAATTTCTGAAAACTTTTTGTCTTTTAAATATTTTATTACTGAATCAAGATAGGGATTTTTACTCATTAAACTTTCCTTTATAATAGTAATATCTATAATATATATGTTTAGTTTTTAGTAAATAGTATATAAAAACATAAATGTTTAAACTTGTTATGTCTATTAAAACAATATTTAATATTATTATGATAAAATTAATATAAGATTAAAAATAAAGGAGATTAATTTATGGCAAAGCTTACACTACAAGAATTAGAATCAACACTTTGGCAATGTGCTGATATTCTTAGAGGAGAATTATCAGCTGCTGAGTACAAAGATTATATATTTGGAATGTTATTTTTAAAAAGATTAAATGATGAGTTTGATGAGGAAAGAGAAGAGAGAAGAAAAGAGTTTTTAGAAGATGGATTAGATAAAGAGGAAGTAATAGAACTTTTAGAAGACCCTAGTATTTATGAGACTTTCTTTGTTCCAGAGCAAGCAAGATGGGAGAAACTTAGAAATTTAACTTTAAATATAGGACCAGAATTAGATAAAGCATTTAAAGCTTTAGAAGATGAACCTAAAAACTCAGAACTTGTGGGAGTTTTAAGCACAACTAACTATAATGATAAGGAAAAAGTACCAGATAAAAAATTAGCACAACTTTTAGTTTTATTTAGCACAATAAACTTAGCAAACTCAAACTTAGAATCAGAAGATATTCTAGGGGATGCTTATCAGTATTTAATAAAACAATTTGCCGACCAAGGTGGTAAAAAAGGGGGAGAATTCTATACTCCTACTGAAGTTGTTAAGGTTATTACAAATATTTTAAAACCACAAGAAGGAGATAGAATATATGACCCAACTTGTGGTTCAGGTGGTATGCTTATTCAAAGTATAGAGTATGTTAAAAAGCATGGTGGAAATCCTAAGAATTTAAGTTTATTTGGTCAAGAAATAAACCTTTCAACTTGGGCAATTTGTAAAATAAATATGTTATTCCATGGGGCAAAGGGAGCAGATATTCAAAAAGGTGATACTATAAGAGAACCAAAACATACAGAAGGTGGAGCATTAAAGGTATTTGATAAGGTATTAGCAAACCCACCATTCTCACTTAAAAATTGGGGAGTAGAAGAAGCTTCACATGATGCTTTTCATAGATTTACTTATGGAATTCCACCAAAGTCATATGGAGATTTAGCTTTTGTTGAACACATGTTAGCAAGTTTAAATATGAAAGGTAAAATGGCATCAGTAGTTCCTCATGGAGTTTTATTTAGAGGGTCAGCTGAAGGAAAGATAAGAAAAGGATTCATAGAAGATGATTTAATAGAAGCAGTAATAGGACTTCCACAAAACTTATTCTATGGAACTGGAATACCAGCAGCAATATTAGTACTTAATAAGGCAAAATCAGAAGAAAGAAAAAATAAAATATTATTTATAGATGGAAGTAATGATTTTGTAAAAGAAGGAAATAAAAATAAATTAAGAAAAGAAGATATAGAAAAAATAATAACTGCCTTTGATAACTTTGAAGATGTAGAAAAATATGCAAATGTAATAGATTTAGAAACAATAAAAGAAAATGACTATAATTTAAACATAAGTAGATATGTAGATACAACTGAAGAAGAAGAACTAGTAGACATACAAAAAGTAATAAATGAAATAAAAGAATTAGAAAAAGAAGAAGAGAAAACAAAAGAGAAACTTAATGGATACCTAAAAGAATTAGGCTTTGATATTCTATAAGGTGGTGAGTTAGTAAGTGAAAAAAGAAGTAAGAGAAGGATATAAAATGACTGAGTTAGGAGAGATACCTAGTGGATGGAAAGTTAATAAATTGAAAAATATATTAGAAGTTTGTTATGGTAAATCTCAAAAAGAAGTAGAAAATGAGAATGGTATATATAAAATTCTAGGTACTGGTGGTGTAATAGGATATACAAATGAATATTTGTGGAATAAGCCATCTGTATTAATAGGGAGAAAAGGTACTATTGATAAACCCATGTATATAGAAGAGCCTTTTTGGACTGTAGATACTTTATTTTATACTAAAATAAATAATGAGAATAATGTAAAGTGGATATATTATTATCTAAATAATATAGATTTAAAAAAATATAATGAGGCTACAGGTGTTCCTAGTCTTAGTGTTAATAATTTAAATAACATAAAAGTAATTACTCCATCATTAAGAGAACAGGAAAAAATAGCAGAAATACTTTCAACTGTAGATGAACAAATAGATAATACAGAAAAATTAATACAAAAAAATGAAGACCTTAAAAAAGGATTAATGCAACAATTACTAACAAAAGGAATTGGGCATACAGAATTTAAGAAAACAGAATTGGGTATAATTCCTAAGAAGTGGAGGTTAAAGAAAATAGATGAAATAGGGAAAGTTATAACAGGGAATACCCCAAAAACAACAGAAAAAGATAATTATGGTGATGAGTTTTTGTGGGTATCACCATTTGATATGGGGAATAGTAAATATATAAAAAATACAAATAAAATGTTATCTAAAAAAGGATTTGATAAAGCTAGAAAGTTACCTAGTGGAGCAGTATTAGTAACATGTATAGGTTCAACTATTGGGAAGATTGGGATAGCTACTAATGAATTAAGTACAAATCAACAAATAAATTCAATAATATGTAATGAAGATGTGGATAGTGAATTTATATATTATGCAATAGACTATAATTTTAGTAAATATTCTAATTATATTTCTAATCAAGCAGTGCCTATAATAAATAAATCTACATTTGGTGAGTTTTTAATTCAAATACCTGAGTTAAAAGAACAAAATAAAGTGGCTAAAATATTATCAAAGGTAGATGATAATATAGAAAAGCAGTTAAACAAGAAAAAAAAATTAGAAATTCTAAGAAATGGATTAATGCAACAACTTCTAACTGGAAATATTAGAGTAATATAGTTGAGAGTAGGAGAGATTATGGGAAAAGAATATATAATACGAAGTCTTAGTGAGTATATCGAAGTAGTAAAAGAATTAACTAATGAGATTCAAGAAAAGAATCCAAGATATGAAGTATGGTTTAGAGGGCAAGAAAAATGGAATTATGAATTATTACCTAAAGGATTAAGAACTATAAAAAAGTTGACTCCTTGTCAATATATGAGGGAAGGAGAAGATATAGAAATACTTCCATTAAATGATATGCTTAATGATTTTAAAAGAAAAGCGATAGATAATTTAGACTACAAGCCAAATAGTTTAATAGAATGGTGTATAATTGCACAACATTATGGGCTTCCAACTAAATTATTAGATTGGACAACAAACGCTTTAGTAGGACTATATTTCTCACTACCTAGTGAGGAATGCTTGCGAAAAAGTAAAAGTATAAGTAAAAATGATATTGTTGATTTAATTAAATGGGAAGAGGTTGACATTGATGATATTGAGAATATGTCTTTTGAAGAAATATATAATAAAAAACTAAAAATTAATGAATTTAATGACTATCAATATGAATCAGTCACTGAATTTTCAGAAATTGAATTGGAAAATTCAGCTGTTGTATATATAATGAGTCCTAACTTAATTAATAAAAATACTATTGGAATTGATGAAGTAATTTATACTAAAGGAAATAAAGTCGTTGAAGATGAGATGGAGTATTTTTTAAATTCTTCTAAATATGGGGAGCGCAAGGTAATTTCAGGTATATCAAACACTGCAACAAATGATTTTCCAATTTGTATAAATTGCAATGAAATAGATAAGAGAATAAAATTTCAATCAGGATGTTTTACGTTACATGGTATTTGTTGTGCACCATTAGATTTTTATGACGTTATAAGAAGAGAAATACATAAATTATGTATACCATATAAGTATGTTAAAAAAATTAGAGATGAGTTAAATACTTGTGGAATAAATAAATATTTTATATATCAAGATTTAAATAGTTTATCAGAGACTTTATATGATAAGGAATTGGAGATGTTTTTTAAAGGAAAATAGTCCTATATAGAATTATTATATTGTGGGGGTATATGAGAATAGAATGTTTAGTGGTTTAGATATTGATAAAGAGTTAGGCAAAGGAATAAATATATATCCTTTTAATGAAAATAATTTAAAAGAAAATTCTATAAACTTAAGTGCCAGTAAATATGCTTGGTCAATGAAAAAGGGAAAAGTTTTTTTATGATAAAGAAGGAAATCTTTATAATGAAGATAAAAATAATAATTTGAGAGAGATAAATATATATAGGTAAAAATTCTGTAAAACGAATAGGTAAAAAAGAATACATAATATTATTACCTTCATCTACAACGTTGATTGAAACGAAAGAAGTTATTGGAATTGATAAATATATAGGAGGAACTTATCATTCTAAAGTAGGAATTGTATCGTTAGGAATTGGACATATTGGAACTATGGTTGGTCCTAATTTTTGTGGACATTCTCTTATTGCAATTCATAACGTTTCTGATTATCCATTAAAAATAGATATAAATGACACTATTGTATCAGTAATATTCTATAATTTAGAAACTCCTATTAATTCAAACAATGCAACACAAAATGGTCATCTTGATAAAATGTCAACATTAGGAATAAAGTTAAGCGATGATGAATTAAAAGTTATAAATGAAGATTGGAAGAAAGATATAGTTAAAATAAGAGAAAAAATGAATAGTAGTTTAGAATTTAAAAACTATAAGAAAAAGATATTAAAAAGGAAATTTGAATCATTTAAATCATATATAAATATATGGAATATATTAAGTTTAATTTTGGGAGTGGGGATTTTATTCTTTATATTTAAAATATGTGAGTATATAGATGTTAACAATGGAGATTTAACTGTGTGGAGAGATAGATTTTGGAATGTAGGGCTTTCAGGTATTTTAGTAGTTATAGTACAACAGGTATTTAAATTTTCTAAGTCTAAAAGGTAATTAAGCAAAAAAGTCATGGATAAATCTATGGCTTTTTGCTATGCAAAGAATTTATTAAATGTAAAATAGTGTATAATAAAGTTGTTATTAATACTAAAGGGGGATAAAAATGTCATACTTAGGTAATGAAGAAACTTTGGTTGAATTACCAGCAGTTAATTATTTAGAGAAGAATTTAGGATATTCTTTTATTCATGGCAAAAATTTAACTCCTGAAAGCGGGGAGAGAGATTCTTTATCTGATGTTGTTTTGATAGATAGACTAAGAGAATCTTTAAAAAGAATTAATCCATGGATGAATGAAGAAAATTTAGATAGAGCGATTAGATATATTTCTAGGTCTGATAATCTAGGAAGTGGTTTGTTAGAGGTAAATGAAAAGATATATGATTCATTAGTAGATTTAACTTTTACTGTTGAACAGGATTTGTTTGGGAATGGACAGAAAAAGCCACAGACAGTTCATTTTATAGATTGGGATGATGTTGATAATAATGATTTTTTAGTTGTTAGACAGTTTGAAGTTCAAACTCTTTCTGGAAAGTCTATATTTCCTGACATAGTTATTTTTATTAATGGTATTCCAGTAGTTGTTTTAGAAGCTAAATCTCCTTTTTTAGAAAAGGGAAATAATGAATGTATTGGAAAGAAACAAGCTTATGAACAGTTAAGAAGATATATGAATGCTAGAGATGAGTCTTTAGGAGAAGGAGCTCCAAAACTATTCTATACTAACTTTTTTACTGGAATTTTAAATAGATATAATTCTTATGTTGGCACTATAAGTTCAAGTTATAATTACTATTTAGAATGGAAAGACCCATATCCATTTAAACTTGAAGAAGTTGAAGATTATAAAAATTGTGGACAAAATATATTCTTACAAGGATTTTTAGAAAAGAAAAATCTTTTAGATTTGATGAGAAATTTTATAGTTTTTGAGGCAGAAGATGGAGTTGTAATTAAAAAGGTTTGTAGATATCAACAATTTAGAGCTGTAAACAAAGCTATTAAAAAAATTAAAAATGGAAAAGATAAGATTTCAAGAGGTGGTGTTGTTTGGCATACTCAGGGGTCAGGTAAATCTTTAACTATGGTTTTCTTAGCTAGAAAAATTAAGAGAACACAAGGATTAACAGATTCTACAATAGTTGTAGTGACAGATAGAATTGACCTTGATAAGCAAATAGCAGGAACTTTTGAAAGAACTTTAGGTAAAATAACTACTCCTGTTAGAGCTGATACTATTGATAAAATGAAAAAATTATTATCAAATCCTCAACCACAAATTATAATGACTACTATTCAGAAATTTCAAAGTGAAACTGAAGAAAAGGAAGTTATGCTTGATGGAGAAAAATTAACTCAAAAATATGCTGTTGAGTACCCTGTTTTAAGTACAAAACAAAATATTATTGTATTGGCTGATGAGGCTCATAGAAGTCAATATAAGGACACAGCAGCTAATATGAGAAAGGCATTACCTAATGCTGTTTTTATTGGATTTACAGGTACTCCAATAGATAAAGAAGATAAATCAACACCAAGAACTTTTGGAGGATATATAGATAAATATTCTATTAAACAAGCCGTAGATGATGGTGCTACTGTTAAGATTGTTTATGAAGGTAGGAGACCAGACTTACAGGTAATAGGAGAATCTTTAGAAGAATTATTTGATGAAGCTTTTTCTGATAGAACTGATGAAGAAAAAGAAGCTATTAAACAAAAATATGCTAATAAAAAAACTGTTGTTGAATCAGAAGATAGAATTGATGAAATTGCTAAAGATTTATTAAAACACTATAAAGAACAAATACTTCCTAATGGATTTAAAGCACAGATTGTATGTGTATCAAGAGAAGCTTGTGCAAAATATTATGATGCTTTAAATAGACATATGAAAGAAATATTAGGTGAAGGATTTGAAGCTCAAGTAATATTCTCAGGAGATAATAATGATAAACCTCACTTAAAAAAGCATTTTACTACAAAATCAGAGCAAGAAAAGTTAATAAAAAGATTTAAGAAACCTATAAATAAGGACAAGTTAACATTTTTAATAGTTAAAGATATGTTATTAACAGGATTTGATGCACCTATTGAACAGGTTATGTATCTTGATAGACCACTAAAAGAACATACTTTACTTCAAGCTATTGCAAGGGTTAATAGAACATCAACAAGAGAAGTTGAGAGACAACTTGAAAATGGAGAAATAGTAAAAGAAAATATTACAAAGCAATGTGGATACATAGTAGATTATTATGGAATTTCAAATTACTTAGAGGATGCTTTAGCTATATTTGATAAAGAAGAATTAGGTAAACCTATGGAATCTTTAGATGATTTATATAATGAAATGTTAGCTTATAGAGAATCTATAATGTCTATGTTTAGAGGTGTGGATAAAAATAATTTAGATGCTCTTGTTAATAAAATTGAGCCAGAAGATAAAAGAGCTGAATTTGAATTAATGTATAGGAAATTCTCGGGGGCAGTTGAAAGTCTTTTACCATCACATGTTGATACAGAAATATTAAATGATTTGAAATGGCTATCATATATTAGAGCGGCTGCTAAAGCTAAGTTTAGTCCAAGTGAATCCATAGATATTGCTGATTGTGGAGAAAAGGTTAGAGAAATAATAGAAACTCATTTAAAATCACTAGGAGTTAGAAGTTGGATTGAACCAATAACATTATTTGAAAAAGATTTTAAAGGTAAGATAAACACTCTAAAATCAGATGAGGCTCAAGCATCTGCTATGGAACATGCAATTAAGCATACAATAAATATTAGAGGAAAAGAAAATCCAGTTTATTATGCTTCACTATTGGAGAGACTTCAAAAGATATTAGATGAAACAAAAAACGATTGGATTGAAAGAAAAAGAAGATTATATGAGTTTATTAAGACTGAGGTTGAAGATGGAGCTGCTAATGAGGCTAGTGATTTAGGACTAGATGAGAAAGAGTTTGCGTTCTTTAAAGTAGTAAAAAAATACTTAGAAGATGGTGGCGAAGAATTCATAGCTAAGGAAGAAAAAGCTTGCTACATATCTGATGAAACAGTAGAACTTTCTAAACAAATAGCCAAAGATGTTAGAACTGTAGTTGAAGATGTCAGTGGAATTGACTGGGTTACTAATCCTTCAAAAACTAATGATGTTGAGAGAGGAATAAAGCTTATGCTAATCAAAAAGTATGCTAAAAAAATTCCTAGGGATGTTAGAGAAAAAATAATGGAACCACTTCTAAACTTAGCTAAGATACATTTTGAAGTAGTTTAATTATATATAATTCTAAGCAGAATGATTAAAATCTGAGGTAGAATATGAAAAGTAAAATACAATTTGGAACAAAAGAAATAGAATTCAGAATTGAATTTAGAGATAGAAGAACGATAAGTATTTCTGTAGAGCCACCTAAAAATATTTTAGTAGTTGCTCCTATGAATACTTCTGAAGATGAAATTAAGGAAATAGTTAAGTCAAAAGGAGCTTGGATAGTACAAAAGCTTTTTGAATTTAGACATATAGAAGAGAAGAAAGTTAAAAGAGAATTCGTTAATGGCGAATCATTCATGTACCTAGGAAGAAACTATTCATTACAAATTCATGTAGATGAAACTTTACAGAATAATTCATTTGTAAAATTATTTAGGGGAAAGTTTCATGTTTACGTAAAGGAAAAAAATGATGAAATAATAAAAAAGGCTATGGAAGAATGGTATAGAGAAAAAACTGAAGAACAAGTTGCCAAAAGAATAAAATACTATCAAAAATTTTTTAATAAGAAACCAACAGATATAAAAGTTAAAGAACAAAAGAAAAGATGGGCTAGTTGTACAAGTAAAGACGAATTACTATTTAACTGGAGATGTGTAATGGCTAAATCAACAGCTCTAGACTATATAATTGTTCATGAAATGTGTCATATGTATTATATGAACCATTCTCATGAATTTTGGCAATTATTATCTTCAGTAATGAGTGATTATGAAGTTAGAAAAGAGTGGCTTAGAGATTATGGAATACGAATGGATATTTAATGGGAGAAACTAAATGAATTCAAAGAAAAATTTGATATAAGCGATTTTAAAAAAGAAAAATTTAATAGCAAGTTTTATAATCCAGATTTATATTTTAAAAATAATGATGAAGCTATATAGATAGAACATTCAAAAACTGGAGATAGAAAGGTGCATATAGGTGAATTATGTCAATTCATAAATGTAGTTAGTGAATTAAATAAAAATATGATTTTAATATTAGATGGAGTAGGTAAAACTGCACCAACTCCAATATTGGAAAGAGATAGACTAAGGTTTTACAGGAAAGGCTTTAATACATCTTTAATGGAAAATATAAATTTTATTGGTGTCGTAAAAAATAAAGAAGATATAAATAATTTAACTTTTGATGATTTGAAAAAAAGTGTGAGATAATTTATAAGAAAAGTTAAATTTATTAGGCAATTAAGTGGATGCAGTATACTACAACCATTTAATTACCTAAATTTAAAATAAAAATATTATCTATTAAATTTAGATTTTATTGATGAAAAGATTATAAAAGCTAGTGGCATTTGCCACTAGCTTTCTATATTATTTTGCTTATTTTTCTATATTGTAATCTTGTGGGATATTTTAAGTAAGATTCGAACTTATAAATATCAACAGGACTAATATTAAGTTTTTTTGCCAAATCTTTTTGAGTGTACTTGAAAGCTTTTCGTATGTTTAAAATATCATTTGCATAGTCACCTAAAACAAATAAATAATATTCATCTGCTATTAGTGTGTAAGGAATCATAAATAGCCCACAAAAAGTTTTAAAATGTTTAGGAGAAAGATATCCCTCATCTAGAGTAAATGGATAATGAACATATATAAATATATCTATATTTTCCATATATTCTTCTTCGCTAATATTATAATCAGTTACAAGTTTATAATATTTTTCTTTCATTGATTGCTTTAATTTCTCTTGATATAAGTTAAATTCTATGTTTCCAATTATCGGTTGTTGCATTGCACTTTTATTAAGAGTACTGATGTTATATTAAGAGAGATTGAAAAATATATTCCTAGAATGTATAAGAATTTAATGGAGATATATCAACACATTGGAGAAGAGGATGAAGAAGAGGTAATAAAAAATCAATATGCATTAATAGATGGGATATCTATCGATTTTGGTGTTATGCAAAAAACAAGAAGATCCTTTGTAATAAAATGTGATTTTTCTTGGGATGATATAGGAACTTTTTCAGCTCTAGGAAGATTTTTAGAGCCTAAGGGAACTAATAGAAGTTCAGAAAATGTTTTTTTAGAAGAATGTGAGAATTGTTCTATATTTGGTAAGGAAAAATTGATAATAGGTTTTGGAATAAAAAATTTGGTTTTAGTAGATGCTGGAGATGTTATTTTAGTTATGGATAAAGGAAGAGATCAAGAGATTAAGCATTTATTGAATTCTATTAATAGTAAGAAGGAATTTAAAGATTATTTATAAGGGTTAATTCTATAAAAATTCTGTATGTTTTATCATACAGAATTTTTTTATATAATTATTTTCTTTAAAATAAATTTCACATAAATATAAGTAAAATTAACCATTATAATATGTTAATAATAAATTTTTGTGTTATTATAGTAATAATATAAGTTTGAACTTTACGGAGGTATTGTTTTATGAGTGATAGAATTGTAGATTTTAATGAATTAAAAAACAAGGCAAGAGATAAAGATATAGATAAGTTTGAATCATATATTTATGATTTATATTATTCAGTAGCTCAAGGTAAGATGAGCATGATAGACCTTTCAAGAGAGATAACTAAATATATGAACGAAAATAATATTTCTCAAGAAAAGTTTTTAAATATCCAAACAGAAATGTTAAAAAGGTATGGCTTTGACATGGGTGATATTGAAGGACAAATGAAAAATCTAGGAATAGATATGAGTAGTTTAGGTATAAAAAATGGGGATTATGAAAGCTTAAGAAAAACTTTAAGTTTTCAAGAAAAGTATAAAGGAAAAGTAAAGACTTCAAGCGTTACTACATATTTTATAAGAAATGATAAAAATGATATAGAATTAATATTAGAAGGAAATAAAGTTCTTATAACTAGTCCTAAGAATATAGACCTTCAAGATACTGAGTTAAATGAATTTTTATGTTCTTATAAGAAGACTCTTTCAGAGGATACTTTAGATATAAGACTTTGTGAAAATGTAGGACAATATAATTATTAAGATTTTATACTAGAAATAGATATTATCTGTTTCTAGTTTTTATTTTTTTGTGTAAATTTGTATAATTAGAAAAAAATATTATGATAATATTAATAAAAAATTAATTAATAATTAATTAATAATTACTTAATAAATAAAAAATGTTTTTGTAATATACTCTTATTGAGATGAAATATCATATTAATAAGAAACTTTTAAAAGATTAGAGGTAATAAATTATGTTAATGAACACTCATATTCTTATTGCGCAAAATATATTAAAAGATGTTGAGGTAGATTTCAAAATAAGTGATAAAAACTTCATATATGGAAATGTAAAGCCAGATATGGTTTCAAAGTATAAATTAAGAAAACATTATTTAGATGAATCTTTTGATATGATTGTTAATAAGATAAAAGAATTATCTTCTCTTAATATGGAAGACTTTAAAAAGAAATTTTCAGTAAGTAGATTTAGTCAAGAATTAGGAGTTATATGCCATTTTGTATGTGATTTTTTCTGTATTCCTCATAGTGAAAGATGGGAATTTAAGCATAGCATGAATAAGCATGTTAAGTATGAAAAAGAATTAGCTAACTTTGCTAAAACATATATTCCTTCTAAGGAATACTTTACTATATGGGGAAAAATGTCAGTTGAAACATTTTTAGAAGAGGCACATAGCTTATATAGAAAAAGAGAGAGTTATGAAAATGACCTTAAATATGCTTACTTTGCTTGTATTAGTGTAGTTAGATATATAAATGATAGCATAGTTGCTAATACTAAAGCAGTTTACTCAGCAGCAATAGCTTAATACAAAAAATTCCTTTAATGAATAAAATATGTTAAAATTATAATATAACATTTTTTATAGAAAGGGATAAATATGGAGATTAAAGTAAATGAGCCTATGTATAAGCAAATAGCCTTAGATATAGCTGGAAGAATATATAATAATGATATAAAGGTAGGGCAAAGGATACACGGAAGGTCAACCCTAGCAAGTAGTTATAATGTATCTCCAGAAACTGTAAGAAAAGCTGTTAAGCTTTTAGAGGAAATGAAAGTAGTATCTTCTAGTAAGGGTAGTGGGATAACTATCATTTCAAGGGAAAATGCTTATGATTTTATAAATAGGTTTCATTCTATAGAAAGCGTAGCTTCATTAAAACAAAGTATAGATTTTTTAATGGAAGAAAAAAAGTCTATAGAAAAAAGTATAGGAGAAATGATTGATAAAATAGTAGATTATTCTAATAGGCTTAGACATACAAATCCACTAACTCCTATAGAAGTAGAGTTGCCAAAGGAATGTTTTTTAATAGGAAAGAGTATTTCGGATTCAAGATTTTGGCAAAACACAAAGGCTACAATTGTTGCTATAAGAAGAAAAGGAAATCTTATAATATCTCCAGGGCCATATATAATTTTTGAACAAGATGATATCTTACTTGTTGTAGGAGAAGAAGATATTTTAAAAGAAATAGAGATATTTTTAAAAAGAGAAGTGAAAGACTATATGTAAAATATAGTCTTTTTTTATTGCATTTTTTAGTAATTTAACATATAATAAAAATGAACATATGAACAGATGCTCATATATAAAAATAATAGGAGTCTTGTATATGAATAATAATAAAATAGAAAGTTGTAATTGTCTTGATATCCATGAGGATATTCTACGTAAAGTTAAGGAACATTTACCAAAAGAAGAAGTGCTTTATGAATTGGCAGAAATATTTAAGGTTTTTGGTGATTCAACAAGAATAAAAATATTATGTGCTCTTTTTGAGGGAGAAATGTGTGTATGTGATATGGCTGAGTTATTAGGAGTAAGTCAATCAGCTGTTTCTCATCAGCTTAGAGTTTTAAAACAAGCTAGATTAGTTAAGTTTAGAAGAGATGGAAAAGTAGTTTTTTATTCTTTAGCAGATGACCATGTTAAACATATATTTAATGAGGGATTAAATCATGTTTTAGAATAATTCAAAAGAAAAAATAAAATAATTATATTTTAATGAAAAGGAGGTATTTAAAATGAATGATATCAAACTTTATTTAGAAGGATTAAATTGTGCAAACTGTGCAGGGAAAATTGAGGATAAAGTTAATAAACTTCCAGAAGTTAAAGAAGCTGTACTTAATTTTTCAACAAAACTTTTACTTGTAACACCAAAAGAAGGTGTTTCAAAGGAAGGACTAGAAGAAAAGATAAAAAAAATAGTTTTAGATTTAGAGCCAGAGGTAAAAGTTTTAAAAAATAAAAGTGATATGAAAAATAATAGTCATGTTTGTGAAGATTCATGTTGTCATGAAGGTAGTCATAGTCATGCTCATAAGAAGGAAAGTAATAATTCAATTGCTGGCAATATAGATAAAAAAGAATTATTAAGACTTGCAATTGCCTTAGCTTTATTTATTATAGGAATGATAGTTAAATTAGATAAAACTTATGAGTTTATTATTTTTGGTATTGCTTATATTATAGCTGGTGGAGAGGTTCTTTTAAGAGCATGTAAAAACATTTTAAAAGGACAAGTTTTTGATGAAAACTTCTTGATGTCTATAGCTACAATTGGGGCTTTTGCCATAGGTGAGTTCCCAGAGGGTGTAGCAGTAATGTTATTTTATGAAGTAGGAGAACTATTCCAAGATTATGCAGTAAATAAATCAAGAAAATCTATATCTGATTTAATGAATATAAGACCAGATTTTGCAAATTTAATAGGTGAAAATGGAGAAGAGAAAAAAGTTTCACCAGATAAAGTAAGTGTTGGTTCAACAATAATTGTAAGAGCAGGTGAAAAAATTCCTCTAGATGGTATTGTGTTAGAAGGAGAAGGAACTCTTGATGTTTCAGCTTTAACAGGAGAATCACTTCCAAAGGAAGTTGATAAAAAAGATGAAGTTTTAGCAGGTTCTATAAATAAAAGTGGATTATTAAAAATAAAAGTAACAAAAAGTTTTGGTGAATCTACAGTTTCTAAGATATTAGATTTAGTTGAAAATGCAGGTAATAAAAAATCACCAACAGAGAAATTTATAACGAAGTTTGCAAGATATTATACACCAGTTGTAGTATTTTCAGCTTTAGCTCTTGCCATAATACCTCCTTTAGTTATGGGAGAAAGTTTTTCTCCTTGGATTTCAAGAGCTTTAATATTTTTAGTTGTTTCTTGCCCTTGTGCATTAGTTGTATCTATACCACTTGGTTATTTTGCTGGAATAGGTTTAGCATCTAAAAATGGTATATTAATAAAGGGTAGTAATTACTTAGAAGCTTTAAATAATGTAGAGAGTATAGTTTTTGATAAGACAGGAACTTTAACAAAAGGTACTTTTAAGGTTCATAAAGTACAAAGTACAAGCAATTTAAAGGATGAAGAATTATTAAAGTTAGGAGCTTATGCAGAGTATTATTCAAATCATCCTATTGCTAAGTCTATAGTTAGTGAGCTAAAAGAAAAAGTTGATAAATCTTTAATTTCAGATTATGAAGAGATTTCAGGTAAAGGAATAAAGGTTAAAATTAACAATGATATCTTTTTAGCTGGTAATTCAAAATTAATGGATATGTTTAATATAAAAATATCTAAAATAGATGAAATAGGAACTGTTGTTTACTTAGCAAATGAAAAAACTGAGTTAGGATATATAGTTATTTCAGATGAAGTAAAGGATGATTCTAAAGAAGCTATAAGTGGATTGAAGCAAATAGGAGTAAAGCAAACTATAATGTTAACTGGAGATAATGAAAAAGTTGGAGATAGTGTAGCTAAAGAACTAGGAATTGATAAAGCTTATTGCAGTTTACTTCCTCAAAATAAAGTTGAAAAGTTAGAACATATTTTTAAAGATAAAAGTAAAGGAAAAAAGATTGCCTTTGTTGGTGATGGAATAAATGATGCACCTGTTTTAGCTAGGGCTGATATAGGAATAGCTATGGGTGGTGTTGGTTCTGATGCAGCTATAGAAGCAGCAGATGTAGTTATAATGGATGATAAGCCAAGTAAGATAATAAAGGCAATAAAAATAGCTAAAAGAACAAATGCAATTGTATGGCAAAATATAATTTTTGCTTTAGGTATTAAGGTTATAATTTTAATATTTGGTGCTTTAGGAATGGCTAATATGTGGGAAGCTGTATTTGGAGATGTAGGTGTAACATTAATAGCTGTTTTAAATTCAAGTAGAATATTAAAGAGTAAAAATTTATAAGCGTGAAATTTGTCTAATGTTGTTGACAATGGTTAAATTTTTTGCTATCTTAATATGGTAAGAATACTTTCAGGCATAGGGTATAGATTGTAAATAATTCCCTTAAACTTTTATATTAAACATTATGAAATGTTTAAATAGGCTTGTGTGCACGTAGGGTTTTAGCCACGCAAGCCTTATTTTTTTTGTAGAAATTTATTAGATAAGTATAGATATGTTATAGATTACATAGTTTTAATAATATTAATTAAGAAAATAAAAATTTCTAATATTTGTAAAGAATACACAAAAATACATATATTTTTCATAGTAAAACCAAAAGAATGTTAAAATATAGACAAACTTTTTAGGGTATGATAATATTTTATAAGGTTAATTTTGTAATTTTATCATTAGATTTTAGAATATAGTCTAAAAAGTAATTGCTTTTTAAAAAAATAAAAATTTTAGAAAGAGGTGCTATTTAAATGGAAAAGAAAAAAGGCATATCTATGGCTGTAGTAAAAAGATTGCCTAAATACCATAGATATTTACAAGAGCTTATGGAAAATGATGTTGATAGAATATCTTCAAAAGAATTAAGTGAAAAAATAGGATTTACAGCTTCTCAAATAAGACAAGACCTTAACTGCTTTGGTGATTTTGGTCAACAAGGTTATGGTTATAATGTTAAGGAGTTATATAATAACATAGGAAATATTTTAGGCCTTAATAGAGATTATAATACAGTTATAATCGGTGCGGGAAATATAGGTCAGGCTATTGCAAATTACAATAGTTTTAATAAATTAGGCTTTAAATTAAAAGGTATTTTTGATGCTAATCCAAGAATGTTTGGCATAAAAATAAGAGATATTGAGATACAGGATGTTGAAAATTTAAAAGATTTCGTGAAAGAAAATGATATAGAAATAGGAATAATTTGTGTTCCTAGAACTAATGCACAAAAGGTATGTAATGACTTAGTTGAAGGTGGAATAAAAGGTATATGGAACTTTGCGCCTTTAGACTTAAATGTTCCTAAAAATGTAAAAGTTGAGAATGTACATTTAAGCGAAAGTATGATGACTTTAGTGTATCTTTTAAATCATAATGACGTAAAATAAATTGGATTTATTTTATAAAAATTTGTTTAAAATGGAAAATTAGTATTAGATTTTCAAAAAAATATATTGAAAAATTTACTATTAAGTTTTATAATTTAATTGAAGTACAGGGTACTTCAATTATTTTTTTGCCTTTGCTTGTTACAAAATTAACAATTAATTATGTGAAAGTTTAGGATAATAATGGTTATATTGTTATAAATTACTTTAAAAGTCATTTACAACCGTATATCCGCTATGGTATATGAGGGAGGAAATAAAATGGAATTAAATAATGTAATCTTTGAAAAGCAAGGAAACATCGGAGTTTTAACAATTAACAGACCTAAAGCATTAAATGCACTAAACTCAGAGACACTAAAAGATTTAAATACTGCTATAGAAAATATAGAAAAAGATGATGATTTGTATGTTGTTATTTTAACAGGCGCTGGAGATAAAGCTTTTGTTGCAGGTGCTGATATAGCAGAAATGAAAGACTTAAATGAAGAAGAGGGTAAAGAATTTGGATTATTAGGAAATAAGGTATTTAGAAGATTAGAGAATTTAGACAAGCCTGTCATTGCAGCAATTAATGGTTTTGCTTTAGGTGGTGGATGTGAAATTTCTATGTCTTGTGATATAAGAATAGCTTCTTCAAAAGCTAAATTTGCTCAACCAGAAGTTGGTTTAGGTATAACACCAGGTTTTGGTGGAACTCAAAGATTACCAAGAATAGTTGGACAAGGCAAAGCTAAAGAACTTATTTATACAGGAGATATTATAAAAGCTGATGAAGCTTTAAGAATTGGGTTAGTAGATAAAGTTGTTGAACCAGAAAAATTAATGGAGGAAGCAATGACTTTAGCAAAAAAAATAGCTAATAATGCACCAATAGCTGTTAAGTTATGTAAAGATGCAATTAATAGAGGTATTCAAGTTGATATAGATTCAGCTGTAGCTATAGAAGCTGGAGATTTCGGAAAATGTTTCTCTACAGAAGACCAAAAAGAAGGAATGAGTGCTTTTTTAGAGAGAAGAGAAAAAACTTTTAAAAATAAATAATTTTTAAAATGGTTGTATGGATTTAAGGAGGGTAATTAAAATGAACTTTCAATTAACAAGAGAACAAGAATTAGTTAAGCAAATGGTTAAAGAATTTGCTCAAAATGAAGTTAAACCTATAGCGGCTGAAATAGATGTAACAGAAAGATTTCCAATGGAAAATGTTAAAAAAATGGCCAAATTAGGAATGATGGGCATACCTTTTAGTAAAGAGTTTGGTGGCGCAGGTGGAGATACTTTATCTTATATTTTAGCTGTTGAAGAATTATCAAAGGTTTGTGCTACTACAGGGGTTATAGTTTCAGCCCATACTTCTTTATGTGCTTCTTTAATAGAACAATTTGGAACACAAGCACAAAAAGAAAAATATTTAATTCCACTTGCAAAAGGGGAAAAGTTAGGAGCTTTTGGATTAACTGAGCCAGGAGCAGGAACTGATGCAGCTGGTCAACAAACTACTGCTACATTAGATGGCGATAACTATATTTTAAATGGAAGTAAGATTTTTATAACTAATGGAGGAGTTGCAGATACTTTTATAATCTTTGCCATGACAGATAAAAGTCAAGGAACAAGAGGTATTTCTGCATTTATAGTTGAAAAGAATTTTCCAGGCTTTTCAATTGGTAAATTAGAAGAAAAAATGGGTATAAGAGCTTCATCAACAACTGAGTTAATTATGGAAAACTGTGTAGTTCCAAAGGAAAACTTAGTTGGAAGAGAAGGAAAGGGATTTGGAATAGCTATGAAGACTTTAGATGGTGGTAGAATAGGTATTGCTGCTCAAGCCTTAGGTATAGCAGAAGGTGCTTTAGAAGAAGCAGTTGCATACATGAAAGAAAGAAAACAATTTGGTAGATCATTATCAGCATTCCAAGGACTTCAATGGATGGTAGCAGAAATGGATACTAAAATAGAAGCTGCAAGATTTTTAGTATATAAGGCAGCTTGTTTAAAAGAAGAAGGTAAACCTTATTCAGTAGATGCTGCAAGAGCTAAGTTATTTGCTGCAGAAGTAGCCATGGATGTTACAACTAAGGCAGTTCAATTATTTGGTGGATACGGATATACTAAGGAATACCCAGTTGAAAGAATGATGAGAGATGCTAAAATAACTGAAATATACGAAGGAACTTCAGAAGTTCAAAAAATGGTTATTGCAGGAAGCATATTAAGATAATTTAGGAGGGCTTTGAGATGAAAATAGTAGTTTGTTTAAAACAAGTACCAGATACAACAGCTGTTAAAATAGATCCAAAAACAGGAACTCTTATAAGAGATGGAGTTCCATCAATAATAAACCCAGAAGATAAGCACGCTTTAGAAGCTGCCTTACAATTAAAGGATAATAATGGAGCAGAAGTAACTGTTTTAAGTATGGGACCACCTCAAGCTAAATTAGCTTTAAGAGAAGCTTTATGTATGGGAGCAGATAAAGCAATTCTTATAACTGATAGAGCTTTTGCAGGAGCAGATACATTAGCTACATCAAAGGCTTTAGCAGGAGCATTAAAGAAATTAGATTATGACATAATATTTGCAGGAAGACAAGCTATAGATGGTGATACTGCACAAGTTGGGCCTGAAATAGCTGAACACTTAAATATCCCTCAAGTAACTTATGTTCAAGGTGTTAAAGTTGAAGAAGATGGCTTATTAGTAAATAGAGCTTTAGAAGATGGATATGAATTAATAAAAGTTAAACAACCAGTACTTTTAACTGCAATAAAAGAATTAAATGAACCAAGATATATGAATGTTAAAAATATATTTGATACATCTGATGATGAAATCTTAGTATGGTCAGCTGATGATATAGATGTAGACAAGTCTCAATTAGGATTAAAGGGTTCACCAACAAAGGTTAAAAAATCAATGACTAAAGAGGCTAAGGGTGCAGGAGAGATAGTTAAGGAATCACCTAAGGATTCAGTTAATTATGTACTAGGTAAATTAAAAGAAAAGCACTATATCTAAGATTATGGGAGGTATTTAAGATGAATAAAGCAGATTTTAATGGCGTTTGGGTTTTTGCTGAGCAAAGAGAAGGTCAATTACAAAAAGTTTCACTAGAATTATTAGGTGAAGGTAGAAAAATAGCTGATAAATTAGGGTCAAAGTTAACAGCTTTATTAATAGGAAGTAATGTTGAAAACTTAGTTGAAGATTTATCAAGACATGGGGCAGATGAAGTTTTAGTTGTAGAAGATAAAGAGTTAGAACACTATACAACTGATGGTTATACAAAAGCTATATGTGAATTAGCTAAGGATAGAAAACCAAATATAATTTTTATAGGAGCAACTTTTATAGGAAGAGATTTAGGTCCAAGAGTTGCTGCAAGATTAGAAACTGGATTAACAGCAGATTGTACATCTTTAGACGTTGATGTTGAAAATGGAGATTTATTAGCAACAAGACCAGCTTTTGGTGGTAATTTAATGGCTACAATAGTATGTCCAGAACATAGACCACAAATGGCTACAGTAAGACCAGGAGTTTTTGAAAAGCTTCCTTTAGGTGAAAATGATGCTACTGTAGAAAAAGTTGATATAAAATTTAATGAAGAGGATATAAGAACAAAAATAGTTAAAATAGTTAAAGAACATAAAGATATTGTCGATATATCAGAAGCTAACGTATTAGTTGCTGGTGGTAGAGGAATAGGTTCAGAAGAAAACTTTAAGATGCTTAAGGAATTAGCAGAAGTTATGAATGGATCAATTGCAGCTTCAAGAGCAGCAGTAGAAAAGGGTTGGATAGATAAAGATTATCAAGTTGGACAAACTGGTAAAACTGTTAGACCAAGTATATATGTAGCTTGTGGTATATCAGGTGCAATTCAACATGCCGCAGGTATGCAAGACTCAGATATGATAATAGCTATAAATAAAGATGCTAATGCTCCTATAATGAAAATTGCAGATTATGCAATAGTTGGAGATGTAAATAAGGTTGTTCCAGAATTTATAGCACAGTTAAAGGCTATGAAGGAAGAAGCTTAATATAAATAAATATATAAATATAAAAAGGGTAAACTTATAAAATTTTTCAATTTATGGTGTATGACTTTTAAAATTAAAAGTCTAATAAAGAGTATTTAGGAGGAGTTTAATATGGAAAAGATTTTTGTGATTGGTGCAGGTACAATGGGAGCTGGAATAGTTCAAGCATTTGCACAAAAAGGATATGAAGTAATTGTTAGAGATATAAAAGATGAATTTGTTGATAGAGGATTAGCAGGGATTAATAAAGGGTTAACTAAATTAGTTTCTAAAGGAAAAATAACTGAAGAAGATAAAGAGGCTATTTTATCAAAAATTACAGGAACTACTGATTTAGGTCTAGCTGCAGATTGTGATTTAATTATAGAAGCTGCAGTAGAAAATATGGACATTAAAAAACAAATCTTTGCAGAGCTAGATAAGATATGTAAAGAAGAAGCTATTTTAGCTTCAAATACATCTTCTTTATCAATAACAGAAGTAGCATCTGCTACAAATAGACCAGATAAAGTTATAGGAATGCATTTCTTTAATCCTGCAACAATAATGAAATTAGTAGAAGTTATAAGAGGTATGGCTACTTCACAAGAAACTTTTGAAAAGGTTAAAGCTATATCAGAAGCTATAGGTAAAACTCCAGTAGAAGTTGCTGAAGCACCAGGTTTTGTTGTTAACAGAATTCTTATTCCTATGATAAATGAAGCAGTTGGAATATATGCAGAAAATATAGCATCTATTGAAGATATAGATACTTCAATGAAATTAGGAGCTAATCACCCTATGGGACCTTTAGCTTTAGGAGATTTAATTGGTTTAGATGTTTGTTTAGCTATAATGGATGTATTATTTAAGGAAACTGGTGATTCTAAATATAGAGCACATAGCTTATTAAGAAAATATGTTAGAGCTGGATGGCTAGGAAGAAAAACAGGTAAAGGATTCTATGACTATAAAGCTTAATTATTGAAATTTTATAATGTAGAATTAATATAATTTTTTAGATTGCAGTAAATTTAGAGGTTGATATTTATCAACCTCTTTTTATTTTCTTAATTTTTAAATTAATTAAAAAAGAGTTTATAGTTTATTTCAAAAAAATAGGAATATTTTTCGATTTATTAGAATATACATATATTGTAATTTTATATTTTTATTCAGAGATAGGTGAATTTATGAAAAATAAGAGTTTATTTAATATAATATATTACATAATTATTTTTTGTTTAATTATAATTTTAATAAATAATTTTATGAGTAAATCAGATAAAATCTTTAAAACTGTTGGCTTTAGAACTTATACAATATTAAGTGGTAGTATGGAGCCTAAAATAAAAACAGGAGATTTAGTTGTTGTTAAAAATACTAATTTTAATGAAATTAAAGAAGGAGATATTATAACATTTAAATCTGAGGGGAATGTGGTTACTCATAGAGTAATAGGAAAAAAGGATGATGGATTTATAACAAAAGGTGATAATAACAATGTTGAAGATAGTGGCTTAGTTAATGAAGAAAATTTTATAGGAAAAGTTTTATTTCACATACCTTTATTAGGACATTTAACTATATTTTTATCAAAGCCTATAGTTATTTCTGGATTTATGATATTAATTGCTATAAGCATATTATTTGACACATTTAAAGGAAATAAAAAGAATATTAAGAATTAAAAATAAACCTAAAGAAATTAAAGTATTTTAGTTTCTTTAGGTTTATTTTATATTATTAAATACTATTTATTAATAACTCTTATTAGTATAATATTAGTAGTATGAGGTTATTATTTAAGTTAATGACTTTTAAAATTAATTTTATGAGATAAGGTTTTATAGAAATTAAACTTTATTTTGGAGGTATAACATGTTAGTTGAAAAAGCTAGAGAAAAGTGGGATAAAAAGCATGACTTAAATTGTGCAGAGTGCATAATGTATGCTGCAAATGAAGAATATAATTTAAATTTATCAAAGGAAACTTTAAAGGTAATGTCTTCTTTTGGTGGAGGATTAGCTATAGGAAATATCTGTGGGGCTATAACTGGAGCAGCTGGAGTTTTAGGAGTTATGTTTACTGAAGATAGAGGACACCAAAGTCCTAAGACAAAAGCTTTAACAGAAGAATTTATGAAAAAGTTTTATGATAAATTAGGATATTATAATTGTATTGATTTAAAAGCTAAATATAGAAAAGATGATGACAAAAGATGCATAGTTATGATAGAAACAGCAGCTGAAATTTTAGATGAAATTATACAAAGAGAAAGATAGGTGAAAAAAATGGATTTTAAAAGTGTAGAATATAAAGATAATGAAGTTATCTTAAGAGAAACTAAAAATTTTAATATAAAACAAGTTTTTGAGTGTGGTCAATGTTTTAGATGGGAAAAAACAGAAAATAATTCATACATAGGTGTTGCCTTTGGTAGGGTTATAGAAGTATCTCAAAAGGGAGATGATGTAATAATATATAATACTAACAAAGAAGATTTTGAAAATATATGGATTGATTATTTTGACTTAAAAAGGGATTATTCAAAGGTTAAAGAAGCTTTATCTTGGGATGAAACTTTAAAAAGTGCTGTTGAATTTGGATATGGTATAAGAATATTAAATCAAGAACCCTTTGAACTTGTTATATCATTTATAATATCAGCTAGAAATAGTATTCCTGTTATTTCAAAAACAATAAAGAAAATAAGTGAAAGATGGGGAAATAAAATAGAGTATAAAGGCAAAGACTATTATTCATTTCCAAGTCCAGAAAGTTTATCTAAAGCATCAATTGATGATATAAGGGAAACAGGGGCTTCATTTAGAAGTAAGTATATAGTTGATACAACTAAAAAGATATATGATTGTGAGTTAGCTAAGAAAGGAATATTAAATGCACCTGAAGAGGACATAGTTGAAATACTAGAAAAATATGATTTAGAAAAGATAAGCAATATGGATGCTGATAACTGTCATAAAGGACTTCAAGAATTTATGGGAGTTGGAGCAAAGGTTGCAGACTGTATAATGTTATTTTCCATGAAAAAAAGTTCTGCATTTCCTGTAGATGTATGGGTTAAAAGAGCAATGATGCATTTTTATGGTGCTGATGATGCTTCTTTAAATAAAATAAGAATTTTTGCAAGAGAAAGATTTGGAGAATACTCAGGATTTGCTCAACAGTATTTATTTTATTATGCTAGAGAAAATGGAATAAAACTTTAAATAAAAAAAGAGCTTAGTTATTTAAGCTCTTTTTTATTTTAATAATATCGTCCTTTTTTTCTTAAAGCTTTTGATTTTTTTATTGAGATATCTGCTTCTCCAGGTTGTTTTCTAATAAAGTTTAGATATTTTTTTATTTTTTCTTCTTCTTTAATTCTCTCAAGAGAATTAAGTCTAAAAGATAATTCATAATTGCTAAAAAGAGCGTGAATTTGCTTATGACAGGGAATACAAAGAGAAATTACTTCCTCATTAAATTTCTTCTTTTCAAGAGGTATTAAATGATGTTTTGTAACTTCTGGAACACTCCTTTTACAAAGATTACAAATATTTTCTTTAGTCAAGTTAACCACCTTTAAATAAATATAATATTATTAAATATTATAATACATATATTTAAAATTAAAAAAACCTTATTTTAAAGCTTTTTTTAATTTAAAAGCTTTAATTTTAATATTTTATTTAATAAAGGTAGATTTTAGTTTTTTTATTTTTATAGTGTAAAAAATTTTTGATATTATGGAAAATATCATTACTAAAAATAATATAAATAAAGCTAACAATAAAAAATAGGATTCAGGTAAGACATTTATTATTTCATCTTTTTTAGGGTCAAAAATCCAGTAGTCATTATTAAAAAATATTTTATGAAAAATGGTAAATAATTTTGAAAAGTTTATATAAAAAGAAATAATTAAAGTGAAAAATATCAATATAACTTCATAAAAGAACATATTAAAACCTTTAAAGGAAAGGTTTGAGTTAGACTTTTTAAAAAATACATAAATTAAAATACCTATTATTATAGATATTAAAGCCATTAAATATAAGGATGAAAATATTTCTTTAACTTCAAAAAAGTGAATTTGCCCTATATTGCTAATTTTGAAGTTGTTAAATTTAAGAATTTCAATTTCAGGTGAATTTAAGTAATTTATTATATTTTTATAATCTTTTAAAAGTTCATTAGTGCTAATATTATTAAATTTTGGTATTTTATTAAATTTAATAAGTATATAATAGATAATAGGGGATATATTTAATGTTATAAGTACTGAAATTATTATAGAGCTTATTAAAAGGTAGATTGAAAATATAAAATCCTTTAAAGTTTTAAACATTACGTACTCCTTTAAATAATTATTTTTTTAATTCTAGACTTTTTTATTAAATAATAAACAAAAATACATATTTTAATAAAAGTTTTAGTATTAATTTATAGTACGTAAGCTTTAAATATATGATATTATTTTATAATTTAATAATTATAAATCTTTAAATATGTAAATTAAAGAAATTTCAAAAGAATAGAAGAAATATTAAGATAAATTAATTTAAAGATAGAAAATAATACTAATATATTCTAAATAAATAAATTTACTTATTGAATTTACAACTGGTAAATTATATGATAATAGTAAGAATTAGCACTCTATAATAAAGAGTGCTAAATAAATTAGCATTTTTAAGGAGGGTTTTTAATGAATATTAGACCACTAGGAGACAGAGTTGTTATTAAAAGACTAGAGGCTGAGGAAACCACTAAAAGTGGAATAATTGTTACTGGAACAGCTAAAGAAAGACCACAAGAGGCAGAGGTTATTGCAGTAGGTCCAGGAGCTATAGTTGATGGAAAAAGAAGCGAAATGGAAGTTAAAGTTGGAGATAAAGTATTATACTCTAAGTATGCAGGAACAGAAGTTAAATTTGAAGGTGAAGAATACACTATATTAAGACAAGATGATATATTAGCAATAGTTGAATAGTTAAATATAAGTGATTTATATATTCATGATAGATTTGGGAGGTAAATTAGTATGGCTAAAACATTATTATTCGGTGAAGAAGCAAGAAGATCTATGCAAGCTGGTGTAGATAAATTAGCTAACACTGTTAAGGTTACATTAGGACCAAAAGGAAGAAATGTTATTTTAGATAAAAAATTTGGTTCACCATTAATAACAAATGATGGTGTTACTATAGCAAGAGAAATTGAACTTGAAGATGCTTATGAAAATATGGGAGCTCAACTTGTTAAAGAAGTAGCTACAAAAACTAATGATGTTGCAGGGGATGGTACAACTACAGCTACATTATTAGCACAAGCTATTATAAGAGAAGGATTAAAAAATGTAACTGCAGGTGCAAATCCTATTTTAATAAGAAATGGAATTAAAACAGCAGTTGAAAAGGCTGTAGAAGAAATACAAAAAATTTCTAAACCTGTAAATGGAAAAGAAGATATAGCTAGAGTTGCTGCAATTTCAGCAGCTGATGAAAAAATAGGTAAGCTAATTGCAGATGCTATGGAGAAGGTTGGAAATGAAGGTGTTATAACTGTAGAAGAATCTAAATCAATGGGTACTGAATTAGATGTTGTTGAAGGTATGCAATTTGATAGAGGATATGTTTCTGCTTATATGGTTACAGATACAGAAAAAATGGAAGCCATTTTAGACAATCCTTTAATATTAATTACAGATAAAAAAATAAGTAATATTCAAGAATTACTACCATTACTTGAACAAATAGTTCAAGCAGGTAAAAAACTTTTAATAATAGCTGATGACATAGAAGGAGAAGCTATGACTACATTAGTTGTTAATAAATTAAGAGGAACTTTTACTTGTGTTGCAGTTAAAGCACCAGGATTTGGTGATAGAAGAAAAGAGATGTTACAAGATATAGCAACTTTAACTGGAGGTATTTTAATATCTGATGAAGTGGGAGGAGATTTAAAAGAAGCTACATTAGATATGCTAGGAGAAGCTGAAAGTGTTAAGATTACTAAAGAGAGTACTACAATTGTAAATGGAAGAGGAAATTCAGAAGAAATTAAAAATAGAATTAATCAAATAAAATTACAATTAGATGCTACATCTTCAGAATTTGATAAGGAAAAATTACAAGAAAGATTAGCAAAATTAGCTGGAGGAGTTGCAGTAGTTAAAGTTGGTGCAGCTACAGAAACAGAGTTAAAAGAAAGTAAATTAAGAATAGAAGATGCCTTAGCTGCAACTAAAGCTGCTGTAGAAGAAGGTATAGTTCCTGGTGGTGGAACAGCTTATGTTAATGTTATAAATGAAGTTTCAAAATTAAATTCAGATATACCGGATGAACAAGTTGGTATAAATATAATAGTAAGGTCTTTAGAAGAACCTATGAGACAAATAGCTCATAATGCTGGCTTAGAAGGCTCTGTTATAATTGAAAAAGTTAAAGGTAGTGCTTTAGGAGTAGGTTTTGATGCTTTAAGAGGAGACTATAAGGATATGATTAAAGCAGGAATAGTAGACCCAACTAAAGTTACAAGATCAGCACTTCAAAATGCAGCATCTGTAGCTTCAACCTTCTTAACAACAGAAGCAGCAGTAGCAGATATACCTGAAAAAGAAATTCCACAAGCACCTGGAATGGGAATGGACGGAATGTATTAAAAAAAAGATGGCAAGAAATTGCCATCTTTTTTTCTTTTATAGAGAAAATATATACATATAAGACTATAAATGTAACAAATGTCGAAAAAGAAGTTGATTTTTATTAATAATTGTAATTAAAAGTATTAATTTTTGATTGATAAAAGTTTTTAATAATATAATTATTAAAAAAAATAATAAATATTGTATTATTTTGTAGACAAATGGAAATTAATATGTTAGTATACAAATATAAAGTACAAAAGATTTATAAGTACATGAGATAATATAATTATTAAGAGAAACTTATAAAACTAATGATTTAAATTTTACTAATGATTTAAATTCTACATATGAACCTTTGTATTTAAAAACATTAAGATGGCATTAGAAATACTAATGACTTTAAATTAGACAAACTATATGAAGTGAAAAAATACTAATGATATAAAAAAAGAAGATTCTTAAAAGAATCTTCTTTTTTTTGTATATAAAACCTTTAAATGTTAATAATTATAGATAAAAATTATATAACATTTAAAGGAGTGTAATATGAAAAAATTTAAATGGAAATTTAAAATTAGTAAAAAGAAAAAAGGCTTTACCTTAATAGAATTAACAGTAGTATTAGCTATTATGGCTATAATACTAACAGTTATAGCACCTAATTTTTCTTATATTAAAGAAAGTGCAAAGAATAAGGTGGATAAGCAAAACTGTATGACAATAGAACGTTCTATTGAAATGCTTCTTGCTGAAGAAGCTATAAGTGAACAAGAAGAAGAAATAAAAATAACTGTAGAAGAGGATTCTATAAGTATAAATGGTATAAGCGGTGAAGGAAAAGAAAAGTTAAGTGATTTACTTGATGGATTAGAAAAGCCACAGAAAGGAGAAGCTTATTTAGCTAATATAACTGATGGTAAGAAAGTTGAGGTTACAATAGTTTAAGTTTTTAAAAGGATATAATTTTAAAGTTATATCCTTTTATTTAAATTATAGGATTATGAAATAATATTAAAAGAGGAGGAAGCTTGTATATAATATTTTTTTTCATTGGATTATTAAGTGGTTGGTGTTTAAATATAATTTCAGATTATATTCAGAAAGAAAATTATAAATCATTAAGATATTTTGCTTATAAATACTATAAAAGTTTTAAATATATAAGTAAGATATATACTATTACCTATATTAAATCAAAGATTAAATATATATTATTAAATAAAAAAAGATACATAACTAAATTTATAGTCATGGTAATCATGGGATTACTATATTCATTTATTTATAAATTTTATGGTATGTCTTTTTTTACGGTTAAGTATATCTCTTTAATAACCTTTCTTATGTTGATTGCATTAATTGATTATGAAACACAGTATATATATGCAATTACAACTTATCCAGCTATTGTTTTAGGAATAATATTTATTTTTTTTGAAAAAATTATATTTAACAATAGTATATTTAATTATTTACTTGGGTTTTTGATATCTTTTTTATTTATATCAATTTTAAGTAAAATTACTGGCTCTATAGGGAGTGGAGATGGAGAGGTATATGCTATTTCTGGAATATTTTTAGGTGTTGAATTATCAATAGTGAATATATTTTTATCTTTTATAGTAGGAGGAATCTTTTGCTTAATATTTATTATTTTTAGAAATAATAAATTAAATGATAAAATAGCTTTTGTTCCTTTTATTTCAATATCAACTACAATACTAATATTTTTTGGTGATGCAATAGCTTATTTATATTTTATTTAATAAATTTTACAATGTAAGTTTCTAAATTATAATTTTTATTAGAGTTTATTTTAATTAGTATTTATAGATATGGTTTAGAGCATAATATATTTAAAGTATATTTTTAATATAAATTTATTTATATTAAGGATAAAATTTTAAAGGGAATATAAATAGTAAAAGAAAGTAAATTTTTTCATGTTAATTTATAATTAATTAAATATGTAAGATTTTTTGGAAGAATATAAAAATGTTTGTGTGTAAATAAAAGTAAAAATTCTTTGATAAATTATTTTTTTGAGGTTAAAATGCAATTTTTATTTCGTTTATAGTCATTTTTGAATTAAAAAATGCAATAAATAAGTTTTGGAATTTATTTTATGCATTTTATTGACAAGCTTTATTTCATAGATTATAATAAATAAAAATTAAACAAAACGGAATATAAATAAACTCGTATAAGCTTTGAATAGGGCAAGGCGTTTCTACCGGGAACCTTAAATTTCCGTCTATGAGTGAATTTGATATACTATAGGGGTACTATAAGCATATTAACTTCACTTAGGAGTTATTATGCTTTTTTTTGAACACTAAAATTCATTCTTTATGTATATTTGCAAGTTTGCTTTCAAAAAATAAATTGGAATTTAAAAAAGGTAGAAACATTAAAAATTCAATTGTACGTAATTAACTTAAAGATATTGTGTGGAGGCGATAGTATGGCAAGAATATTAAAAACAGCATATACATTTGATGATGTATTATTAGTACCAAACAAATCAGAGGTCCTACCTAATGAGGTTTCTTTAAAAACTCAATTAACTAAAAAAATTCAATTAAATATTCCATTAATGAGTGCAAGTATGGATACAGTTACTGAATCTAAGATGGCAATTGCTATGGCTAGAGAAGGTGGAATTGGAATAATCCACAAGAATATGACAATAGAGGACCAAGCAAAAGAGGTTGATAGAGTAAAAAGACAAGAAAATGGAGTAATAACAGATCCAATATTCTTATCAGAAGATCACACAGTAAGCGAAGCTTTAGATTTAATGGCTCAATATAGAATTTCAGGAGTTCCTGTAACAAGAGAAGGAAAACTAGTTGGAATCATAACAAATAGAGATATAGTATTTGAAACAAATTACGATAAAAAAGTTTCAGAGGTTATGACAAAAAGCCCATTAGTTACTGCGAAAGAAGGAACTACATTAACTGAAGCTTTAGAAATATTAAAAAAGCATAAAATAGAAAAGTTACCTTTAATTGATGATGATAATAATTTAAAAGGGCTTATAACTATAAAAGATATAGAAAAAGCAAAGGCTTTCCCAAATGCAGCTAAGGATGAGAAGGGAAGACTTTTATGTGGTGCATCAATTGGTGTAACTAATGATATGATGGATAGAGTTGATGCAGTAGTTAAGGCAAAGGTTGATGTTATTGTCTTAGATACAGCTCATGGTCATTCAAAAGGAGTTATTGAAGGGGTTAAAAAAATAAAAGCTAAATACCCAGAACTTCAAGTAATCGCTGGTAACATAGCTACACCAGAAGCTGTAAGAGATTTAAAAGAAGCTGGTGCAGATTGTGTTAAGGTTGGTATAGGACCAGGTTCAATTTGTACTACAAGAATAGTTGCAGGTGTTGGAGTTCCTCAATTAACAGCTGTTATGGATTGTGCTGAAGAAGGTAAAAAATTAGGAATACCAGTAATAGCTGATGGTGGATTAAAATATTCAGGAGATATAGTTAAAGCTTTGGCAGCAGGAGCTTGTGCAGCTATGATGGGTTCAATCTTTGCAGGGTGTGAAGAAGCACCAGGTGCTATAGAGATATATCAAGGAAGAAGTTATAAAGTTTATAGAGGTATGGGTTCACTTGGAGCAATGGCTAAAGGTTCTAGTGATAGATATTTCCAAAATGGAACTAAAAAATTCGTTCCAGAAGGAGTAGAGGGAAGAATAGCTTATAAAGGTCATTTAGCAGATACTATATATCAATTAATAGGTGGAATAAAGTCAGGTATGGGATACCTTGGAGCACCTACTTTAGAAAATTTATATGAAAATGCTAATTTTGTAGTTCAAACTTCAGCAGGATTTAGAGAAAGTCATCCTCATGATATAAACATAACTAAAGAAGCACCAAATTATAGTGTTAACCAATAAATTAGATTAAAATTTTCAACAAGATGTTAGATTATAGCATCTTGTTGAATATATTTTATACATAAAACGTAAATGAAATTGTGGAGGAAATCGAATGAGAGATTTAGTTTTAGTTGTCGACTTTGGTGGACAGTATAACCAATTAATTGCTAGAAGAGTTAGAGAATGTGGAGTTTATTGTGAAATAATACCTTACACATATAGCATAGAAAAGATAAAAGAAAAAAATCCAAAGGGAATAATCTTTACTGGAGGACCAAACTCAGTTTATGGAGAAAATACTCCAACATTAGATAAGGAAATTTTTAACTTAAATGTTCCTATATTAGGAATATGCTATGGAGACCAATTAATGGCACATCTTTTAGGGGGAAAAGTTGGTACAGCACCAGTTAGAGAATATGGAAAAACTAATGTAACTTTAGATAATTCTTCAAAATTATTTAAGGGAATAGAATCAGCTGAAACTTGTTGGATGAGTCATACTGATTATATAGCAGAAGCACCAGAAGGGTTTAAAATAATAGCTAATACAGATGTTTGTCCAGTTGCTGCTATGGAAAATGAAGAAAGAAGACTTTATGGAGTTCAATTCCACCCAGAAGTTGAACATACTCCATTTGGCCAAGATATGATGAGAAATTTCCTTTACAATATATGTGGTTTAGAAAATTCTTGGTCAATGGCTTCCTTTGCTGAAGAAAAAATAGCAGAAATAAAGAAAATTGTTGGAGATAAAAAGTTAATATGTGCATTATCAGGTGGTGTTGATTCATCAGTTGCTGCTGTTATGGTACATAAAGCCGTTGGAAAGCAATTAACTTGTATCTTTGTTGACCATGGTCTATTAAGAAAAGATGAAGGAGACCAAGTAGAAAAAATCTTTAAAGAAGGTTTTGATATGAATCTTATTAGAGTTAATGCTAAAGATAGATTCTTAGGAAAATTAAAGGGAGTTTCAGAACCTGAAGCTAAGAGAAAGATTATAGGTGAAGAATTCATAAGAGTTTTTGAAGAAGAAGCTGGAAAGCTAGGAGATATTAAATTCTTAGTTCAAGGAACAATTTATCCAGATGTTGTTGAAAGTGGAACAGATACTTCAGCAGTAATAAAAAGTCATCATAATGTTGGAGGACTTCCAGAAGATATGGAATTCTCATTAATAGAGCCATTAAGAGAATTATTTAAAGATGAAGTAAGAGCTGTAGGAGAGGAATTAGGAATTCCACATCATTTAGTATGGAGACAGCCATTCCCAGGACCAGGATTAGCAATAAGAGTTCTAGGAGAAGTTACTGAAGATAAATTAGAAGTTGTTAGAGAAGCTGATGCTATCTTTAGAGAAGAAATAGCTTTAGCAGGTCTTGAAAGTGAAATTTGGCAATACTTTGCAGTTTTACCTAACATACAATCAGTTGGTGTTATGGGAGATGAAAGAACTTATTGTCATACTGTAGGATTAAGAGCTGTTACATCTTCAGACGGAATGACTTCAAACTGGGCTCATATACCATATGAAGTTATAGATAAGGTTTCAAGAAGAATAGTAAATGAAGTTAAGGGAGTAAACAGAATTGTTTATGATGTAACTTCAAAACCACCAGCAACTATTGAGTGGGAATAATAGAAGCAATTACAAACAAAAAGTTTATTCTTTAATTAAATACCCTATAGAATAAAATCTAAAAAAGATTATTCTATAGGGTATTTTTTATGTATAAATTATGTTACTCAATAGAAATATTATTTTCTAAAAATATGTATTCTGGTAGAGTTAGAGATTTGGCGAAAATACAGTTATCAAGTTTTTCAAAGTGAAAGAAATATATGTATTTACCTTTACCTATACAATCTATTTCTAAGGTATTTTCTATTATAATTTTTTTATTCCAATTTATTCTTGGAGAAGGAGTAGGTTCTGGAATTATTAAGATATTATTAAAGTAATAGTAATCAAAGTCGCATTGTAAACCTTTAAAAATCTCATCGTCTTTTTTTACCTTATTTACCCAAGAAAGTTCCATTGTTTCTATATCTAACACGCCTATTGAGGGTTCAAAAGTGAAACCTATAAAGTCAAAAGAATTCATAAACATCTCCCTTTCATAGTAGAATGATTGTTTAATTATACTATAAAGATATTAAAGAGTTTATAATAAAGGATAAACATTTAAAAAATATTTAACGTTAAAAATATTTTGAATAAAACATTATTTAAGTAATTTAGTTAAAATCAGTTCTAATAAAAAAAAATAAAATTTTTTTATTTTTATCTATATCTAAAAAAATTCAAATCTTTGGAAAGCTTATCATTAATATAAAAATAAAATGTAACTTTTTTAATAAAATTGAAAAGAAATAATAAATTGATAAAATAATAGCTTTTATATGCCTTTGTGCTTTGAAATTAATAATTAAATGATTAAAAATTGTTAGGTTGATAAAAAATATAAAAAACTAATGTTAAAAAACATTTAATATTGTTAATAAAATGAATAGTAATTAATAATAAAATGTGAAAATATTTATAATGAAAAAATAATTTTACAATATTGCAAAAATATTGGAAATAAATTAAAATACAAATAATATAAATTTGAAAGACGAATGTTTTTCTATTATGGACACATTTGGTTTTAATAAAATAATTATATATAAAGTTTTATTTTGATAATTTATTAAATTAAGTATTTTATTAAAAATAATTTTTAACTTATTTTATTTATAAGATAAAAATTATAAAAGATATACAATAAAACTTTATTTATAAAATAACATTAAATGTATGTTTTTATAACAATATTTTATTTATGGGGCATTTAAAATTTTGTTATATCAAAACAATAAATATTAAAGGGGGCATATTAAATGAAAAAAAAATTAGTTGCGTTATTAATGGCGGGTTTAGCAACTTCAATGCTTTTTACAGGTTGTGGAGGAGCTAATGAAACAGCAGTAAATGGTAGCACACAAACAGGAGGTACTGTTAAAGACTTATCAAAGCCAGAGAGAATTGAGGCAGCAAATCCTAGTGCACTTCCAGAAGCTGCAAAAAATAGAACAGATACTTTGATTGTGGGAACTACAGACCCAAAAGGTGAATTTGTACCAATATATGCATCTACTCTTTATGATTCATGGGTTAATAAATTAATCTTTGATGGGCTTATTACTAACAATGAAAAAGGAGAGCCTGTTCCTAATGTAGCAGAAAGTTATGAAGTTTCAGAAGATGGAAAAACTTATACCTTTAAACTAAATAAAGGTATTAAGTTTTCAAATGGACAAGAGCTAACAGCAAATGATGTAGCATTCACATTTACTTCTATTTGTGATCCAAGCTATGATGGGCCAAGAATGGATGCTGTAAATAATTTAGTTGGTTATGAAGAATACAATAAGGGTGATGTAACTAAAGTTGAGGGTATAAATGTAATTGATGATTACACAATATCATTTACGAATAAAGAAACTGATGCAGCTGGTATATGGAATTTTGAATATGGAATTATGCCAGAGAGTGTTTATAAATTTGAAAAAGGAAATTTCCAAGCTGTTAAGGATAAATTATTAGAACCGGTTGGTTCAGGAGCTTATAAGTTTGTTCATTTTAAACCAGGACAAGAAGTTAAATTTGAAAAAAATGCTGATTACTGGAAAGGAGAACCAAAGATACCTTATATAGTAATGAAGGTTACAAATGCACAAACATTATTACAAGAATTAATGGCTGGAACAGTTGATATAGATAGAGTTGGTGCGAAACCAGAAAATATAGATCCATTAAAACAAGCTGGATTCTTAAATTTAGACTTATACATGCAAAATGGTTATGGATACATGGGGCTTAACTATGGAAGTGATAAAGTTAAAGACCCTAAAGTAAGACAAGCATTGCTTTATGGTTTAGATAGACAAGGATTTATGCAATCTTATTATCAAGGATATGGACAAGTATACAATTCACATATTTTACCTACTTCATGGGCATATAACCCAGATGTTCCTAAGTATGAATATGACCTAGAAAAAGCTAATCAATTACTTGATGAAGCAGGTTGGAAAGATACAAATGGAGATGGAATTAGAGATAAAGATGGAGTTGAATTAGAACTTCAATGGTTAACTTATACTGGTTCTAAATATGTTGATGCATTAATTCCAATAGTTCAACAATCATGGGAGAAGATAGGTGTTAAAGTTACACCAGAACTTATGGAATTTGGAACAATGATGGATAAAGTTAATAACAGAGAGTATGACATATATAATGGTGCTTGGAATCTTTCAATAGACCCAGACCCATCAGGAATATTTGCAATTTCTCAAGATGTACCAGGCGGATTTAATAATATTGGATGGAGAAATGAAGAAGCAGATGAGTTATTAAAAGAAGGTAAAGGAACAACAAATGAAGCTGATAGAAAGAAAGCTTATGATGAATGGCAATTAAAATTCTCTGAAGATGTACCTTATATTCTTCTTGGAAATGCACAAGAGATGTTTGCATCAAATTCAAGAGTTAAAGGTTATAATCCTTCAACTTATATAGATTGGACTCATGATGTGCATAAACTTGAATTAGACAATGGGAATCAATAAGATTTTAATAAATTAAGAAGAAATTAGCCTGGACGTAAAATCCAGGCTAATTTTTAAAAATTGGGGGGAAAGACAGTATGCTACAGTATATAACTAGAAGAATACTATTAATAATACCAACTATTATTGGTGTATCATTAGTACTTTTCTTCATATTTGCTATGGCACCAGGTGATGCTATTACAGCAAATATGGATCCAAATATGAGTGTAGAAACAAAACAGGCAATAAGAGAAAAATATCATTTAGATGAGCCAAAAACAACTCAATATATGTATTGGTTAAAAGGAGTTGTAACAGAAGGTTCTTTAGGAGAATCTTTTTATTATAAAAGACCTGTTGCAGAGGTTATGAAAGAGTTTATACCAAACTCATTTATTTTAGGGGCGGCATCTTTAATTTTGGGACTTATAATTGCAGTACCAATAGGTATAGTTTCAGCAACAAAGCAATATTCATTTTTTGATAAATTTTTTACGGTATTTGCCCTTATGGGAATATCAATGCCGTCATTTTTCTTTGGTCTTATTTTAATTAAATATTTAGGAGTTCAACTTAATTTATTTCCAATATCGGGTATGACAACCCCAGGTAGTGCATATACGGGGATGAAGTATGTATTTGATGTGCTAAAGCATATGATTTTACCACTTATAGTTTTAACACTTGGAAGTGTAGGTGGATGGATGAGATATACTAGGTCAAGTATGCTTGAGGTAGTTAGACAAGATTATATAAGAACTGCTAGAGCAAAGGGATTAAAAGAAAAGGTGGTTATTTATAAACATGCTCTAAGAAATGCTCTTATACCAGTTGTAACTTTATTAGGAATGTCAATTCCAGGGTTATTTTCAGGAGCTACATTAACAGAAAAAATATTTAACTGGCCAGGAATCGGTCCAGTACAGTTAAGTGCTGTTAATAATAGAGATTACTATTTACTTATGGGTATAAACCTTACTTTAGCTATATTAGTTTTAATAGGAAATTTACTTGCTGATATTATATATGCATTGGTAGATCCAAGAATAAGGCTTAAGTAGGAGGTGCTTTTTAATGAGTAAAGAAGAGGCAATAAGAGTTGAAAAAATAAAAACACAAAAAATAGAAAGCCCTTGGACTGTAGCTTTTAAAAGATTAAGAAAAAATAAATTAGCTTTAGGTGGTTTATTTATATTATTAGTTTTAGTTTTAATTTCAGTTATTGGTCCTATGGTATATCCACATGACCATTTAACCATTGATTTATTACAAACAAATCAAGCACCATCAGCTACTCATTGGCTAGGTACTGATGAATCAGGAAGAGATGTTTTAGCTAGACTTATGTATGGAGGAAGATATTCTCTTTCAATAGGTATAGTTGCTGTTGGTATTTCAATAGTTATAGGAACTAGTTTAGGTATTTTAGCAGGATATTATGGTGGATTTATAGATAGTTTAATTATGAGAATTGTTGATGTATTTATGTGTTTCCCATTTTTATCCTTATTAATAATGGTTTCTGCTATAATGTCAGATTTAAAAATACCACCAGAATATAGAATATTTATAGTTATGTTTATTATAGGTGCTCTTAGTTGGACTGGTACTTGTCGTATGGTAAGAGGTATGGTTCTTTCTTTAAGGGAACAAGAATTTATGCAAGCTGCAGAAGCTTTAGGTTTATCAGATACTAGAAAAATGTTTTTGCATCTATTACCTAATACTCTAGCAGTTATTATAGTTTCGGCTACCTTAGGAATTGGGGGAGCAATATTAACTGAATCATCTTTAAGTTTCTTAGGTCTTGGAGTTACACCACCTACACCAACTTGGGGTAATATGATACAAACAGCTCAAGATTACTATACTTTAACTAATAGATGGTGGTTATGGATACCACCTGGTGTATGTATATTCTTAACTGTTATATCAATAAATATTTTTGGGGACGGATTAAGAGATGCTCTAGATCCTAAGCTAAAGGTCTAAGGGGGCAAAGGAAATGACAAAAACATTAGTAGAATTTAAAAATCTTGAAACTCACTTTCATACAGGTGAGGGAATTGTTAAGGCGGTAAATAACGTTAGTTTTAAAATAAAAGAAGGAGAAACTGTGTGTGTAGTTGGAGAGTCTGGTTGTGGAAAATCTGTTACAGCCATGTCTCTTATGAGACTTATACCTAGTCCTCCAGGAAAAATAGTTGGTGGAGAAATACTTTTTGAAGGAAAAGATGTTTTAAAATTTACAGAGCAAGAGCTTATGGATATGAGAGGAAATGATATTTCAGTTATTTTCCAAGAGCCTATGACATCTTTAAACCCAGTATTTAAAATAGGAGACCAAATATGTGAGGCTATAATACTTCATCAACATTTATCAAAGGAAGAAGCAGAAAAAAAAGCTATAGAAGTTTTAAAAATAATTGGTATAGCTAGAGCTGAAGAGATAATAAAGTCTTACCCTCATGAATTATCAGGAGGTATGAGACAAAGAATTATGATTGCTATGGCAGTTTGTTGTAATCCTAAGCTTTTAATAGCTGATGAGCCAACAACTGCATTAGATGTTACAATTCAAGCACAAATTTTAGACCTTATGAGAGATATTAAAGAAAAATTAAATACATCAATATTATTAATAACTCATGACTTAGGAGTTGTTGCTGAAATGGCAGATTATGTTGTTGTAATGTATGCAGGTAAAGTTATTGAGGAAGCACCAGTTTTAGAATTATTTAAAAATCCTCTTCATCCATATACTCAAGGATTACTTAAATCTAAGCCATCAGTAAATGGAAATGAAACTAGACTTTATTCAATACCAGGACAAGTCCCTAATCCAGTAGGAATGCCTGATAATTGTTACTTTAATGAAAGATGTGATAGATGTATGAAAAAATGTACTACTATGCAACCACATCTTATTGATGTTGGAAATAGGCATAAAGTTTCATGCTGGTTATATGAAGGAGGGAAAGTAGATGGAGAATAAGACTGTTGTAAGAGTTGAAAATTTAAAAAAATACTTTCCTATTAAAGCAGGAGTTTTTTCTAAAACTGTTGGTAATGTAAAGGCTGTTGATGGGGTTAGTTTTACTATTGATAAAGGAGAAACTTTAGGATTAGTTGGAGAATCAGGTTGTGGAAAATCAACAACAGGAAGAGCGATTTTAAGATTATTTGAAAAAACAGAGGGAAATGTTTATTTTGAAGGAAAAGATATATTTGCTCTTAAAAAGAAAGAACTTAGAGACTTAAGGCCTAAAATGCAAATGATATTTCAAGACCCTTATTCTTCTTTAAACCCAAGATTATCAGTAGATTCTTTAGTGGGGGAAGCACTTTTAAGTCATAACTTATGTAGTAAAAGTGAACTTCCAGAAAGAGTTGCTAAAACCATAGAAAGATGTGGACTTGCAAGATATCATATGAAAAGATATCCTCATGAATTTTCAGGAGGACAAAGGCAGAGAATAGGAATAGCAAGAGCTTTAATATTAAATCCAAGTTTTATAGTTGCAGATGAGCCAGTTTCAGCTTTAGATGTATCTATACAATCACAGATTGTAAATCTAATGATGGATTTACAAGAGGAAATGGGATTTTCTTATCTTTTTATATCTCATGATTTAAGTATAGTAAAGCACATATGTCATAAGATTGGAGTAATGTATTTAGGTAGTTTAGTAGAATTAGCACCTAAAAATGAACTTTATGAAAATCCATTACACCCATATACAAAGGCTTTATTATCAGCTGTTCCAATACCTGACCCAACAATTAAAAGGGAAAGAATAATTTTAAAAGGAGATATTCCATCTCCTGCTAATCCACCAAGGGGATGTAAGTTTCATACTAGATGCCCATATGCTATGGATAAATGTAAAAATGAGGCACCTGAGTATAAATGTGTAGGAAAAAATCATTTTGTAGCTTGCCATTTGGTTTAATTAAATAAATTACATTTTAAGAAAAATAAATTAAAAGCTTAATTTTAGAATTAAATTTGTAGTGTAGGGACATAAAATTTCCTACACTATAACTATATATAAGAAATTTTCATTAAAAATATAAAAAATTTTAGATTGTATTGTAATACACAAATAATAAATGATAAAATATTAACGGATGGTAAATGGGAGGATTTAGTTTGTTTTGGTTTAAAGATGAAATAGCTAGAAGGAAAGAAAAAGAAGAGTATGAGAGGTTAATGGAAGAAATTAAGGATAAAGAAAAGCCAACTTTTAAGGATTTGGTTGCTATAATGTTAGCGCAATACGCAATAATATTCCCAATGGTCTTTGGAGGATTAATTATTTTTGCGATTATATTATATATATTGATGGCGTGGATAAAATAATTTTATAAACGCTAATGGAGGTAGTAATAATGAAAAAAGGATTAGTTGTTGATTTATCAAAAGCAGCTCCATATTTAAAATCTCACGAAGTTGCTTACATGCAAGAAACTATAAGCCAAGCACATAACAAACTACATAATGGAACAGGAGCAGGAAATGATTTCTTAGGATGGGTTGACCTACCTGTTAATTATGACAAAGATGAATTTGCAAGAATAAAAGAAGCCGCTAAAAAAATACAAAGCGATTCTGATGTTTTAATTGTTATAGGAATTGGTGGTTCTTACCTAGGTGCTAGAGCAGCTATAGAAATGTTAACTAATAACTTCTATAACTCAGTATCAAAAGATAAGAGAAAAACACCAGCTATATTCTATGCAGGAAATAACATAAGCTCAAGCTATATGGTTGATTTATTAAAAGCTATTGAAGGTTTAGATGTAAGCTTAAATGTTATATCTAAATCAGGTACAACTACAGAACCAGCTATAGCTTTCAGAATTTTAAAAGATTACATGGAAAAGAAATATGGAAAAGAAGAAGCTAGAAAGAGAATATATGCTACAACAGATGCTAAGAGAGGTGCTTTAAAAACATTAGCAGATGCTGAAGGATATGAAACTTTCGTAATTCCTGATGATGTTGGAGGAAGATATTCAGTTTTAACAGCAGTTGGATTATTACCAATAGCTGCAGCTGGAATAAATATAGATGAAATGATGGAAGGAGCTGCTGATGCTAGAGAAGAATACTTAAATCCTTCATTAGCTGATAATGAATGTTATAAATATGCAGTTGCTAGAAATGCTTTATACAACAAAGGTAAAGCTATAGAAATATTAGTTAACTATGAACCATCAGTTCATTTCTTCAATGAATGGTGGAAACAATTATATGGAGAATCAGAAGGTAAAGACAACAAGGGATTATTCCCAGCAGCTGTTGACTTCTCAACTGATTTACACTCAATGGGACAATATATTCAACAAGGTAGAAGAAATATATTTGAAACTGTTGTAAATGTAGAAACTCCAAGAGAAGAAATAGTTATAGAAGCTAACGAAGAAAATATAGATGGATTAAACTTCTTAGCAGGAAAAACTATGGATTATGTTAACAAACAAGCATTTAGAGGAACTTTAGTTGCTCATAATGATGGAGAAGTTCCAAATATAGTTGTTAATGTTCCAGAGTTAACTCCATACTATTTCGGAAGATTAGTTTACTTCTTTGAAAAAGCTTGTGGTATAAGTGGATATATTTTAGGAATAAATCCATTTGACCAACCAGGTGTTGAAGCTTATAAGAAAAATATGTTTGCTTTACTTGGAAAACCAGGCTTTGAAGATTTAAAAGCTGAATTAGAAGAAAGATTAAAATAATAACTAAGTTTAAAAAAGGGAGCTCTTTAAAGGGCTCCTTTTTAACATATAAATAAGTTATTTCCCTTTTAAAAATATTTTGGAGGATAATATTTTGAAAATAATAGTAGATGGTGATGGATGTGCAGGGAGAGAAATAATTGAAGAGGTAGGAAAGAAATATTCAATAAAGGTTTTAATTTATTGCACTATAAATCACAGTATAAGTTCAGATTATTCAGAGGTAAAAATTGTAGACCATGGCTTTCAAAGCGTAGATATGTATGTTGCTAATAATACCAATGAAAATGATATAGTAGTAACCCAGGATTATGGAGTAGCTGCAATGTCTTTAGGAAAGGGAGCTTTAGCTATAAGTCCTAAGGGATATGTGTATGACAATAATAATATAGATAGGTTATTGTTTGAAAGACATTTAAAACAAAAGAATAGAAAAGCTGGTGGTAAAATAAAAGGAAGTCATAAGAGAAAAGCTGAGGATGATGAAAGACTTTATAAAAATTTAGAACTTCTAATACTTAAAAACGTTGAAAATTAAAAAGAAATCCCAGAAAGGCTGAGATTTCTTTAATGGTTTGATTATATGGATATAATAAAATTAGGAGATTTATAGTGTCATTTAACACTAACTATATTATAGACATTTTAAATTTTTTTTATACACTTTATAAATAATGTAGAAATAAAGTGTTTTATGGGAATAAAAATAGAAAATATTTACATAAAAACACAAGTATAATATAATTTATTTATCATAAGTTTAGGGGTTTAGGGGGCGTAGCAATATGGGAGAAATGCTTTTAGAGTTAGAAGCTTTAAATAATAGTTTCATAAAAATTAAAATAATAAATAATACAAAAGAAAACTTAAATTATAAAATTTTAATAGGGAAAGATGGAATATGGGAAACCTTAAGGGAATTTGAAAAAGATAATGAATTTTTATGGACTCCTAATGAAGATGGAGAGTATATGATAATGGTTCAAGGTAAGAAAGAAAATTCTAATAAACCTTTTGATTATAAAGTTACTGAAAAGTTTGATACTAAAGAACTTATGAAAAATTCAGAGGAAAAAGATAAAGAAACTAATTATAAAGAAGAAAGCTTAATAAAGGGAATATATCTTAATAAGGATGTATTTAACATAGGAGAAAAAGCTAAATTAGAAATTGAAAATAGTGAATCAGATGTAATGAATAGATTTTTCATAAGTGGAAAAAATGGATGGCAACTTGTAAAAGATTATACTCTAGATAAAAAATTAAATTATACAATAAATGAAAGTGGACAGTTTGAGTTTTTAATTGAAAGTAAGAAAACTAGCTCTACAAATGCTGCTGATGATTATGCTACTGTTATATTTACCGCAAAGGATTTTATAAAACCTGAAATAACAAATTTTCTAAATTTAAGTAAAAAGTTAATTGTAAATTCAGACCTTACCTTTGAGGTGGAAGCAAATTTTGAAGATGAGAGAACGGCTTTATATAAATTTGTTAAGATTTCACCTGATGGAAGCAGAACTTGTATACAAGATTTTTCTTCAAATAAAACAGTTACTTTTAAGGAATTTAAAGAAGGAAAATATAAACTTTTATGTCTAATAAGAGACATGTATTCTAATAAAGAATTTGATGATAGAGCAGTTATGGTTTATGAAGTAAAACCTTATGAAGCTTTACAACTTAGAAGTTTTACAACAGATTTAAGCTCTCCTCAGGAAAGAGGAGAAATAATAGATATTAAAGCTATAGTTGAAGGTGGAAGTAGTCTTTTATATAGATTTAAAATTGATGGAGAAATATCAGAAGATACTGGATATATAAAAAGTAATAACTTTAAATGGAATACTAAAAAGGAAGGTAATTATAAAATAACTCTTTGGGTTAAAGATGAGGCTTTTATAGGTGATTATGAAATTGAATCAAAACTAAATTATAAAATTGAGAAAAAACATAAAAAATCAATAAGAATAAAGGAATTAATTTTTGATAAGGATAAAGCTCCAATAACAAATGAAATAGTAAAACTTAAGGTAAATGCTGAAGGTTCATCTGATTTAAAATATTCATTTTTGATTTTCAAAGAGGGAGATTTATTAGAAAAAATTGATTTTGGAAATAATAATTGGGTAGAATTTATTCCAAAAGTAAAAGGAAATTATCAATTAGAGGTAAGAGTAAAAGATAAGTATTCAAAAAAGGAATATGATGTTCATACTGTTTTAAATCTAAAGGTTAGAGATTATGTTGAAGGAAAGATTGAACATATTTTAGTGCCAGCTAAGGAGTATTTTCTAGTTGGAGATGATATTGAAATTGAAGTTATAGTACAAAATACTAGGCAAATAAAAGTTAAGTATGTTACTAAAGTTAATGGACAAACTGTTGAAGAAACTGATTATATAAAAAGCAAAAAGTTTAAAGTTTCTCCAAAATGTCCAGGAAAATATACAATTGATGTTTTTGCTAAAAATGTTAAATGTGAAGAGGGCTTTGATTCAAAGAGAGAAATAAAATTTTATGTAAGTGAAGCTTTACCTATTACAAATACTAAAGTAGTTTCTTCTGAAAATGAATTTAAAATAAATGAAGAAATAAATTTTTATACTAAATGTGAAGGTGGAAGTAGAGTTTGTTATGAGTATTATATAATGATAAATGGAAACTGGTCTTTAGTTCAAAAATATAGTAGAAAAAGTTATTACTCTTTCAGGCCTTATGTTCCAGGGAAATATAAAATCTTAGTTTTAAGTAAGAGTTATTATAAGAAGTGTTCTTATGAGGACTATGATATTTTTGAATTTAAGGTAAAATAAAAATATAAGAAAATTTATTAAGATTCTATTTTACATAATATTTATCTAAAATAAATATTTATAAGAAAATAGAGTCTTATTTATTTTAATTTATAATAAGTTGTAATTAATTAAGCTTTGCTTTATACTAACCACAGATATAAATGTGATTTTTAAGGAGTGATTACTTAGTGGAAAGATTAGATAAGGTTTTGTCAAATTTAGGCTATGGAACTAGAAAAGAAATAAAGCAAGTTGTTAAAAAGGGCTTTGTTACAGTTAATGATGAAAAGGTTAAAGATAGTGGACTTCAAGTAGATCCAGAGAAAGATATTATAATTATAAATGGAGAAAAAGTAGAATATAAAAAGTACATATATTTAATGATGAATAAACCAGCAGGAGTTATTTCTGCAACTTATGATAAAAGAGATGAAACTGTTATTGATTTATTATACATGGAAGATCAAGTTTTTGAACCTTTTCCTGTAGGAAGACTTGATAAGGATACGGTAGGATTATTATTATTAACTAATGATGGTGATTTAAATCATAAGTTAATATCACCTAAATATCATGTAGACAAAGTTTATTATGCAGAGATAAATGCTCCAATAACAGAGAAGGATATTTTATCTTTTGAAAATGGAGTAACTTTAGATGATGGTTATAAATGTATGAGTGCAAAGCTTAAAGTAATAGAAAATTTAGAGGATTCATCTAAAGTTGAAGTTACTGTTCAAGAAGGAAAGTATCATCAAGTAAAAAGAATGTTTGAAGCTAGAGGTAAGAAAGTTACTTATCTTAAAAGAATTTCTTTTGGAAATCTTGAACTAGATGAAAATTTAGAAGAAGGCGAATATAAAGAGCTTTCAGAAAGCGAATTAGCGATACTTTACAAAAATTTTTAACTGTTTAATTTTGAACGATTGTTAAGGAAAAATTCATGTAGGAAAACTTGCAAAAAAGATATTAGATTACTTGCAATTTAAGTAAACATCTAATATAATAGTTGTGCGAGGATAAATAAAAGGAATAAATAGCCCCCTTTTTATTTATTGCTTATTGCTGAAACGCAACCTAGCCCCAAGGGTTGCGTTTTTTATTTGTTTAATTTTGCAAGAAAAATATCTATTTTTTATTTATTTGAAATAAAAAAGTCTTTTGATATTTAAATTATTATAATTAGTTTATAAAAATATATTATTATAATGTAATTATTTGAATAAATGGCCATCTTTTAAATGGTCATTTATTTTTTGTGTATTTAAAATAATAATATTTATATACAAGATAATATGTAGATTTATATGGTATAATAAAGTTTAGTTTTATTGTAGGAAGAGGAGTGATTTAATGGATTTAAAAAGCTTGCTTAATAAGGAACAATATGAAGCAGCAACTACAATTGAGGGTCAAGTACTTATATTAGCAGGAGCAGGTTCTGGAAAAACTAGAGTACTTACACATAGAATAGCATATATGATAGAAAATGATATAAAGCCTTATAATATATTAGCAATAACATTTACAAATAAAGCAGCAGGTGAGATGAGAGAGAGAGTAAAATCTTTAGTTGGAGAAGTTGCAGATAATATGTGGATATCAACTTTTCATTCATCCTGTGTAAGAATTTTAAGAAGAGAAATAGATAAATTAGGATACAGCAAAGACTTTACAATATATGATTCATCAGATCAAAAAACTTTGATAAAAATAGTTATGAAAGAACTTAATATTAATGATAAAGATATAAGTGATTTAGAGATTTTAGGTACTATAGGAAAAGCTAAAGATAATATACAAAGTGCTGAAAGTTTTAAAAGAGAGAATGAAAGTAATTTTAGAAAAAATAAAATTGCAGAGGCATATCTTTTATATCAAAAAAAATTAAAAGAAAATAATGCCTTAGATTTTGATGATTTAATTGTTAAAACTGTTGAGTTATTTAGAAAACATAAAGATGTATTAGAATTTTATCAAAATAAATTTAAATATATTATGATTGATGAATATCAAGATACAAACAAAGCACAGTATGAATTTGTTAAGCTTTTAGCTGATAAATATAAAAATATCTGTGTAGTTGGTGATGATGACCAATGTATTTATGCTTGGAGAGGAGCAGATATAAGAAATATTTTAGATTTTGAAAAGGATTATCCAGAGGCTAAAGTTATTAAACTAGAACAAAATTATAGGTCAAAGGGAAATATACTAGAAGCTGCTAATAAAGTTATAAGAAACAACGCAGAGAGAAAATTTAAGGTTTTAAGAACTGAAAAAGCTGAAGGAGAAAAGGTAAGTATTTATAGAGCTTATTCAGATAAAATGGAAGCTTCTTTTGTGGTTTCAGAAATAGAAAAATTAAGAAATGATAAGGGATATAACTATAAAGACTTTGCCATTCTTTACAGAACTAATGCACAGTCCCGTAATTTTGAGGAGGCTTTAAGAAGAGCAGGAATACCTTATAAAATTTTTGGAGGGTTAAAATTTTATGATAGAAAAGAAATAAAAGATATTCTTTCATACTTAAAAATAATAGTTAATCCTAAGGATTCCATAAGTTTAAGAAGAATAATAAATGTTCCTAAAAGAAGTATTGGAGATACTACTGTAGAGAAGCTTCAAAATCATGCAAATGATATAGAAGATACTTTATATAATGTTTTATTAGATGTTGATTATGTACCAGGATTAACAGCTAGAAGTATAAATCCTATTAAAAAATTCATTGCTATGATGGAAGAAATATTAGTAATGTCAGAGCAATTAAGTGTTTCTCAATTAATTGAATATGTTTTAGAAAAAACAGGATATTTAAAATCTCTTAAAGATTCTAAGCTTATAGAAGACCAAAGTAGAATAGAGAACTTAGAAGAATTAGTTTCTGATGCAGTTGAATTTGAAAAGAGCAATGAAGAAGATAAATCATTATCTGCTTATTTAGAGAAGGTTGCCCTTGTTCAAGATATGGATGATTTAGAAAATGAAGATAATTATGTAATGCTTATGACTGTTCACAGTTCAAAGGGATTAGAATTTCCAGTTGTATTTTTAGTAGGAATGGAAAATGGAATATTCCCAAGTGCAGTTTGTTTTGATAAAGATAGTCAAATGGAAGAAGCAAGAAGGCTTTGTTATGTTGGAATAACTAGAGCTGAAGAAAAACTTTATATGACATCTGCAGAAACAAGGATGATATTTGGTAAAATGGTATCCTATGGACAATCTGATTTTATTTCAGAAATTCCATCTAATTTGAAGGAATATATAAATAATAAAGAGAAATCATCAGTAGATTCTTTTAAAAATAATTCTAAAGTTTATGGAGAAACAAGAAAAAGTTATAATCCTCATAGTCTTAGAGGAGAAATGAGTTTTTCTAAGGCTAAAGAAGTTTTAAATAAAACTTTATCAGAGAAATCTTCAGATAATATAGAAATAAATGAGTTAACCATTGGAAGAAAAGTTAAACATACTAAATTTGGAGTAGGTACTTTAATAACAAAAAGTAAAGTTGGAGATGATTATAAGCTTACAATAGCTTTTGATAGTCAAGGAGTTAAGCATTTAATGTTTAGTTTTGCAAAGCTTGAACTTCTTTAATATATATTTACTTTAATAAGGAGTAGATGAGTAAGATGGATAAGAAAAAATTAATAGAAGAGTTAGTTGAAGAGTTAAATAAGTATGCCTATGAATATTATGTTTTAGGAAATTCTTCAATAACAGATAAAGATTATGATAAAAAATACTATGAATTAGTAGAGTTAGAAAAGGAAACAGGATATAAATTACCATATTCACCTACTCAAAGAGTTGGTGATGTAATTCTTCCAGAGTTTAAAAAATATACTCATAAGGCAAGACTTTGGAGTTTAGATAAAGCTCAAACTTTAGAGGAAATTAAAGAGTGGCACAATAAAAATATTAAGTTTATTGAAGAATATAATAAGACAGCAGAGGAAGAATTACCACCACTAAAATACGTTTTGACAAAAAAGTTTGATGGATTAACAATTAATCTTTCTTATGATGAAAATGGAGTTTTAGTAACTGGTGCTACTAGAGGAACAGGAACTGTTGGAGAAGATGTAACAGCTCAAGTTAAAACAATAAAAAGTATTCCTTTAAAAATTGACTGTCATGACTTTTTAGAGATTCATGGAGAGGCAATTATGACAGAGGAAGCTTTTGAAAAATATAATAGAGAAACAGATACTCCCCTTAAAAATTTAAGAAATGGAGCTGCAGGAGCTTTAAGAAATTTAAATGTCTTAGAAACAGCTAAGAGAAATTTATCAGCTTTCTTTTATGATATTGGTTATAAGGAAGGTAGACCTTTTAAAACTTATATGGAAATGTTACATTTCATAAAAGAAAAAGGGTTTCCAATGGATGATTATCTTAAAGAATGTGAAAGTTTAGAGGAAATTCAAAAAGAGATTGACTACATAAGAGATATTAGATTTGAATTAAATTACGATATAGATGGCTTAGTTATAGCAATAGATGATATAAAAACTAGAGAGTTATTAGGATATACAGTTAAATTTCCTAAATGGGCAATTGCATATAAATTTGAGGCTCAAGAAGCTACAACTAAACTTTTAGATGTTGAATGGAATGTTGGAAGAAGTGGAAGAGTTTCTCCAACAGCTATATTAGAACCTGTAGAATTAGCAGGAGTTACAGTTAAAAGAGCCACCTTAAATAATATGGATGACATAGCTAGAAAAGGAGTAAGACTTGGAGCTTATGTTTTTGTAAGAAGAAGTAATGATGTAATTCCAGAAATAATGGGAGTTGTGCCTGAAAGTTTAGAAGGTACAAAGGAAATTGAAGAACCAAAGTTTTGTCCAGCTTGTGGAGCTCATTTAGTTCATGAAGGGGTTCACATTTATTGTGAAAATACTTTAGGATGTAAACCTCAGATGGTTAAAACTATAGTTCATTTTGCAGGAAGAGAAGCTATGAATATAGCTGGTTTTTCAGAAAGGACAGCAGAACAATTATTTGAAAAGTTAGATATAAGAGATATATCAGACCTTTATAAATTAGAGTACGACAAATTATTAGGTTTAGAAAAGTTTGGTCCTAAAAAAGCACAAAATCTTTTAGATGCTATAGAAAAAAGTAAAAATTGTACTTTAGAAGCTTTTTTATATTCTTTAGGTATTCCTAATGTAGGAGTAAAAACAGCTAAAGATTTGGTTAAAAGATTTGAATCTCTAGAAAATATAGAAAAAGCTACCTTTGAAGAATTAGTTTCTGTTCAAGATGTTGGAGATATAGTTGCTAAAAGTATAATAGAATTTTTTAAGGAAGAGAGAACATTAAAAGTTATAAATGAATTATTATCTCTTGGAGTTAATCCTCATTATGAGAAAAAAGAAGTTTTAGAAAGTAGCTTTATGGGGAAAACAGTAGTTGTTACAGGAACTTTGAAAAATTACTCAAGGACATCAATAAAAGAAAAATTAGAGGCATTAGGAGCAAAGGTTTCAGGGAGTGTAAGTAAGAAAACAGATTTTGTAATAGCTGGAGAAGCAGCAGGATCTAAATATGATAAAGCTAAAGATTTAGGTGTAACTATATTAAGTGAAGAAGAATTTGAAAATATGATATAAAAGAAAAGCTATGCTAAAAGGCATAGCTTTTTTCTTTATAAAGAAATTTAATAATTTATATTCATTTTATTTTAGCTCATGTTTTTATCTTTTTTTAAAAGATTTTCTTTTATTTCAGCATAAGAAACTGAATCATCCATTGAGTCTAAGTTGTCAAATATTTTTTCTTTATTTCTTATTAAAGAGATATTGTGTGCTATTTTTTCAAGTAAATAATTTTTATATTTTATTTGTCTATAGGCTTTGTTAACTAATACAAAGGTCCATATTCCTAGAAAAATCATTATTAGCATAAATACTATAGCAACAACTTGAACTACTAGGGTCATTTATTCTACCTCCATATAAATAATAAGTAAATTATACCATAACACTACTTATAAATAGTATTAAATAATTATTACAATAAAACATATACTTTTATTAAGTAATAAATAAGGGGAATAGTAATGCTGAAGTCTTTTTATACAATTATTAATTCAAAAAATATAGAAAAGTCCTTAATGAAATTTAGAAAAATTTCAATAAAAAAAGTTACTCAAATCATAAGTAAGGAGTGTGAGAGTGAAAATTTAAATTATGAAATAATTGAGAGTAATAATAGAGAACTTATTGTTAAAATAAATTCTTATAAAAAAAGTACTTTAATAATTTTCCATAAAGCCTTGGCTATTACAACTTATGATTATTATAAATTTATAGAGATTTTGAAAAGAGAAAAAATAGATAAGGGAGTATATATAACAACAGGGGTTTTTCAACAAGATGTTTATAATATACAAGAAGCAGATAAATTTATAAACAAGGTTAAACTTTTAGATGGGAAAAATTTTATAATTAAAATAAGGTGGATAAAAAAGAAAAAGCATAATCATATATCTTACGATAAAATAACTTTTAAATCTTTTTACTAGCTAAGTATATAATTAAAAATATTAAATTTTTTAAAAGTATTAATTAAATTGTATTTCTTTTTTTTGACTTGTCAATAATTTAGAGGGACAGCTTATTAAAGGAGATATTTAAATGAAAAAGATACTTTTGTTTATATTTTTAATAATATGTTTTTTTAGCTTTAGTATAGCTAAAAGTTATGTAGATGTAAGCTCTTTTTTAGAGGAAGATAAATTTTTAGAAGAGGATAATATTGTTTATGCTATAAATAATTTGCCACAAAGTTTAAGCCCTATGGAAAATTTAAATAAAGGAGAAGAGGACTTAATAGTAAATTTATTTTCTGGACTATTAGAATTAAATGAGCAGGGGGAGCCAATTCCAGACCTTGCTTTAGGATGGACAATTAGTAATAATTTCTTAGAATATACTTTTAAAATAAAAGAGGGTATTAAGTGGAGTAATGGAGAAAATATAAAAGCTAAGGATTTTCAATTGTTTTTTCGTGATTTACTAAGCCCTAAGAATAAAAATTATAAAAGCAAAGAATTATATAGTATATATGGTGTTAAAGATTATAGAGAAGGAAAAATAGAATTTAGTGAAGTGGCTATAAATGCTATTGATGATTACACTTTAGTTTTTAGAATGAATAATAAGGATGATAACTTTCTTAAAAATTTAGCCAAACCTATTTATAGATTAAGGGATTTTAATGAACCCTTAGGTGATTATAAAAATTCTTTTAAAGAAATATCTTATACGGGTTCTTATATTTTAAAAGATATAAGTGAAGAAGGGGTAGTTAATTTAAAAGAAAATCCCTATAACAAAGAAGAATTAAAGTTAAAGAATATATCTTTTAAAGAAAAAACAGAAGGAGAGCTAGAATTAGCTGCATTTAATTTACAAAAAGTAGATGTATTGAAAAATCCACCTATTATTTATTCAGAAGAAATAGAATTATATAAAGAATCTACAAAATATACAAATAATAATTTAAAGCTCATGCTTATAAATAGCAAAGATGATGCCTTTATCAAAGCAATCCAAAATATTATGGAAGTTTTGGTTATGGAATCTCCTATATTAAAAAATATAATAGGAGAATTAAAAGTTCAAAGTTTAAATAGTAAAGAGGATTTTAATATTATAAAAAGTTATAATGCTAAAAAAGAAAGTGATGATGAATTTTTAGTAAAAAGAAATAATGTAAAAGAAGAAGCTAAGAAAATTTTAAGGGAATTTAAAGAGGAAAATATTAAAATAATTATAGGAGAAAGTGAAGAAGATAAAATTTTAGCAGAAAGTTTAAAAAGCTTCTTAGAGGAGGAGTTATTTATAAAGGCATCTGTTAAAATTTATGAAGAAGATATAGAGAAGAAGATTAATAAAGGAGATTTTACAATTACTTTTAAAGAGATAAACCTTAATGAATTAAATAAAATAAGTGAAAAAGAGAATGATGAAAATAGGGAATTAAAAGATTCTAATAATGGAGAAGAAAAAGAAAAGTTAAATTTAAGCTATAGTAGTTTATATTTGAAAAATGACATTTGGTTTAAATCACCTAAGGTCAAGTACTTGTTTATTGATGGTCTTGGAAATTTAATATTTAAATATAGTAGTTAAATTTATATAAAAAATATAAAACTTATAGATAAAGATAACTGTATTCTAAATCTATAAGTTTTATATTTTTTTATTTAAAGTAAGTCAGTAGATTCTAATATTTTTTCACTTTGCTTATCTAAGCTTGTATCTTCAAATTCTTCATCTTTATTAATACAAGAAGGATTAGGAGAAGCTTTTTCATTAACTTCATTACAGATATCTTCTAAAGTATTTTCTACAGTTAGATTAGTACTGTTATTGTCCTCAGAAAGATTTTCTTTATTTTTAGTATTTTCTAAAGTTTTAGATTCTATGTTTTTTATATTTTCTATTTCCTCAGATTTTTTAACAAATCTTATATAATTATCAAGGAAACTATTAATAAAGATAAAGAAGATAAACATATTTTTTGTACTATCAAAGGTTATTTTATCTGCTATAAATATTGATTTCTTAGTTGAATATTTTACATTCTTAATAAAAATAGGAGCTAGACCAGCTAGTAAAGGAGATGTTACATTATTCATTCTAAAATAACTTTCCTCAATTTTTCTTCCTTCTTTAATGGAAAAATTCATATATCTTTCCTGTGATGATAAATCAGGAGCTTCAGGGAAGCTAGTTACAAGACCAGAATTTATAATATAATTTTTATAGAACTTAGAAAGAATAACTTGATTTTTCTTTTTAAAATCTTCTTCTAAGTCATAATTTAAAATAAGATTAGTTATATATAAACAAATTTCTATATTTGAATATTTATATTCTTTTTTATCAGCTCCTTTTAAAAGCAATTCCTTTTCTTCATTGAACATATTTATGAAAAGCTCAATTAAATCTAAGTAAGCATCCTTAAATAAAAATATGTTTGTATTTTTATAACTTAAATAAAGATTTATAGCTATAAGAGCTGTGGTTTCAATATTTGAAAATGTATTATTTGATTCTTTATATTTATTTAGTATAAAGTCTGATAAATCTAAAATTAAAGTCTTACATTCTTCATTTTTATCATAAGAAAACATATTATTTAAACAGTAATTTATTTTACAACATTCATTTAGAGATAAAGAATATATTTTATCCTTAAAGTTTATAAACATATTTAATATTTGAAGTGCAAAATCTTCATAAGCTGGACTATCTTTGTCAGAAGGATTTAGTTTGCTATACATATAGTATGCTAACATCATAAAAGCTTGGTCGCTATAACAGATTTCTTTATCAATTTCACTTAAAGTTAGTTGATGTTTATTAGAAGAATCATTATTTTTTTTGTCTACAAAAAATCCTTCAGAATCTCTTAAATGGGTATAATAAAAATCTAATTGAAGTTTGCTTAAATTTCTATAAAAGATAGCTTTTTTATATAAGGAGTTTTCTTTATCTTTAAATTCTTCATAGTATGAAGAAAGTCTTAAAAGAGAAAGGGTCATTAAAGCATTTGATGATATAGGAATTTCTTTTTTAAATGTAGTATCATCCCAAGTTTTAGAATATTTAGAAGAGTATATATTAGGTTTAGCTTTTTTATATATACAAATTAAAGGATTATTATTTTTGAAGAAATTCATTTCATCTTTTTTGAAATTTTCTTTAATATTTTTATAATTTATAGATATACCACATCTAGATTCAAGAACTATATGATTTATAGCTTCTTTTGAAAGAAAAAGCAGTTGAGATTCTATTTCTTCTTTTGAAAGAGAATTCACTTTAAGAAGGGAATTTATATATTTCAAAAAGTTCACCTCATAATAATATTTCTTATATATATTAATATGAATTTTTATTATAAATATTACCTAATAAGTATATAATACTTTTATGTGAATTTTGAATTAATAAATTGTTATTTTATTAATAGTTTTTGTGATTTAGGTAATATTGATTAAGAATAAAATAAGAAATATACTATTCTTATGATTAATTTTGTTTAAGACAATTTTAAAAGGTAAGGAGATAATAAATGAGAAGTGGTGGAAGGAAAAATGGACAAATAAGACCTGTTAAGATAACAAGAAATTTTACTAAGTATGCTGAAGGTTCTGTTTTAATAGAAGTTGGTGATACAAAAGTATTATGTACTGCTTCAATAGAGGAAAAAGTTCCACAATTTTTAAAGGGGACAGGAGAAGGCTGGATAACTGCTGAATATAATATGCTTCCTAGAAGTACTCAAGTTAGAAAAGCAAGAGATATTAGCAAATTAAGGATAGAAGGAAGAACTATGGAAATTCAAAGGCTTATAGGAAGGGCTTTAAGGTCTGTAGTTGATATGAAAGCCTTAGGAGAAAAAACTATTTGGATAGATTGTGATGTAATACAAGCAGATGGTGGCACAAGAACAACAGCAATAAATGGCTCATTTATTGCTTTAGTTGATGCTGTAAATAAACTTCATAAAAAGAAACCTTTTAATGTATATCCTATAAGAAGTTTTGTAAGTGCTATAAGTGTAGGTATAGTGGATGAAGAAACAGTTATAGATTTATGTTATGAAGAAGATAGTAGTGCTAAAGTTGATATGAATGTTGTAATGACAGAGGAAGGAAAGTTTATTGAGATTCAAGGGACAGGAGAGCAAGGTCCTTTTTCAAGAGAAGAATTAGATGAGCTTCTTAAAATTGCTGAAAAGGGAGCAAAACAAATTATACAATGTCAAAAAGATTCTTTAAAAACAGATTCTTTATGGATTGGAACAGGGAGAGATTAATATGAAAAAACTTATATTAGCAAGTAATAATTCACATAAGATAAAAGAGATAAAGGAAATATTAAAAGATTTTGATTTAAATATATTATCCTTAAAAGAAGCAAATATTGATATAGATGTTGAGGAGGATGGTAAAAGCTTTGAAGAAAACTCCTTTAAAAAAGCAAATGAAATAAGAAAATACTTATTAAAAAGAGGAGAAAATAATTTTATTGTTATAGCTGATGATTCTGGTTTAGAGGTTGATTATTTAAATGGAGAACCAGGAATATATTCAGCAAGATATGCTGGAGAACATGGAAATGATGCTAAAAATAATGAAAAACTTTTATCTGAATTAAAAAATGTTAAGGAAGATAATAGAAAAGCTAATTTTACATGTGTTATAGTTGCAGTTAATGATAAGGGAGAAAAGATAGTTGCAGAGGGGAAAAGTTATGGCATTATTTTAGATAAATTAAGTGGAAATGATGGCTTTGGATATGACCCTTTATTTTTTGTGCCAGAGTATAAAAAGACTTTTGCAGAAATGACTTCAGATGAAAAAAATTCTATTAGCCATAGGGGTAGAGCCTTAAATAAACTAAAAGAGAAATTAGAACTTATAGTAAAATAGGAGGAAATAAGATGAGAGTTGCTATAGTTAGTGATACACATGGACTTGATAATGTTTTAGAATACATAAAAACTTTGCTAAATGATTCAGATGCTTTAATACATTTAGGAGATAATATAAGAGATGTTAAACTTTTAAGTGAAGGATTTCAAGGTAAAGTTTATGCTGTTTTAGGAAATTGTGATTATGAATCAGAGGGAAAAGTAGAGGATGTAATTGAACTTGAAGGGAAAAAATTTTTAATAACTCATGGACATAAATATGGAGTTAAATTTTCTTTAGATAAGTTATATTATAGAGCTTTAGAATTAGGAGTAGATGGAGTTATTTTTGGTCATACTCATAAAAAAATGGCTTTAAAAGAAGAAAATATTTATATAATAAATCCAGGGAGTCCTTCTTTACCAAAAGATGGAGATGCAAGTATAGCTTTTATGGATGTGGATGAAGGAAATATAAAGGTTAACTTTTTCTCAGTTTAAGTAAAATTATATTAAAAATAATAGCTAATAAAGATAAAAGAAACTATTTTTATTAGCTTTTTTTATCTTTAAAGTTAGAGTTTATCAAGGTTTTAGAGGTTTCGATAAATTTTTTAAAAAAAACTTTGAAAAAAGTGTTGACATAATAATAACTATACTGTAGAATAACTATTGTCGTCGCGAGAGAGTAGCGGTGAGAGAAACCTCTCGGGGTGTGGCGCAGATGGGAGCGCGCGTGGTTTGGGACCATGAGGTCGCAGGTTCGATCCCTGTCACCCCGACCAATATGCGGGTGTAGTTCAATGGTAGAACACCAGCCTTCCAAGCTGGATNGGATCTAGCGCCTACGGCGTGGGGGTTCGACTCCCTTCATCTGCACCAATTAAATTTAATATTAAAATGCGGGAGTGACTCAATGGTAGAGTGTCACCTTGCCAAGGTGAAAGTTGCGGGTTCGAGTCCCGTCTTCCGCTCCAATATGCGGGTGTAGTTCAATGGTAGAACACCAGCCTTCCAAGCTGGATACCCGGGTTCGATTCCCGGTACCCGCTCCATTCTAAAGATAACCAATAATTGGTTATCTTTTTTTATTAAGAAAATTAAGCACCTATAGCTCAGTTGGATAGAGCTTTGGACTTCGAATCCACAGGTCGCGAGTTCGAATCTTGCTAGGTGCACCAATAGATAAAGGGTTACAAATAATTTGTAACCCTTTATTTATTTTTATCTGTAATTGATTTTTAAAATTAAAAGGTAAATATGTTCAAATAGATTTATTTAAAATATAAAAGATTTCTAAATAACTTAATAAGATGATATTATAAAAATATATTAATATGACTTAACATAATATAAAAAAATTGAAACAAATTTAGGAGGAGTAATATGGGAGTACTAAAAAATTTAGAACCTAAAAATGTCTTTAGATTTTTTGAGGAGATAAGTAAAATACCACATGATTCTGGAAATGAAAAAGAACTTAGTGATTACTTAGTAAAGTTTGCAAAGGAAAGAAATCTTTTTTTTATTCAAGATAAAGCTCTAAATGTAATAATTAAAAAAGAGGCTACAAAAGGATATGAAAATGCACCTACTGTTATAATACAAGGACATATGGATATGGTATGTGAGAAAACAAAAGAAAGTAATCATAATTTTAAAAAGGATTCTTTAAATTTAAGAATAGTTAATGATGAGTTTGTATATGCAACAGATACTACTTTAGGTGCCGATGATGGTATAGCAATAGCATATGCATTATCAATTTTAGATTCTAAAGATATAAAACATCCAGCTTTAGAGTTTGTAGCAACTACAGAAGAAGAAACTGTTATGGGGGGAGCTAGTTTTTTAGATGCTTCTAATTTAAATGGAAAGATATTATTAAATATAGATGCAGAGGAAGAAGGAGTATTTATAGCAGGATGTGCTGGGGGAATAATGCTTTATCCAGAGAAAAGGGTTTATTTTGAAAATTCATCTGGAGAAATTTTAGATATAGAAGTGTCTGGCTTAAGAGGTGGACACTCTGGAATGGAGATACACAAAAAAAGAGGAAATGCAAATAAAGTTATGGGAAGAATATTAAATAACATAAAAAAGGAAATTCCTTTTAATATTGTTTCTATTGAAGGCGGAACAAAGCATAATGCTATACCTCAAAGCTGTAATTGTAAGATTTCATTAAATAAAGAATATATAGATAAAGCTAAAGAAATTTTATTAAAGTTAGAAAAAGATTTTAAAGAAGAATTTAAAGTAAGTGATAGTGAAATAAAAATTAAGTTTAAGGAATTAAAAGAAGTTAGTTTATTTAAAAATCAACTTGATAAAAAATCTACAGAAGATTTAATAAACTTTTTAATATTAATACCAGATGGATTAAGAGCAATGAGTCAAGATATAGATGTTGTAGAGAGTAGTTTAAATCTAGGAATAGTTAAATTAGAAAAAGATAAAATTAGGTTTATTACAGATATAAGAAGTTCAGTAAAGAGCAAAAAAACAAGTATGGTAGATGAAATAGAAGCTTTATGTAAAGTTATGGACTTTACTTTAAAAAAAGAAGGAGATTATCCAGAGTGGAAATATGAAAAAGATTCAAAAATAAAAGATTTAAGTTTTAAGACATACAAAGAATTATTTGGAGTAAATCCAAAAGTAACAACTCTTCATGCAGGACTTGAATGTGGAATTTTTAAAGAAAAAATGGGTCAAGATTTGGATATGATAAGTTTTGGACCTGATATATTTGATGTTCATACAGCAAAGGAGCATTTTAAAATAGATTCAGTAAAAAGATGTTATGAGTTCTTAATTGCATTATTAGAGAATATAAAATAGACTTTATCTTTTATATTTAAATAAAAATTTATATTTTAATCTAAGTAATATAACTTATAATAAAATGATAATTATAAGTTATATTACTTTTAATTTTTTATTTTTATAATAATTAGAGCTTTTATAAATTAATTTATACAATTAAGGAGGAGTTTTTAAAATGAAAGATTTAATAAATTTATATTTGCTTTTTGTAAAGTTAGGTTTTATGAATTTTGGAGGAGGATATGCATTATTTCCAATATTACAAAAAGAAATAATAGAAAAGAGAAATTGGATTACTAATGAAGAACTTATGGATTATTATGCCATTGGTCAATGTACTCCAGGAGTTATTGCTGTAAATACTGCAACATTTATTGGACAAAAAAGAAAAGGAAATATTGGAGGAATATTTGCAACTCTTGGATTTGTAACTCCTTCATTAATAATGATAACAATAATTGCAACATTTATTGGTAATTTTTCAGACTTACCTATAGTAAAAAATGCCTTTGCAGGAATTAGGGTTTGTGTAGCAGTTTTAATTTTAAATACTGCAATAAACTTAATAAAAACTTCTGTAATTGATATAAAAACAGGAATTATTTTTTTATTAGTAGCTGTATTTTCAATATTTACAAACATATCTCCTGTTCTTTATGTAATATTAGCTGGAATAGCTGGAGTAGTTTTAAAGTCTATTGGAGGTAAAAATAAATGATATTAATTAGGCTATTTTTAGAATTTTTTAAGATTGGGCTTTTTGCTGTTGGAGGAGGAGCTGCTACAATACCATTTTTATATAATTTATCTGATAAAACAAATTGGTTTACTCATACTGACCTTGCAAATATGATTGCTATTTCTCAATCAGTGCCAGGAGCTATGGGGATTAATATGGCAACATATGTAGGTTATTCAACTGATGGAGTATTAGGAGCTATAACTTCAACTATTGGAATAATAGTGCCTTCTATTATAATAATTTTATTAGTTGCAAGAGTATTATCTAAATTTAAAGATAATAAAATAGTTCAAAATTGTTTTTATGGATTAAGACCAGCCTCTACAGGATTATTATTAGCTGCTGGCTTTGAAATAGTAAAAATATCTATTTTAACATTAAATAAATATATAGAAACAAATAATTTATTAGATTTATTTTCAACTAAAGCTTTAATTTTAGCAGTAGTTTTATTTTTTTTAATAAGAAAATATAAGAAATCACCAATTATATATATAATATTTTCAGCCTTAATTGGAATAATATTTAAATTTTCAATTTAATAAAAAATAAAAAAGCCTTAAAATTAGGCTTTTTTATTTTTTATTAGGTATAAATGATTTTACTTTAAATAAATTCGACAATAATAAGTTTATTTTTACAAAATTTAATATTAAACTGAACCTAGTGTATCAATAGATAAAAAAAAGAGTAATATTATGAAAAAAAGAGAAAAATAAAAATATTTTTTTAAAATGGAAATTTTTATATTAAAACAAAGGTTTAATTATGTTATGATAAATATCGTCATCAAGAGCAAGCGATAAACAAAGCTTAGATGATATGGTCTTTGAAAATTAAACAGAAGATATTAACATAAACCAGCAATTCTTTTATAAGTAATATGAGTATAGATTAAACTTTTAAATTGAGAGTTTGATCCTGGCTCAGGATGAACGCTGGCGG
>NZ_JBZEFB010000002.1:0-259788 GCF_058310275.1 Clostridium sp. TJA032 | reverse complement strand
GTGTAAGCATGGTAACATGTTCAGCTGACCGATACTAATAGATCGAGGGCTTGACCAAATATAGTAAATTAAATATGTGCAATTTTGAAAGAACAAAGTTCTTTTAAACATCTGGTGATGATGTTCTTTAGGGTAACACCCGTTCCCATTCCGAACACGACGGTTAAGCCTATAGAAGCCGATGGTACTGCACGGGAGACTGTGTGGGAGAGTAGGTGGTCGCCAGGTTTTTATTTTATGGCTCGATAGCTCAGTCGGTAGAGCAGAGGACTGAAAATCCTCGTGTCGCTGGTTCGATTCCTGCTCGAGCCACCAAAAGCTTAGTGAATATTCACTAAGCTTTTTTTATTAGTTTAATTCTTTTAATTTTTCTAAAATCTTTTCTACATGACCTTTAACTCTTACTTTTCTAAATTCTGCTATTAATATTCCATCTTTATTTATTAGGAAAGTACTTCTTTCTACACCCATATATTTTTTTCCATACATATTTTTTTCTTTTATTACATCATACAATTGACATACTTCTTCCTTAGGGTCGCTAAGTAATGTAAATGGAAGAGAAAGTTTGTTAATAAATTTATCGTGAGAACTTAAAGAATCTTTAGAAACACCTAAAACTATAGTATCTAATTCATTAAATTTATTAATATTATCTCTAAAGTCGCAAGCTTCAGTAGTACAACCTGGAGTGTTGTCTTTAGGATAAAAATAAAGGATTATATTTTTCCCTCTATAGTCTTTTAAAGAATGTTCTTTATTGTCTGAACCCATAAGCTTAAAATCTGGAGCTAATTTGTTTATTTCAATTGCCATAAAAATCCTCCTTAATATAAATGATAAATATTTAGCATGAATATTTAATTAAATATATTATATAATAGTGATTATTAATTATCAATAAATAAGGATATATTATTATATCCAATAGTACTTACTTATTATTAAAAATTAACTCTATTAATAGTAAAAATTTTTAATTAAATATTTGAGAGTTTTTTAATGAACTATAAAGTTATATTATATATTAGGAAAATACTCAGAATTTCTTTTTAATTCCTTAAATGTATGTTAATATATGAAGTATAGAAAAAACTTTAATTAAAAAGGAGATAATACATATGGAAAAGAAAGTTTTAGCAACAGTTGGAAACACAGAAATAACTTCAGACTATATAGATGAGATAATAGCAAGATACCCAGCACAACAACAAGCTATGCTTGCAAGTGAAGAAGGTAGAAGACAAGTTTTAGAGCAAGCAATTGCTTTTGAATTAATGTCAGAGTTTGCAAAAGAAACTGGTTTAGATAAAACAGAAGAATTTAAAGATCAATTAAATAAGTTTACAAAAGAATTATTAGCTCAAATGGTAATGCATAAGACTTTATCTTCAGTTACTGTTACAGATGAAGAAGCAAAAGCTTTTTATGAAGAACATAAAGATAGATTTGTAGAGTTAGAAACTGTAACAGCTAAGCACATCTTAGTTCCTTCAGAAGAAGAAGCTAAGAAAGTTGAAGAAGAAATAGCTTCAGGAAGCATATCTTTTGAAGATGCTGCAAATAAATATTCAAGCTGTCCTTCAAAAGAGCAAGGTGGTAACTTAGGCTCATTCTCAAAGGGAATGATGGTTCCAGAATTTGAAGATGCTGCATTTAATTTAGAGTTAGGAGTAGTTAGTGCTCCAGTTAAAACTCAATTTGGATATCACTTAATAAAGGTTGAAGATAAATCAGAAGCTAAGACTAAGTCTTTTGAAGAAGTTAAAGACCAAGTTGTTAATATGTTAATTCAAGAAAGACAACAAAAGAAATATTTAGAATTAATAAAAGAATTAAGAGATAAATATGGAGTTAAATTAGCTTAATTTAAAAGTTTTTAAAAGTTAGATGCAATTTTGCATCTAACTTTTTTTGTGTATTAAATATAAGAAATGTTAATAATAAAATTGATTACAATAAATATTTGTATTTTTATATGCTTATATTTTGAAGAATTTTTTTAAATATAAATTATTTTTTTAAAAGAAATATTAATTTATAAGAAAAGTAGTAAATTAACTTTATATTTTGTCATTTTGTAAGACAAAAGTATAAATATTAATAGAGTATTTGTGGTATAATTAGGTTTAGTTATTTTACAAAAAAATAGATTATAAGCAGAGGTGAACAACTTGAAGGATTGGCTTGAGATTGAGAAAAGTATTTTTTCTCATTGGAGAATGATATTTAGCATATCCAAGAAAGAATTTAAAAAAGAGTTTGCTGGTTCTAAGTTAGGAATGGCATGGGCTATAATTAGACCCCTAGCTATGATAACTGTTTTCTGGATGATATTCTCGACAGGAATGAGAACAACTAGCTCAAATGTACAGGTTAATTACTTAGTATGGCTAGTATCAGCGTACATACCATGGATATTTATTTCAGACGTAATTATGTCAGGTGCAGGTTCCATAAGGGTTAACTCCTTTTTGGTTAAGAAGGTTAAATTCCCTGTAGAAATATTACCTACCATTAGGATAGTAATTAGTTTTTACACATTTTTAATTTTGTTAGTAATAAGTTTTATAATATTTGCCATAAATGGTAACTTAGATTTAATAAACATACCTAAACTTATTTATGCAATAATAATAACTGTAATATTTTTAGCGGCCTTATCTAGATTATTAGCTACATGGGTAGTTATGTCTATTGATATATTACATGGAATATCTGTATTTATGCAATTTTTATTTTGGATGTGTCCTGTTATGTGGCAAGCTGGAGAATTACCTGTTGGAGCTAGTATGCCTTGGATTGAAAAAATATTAAAATTAAATCCATTATATTATTTAGCTGTTTTGTTTAGAGATGCATATTTAGGTACACATACAGTAGGAGTAGCATATGGAATTTATTTCTGGGTAGTTACTATACTATTATTCATATTTGGCTCTAAAGTATTTAAGAAATTTAGACCAGAATTTGATGATGTTTTATAAAAAAGAGAGGTACAGAATATGTCTGTTGCTATAAGAGTTAAAGATTTGACCAAAAAATATAAACTATATCAGAAAAGAGCTGAAAAAATAGGAAATATTTTTGGTAGAGAAAAGAATATAAAGGAATTTTATGCATTAAAAGGAGTTTCCTTTGAAATAAATAAGGGAGAGTGTGTTGGTATTATCGGTCACAATGGGGCCGGTAAATCAACACTTTTAAAATTGCTAACAGGAGTTGCTTTTCCTACTTCAGGCGAAATTGAGATAAATGGTAGATTGGCTTCTATGTTAGAATTAGGTTCAGGATTTAATCCGGAGCTTACAGGTATGGAAAATATTTATTTTAATGGAAGTTTAAATGGTTTAACAAAAGAAGAAATAGATGTAAAATTAAAGGATATACTTGACTTTGCAGACATTGGTAAGTTTATAGAGCAACCTGTAAAGAATTATTCAAGCGGTATGTTTGCTAGATTAGCATTTGCAGTAGCTATTAATGTAGACCCTGACATACTTATAGTTGATGAAATTTTATCAGTTGGTGATGTAGGGTTTCAAGTTAAGTGTATGGAGAAATTTAATGAGTTTAAGAAAAAGGGAAAAACTATACTTTATGTTTCACATGGGCTTGGAACTGTTAAGAAGTTCTGTGATAGAGCAATTTGGTTACAAAAAGGTAAGGTTGTAGATGATGGTAATTCAGTAATTGTAGTAGAAAGATACTATAATCTTAATTTTAACCCTGCAAATATAGAACAGTTAAAAGACCATAAAAGCGACATAATAAATAGTATAAAAATCACATCTAATGTTAAGAAGGTAAAATATCTTGAAAAAATAGATTTAGATGTTAATTATGAGATTATTTCAAATAAGTTGAAAGAACCTAACATAGTTTTAGAGTTTAGAAAAACAGATTATGAACCAGGAACAACTAGAGGAAATGATCAGTTTGTTTGTGGTATAAATAGTAAAGACCATATGAAAAATCTTCCTTTTAATTTAGGATTAAATAAAATAAATGTTTCATTAAACAGAATTAATTTAGTTGCAGGAGTTTACTATATTGATTTTGTCTTAAGAGATGGTGAGGAAGAAGTTTATAGAAAAATAAATGCGTATAGTTTTACTTTGAATGATAAGTATAGAGGGGAAGGATTCCTTATACTTGGACATTCTTGGGGTAAGTAATCGGAGGAATAGTATGAGCGTAGTTAGAATTGCTAGGAGAACCACGGAAGTTCTTAGAGAAGATGGGTTAGTTGAAGTAATGAAAAGAGTTTTAAGATATATAAAAAGACGTCTTAGAACTAAATTAGATAATAATGCTATAACTTATAGAAAAAATTATGAAGAGGGTAATGCCATATTTCATGATATTTTAAAAAATGAAAAATTTAAAGCTATAGTTGTTTTTGATTCAAGAGTTGGATGGAATATACCTTTATTTCAACGTTCACAACATATGGCTAATGAGCTTACAGATGATGGATATCTTTACTTTTATAGAACATCAGAACAGTTTGACCCACATATAAAAACTGTTGAGAAGCTTAAAGATAGACTTTATTTAGTTAACATGGCTAATTTTGCTTGGCAAAATGCTATGTTTGACCTTTTAAAAGAATATAAAGGTCATAAGTTTTTATCTCTTTACTCAACAGATGTTTATCTAGATGAGGAATATATAAAAGAAAAGTACACAAATAATGGATTTAAGATAATTTATGAGTATATAGATGAACTTTCTGATGAAATATCAGGTCATTTACCTGATTTTGTTTATGATAGACACAAACATATTATAGAAGATAAAACTAATATTGCTGTAGGTTCAGCAGATAAGCTTATAGAGGAAATTGAAGAAATTAGAGGAAATGAAAATGTTGCAATGATAACAAATGGGGTTCAATATGACCATTGGCAATATAGAAGTGATGAGGTTCCTGATAAGCTTAAAGAAATAGTAAACAAGGGAAATCCTATAATAGGATATTTTGGTGCTTTAGCAAAATGGTTTGATTATGAGCTTATTAAAAAAGTTGCTAAGGAAAGACCAAATTATGAAATAGTATTAATAGGATTTTTATATGATAATAGTTTTAAGGATAGTCAAGTTGAAGAAATTGAAAATGTTCATTATTTAGGTATTGTTGACTATAAAGAACTAAATAGATATTCACAGTACTTTACAGTATCAACTATCCCATTCTTATTAAATGATATAACAGAATCTACAAGTCCTGTTAAACTTTTTGAGTATATGGCAATGGGTCATCCTATAGTTACTACGGATATGAGAGAGTGTAGAAAATATAAATCCGTATTAATTGGAAAGAGTCATGAAGACTTCATAGAAAAATTAGACTTTGCACTAACTCTTGATAAAGAAGATGAATACTATAGTTATCTAAAAGAAGAAGCTTTAGAAAATACTTGGAAAGAAAAAGCTGCTATATTAGATAGATTAATAGATAAAAATATTTAATAATGAGAGGGTAATAGTATGAGTTTAAAAAGAAATATAAAAAATTTATTAAGACCTGTATTAAAGCCAATGTTACTTAAATACAGAGAAAAAGGACATGAAGACCAAAAGCAAATATTCTTTGATGAAATAACTGGGGCTATAAAAAATGGCAATTATGATGCTATAGTTATTTTTGATGTTTATTTTGGCTTCGAGGTTAAGATGTTTCAAAGACCTCAGCATATAGCTTTAAATTTAGCTAAGGAGAATGTTTTATATTTTTATAAAGCTTCACCTTATGTTGATAAGGATATTCAAACCTATAAAAAGATGGAGGAAAATCTTTATTTAGTTAATACAGATTTATATTGGCTACAAGAATGTTTAATAGATATAGTGTCTCAAAGTGGAGTTCCTGCCTTTGGTCAAATATATTCAACTTCCTTTGTTGAGTATGACAGTTGGTTAAAGAAATTTACAGATAGAAACTTTAAGATAATATATGAATATGTTGATGATTTATCAGATGATATTGCAGGCTTTAAAATATCAGATGAAATTAAAGCAAGTCATAAGAGAATGCTTAGTGATACAGAAAAAGTTTATGTGGTAACTACAGCAGATAAGCTTTATCAAGAGGCTAAAGAGATTAGAGGAGAAAATAAATTAGCTCTTGTAACAAATGGAGTACAATATGAGCATTTTGCTAATATTGACTGTACTAAAGTTCCAGATAAGATGAAAAATATCCTTAATAAGAAAAAAAAGATAATAGGATATTTTGGGGCTTTAGCTAGCTGGTTTGATTATGACCTTATAAAAGAACTTTCAAAAGAGTTTAAAGATGATTACGAAATAGTTTTAATAGGAATAGATTATGATGAATCTTTAGGAAAAAGTGGAATATTAAAATTAGATAATGTTCATTATTTAGGAACTGTTAATTATAATGAGCTTCCAACTTACTCTAAATTCTTTAATGTTTCAATAATTCCTTTTGTGGTAAATGAAATAACAGAAGCTACTTCACCAGTAAAATTATTTGAATATATGGCTTTAGGAAAACCTATAGTTACAACAGCTTTACCAGAGTGTAGAAAGTATCAATCACCTTTAGTTAGTGATTCACATGAGGATTTTATAAATAATATTAAAAAAGCTAGTGAATTAGAAAATTCTAAAGAATATATAGAACTTCTTAGAAAAGAAGGAAATCAAAATACATGGAGACAAAAGGCAAAAGACATTAAGGAGCTTATACTAAACTCTTAATGGAGGAGAAGTAATGGAAAAGGCAATAGAAGTAAAAAATCTCTGTAAAAATTACAGAGTTTATGACTCAAAGTCAAGTAGAATAAAAAGCATAATAAATCCTTTTGCAAAAAAAGAGGTTAAGGAGTTTAAGGCCTTACAGGATGTTTCTTTTTATGTTGATAGAGGAGAAATAGTAGGTATTATAGGTAATAATGGAGCAGGTAAATCTACTTTACTTAAAATATTAACAGGAGTTTCTTTTCCCTCATCAGGAGAAGTTAATGTTAATGGAAGAGTTTCTTCTTTATTAGAATTAGGTACTGGATTTAATCCAGAGCTTACAGGAGAGGAAAATATATATTTTAATGGAAGCCTTATGGGATTAACTAAAGAAGAGGTTGATAATGTTAAAGATAATATAATAGAATTTGCAGATATAGGAGAGTTTATAAATCAACCAGTAAAAAGTTACTCTAGTGGTATGTATGCTAGATTAGCCTTCGCTGTTGCTATAAACATTAATCCTGATATACTTATTGTAGATGAGATATTATCTGTAGGAGATGTTGGTTTCCAAAAAAAATGTATGGATAAATTTAATGAATTTAAGGAAGCTGGGAAAACTGTTCTTTATGTATCTCATGGTCTTGAAACTGTTCAAACCTTTTGTGAAAGGGCTATTTGGCTTGAAAAAGGGCATGTTGTTGATATTGGCCCTTCTTTTGACATAGTAGAAAAGTATTATGATAAACTTATGAAAAGTGGAGATAAGGAAGAAGTTGAGGTAGGAAAATTCGTAGAGCTTATTAATGTAGAAATAAAAAATAAGAAAAAGTTTTATGAAAAAGGTGATTCTATAGACCTTTCTATTGAATATGAAGTTTTTAATCCTTCTGTTAAAAATGCTGGTATTACAATTGAAATGAGAAGAGCTTATAGAGAGCCTTGTGAATATAGAAATGCAGACCAATTTATTTTTTCTGTAAATAGTAATGTAGATGAGTTTTCTATACCTTGGAAAAAAGGAAAAAACAAAATCACTTTTAAAATTGATTCTTTAGATGTTAAAGAAGGAATTTATTACTTAGATGCTATATTTTCAGAAAGTCAAAATCTAGTTGCATTAGAAACACAAGAAAATGTAGTTTCTTTTGAAGTTAAAAATGAAGGAGAATCTGAAGGTTTTATATTCTTAGATTCAACTTGGAAATAAATAATAGAGGATATGACCATAAAAATGGATTATATCCTCTTTTGTGTATTAATTATAAGACAAATGTTAAAATTTATAATATTAAAGGCTTATTATAAGGAGAATTTTTATGAGTAATATTTTTGAAACAATGTTAAAAAAAGATATTAATGATTTTACCTATGAAGAAAAAAGAGAATTAAATCTTTTTCTTATAGAAAAATTAAATCTTAATGAACTTATAAATTCTAAAATGAAGCTTACTAAGGAAATAGACGAGAATGGAGAAGAAAAGTCTTATTATAAAAATGAAATAACAGAGGAGGATATATTATCAGGAAAATTTAATGAAATATGTTCTAAAGCTTCTAAATATATTGAAGATGCAATAAGTTCAATATTATTTGAAACACAGTTTAACTGTTTTTATGAAAAGATAAAAAGCATATTAGAAATAGAAGATTTCGAAGAAATTGTAGTTTTTCATGGTTCCTTTGGATGGAATATAGAGATGAAACAAAGACCTCAACATTTAGCAGAAGCCCTTAGTAATAAAAAAATCTTATATATATATAGAAGTGATTCTAAAAATGATGATATATATTCTATAAAAAAGATAAAAGATAACTTATATGTTTTAAATTTAGATTTATATAGCTTAAACGTAGCTTTTTTTGAGGCTATAAAGGATATCAATAAAGCTAAATTTGTACATGTCTATGCAACTTGCTTGAATTTTGTTGATTACGAAAAGATAAAATCTTATATGGATAAGGGCTTTAAGGTTATATATGATTTTGTTGATGAACTATCTAGTGAAATAAGTGGTTATAGTATAACTGACAAAATGATTGAGGACCATAAAAAGCTTTTAAGAGATACTAAAAATGTATTAGTACTTTCAACAGCAAAAAAATTAAAAGATATTGTAGATGATTTTAGAGGACAGGATGAAAATAATATTTTAGTTCCTAATGCTGTTAATTTAGAGGATTTTAACAAAAAATATACTGTTGGTGAAAAAATTAAACCTATATTAAGAAAAAGAAGACATATAATAGGTTATTATGGAGCCTTAGCTAAATGGTTTGATTATGATTTAATTGAAAAATTAGCAAAGGAAAGAGAAAAGTATGAAATAGTTTTAATAGGGATGAATTATGATGGTTCCTATGATAATAGTAATTTAAAAAATTATGAGAATATATCTTATCTTGGAATGATTGATTATGACGATTTAATAAATTACTCAAAGCATTTTGACGTATGTATGGTTCCTTTTATAAAAAATGATATAACTGATTCAACATCACCTTTGAAAATTTTTGAATATATGGCTTTAGAAAAACCTATAGTTACAACAGATATAAATGAATGCAAAAATTATGAGTCTTGTATAGTTTCTAAGAATTCTGATGAATTTTTATTAAATATTGATAAGGCTTTAAAGCTAAAAAGAAGACATAGAAGCTATTTTAATATTTTAAGAAGCGAAGCTAAAGAAAACACATGGAGTAGCAGAGCAAATGAAATTAAAGAAGCTATAAAAAAAATATAAAAAAAGCTCAATTTTAATTGAGCTTTTTTTCTTTAAATTATGTACTTTACTTAATTTATAAGTAAATCTTTAAAGGAATCTATGTATTCATGTACTAGTTCTTTTATTTGAGATTTTTCTTCTTCAGATACTGTATGTTCTTCTACAGCGAAAACCTTCATGCCAGCACTAAGAGCACCTTTAACAGCAGGAAGGATATCTTCAAATACTGCACATTCTTTAGGTTCTAAGCCTAATCTTTCAGCAGCTAATAGATAAACATCAGGAAAATCCTTTCCTCTAGGAACTTCTCCTGTAATTGTTATAGAATCAAATAGGTGAAATATATCATTTTCTTTTAAACAAACCTCTAATAAAGGATATGAATTACTAGTTGCTAATCCTATTTTTATATTTGATTTTTTTAGTTGCTCAAGAAATTCTCTTGCACCAGATTTAAGTTTTATATTATTTTTATATTCTACATAAGCCATATCATGCCATGTTTTCATTATTTCTTCTTCAGAACTTTCAATATTAAATCTTTTTTTAAAGTATTTAGCAACCTCTTTAAAGCCTAAATGTGTAATTTCTTCTTTTAAGTTTTTAGGCACTTCTAATCCAAGATTATTTAAATAATCCTCATCAATTTTAGCCCAAACATCCATAGAATCAACTAATGTTCCATCTAGGTCAAAAATAACTCCTTTTATATTTTTAAGCATTTATTGCCTCACCCCCAAAATACAGTTTAACATATAAATGCTAATTAAGTTAAGAAGAAATATTTTTAACTAATTAGGTAGCTTTTTAAAATTCTCTTTCAAAAATAGATATTTTTTCTTTATCTTCAAAGTCTTTTAAGGATTTTATTCCAATTCTTAATAAAATTTCATCCATTATAGGACTATGAGTGGAAATTTTAATAGGTGATTTTTTAGCAAGTTTTTCTACAGCTTCTTTTCCTAAAGATGAATCAATAATTCTTTTAGGACCACCAACACATCCACCAATGCATCCCATACCTTCTATAAAATTAGCTTTTACTTCTTTATTTTGTACCTTTTTTAAAAGTTCTTTACACTCTTTAACTCCATTTCCTTGTACTGCTTTAAATATTTTTCCTTTAGAAGGATAAAGCTCCTCTACAACTTCTTGTATAGCTTTAGATACTCCACCAGTTTTAGCATAAATTCTTCCTCCCTTTGAGGCATATTCTATAGAAGGAATACCTTTTAAATTTTTAGGTTCTATCTTTAAAGCTTCAAATAGCACTTTTACTTCCTCGAAGGTTAAAACAAAATCTATGGCTCCTAGTAAATCTTCTTCTTTAGCTTCAGCTTTTTTAGCTATACATGGGCCTATAAATACTACTTTACTTTTAGGGTTTAGTTTTTTTATAACTCTACCCATAGCTATCATTGGTGAAACTGAAGGAGACACATCTTTAACTAAATCATTATAAGATTTTCTTAAAAGTGCTACCCATATAGGACAACAGCAAGAAGTAATTAGTATATCTCCATTTTTTTCTACATGATGATTAAATTCAAGAGCTTCTTTTATAGATAACATATCAGCTGCAAAGGCAACTTCAATCATGTCTGAAAACCCTACCTTTATAAAGGCTTCTCTTAGCATATCTAAAGATACATCTTCTCCAAATTGGCCAATAATAGCTGGTGCTACAATAGCAATAACAGGTTTGTTATTTTTAATTAATTCAAGAAGAGGGAGAAGTTCTACTTTATCTAAAAAGTGTCCATTTTCACAAAAATCAACACAAATACCACAGTTTTCACATAAATCTTTGTCTATATATTTACTATTATCTATAGGGTCAACTACTATAGCATCAAAAGGACAGAGGCTTTTGCAATCTCCTGTGCAATCTTTTGAGCATTTTCCTTTTAAAAAGGATATTTTATCATTTAAATTATTTTTGATTTCATAAGAGGTTATAGCCTTTTTTATTTCATAAGGAGAAGTTTTAGATACATTGTTTAAAGAAATTCCACATAAAGAGCAGATAACTTTTAATCCTTCTTCTTTATTTGAAAAATTTTCATTTAGTATATTTTCTAATTTTTCCTCAAAGGAATCTTCATTGTAGTAGGAATAAATAAGTTCGTTAAGTAAATTTTTATATTTTTTGTGCATAATAAATTAAATCATCATAAATTAAAATTTTTATAGATGATTCTCTCCTTTCTATTTATTTTTCTTTTGATTAAGTTTTTATAGGTAGAAAATTTATAGAATTTTAGGAAAATAATTTTTATAAAGTTATTATGTACAAATTTTAAAAATGTATTATTAATTGAATAATGAAAAAGAAATTTGGAAAGCATTTAATAATAAGTTATAGATTATAAAAGGAGAGTGTAGTAAAGATTATGATTTTTATAATAGCTATTTCAATATTATACCTTTTTTATTTTTCTTTATTTAAAATGGCTTCAAAAGAAGATATATATTTAAAGGAAGCTTTTGAAATGTATATTAATGAAGAAAATAAAAGATAAGTATCTTTCATATAATAAAGAAAGATTTTTATAAAAAAAAGGAATTGCTTTTGCAATTCCTTTTGGTCGGGGTGACAGGGATCGAACCTGCGACCTCATGGTCCCAAACCACGCGCGCTCCCATCTGCGCCACACCCCGGCGACATTTATTATTATATGAGAAAAAAATATTATTGTCAACAAAAAAATAAAAAAAATTTATAATATATATTTATAATATATAAAATTATAATATTTCATATTTTGCTATGGATGTTATAATGTTATTTAGAATTTAAAATTAAGATGATGAGGTGAAACTAATGAAAATAAGTTCAATTATTATTTTAGCAGCTAGTTTTTTATTAATAGTTGTAGGGATAATATTATTTGCAAACAAAAAGAGATTTGAAGGAGAAAATCAAAAAGGTAAATATAGTGCAAAATACATACAATGTAATGCTATAGGAAATATTCTTATAGGACTTGCAGGAACTATTTTAGGGGTTATAGATAATTTTGTTAGTGGAAATTCTATAAAAATTATCTTTGTTATAATCTTGATTGGAGGTTCTATAATACAAAGAATTATTGGAAATAAAATCTCAAAATAGGATAAATATGGCATAAAAAGTTAAAAAAGTGTAAAAATAGTGAAAAAAATATATTTATTTAACAAAAAAATGACAAAATTATATTGTTACAAAAAGGTTTCAAATGATATAATGTATAGGTGTAAAACTTTTAACATAGGGGAGGGATGAGTTCCTATTTTTCATTAAATGGGGGCAAGTAGATATGAAGAAAAAAATAATTTCAACAGTTCTTGCTGCTACAATGGCATTTGGAGTAGGACAAAGTGTATTCGCAACTCCACTTACAGATGATCAAAAGCAACAAATGGAACAAAGTCAAGATAAATATGCAGATATAAATAGTAAGATAAGAGAGTTAGAAGATAAAATAGATGGATTAACAGAAAAGATAGAACCTTTATTTTTCCAAGTAGAGAAAAATAAAGAGGAGATTGCTAAGACAAAGGAATCGATTTCAACTGTTAAGGTTCAAATTGATGAATCAAAGCAAAAGATAGAAAAACAACAAGAAGTTTTAGGTCAAAGAATAAGAGCAACATATAAAAGTGGTGGACAAGCGACTTATTTAACAGCTTTATTAGATTCTAATGGAATAGGAGACTTTTTATCAAAAGTCCAAGCTATAAGTAGAGTTATGGGCATGGATAAACAAGTAATTGACCAATTAACTTCAGAAAAGGACAAACTTGATAGTCAAGTTAAAGAATTAGAAGATAAAACTAAGGAGTTAAATGACCTTAACTCAGAAACTCAAACTAAGATAGATGAATTAAACAAAATGAAAGCAGAGCAAGAAGTTGCTATAAAAGATATGAAAGCAGAGCAAGAGAAGGTTGTTGGAGAATTAGCTCCATTAGAGAAAAAATTAATAGAACCTTGGACTGCTAAGATAAATGAAAATAGTTCAATAACTGATTTAAATCAAGCTGTTACAGCTTTAACTGGATTAAGAAATCAAATAAAAACTCCAGAAGTAGATGCAGAGGCTGCTCAAGCTATAGAAAAAGCTAAGGATTTAATTGAAACTAAGAAATCACAGGAAACTGTAAGTAGTGCACCTAATAGAGGAGGAGATGTAAATGCATCTTCAAGCCAATCAAGCAGTAGCAGTAATAGTGGTAGTAGCAGTTCTTCATCAAATAGTGGAACAACAGTAGCACCACCAAGTTCAGGAGCTGCTTCAGCTGTAGTATCTTATGCATATCAATTCATAGGAAAACCATATGTATATGGTGCTGTAGGTCCTGATGCCTTTGACTGTTCAGGATTTACTAGCTATGTATATAGACATGCAGTAGGTAAGGAAATTACTAGAACTACTTACTCACAAATAACTCAAGGTAGACCTGTATCTAGAGATCAGTTACAACCTGGAGATTTAGTATTTACTAATGGAGTGGGTCATGTTGGAATATATGTAGGAGATGGACAAATGATTCATGCTGCTAGACCAGGTGTTGGTGTAATAGTAGGACCTATATATAATTATTCATCAGCTAGAAGAATATTATAATTAGATTGTTTATGCCAAATAGCTATTTAAGCTATTTGGCATTTTTTAATTTTTCGATTAAGTATATAATATAAAATAGAAGATTAAATATATTATAAATATTTTTATATATTTTATGATAATTATTATAAAAAGGTGAGTGTATATATGACTAAAACTTTAAATAATCTTAACTTAGATTTAGTTAAAGAAGATGAAACTCTTGATGACTTACAATTAAATGGGCTTCATTTAATACAGAAAAAAGAAGGATTTAGATTTGGAGTAGATGCTGTTTTATTAGCTAATTTTGCTAATGTTAATAAAAAGCATTCTGTATTAGATTTATGTACAGGAACAGGTATAATTCCTTTTATTATTTACGGAAAAAAAGAACCTAAGGAAGTATATGGGGTTGAAATACAGGAAGAATTTGCTGAAATGGCAAATAGAAGTGCGAAAATTAATAATCTTCAGGATAAATTATCCTTTGTGTGTGGAGATTTAAAGGATGAAAAGTTAATAAAATCAATGCCTAGGTTTGATGTAGTAACAGTTAATCCTCCCTATAAATTAAATAATGCAGGAATAATTAATCCAAAGGATAAGCTTGCTATAGCTAGACATGAAATTATGTGTACCTTAGAAGATGTAATAAAGGCAAGTAGAAGATTCTTAAAAGATAATGGAAGATTATATATTGTACATAGACCAGAGAGATTAGCAGATATATTTTGTCTTATGAGAAAATATAAAATAGAACCTAAAAGAGTTAGAATGGTTCATCCTAATACAAAAAAAGCTGCTAATATAGTTTTAGTGGAAGGACAAAGAGATGGAGGAGCTTTCTTAAAGTGGGAAGCACCTTTATATGTTTACAATGATGAAGGTGGATATAGTGAAGAGATAAATAAGATATATGGAAGGGAGAATTTTTAAAAATGAGTAAAGTGTATTTAGTTCCAACTCCAATAGGAAATTTAGGAGACATTACATTAAGAGCTTTAGAGGTTTTAAAAAGTGTTGACTTAATAGCTGCTGAGGATACAAGACAAACCCTTAAACTTTTAAATCATTTTGAAATTAAAAAGCCTTTAATAAGTTATCATAAACATAATGAACAAGGAAAGGGAGAAGAAATTCTTAAAAGAGTTAAAGAAGGAGTTTCAGTTGCTATAGTTAGCGATGCAGGAACACCAGGTATATCAGACCCAGGAAGTGTTGTTGTTGAAAAATGTATAGAAGAAGGCATAGAGTTTGAAGTTTTACCTGGAGCTACAGCTTTTACAACTGCTTTAATATATTCAGGTTTAGATACAACTAAATTTATATTTAAGGGATTTTTTCCAAGAGAAAATAAGGAGAAAAGAGCTTTCATTGAAGACATAAAGGATAGAAGAGAGACAATAATAATCTATGAATCACCTTATAGAGTTTTAGATACTATAGATATTTTAAAAGAAGGGTTAGGAAATAGAAACGTAGCTATATGTAGAGAATTAACTAAGCTTCATGAAGAAATATTTAGAGGAACTTTAGAAGAAGCAAAACTTCATTTTGAAGAAAATGCTCCAAAGGGAGAATTTGTTTTTGTTATTTCAGGAAAAACAAATAAAGAAATAGAAGAGGAAAATACTTCAAAATGGATAAGCATGTCAATAGAAGAACATATAATACATTATATTGATAATGAAGGAATGAAGAAAAAAGATGCTATAAAACAAGTAGCAAAGGATAGAGGAGTTGCAAAGTCAGAAATATATAAATTTTCTTTAGATATATAATTGACAAATATCTTTAATATAAATAAAAATAAATTTAATAAAAAATAAAGCACTTCATAGGGGATTATGAAGTGCTTTAACACTATAAGGGGATATAGTGTTAAAATTATTATTGGTTAGGGTTAAAATGTTAATTAATTATTTATATAAAATAAGTTAATTACTATTTTTTTAATTCATCTAAACATTTTTGGCAGATGTTTTTACCTTTGTAGTTAACAACATCTCTTGCATCTCCACAGAATATGCATGCTGGCTCATATTTCTTTAAGATGATTTGTTCACCATCTACATATATTTCTAAAGCATCCTTTTCTGCGATATCTAATGTTCTTCTTAACTCTATAGGAATAACTATTCTTCCTAATTCGTCTACTCTTCTTACTACACCTGTTGATTTCATTATACTTCCTCCTTGCATTTTACAACTTTCGACAAAACGCATTATAATATTAACAAACTTGTCATATTAAGTCAATATGTTTTGTCAAAAAAAATGTTTGTTTACAATTTTTTTTATTCTCAATCAATTATATATTAAATATACTACCATTTTTTTGAAAAGTCAAGGTAAAGATTAATTTATTTTACATAAATAGACTTAAATATTTTGACAAAAAGTCAAACAAAAGGATAAATATTGATATAATGGTAGCAAATTTACATGAAAAAATAACAATTAACTTATAAAATATATATTTAAAAATAAAATTGGAAAAAAATATTAAAAATGTCGTACGTCAAATTATTTAATTTATACAATATTATATGAATAATTTAGTATATTGTTTATTATTGTATAGAAAAATAGGTGTAAATATGCGAATTTAGAAATTCAGAATATTTTATTTCATATTTGTCAAAAAAAATCTAATATTAACTAAAGTAAATTTAAATTTTTTTAAAAAAATTTGAAAATATTTTACTAATATAGAATTAAATATAAAAGAATTTTTCTATAAAAAGTTTTTTATTATAAAATTACCATATCATCATAAAATAGAGGGTATTAACTTGTAATGTGATTATAGATACTATATAATACATAATAAGGGTTTAAAACGAAATTTGAGGTGTACTATGGATATTAATAATTTTAATTCTGAACAAATAAGAGATTTGGTAGAGGAAATGTCAAAAAATAGTATGGTTTCCTATGATGATTTGCCAAAGTATGATTTATTTCTTTCACAGGTTATAGATTATCTAAATGATAAGTTTACAGAGGATAAATTCACTAATAATATAGTTCAAAATTATATTAAAAGTGAGGTGATATCAAAACCAGAAGATGGTAAAAAACGAGGATACACTAAGGTGCACTTAGCTCAGTTGGTTTTATTAAGTTATATGAGACCCTTGTTAAAAACCGATGAGATTAAAAAAGTATTTGCTTTAGCTTTTAATGATATTAATGATAGAAGTGATGATATAATATCTTGGGAAACTGCTTACAAAATGTTTGGAGAAGTTCAAGAGGAAAGCATAAAAAGATTTTTAGAGGTACCATTAGTTAATAACGATAAAATAGAAGAAATAATAAAATTTTCTGATATAAAAGAAAAGGATAGAGATTGTATAGTAACCTTTTTAACTGTTATGACCTTAATTGCACAGGCTAGTGTAGTTAAAAAGATTGTACAAAAAATAGTTAATAATTATCATAGAGATGAAACATAAAAAAAGTTGAAGGGTATGCTTCAACTTTTTTTATTTAATTTGCAATATTTTATTCATAGAAAGAAATATTATAATCACAGGTAAACTCTTTTTTAGGCATAAGTTTTTCTATAGCGGCTTTATCTTTAAGCTCTCCTTCAAAACCATAAAAATCAGCATGACCAAACCAAGGCTCTATACAAACAAAAGGAGCACCTGTATCTTTTGACCAAAGTCCTAAATAAGGAAAACCAGAAAAATCAAAGTCTATATATTTTTTATGTTTTTTTGATTTTAATGCTATTTTATTTGAATTTAGATTATTAAAAACTAAGGCATCATTTTTAAATAAATCAGTAGATAAATTTATTATATTTTCATCCTTTAAATAAGGTTTTTCTTCTTTTGAAAAATATCCAGCACCTATTAATTCCATTATATTTGCCTTTTCTTTTTTGTTAAATTCAAAATAGTAATCATCAAAATTATCTTTTTCTATAGGACACATAAAAGCAGGGTGAGCTCCTATTGAAAAATACATTTCTTTATTATCTAAATTTTTAACGATATATTTTATATCTAAATTATTTTCTTTTAATGTATATTTAATTATAAGTGAAAATTTAAAAGGATATATTTTTAAAGTATCTTCAGAATATTTAAGTTCAAAGGATATACTATTTTCACTTTTTTCTATCATATTAAAATCACGTACTCTAGCTAATCCATGTTGAGGTAATTCATATATTTCATTGTTAACCTTATATTTTCCGTTAAATACTTTTCCTACTATAGGGAAAAGTACTGGAGAGTGATATTTCCAGTAGGCTTCATCTCCTGACCATAAAAATTCTGTGTTATCTTTTTTTCCAGTAATACTGTGTAATTCTCCGCCATGATTGCTTAAAGTAACTTTTAAGTATTCATTTTCAAGGGTATAAATCATAATCTCATCCTTTCAGATTTTTTATATTTTAGTATAATTATACCATTAATTATGTAAAGTAAAAAAGCTAGAAAACAATAAATATTTTCTAGCTTTTTTTATTAATTAGGATTAACATCGTTATAAATATAGTTTTGAATTTGTTCTTTTGTTTTGGCTTGGTCAAAAATTAGATACCAAGTGCCATCCATCATTTCTCCTTTGCAATATCCATCTAGAGGAAAACGCATATTTTCTAATGGAGGAATTCCAGTTTTAGCTACAGAAGTAGCAACCTTAATTATTTTAGATGGAGTTAAGTTTGTTTCAACATAAGGTAAAAGTTTATTTACTATGTCTGGATATTCAGAAGGTTTTAAAGATGAAAGTTTATTTACTAATGCATCAAGAATATTTCTTTGTCTTTCAGTTCTTTCATAATCTCCATTTCCTTCATAACGTATTCTTGCATAGGCTACAGCTTGTTCACCATTTAATACTTGATTACCTGCATGAACTGGAGGAAACTTATTTCCATTACTATCACAGGCATTATTAATTTCAGCTATTTCATAAGGCTTAACATCTATAGTAACCCCACCTAAATGATTTATTATTTCGGCTAAACTATCAAAATTTACTGTAACATAATCTTTTATATTTAATCCAAAGTTTTCGTTTATAGTTTTTAAAGCTAAAGTTGGTCCTCCATAAGAGTAGGCGTGATTTAATTTAGTCATACCATGACCATCTACATCTACATAACTGTCTCTCATAAGAGAGGTAAGTTTTAATTTATCATGCTTAGTATCAACAGTAGCTATTATTATAGCATCAGAACGTCCAGTATTATTATGGTCTCTACTATCTACACCAAAGAGAGCAACATTTAAAATTCCATCTTGAAAAATATCTTCATTTTCTTTATCTATTCCTAAAGATTCATCATCTTGGGTTATTTTTTTTATATCCATTTTATTAAGTGTAGAGTGTATGTATGTAGCCCCAAGACCTATTCCTATAAGAAGTAAAAAGAATAGTGTTAATACAATTATTTTTGCTTTATTTTTTTTCTTTGATTTTTGAGTGTCGTTATTCTTAAAATTATCATCTTTCGACATTAAATTCACCAACCTTTATTATTTAAAATTTAAAATTTTTCATATGATTTTTTAGGTCTTTTATAAGAAAGTTATATTTATATAAGTTATACATATTTATTATAAATGTGTATAATTAATATATCTATAGTTAATTATAAAATTAATATTTATTTGTAAGGAGCCGTTTTATGAAAGAGAAATCAAAAGGTTTTTTGAGAAAAACTATAATATTTCTTGTGATGTTCATAAAAAAAATAGGAAATGACGATATTTTTGCCTTAGGGGCTCAGTTAGCATATTATATGGTATTATCATTTATACCTTTTTTAATGTTTTTAATGACTTTAGTAGGTTTTAGTAATTTAAATAGTGATACCATACTTAATTTATTAAGTAATGTTATGCCAACAGAAGCCTTTGATTTAATAAAAAGTACTGTTATTGAAATTGTAGATAGAGAACAGACAGGATTATTATGGATAAGTATATTTTTAGCTATATGGGTGTCATCTTCTGGTTTTAAAGCTGTAATTAAGGGATTGAATAAAGCATATGGAGTTAAGGAAACTAGGTCTTATATTAAGTTAAAAATAATTTCTATGATTTACACAGTCTTATTAGCATTAATTGTAATTGCAACATTATTTTTATTTGTTTTTGGAGATGTAATAGGAGACTTTTTTATAAGGTTTTTAGAACATCCTGAGTTTATATATAAGGTTTGGAATATATTAAGGTATGTGGTAGTAATTTTAATTATGATATTATTTTTTATGTTTTTATATAATGCTACTCCTTGTGTAAGACTTGGATGGATTGAAGTTATTCCAGGAGCAGTTTTAACAACTTTAGGGTGGATATCAATATCCTATATCTTTGCTTTTTATGTAAACAACTTTAGTAATTACTCTAGACTTTATGGAAGTTTAGGAGCTGTGTTTATGTTTATGACTTGGATGTTTATAACCTCTATGATTTTAATATTAGGTGGAGAAGTAAATGCTATAGTAGCCGAAAAAGAAAGATTAAGAAAAATATAAAAAAGAGTTATTCAAAGAATAACTCTTTTATTATTTATTTTTCATATCCATTTGGATGATTTTTATGCCATTTCCAAGCAGTTTCTATTATTGTTTCTAAAGAGTTAAATTGAGGTTTCCAATTTAATTCTTCAATAGCTTTTTCTGATGATGCTATTAGTATAGCAGGGTCTCCAGCTCTTCTAGGAGCAATTTCTGCTGGGATTTTATGACCAGTTACTTTTCTTGAAGCCTCCACAACTTCTTTTACTGTAAATCCAGTACCATTACCTAAGTTATATATTCTGCTTTCTCCACCATTCATTAATCTTTCAAGAGCTAAAGAGTGAGCTGAAGTTAAATCTGATACATGAATATAGTCTCTTACGCAAGTACCATCTTTAGTCTTATAGTCATCACCAAATATCATGATTTTTTCTCTTTTTCCTAAAGCAACTTCTAAGATTAATGGAATTAGGTGAGTTTCAGGTGAGTGGTCTTCTCCTATTTTTCCACTAATATGAGCACCAGCTGCATTAAAGTATCTTAAGGCAGTATATTTTATACCGTAAGCACTATCACACCATTTTAAAATCTTTTCAACAAGAAGTTTAGATTCTCCATAAGGGTTAGTTGGAAGATTTTTATCTGTTTCTAATATAGGAATATTTTCAGGTTCTCCATATGTTGCTGCTGTTGAAGAAAATACTATATATTTTACATTATGATCTCTCATAGCTTCTAATAAGCATATAGTACCTGAAACGTTATTATCAAAGTATTCTAAAGGTTGAGTCATACTTTCTCCTACAAGAGAGTATGCAGCAAAATCTATAACAGCTTCTATATCATTTTCAGTAAATACCTTGTCTAAGATTTTTCTATCTCTTAAGTCACCTTTATAAACTTTTCCTCCAAGAATTGCATCTTCATGTCCTTTTTCAAAGTTATCTAAAATAACAACTTCTTTATTTTTTTCAAGTAAATCAGCAACCATATGGCTACCGATATAACCAGCACCACCACAAACTAAAATTGCCATATTAATACCTCCGTAAATTTTATTATATTTTAATTATATACCATTTGAGGTAAAATTTTTACTAAAAAAATAAAAATTAATATGAATTTTGAATAAATTTAACTTTTTTGGTTAAAATCATAGGTAAGAATTTTTAGGAGGTTATATTACATGAATAAAATAGTTTTATTAGGACGTCTTGTAAAGAATCCAGAATTAAGATATGTAGAAAATAGTGAAAAAGTCTTTACCAAATTTACAATTGCTGTGGCTAGAAATTTTAAATCTTCTACAGGGGAAAGAAAAAAAGATTTTATACCAATAATAATGTGGGATAAAAAAGCTGAAATAGCTTGTAAATATCTAAAAAAAGGAGATATGTTAAGTGTTAGTGGAAGACTTATAACTAGAAGTTTTGAAGATGAATATGGGAAGAGAAGATATATAGTAGAAGTATCTGTAGAGGACTTTAAATGTATAAATTTTAATCAAGATAGAATAGATAATAATATTTAATATAAAAAGAGTAGTAAGAAAACCTTACTACTCTCTATTTAATATATTCAAACTTTTAAAATTATTTTAAAGCATTTCCAATTCCAACTCCGAAGTCGAAAGCTTTTTGAGCTTCTTCTTCAGAAGGTTTAAATTTAACTCTTAATCCTTCTACAGGCATTTTCATTCTTAATTCTTTTAATCTAACTTCCATTCTAGGAACAGCTTCACCACTCCATCCGAAAGAACCGAAGGCACCAGCTATTTTTCCACCATGTATTACAGGGTTAAGTTTTGACATTAAGTCTCTAACTGGCTCAAGAAGTTCATTAACTATAGTTGGTGAACCAAATAATATAGCATCTGATGTATTAACTTCGTTAACTAATTCTGACATATCATGTTCAATTATATTAAACATGTGTATATCTAAATCACCAGTAGATTTAAGGCCTTCAACTATCTTATCAGCTAACATTTTAGTATATCCATAAGCAGATACGTAGAAAATTGAAACCTTCTTAACTTCATTCTTAGGTGCTGGAGTACTCCATTCCTTGTAAAGGTTCATAACCTTTTGAGGGTTACTTCTTAATATTGGTCCATGACCTGGACAAATTATTTCTATATCTAAATCTTTAATTTTATCTAAAGCTTTTAATACGTAAGGTTTAAATGGTCCCATTATACAATCAAAGTAGTATTTTAAAGAACCTAGATATTCATCTTCGTTAGTTATTAAATCATCAAACATTTCTTCAGTACAATAATGGCTTCCGAAGGAATCACAAGTTATAAGAGTTTTATCTTCCTCTATATAAGTGTAGATTGTATCTGGCCAGTGTAAGAAAGGTACTGACATGAATTTTAAAGTTTTATTTCCTAAAGAAATTGAATCACCATCTTTAACAGGAATTGATTCAAAGCTTCCGTTAACTATTTCTTTTATGTAGTTAATAGCTATTGGTGATGCTACTATCTTAGCTTTAGGAGCTAATTTTAGTAACTTATCTATAGAACCAGCATGGTCAGGTTCAGTATGACTTACAACTATGTAGTCAATTTCTGAAGGCTCAACACCTAAGTCTTGTAATCTTTCTATATATTGATCAAAGAATCCATCTTTTACAGTTTCAAATACTGCAGTTTTTTCACTACCTTTAACAACATATGAGTTATAAGTTGTTCCATGAGGTGTATACATTATTATGTCAAATACTCTAAGGTTTGGATCTAATGCTCCTACCCAAAATAAATCGTCTTTAATATTTAAGTGCTTCACTACATACGCTACATATTTTTTGTAGAATAATATGCAGCTACCTCCCTTCAACAATGTAATATTTTTTATAAATTAAGAATTATTTTATACATAAACCTGAAATATATTAAATTAATTAATCTAACCTCTATCCCTATATATAATTACCAATAATTCTATTAACTATGTTAAATAAGTATATAAAATATTGATAAATTAATATAAATTTTAATGATTTGTTACTTAATTAATTAATAATATCAAATAATAAATTCTATTATTTGATATTATTAATTATACACTTTTAGGGTTAAAAGTAAATAGAAATTAGGTATTATTAACTTAATTTTAAACTAAAAAACAATTGGGAATTTTCAGAATATTCACTAGTTTCTTTCATTAATTTTACTAAGATTTGTTTTTAAAAATTTTAATTAAATTTTAAAAACAACCTACTAATATTTAGTAGGTTGTTTTATTTAAATATTATTTATTTTTTCTTTTTTCTTAAGCTTAAATAAGCACCTAAACCAGATAAGGCAATTCCTACTGTTGCTAGAGCAGAAGCATTTAATGGGGAACCTGTATTAGGTAAATTTCCACTTTCTAATTTCTTTGTTGTAACCTCTAAAGAAACTTTCTTTGACTCATTTCCTTCTTTGTCTAAAGATGAAATAGAGAAGGTATATTTAGTGTTTTCATTTAAATCTTTTACTAAAAATTCAAGAGGCTCATTATCAGAAGAAACTCGTGCTATTTCTTCACCATCTTTATATATAACATATTCTTTAATTAAAGATTCATCCTTAGGAGCTTTCCAGGATAATAGTACGCTATTTTCAGTTATTTCTTTGCTTTTGAAATCCTGAGGTTCTGTAGCTGTTATATCTACGTTACCACCATTTTCAGGTTTTTCTTGAGAATCTGGGTTCTCTGGGTTATTTGGATTTTCAGGATTATTAGGTTTATCGGGTTCAACTGGTTTATCAGGATTTTGTGCAGGTGGTAAATCTAAAGTACCATCCAATCCTTTTATAGCAACTTCGTATATTCTAGCTGCTGAATCTGCACCTTGAGTTGGCTTTATTATATTTACTCTTACATACCTAGCTTCTGTAACAGGGAAAGCATCTTTACTTATTGCCTCTTTATTATCTTCTACAGAAAGTATTTTAGTAAAGTTCTTTCCATCTTTACTAGCTTCAAGAGAGTATGCTTTAGTATTCATTCCAGAACTTTCTCCACCAGCTTCTGCATGGCTTATTTCTAATTCGCTTATGGTTTTAATATCTCCAAGGTCTATAGTTAAAGTATGAGGTGCTTCTCCTACTGCACACCATTTTGTTTTTACATCTCCATCTAAAGCAAATTTAGGTGCTTCATTTTCATTTACAAAGCTTGAAGCAGTAGCATCCTTATTAAGAGATAAGTTTATTAAGCCATCCTTTGCTTTATTTGTAACAGTTATAAGTTCAGTTTTAGTTTCTACATTTTCTCCAGCAGAGTTCTTAGCTATTAATGTTACAGGATAAACCCCTTCTTTTTCGTAAACTACAGTTGGATTATTTTCTGTACTACTTTCTATTGTTGCACCAGGGAATTTCCATAATACTTCTTCTGTAACTTCAGAACTAGTATTTGTAAATGTTACAGATTGACCTGGAGCTATTAATGTATTAGAAACTTTAAATGAAGCTTGTGGTGAAGGATAGTCAGGCCATTCCATAGTTATACTTTGACTATTTCCTCTTTTTAAGTTTTTATTAACAGCAACTATTTCAAATTTAGTGTTGGCTTCCTTATTATCTCTTTTTAAATTCCCAACATAATAATTATTGTTAGGAGTTGCACCTACTAAAACTTTAGAACCATCCTTCATAATTCTATATACTTCATAATGATGAACGTTAGAGGAATCATTTGCATTCCATGAAAGTCTTGCACCAGCATAAATTCCATTTTTAAATTCTACGTCATTTAAATTTGCATTATCTATATTTACTATTTCACTAGAGTTAGGAACTTCAACAGTTATATTTCCTAAATTTATTAAAGCGTTTTCTAAAGGTTTTTCACTTGAAAATTTATATGATATAGTTTTTATTGATTTACCATAGTATGGAGATATATCATAATTTACTTTTGTCCACTCTTTATTAAGAGAAGTATTTCCTTTTATTAAGGCTTCTGTTCCATCTTGGAAGGTAAGAAGTAAATCCATATTAACTCCTGTTTCATTAGCCTTAGCTATAGTTGAAAACTCTGTTCCCTTTGGTAAGTTTAAATCTGCGCTATAAAGCTTTAATGTAGAAGGGGTATTTCCTTCTAGAGAACCAAAGACTTTAATTGAATTACCACCATAATAAGCAGTCTTATAATCTATATCAGCTTTTAAGTTGTTATTTCCTTCATTTGAAATAATCCATCTATAAGTTGGCATTATATCATTTAAACTTCTATTATTCCAATCTTCAGTTGAAACTTTATTACCGTCAACATAGAAGTCATAGCCATTTCCCATATTAAAATTAGTGGTGAAAGGAAGAGTTGTTACAGCACTTTTTTCTACTGAGTAAGTTGATATTCCTCTCCAGTCAACACCTTCAGCTTCTGTAGCCTTAGAAGGGTCTCCTTTTTCATTTACCCATAGCTTACTTTCATTATCTAAGAATTCCTCAGGAGTTTCTGCATTGAAGTATGTCCAGCTAGGACAATATAAACCTAAAGAAGTAAAAGGTGCTTGTCCATCTCTTTGATAGTGAGTCCATCTAATAGGAGTTTTATAGCCATTTGCTTGAACATCTATTCCAGCGTATAAGTCATAAGGATTTATTCCACTTTCCTTAGCTTTTTCATTAGACACTCTTAAAAGGTCTTTGTCTTTTAAACTATTATTTGTCCACCAAAAGTTTAAAAACATACTATCTGCAACTTTGTTTTTATCTCCATCTATTAAAAAATATTCATTTTCATCTGTTAAGGCATTTTGCCAATCCATTTTTCCTTCCTTTGTCATGGAATCATACCACATTATTTCAAGATTATTTTTTGATTTTTCCTTAAACTGCTTTATTAATTCCTGCATAAGAGAGGCGTGTTCTTTTGTTAGAGGTTCCTCTTCAGTACCTTCAGTCTCTTGATTTATAAACCAACCATCAAAGCCATAAGTTTCGGCAACTTCTATTAATTTATCAACTATTGGGAAGTTTCCGTTAGAATCCTTTTGAAGAAATTGATTTAACCATTCCATTTTTCCACCATGAGCTGTCATAGGGAAGAATATAGTTCCTAAAACAGGAACACCATTTCTGTGTGCTGAATCTGTAACATCAGGACTTGGAGGAACTATTAAACCTTCACCAGCAGAGCCACCCCAATATACTAATTTATCTATATACTGCCAGTATGAGAAGGTGTTAGAGCTAAATTGATTAGAACCTTGAGAAGGATTTCCACTAGTATTTGCATTCATAATTGAAATTGCTACAACTTTAACATCCTTATTTTGAGTTTCATTAACTGTATCAAGTTTATCTTTTTCGACTCTTTTTGCTAGTGGTACTGTACTTTTATTAAATAAAACATCTTTGTCGTTTTTTGCACTCCATTTTAATAAATCTTCAGGATACCAATAGGAAGAGATAGGTTGATTTTCTATAGAATTTGATTTCTCATAATTTTCACTATAATTTGATATTTGAGAATCAGCCTTAGGTGAAGCATAAGTTATTTTTCCTAAGGCATTAAAAGAAAAGGCGAAAGCAGCAAAAACACAAAGTAGAGCTCTTCTACGTTTTTTAATTTGTTTTTTATTTTTCATAACAAATCCCCCTAATTATTTAATATATATAAGTTTATAGATTGAATTATTGCATAATAAGTAATTTTCATAAATTAACTAATTATATAAAAAGTGGATAAATTATAGTATTTACAACGTTTTCATAAAATTTATTGCTAAATTATGAAAGGATAAAAAAATATGCATAAAAAATAAAAAAATTTCACAGAAAAATACAGAAAAAATTAATTTTGGGTTTGCAATAAGAAACTTATGTCGTTAAATAACGATAAAAAATAAGATTATATGTGCATGATTTGACAGGTTTTTTTATATAAAGATGATAAGATAAAAGAGGATTAAGGTTTATATTATACAACTTAGGGGGAAATAGGGAGGAAATTAAATGAAAATTGTAAAAAATCTGTATAAGGAAATAAGTGTCGAAGATAAGTGCTATAAGTTCTGTTATAGACTAGTGGAAACATATTTTAAAGAAGAACTAGTTTATGGAATAGAAGTTGAAAGAAAAGATTTTAAAGAAGATGAGGTAATTAATATAGAAAGAGATTCTGTAATTAAAATATCTCCAAATAAAGATAAGGTAGAAGAATTAGTTAATAAGTTACACAAGTATGAAGTTTCACCTATACATCTAATAGATGTTATAGGTGAAACAGTAGATAATTCAGTAGCTGATTTTTCTTTCTAGTAGTATCATAGTAGATAAATATAATTAATTATTAAGGGGAGAGGACTCTATGATATTAGGTGTTGGTGTAGACATAATTGAGATAGAAAGAGTTAGACAAGCTATTCAAAAAAATAAGAATTTCTTAAAAAAAATATTTACTGAAAAAGAAATAGAGTATTTTATTAGTAGAAATATGAATAGTGAGGTTATAGCTGGAAATTTTGCAGCTAAGGAAGCTATGAGCAAAGCTTTAGGAACCGGTATAAGGGGGTTCTCTTTTAGGGATATTGAAATTCTTAGAAATGAATTAGGAAAACCAGAGGTTAATTTATATAATGGGGCAGAAGAAATTGGAAAAAAGTTGGCTAAAAATAATTCTTTAAGGATAAATTTAAGCATCTCTCATAATAATAGTAATGCAATAGCATATTCTGTTTTGGAGGGTGATTAATTTGGAAATATGTAGTGTTAAAAGTATAAGAAATATTGACAAAGAATATATAGAAGATTTTAATATGCCAAGTATAGTTTTAATGGAAAACGCAGTAATTAAATTTTTAGAAAATTTAGACACAACAAATGAAAGTTTTACCATTATTTCTGGAAGAGGCAATAACGGTGGTGATGCCTTAGGTATTGCTAGACATCTATTAAATAAAGGTAAAAAAGTTTATGTACATATATTAGAGAAAGAAAAAGAGGGGTCTTTAGATTACAATATTAATCTTTCTATATTAGAAAATACAGGATGTTATATAAAGGATGTTTCTAATAAAAGTGATTTAGGGGTATTAAAAGAAAATATTAAAAATAGTGAGATAGTGATTGATGGGATTTTCGGAACAGGACTTAATAAAGAAGTTTCTGGTATATATTTTGAAGCTATAAATTGTATAAATGAAAATAGCAAACACACTATATCAATAGATATTCCTTCAGGGTTAAATGCTGATAGTGGGGAGGCTTTAAAAACAGCAGTTAAAGCTAAGGAAACTATAAGTTTTCAAGTTTATAAGGTGGGATTTTTAAATTATGAAAGCTTTAAATATCTAGGTGATGTAAAGATTGTAGATATAGGTATACCAAAAAAGATAGTAGATAAACATTCAGAGAAAATAAAATTTTCAGATTTAGAATATATAAAGGAAAAATTTCCTTATAGAAAGATATATGGTCATAAAGGCACCTATGGAAGATGTTTAATATTTGCAGGAAGTTTAGGGTTTGGTGGAGCTTCCTACATGGCAACTTATGCAGCTATAAAGACAGGAGCTGGATTGGTTACACTTTTTACAGATAAAGAAATTCAAAAGGAATTGTCAATTAAATTAAATGAGGCTATGACTGACAATTACAATGAAAGAAATAATTATTTAGAAATTTTAAGCAAGGCTAATTCAATAGCTTTTGGACCAGGTATGGGTAATAGAGAATTAACATTTAATATATTAAAGGATTTATTACAAAATTATAGTGGGAGTATTGTAATAGATGCAGATGGAATTAATGCACTAAAGGGGAATGAGAATATTTTAAAAGATTTTAAGGGGGAAATTGTTCTTACACCTCATTTAGGAGAAATGGCAAGGTTATTAAATGTTAGTATTGAAGAAGTTGAGAAAAATAGAATTTATGTAGCAAAAGAGTTTGCTAAAAAGTATGAGGTAGTTGTTTTATTAAAAGGATACAATACTGTTATAACAGATGGAGAAAGGGTTTTTATAAATCCTACTGGAAATAGTTCGATGGCATCTGGAGGTATGGGGGATACCTTAACAGGAATTATATCATCTTTAATATCACAAGGAGTAAAAGCTTTTGATGCTACAATATTAGGAGCCTATATACATGGATATATAGGAGAGGAACTTTCTAAAGATAACTTTTCGGTAAGTGCTATGGATGTTATTTATAATATTCCTAATAAAATTAAAGAATTAATTTATAAATAGAATAAAAAAGATTACTAATTAATAGTATGTAAGGTATAAGATTTCAGGTGGGAGGATTTCTATGAAAGGCAAAAGAAATACTATATTAGTTGTATTGTTAATTGTAATCTTTGCAGTTGTAAGTTCTTTAGCTATTTATCAAAAAAATCATGAGAAAACAAAGGAAGAAATTTTACAAAACATGTTCTCTATGAGTTCATATGAAACAGATATAACTTATGTTGTTAAAAACTCTAGAGGACAGTTCCAAGAAAAAGGTAGAATTTATTATGATGAAGAAGTAGGTACAAAAATTGTTTTAGAGGATAGAGAGCAATTTTTTAAAGAAGATAAAATATTAATAAATTACTTTAATGATGAAAAAACATATGAAGTTTCAAGAGATTATGACGAATTTTATAGGTTTATGTTTATAAATGAACTTAAAAATTTGTGCAATGAGGAACATGAATTTACTTACAAATGGAAAGACGAAGAAGAAAAGACAGAAATAGTTTTAGAATTTAACAATTTAAATGGGAATGAGAATTTTAAAAAAGAAGTAATGATTATAGATGCTAAAAGGGGAATTCCTAAAGAGGCTACAATATATGGTAGGAATGACTCAGAAAGTATTTCTATAAGATTTGATAATTTTAGTGAAGTAAAAAATTAATTAATACTGTGATTGCTAAAAAAGCAATCACAATATTAAATAAATCTCAAGATGAATTTTACATATTTAATATATTTTAAATAAAGTAATTGGTAAATAAGTTTAATAGTAAATATTCTGTCAAAAAATATCATTTACGTAAGATGAAATCTTTGACAAGGTGGCATATTTTGTAATATAATCTATACATAATTTTATAACTCTTTTTACATTTAGGAGTGATGTACATGTCAGTATCAAAGATTAACAAACAAAATTCAAAAAAAGAAAAAAAAATAGAAAATTTTAGTCAATTAAAAGGGACAAATTTAATAACATATAGTAAGGATAAAAAGGAAGAGGACTTCTATGAAGCTATGAAAGAAGGGTATAAGGCTATGGCTTTAATAAATTCTCAATACGCTGAAGAAGCAACTTCTGTAGAATATTTTGATCAATTAGAATATGAGACATGGCTTTGCGGAGTGTGATATAAATGGCTGGTTTGAGTGTAAAAAGAGGGGATATATTTTATGCAGATCTTAGTCCTGTAGTTGGTTCTGAGCAAGGAGGAATAAGACCTGTTATAGTAATACAAAATGATATAGGAAATAGATATAGTCCAACTGTAATCGTTGCGGCTATAACTTCACAAATAAATAAGGCTAAATTGCCGACACATGTAGAAATTTCTTCAGAGGAATATGGATTAAATAGGGATTCTGTTGTTCTTTTAGAACAAATAAGAACTTTAGATAAAAAAAGATTAAAAGAAAAAATAGGACATATGACAGAAGAAGATATGAAAAAAGTAAATAAATCTTTGTTAATAAGTTTAAATTTATAAAAAATAGAACTAGAAATTTTCTAGTTCTATTTTATTTTAAAAGGAATTTTCAAGGTTTTTTTAGCTAATAATATATAAAATTAAAAAAATAATAGGGTGTAATCGATATAATTTTTGTATAGTATTAAAAGTATTAATGTGTTACTCTAATTAAAACTTTTTCATATAAAAATTTATCCAGGATATACTATTATAGTATTTAATCTTAAAAAGATGATTTTAAGGGAGGAATTTTAAAGAGAAATAGAGTAGCCTATTATACAAATAGCATACTCTTAATGAAAGCAAAAAGCATAAAAAGATTAGCATAAATAAAAAATTCCTATAGGAAAAGTTAAGGTTTTATGATAGAATGAACTTTGTAAAAAGGTAAAACAATATTTTAAAAAAAGTTTACATAAATGTACAGGAGGTCATTATGAGCAACAAGATACAAGAGTTAAAAAGCATGTCTAAGGTTATAAGAAAAGACATAGTAACTATGCTTACAGAGTCAGCATCAGGACATCCAGGTGGATCTTTATCAATAGCAGATATAATAACAGTATTATACTTTGATGAAATGAATATTGATCCAAAAAATCCAAAGGATCCAAATAGAGATAGATTCGTTTTATCAAAGGGACATGCAGCACCAGTATTATACAGTGCTTTAGCAAGAAGAGGATATTTTGATCCAGAAGAGTTAAAAACTTTAAGAAAATTTGGTTCAAACCTTCAAGGACATCCAAATATGAACGACTTACCAGGAATAGATATGTCAACTGGTTCTTTAGGTCAAGGTATTTCAGCAGCTGTAGGTATGGCTTTAGCTGGAAAATTAGATAATAAAGATTACAGAGTATTTACTATTTTAGGAGATGGAGAGTTAGAAGAAGGTCAAGTTTGGGAAGCAGCTATGTCAGCAGCTCACTACAGATTAGACAATTTAACTGCCTTTGTTGATTTTAATGGATTACAAATAGATGGTGATATTAAAGAAGTAATGAGTCCATGTCCAATAGACAAGAAGTTTGAAGCTTTCGGATGGAATGTAATAGTTATAAATGGACATGATTACGAAGAAATTATAAATGCTATACAAAAAGCTAAGAGTACAAAAGGAGCACCAACTTGCATAGTTTGTAACACAGTAAAAGGTAAGGGTGTTTCATTTATGGAAAATGAAGCAGCTTGGCATGGAACAGCTCCAACTAAAGAGCAATGTGAGCAAGCTATAAAAGAGATCGGAGGGGACAACTAATGGCTAAAAAAATAGCAACTAGAGAAGCATACGGAAAAGCATTAGCTAAACTAGCTAGTGAAAACAAAGATATAGTAGTTTTAGATGCAGACCTTTCAAAATCAACTAAAACTGCTGATTTCAAAAAAGCATGTCCAGAAAGATTTATAAATATGGGTATTGCAGAAGGAAACATGATGTCAGTAGCAGCAGGTCTATCAACTTGTGGAAAAATTCCATTTGCTAGTACTTTTGCTATGTTTGCTGCTGGAAGAGCTTTTGAGCAAATAAGAAACTCAATATGCTACCCAAGATTAAATGTAAAAATATGTGCAACTCATGCTGGATTAACAGTTGGAGAAGATGGTGCATCACACCAAGCTATAGAAGATTTATCTTTAATGAGAAGCATACCAAATATGACAGTAATATGCCCATCAGATGCAGTTGAAACAGAAGCTGCAATAAGAGCTGTTGCTGAATTTAACGGACCTTGCTATGTAAGATTAGGAAGAGCTGGAGTTAATGTAATAAATGATAGACCAGAGTACAAGTTTGAAATTGGAAAAGGTATAGAATTAAAAGAAGGTAATGATGTAACATTAATTGCAACAGGTATAATGGTAGATGTAGCTATAGAAGCTGTTGAAGCTTTAGCTAAAGAAGGAATTAATGCTAGATTAATAAATATCCATACTATTAAACCTATAGATTCAGAACTTATATTAAAAGCTGCTAAAGAAACTGGAGCTATAGTTACTTTAGAAGAACATAATATAATTGGTGGTTTAGGTTCAGCAGTAGCTGAAGTTGTAGCAGGTGAGTATCCAGTACCAGTAGTAAGAGTTGGTGTTAAGGATATTTTTGGAGAAAGTGGTAAACCAGACGAATTATTAAAAGCTTATGGATTAACTTCAGAAGAAGCTGTAAAGGCTACTAAAAAAGCAATGAACTTAAAGAAATAGTTTATATTATCTAAAATAGCATGAGTATTTTTCTCATGCTATTTTTTTTATAAATAGAAATAAAATGTATTAAATTGAATTTTATTGCCAAAATATGAATATAAATGTTAATATTAAAAATTGAGGGATAAAATATAGCTTATTTATTTCTTAAAATGGGGATATAAAATTAAATAAATTTAAGAAGAGGGGGTTTAGAGATGAAAATTAGCAAAAAAACAGTAAAAGAATATGCAATAATTACTATAGGAGTTCTTTTGTTAGCTATATCATTAGAATATTTCTATTATCCAAATGATATAGCAGCTGGAGGAATTTCAGGATTAGCTTTAGTAATAAACAAAGTAACGGGTATGCCTCAAGGTTTATTTATGAATATTGCCAATGTTATATTATTTATATTAGCTTTTTGGCTTATTGGTGGAAGTTTTGGTGGTCGTAGTTTATATGCCGCTTTTGGATTATCTATAAGTATAAGTTTAATAGAAAGCTTTCTTCCAACCTTTGCTATAACAAATAATATGCTTTTAGCTACTATTTTTGGTAGTGTAATAGGAGCTTTTGGAATAGCCTTAGTATTTAGTCAAAACTCTTCAACTGGAGGAACGGCTATTGTTGCTAAGATATTAAATAAATATCTACATATAGAAATAGGAAAATCTCTTTTATGTGCAGATTGTGTTGTAGTTTTATGTGCTCTTTTAGTTTTTGGAGTTGATAAGGCACTTTTTGGATTAATTGGTGTTTTCATAATGGGAACATTAATAGATAAAATAATAGATGGATTTAATTCATGCAAACAACTATTAATTATAAGTGAAAAAAGTGAAGAAATTTCTCAAGTAATAATGAAAGAAATCGAAAGAGGATGTACTAAAATAAAAGGTACAGGAGGATACACAAACGAAAGTGTTACTCTTATTTATGTAGTTGTAAATAAAAGTCAATTTATAAATCTTAAGAAAAAAATAAAAGAAATAGACAAGAAAGCATTTATTACAGTAACAGATTCTAAAGAAGTATTTGGTGAGGGTTTTCTTGATTTAGTAGAAATGTAGAAGTTGATTATGTTATAATTAAGTTGCTTTACATTAATGTATCAAATATTAACAAAAATTAAGTAGATTAATGTAGGAAAGTAGGGTAAAATAAAAAAGATTAGTGTTGATAGCAATCGGGGAAATTTATATATATTTGTGAAAAAAATAGTTATTTAAATCTTAATTTGTTGAGTAGAAAAAAGTTATTAAGGAGTGTTAACAATGATAGAATTTAGGAATGTTAGCAAGGTCTATAATAAAAATGTTAAAGCGCTTACAAATGTCAATATAAATATTGATAAAGGTGAGTTTGTATTTTTAGTTGGACCTAGTGGTGCAGGTAAATCAACTTTCATAAAGATGTTACTAAAAGAAGTTGAACCTTCAACAGGAAACATAGTTATGGGAAATGAAGATTTATCTCAAATAAAGAGAAGACAAATACCTTATCATAGAAGAAAGATAGGTATGGTATTTCAAGACTTTAGGTTGATACCAACTCTAAACGTTTATGAAAATGTCGCTTTTGCAATGAGAGTAGTAGGTGCTTCACCTAAGGAAATAAGAAAAAGAGTTCCTATGGTGTTATCATTAGTTGGATTATCAAACAAATATAAGATGTTTCCAAATGAATTATCAGGTGGAGAACAACAAAGGGTTTCAATAGCTAGAGCTATAGTTAATAATCCAAAAGTTTTAATAGCTGATGAACCTACAGGTAACTTAGACCCAGAAACAGCTAAAGAAATAATGGAATTAATTGATGATATAAACAAAGCAGGAACAACAGTAGTTATGGCTACTCATGCTAAAGACATAGTTAACTCAATGAAAAAGAGAGTTATAGCTATAGATAAAGGTGAAGTTGTTAGTGATGTTCAGAAAGGAGGATATGAATATGAAGTTTAGTACTATAGGATATTTCATATCAGATGCTTTCAAGAGTTTAAAAAGAAATAGAACAATAAGTATAGCTTCAGTAGCAACAGTTCTTACAACATTATTTATATTTGGAGCATTTTTATTAACTGCATTAAATGTTAAAAATGGGGTTACAGATGTTCAAGATAAGGTTGAGGTTAAGGTCTTCCTTAAAGATGATGCCACAAAAGAACAAAAACAAGCTATAGAAGAAAAGCTTAAAACTATTTCAGGGGTTAAAGAAATAGAATTTGAATCTAAAGATGATGCTTTTGCTAAAATGGAGGATTCAAGTGAATACAATAAGGAAATTTTAGCTGGGTATAGTAAAGAAAACAACCCTCTACCAGCTTCTTATATAGTAAGATTAGAAAATACTGATGTAGCAACAAATGTAGAAAGTGCCATGAAGCCAGATAATAAGTATATGGCTGGAGTAGAAGATGTTGGTAATGATGAAGAGCTTATAGGAACTATAAACTCCTTTGTAAAAGTTATTAACACAGTAGGTTTAGTTCTAGGTATAGTATTTGTTGGTGTATCATTATTCTTAATAGTAAACACAATAAAGATTACAGTTTACTCAAGAAGAAGAGAAGTTGGAATAATGAAATTTGTAGGTGCTACTGACTGGTTTATAAGATGGCCTTTCGTTATAGAAGGGGTAATAATCGGGCTTATAGGTGGAATACTTTCAACAATTTTACTATTTGCAGGTTATAGTTTCTTATATGATAAGATAGTATCATCATCATCACTATATATGCCACAATTTGTACCACCTATGTACGTTTTAACAACAATGTCATGGCAGTTTATACTAGCAGGTATTGTTATTGGTGCAGTAGGTAGTATAATAGCTTTAAGAAAATTCTTAGACGTTTAATATCTAATATAGAATATAAAAAGCTTAAAATACGTAAACTATTTAATATAGCGTATTTTAAGCTTTTTTTTGGAAGGGTAGGTTTTTATGAGTCATAGTAATGATGAAAAGAAGGAAAAATTTAATAATTTCAAAAAGAAAAAAAGTGTAAGAGTTTTATCTATGTCTCTTGCTTTAGTCTTAATTGTTGGTATATCTATATATGCAGGAAATAGATTAACAGCTTGGGGAGTTTTACCCTTAACTAATGTTAAGTCAGTTCAAGCTTCATTAGATAAAGTAAATGATACAGATAATTTTAAGAAGGTTTTAGATGTTAGAGAAATGCTTTATAGGTTTTATGATGGAGAAATTGATGAGGCTAAGTTAACAGAAGGTGCTATAAAGGGCATGGTTTCTTCCTTAGGAGATCAATACACATATTATATGAATGAAAAAGAATTTTCAGATTTTAAGGAAAAAAGTCAAGGAAATTATATGGGGATTGGAATTCAAGTAGCTGTTAAAGATGGTAAAATAACAGTTGTTGCTCCTATTGAAGGAAGTCCAGCACAAGAGGCTGGTATAGAGCCAGGAGATGTTATTTTAAAAATAAACGGGGAGCCTGTTACAGGAAAAGATTTAGAAAAGGCTGTTTCTATGATGAAAGGAACTACAAAAGAAAACATAGAATTAACATTATATAGAGAAGGTAAAGGCGAATTTAACGTTTCTGTTATGAGAGATGTCATAAAATCAGTTAATGTTAAAAGTGAAATGATAGATGGTGATATTGGGTATATAAAAGTTTTAGGCTTTGATGAAGGTACGGCTAAGGATTTTGAAACTCAATTAAAATCCTTAGAAGATAAAGGAATGAAAGGATTAATTCTTGATTTAAGAGGAAATCCTGGTGGATTTATGAAAGAATGTGTTGATTTAGTATCAAATTTTGTTCCAAAGGATAAGGTTATAGTTTCAACAATTGATAAATATGGAAATAAAGAAGAAAATGTATCTAAAGGAGGCATAGCTCAAGGAATGCCTTTAGTTGTTTTAATTGATGGTGGAACGGCTTCAGCTTCAGAAATTGTAGCAGGGGCTATAAGAGATTATAATTTAGGTACTTTAGTTGGAACAACTTCCTTTGGTAAAGGAATAGTTCAAGTGGTTTTAGATAAAATAGGAAAAGAAAAAGATGGAACTGCTTTAAAGGTAACTATTTCAAAATATTACACACCAAATGGAGAAAATATTCATAAAAAAGGTATAGAGCCTAATATAGTTGTTGAATATCCAGAGGAACTTACTGAAAAACCTTATAATAGAGAAAATGACCCTCAATTTAATAAGGCTTTAGAGGTTATACAAAAAGAGATAAAATAAATGAAATTTTGGAGGACTTAAGATGAATTTACTTACAGAAGTTATAAAGGGCATATCATATGCCTTAATAAGTCCTACCTTGTCTTTAATGTTACTTATAATTGTTGTTATTTTTTATTTTAAAAATAAAAAAGTAGCTCTTATGCAAAAATTAATGCTTGGGAGGAGTTTGCAATCTCCTCTCGAAATGACTTTATTACAAATATTAATAGGAATAGTAGGAGGAGTTATAGCTAGTACTATACTAGCCTTTCTAGGTATAAGTTTTGAAAATAGCTTTTTTATAAATGTTATTTTAACTGTTTCTATAATTTCAATTTTATATAAAAGTAGGTTTATGAAATTTTCATATATAGCCGTTATAATAAGTATAATAGTAGTTTTATTAGATATATTAACTAGATACTTAGGAGAAGATTTAAATTTTTCTATTAATTTAACAGGTATTTTAGCCTTAATTGGTACTTTTGCAATAACAGAAGGAATTTTAATAATTTTAGATGGAGATAAAGGTTATTTACCTGTTTTCACTCAAAAAAATGGGGTTTTATTAGGTGGGTTTGCCTTTAGAAGATTTTGGATGATACCTTTATGCTTAATAATTTTTTTAGGTGGAAATGATGGCTATATAATTAATGAAATTAAAGATATTCCTACATACTTACCTTTTTTAAATGATAATTTAGATAAAATTTTAATTGGAGCTTTATCTATAGGAATAATGGCTTCTTATGGGGCTATTTCTTATGAAGGAGTTACTTTTACTACTAGTAAAAAAGGAAAATTAATTCAATCTGGAGTTATAAATATAATTTATGGATTAGTAGTTATAATATTAGCCTATGTCTTTCGTGAAAGTTATTTATTAACAGTAATATTAACTTTAATAATTCCATTTATTTATGAGTTAAAGGTTAAATTTGAATATATTATTGAAGATAAGAGAAAAGGAATATATTTCTCTAATAGTAATGAAATATGTATTTTAGATGTTTTACCTAAATCTATAGCTTATAAAAAGGGTATAAGAGGTGGAGATAGAATAGTTAATATTAATGGGCAAAAACCAAAAAATGAAAAGGATATATTTTTAGCTTTAAAAAATAATATTTATGGAGTAGATATTAAAATTAAAAATAGAAAAAATGAAATAAGAGATTATACAATTACTAGTGAAGAAGGTAGAAGTCAGTTTGGTATAGTTTTAGTTCCGAAGGGCGTTTCTTTTGAGAAGGAAATAGATGAGTTTTTAGAAAAATTAAAAAAAGCTAGCAAGGATAAGTAAATTTAAATTGGCTGTATCTTGATATTCTATTTTAGAAAATATTTAAGATACAGTTATTTTAATTTAGGAGGAAAAGTTTATGGGAGAATTTAAAATACATTCAAAGTTTAAGCCAACAGGCGATCAACCACAGGCTATAGAAAAACTAGTTGATTCTATTGAAGTTGGTAATAGAGGACAAACTCTTTTAGGGGTTACAGGCTCAGGAAAAACCTTTACCATGGCAAATATTATAGAAAGAACTCAAAAGCCAACGCTTATTTTAGCTCATAATAAAACTCTTGCAGCTCAACTTTGTGCTGAATTTAAGGAGTTTTTTCCAGATAACATAGTAGAATATTTTGTATCATATTATGACTACTATCAACCAGAGGCCTATGTTCCTCAAACAGATACATTTATAGAGAAAGATGCATCTATAAATGATGAAATTGATAAGTTGCGTCATTCAGCAACCTCTGCACTTTTAGAAAGAAGAGATGTAATAATAGTTGCTTCTGTTTCTTGTATATATGGTCTTGGTAACCCAGAGGAGTATAGAAAGCTTACAATATCTTTAAGACCTGGAATGATTAAAGATAGAGATGAGGTTATTAAGAAACTTATAGAAATACAGTATGAAAGAAATGACATAGATTTTGCTAGAGGAACTTTTAGAGTTAGAGGAGATAATTTAGATATAATTCCTTCATCCTCTTCATCTAAGGGAATTAGGGTTGAATTTTTTGGAGATGAGATAGATAGAATAAGAGAGTTTGATGTATTAACAGGAAATATAATTGGTGAAAGGCAACATGTTAGTATAACTCCAGCATCTCACTTTGCAGCTTCTGAAGAAACTTTAGAAAAAGCAATAAAGGTAATAGAGGATGAATTAGAGGACAGATTAAAGGTGTTAAATGCTGAAGATAAAATATTAGAGGCTCAAAGGTTAAAGCAAAGGACAAATTATGATATTGAAATGATTAGAGAAATGGGGTATTGTCAAGGTATAGAAAACTATTCAAGAATATTAGATGGAAGAATGCCAGGGACTCCACCACAGACTTTACTTGATTATTTTCCAGAGGATTTTTTAATGTTTATAGATGAAAGTCATGTTACACTTCCGCAGGTTAGAGCTATGTATGCTGGAGATAGGTCAAGAAAAACTACTTTAGTTGACTTTGGTTTTAGGTTGCCCTGTGCTTTTGATAATAGACCACTTAAATTTAGTGAGTTTGAAAGTAAAATAAATCAAGTGGTTTTTGTAAGTGCTACTCCAGGACAGTATGAATTAGATAATTCTAAAGTTATTGCTGAACAAATTATAAGGCCTACTGGTCTTTTAGACCCTATAATCGAAGTAAGACCTATAAATGGTCAAATTGATGACCTATATAGCGAAATACAAAAAACAGTTAAAAGAGGCTTTAGGGTTCTTATAACAACTCTTACAAAGAGAATGGCAGAGGATTTAACTAAGTACTTAAAAGATTTAAAGGTAAAGGCTACATATATGCACTCTGATATAGATACCTTAGAAAGAATGAAGATAATAAGAGAACTAAGACTTGGTGAAGTTGATGTTTTAATAGGAATAAATCTTTTAAGAGAAGGTTTAGATATACCAGAAGTGGCTTTAGTTGCTATATTAGATGCTGATAAAGAAGGGTTTTTAAGGTCAGAAACTTCTTTAATACAGACTATAGGAAGAGCAGCTAGAAATTCAGAAAGTAAAGTTATAATGTATGCAGACAATATTACTAAATCTATGGAAAAATCTATTAAAGAAACTGAAAGAAGAAGAATTATTCAAAGGGAATATAATAAGGAACATAATATTATTCCAACTACAGTAATTAAGGGAGTTAGAGATGTAATAGAAGCTACTAAGGTTTCTAGTGAGGACATTAAAGAAGAAATTAAAAAGGTAGAGGATAAAGAGATTCCTATAGAAACACTTATAGATAAGTATGAAGAGGAAATGAGAGAGGCTGCTAAAAATCTTCAATTTGAGAGAGCCGCTGAACTTAGAGATTTAATAAAAGAATTAAAAAATTCTTAAATTTGAAACTTTGTATCTTTACATAAATATGTTTAATAAAGTAATTATTGTATTGAAAAGAGTTTTACAAATTTAAATTAGATGTTAAAATGAATAATAGATTATTAATATAAATATATTATGAAATAAAATATAATATAGAAAAAGGCATAAATATAAAATGGCACTATTAGAGGAATTTTTAATATAGGGAAATCTAAGAGAGCTATAAAATAACGTATTTAAGTTTTAGGAGGAATATATGGCTGTTAAAGTAATTACAGATAGTACTAGTTGCATACCAAAAGATTTAGCAGAAAAGTATGGAGTGGAGATAGTATCTTTAAGCGTTATAATGAATGGAGAAACTTATAAGGAAGTTGATATTGATAGTGAAGCTTTTTATGATGAATTAGCTAAATGTGATAAACTTCCAACATCTTCTCAACCACCTATGGATGAATTTTATATGGCTTTTGAAAAGTTTGCTAAGGAAGGTGATGATATAGTTGCTGCATTTATATCATCTAAATTAAGTGGAACATATACAACATCACATATTATAAAAGAGATGATATTAGAAAAGTATCCAGAGGTTAAAATTGACCTTATAGATTCTCAAACTTCCGTAATGGCACTTGGAATTGGAGTTTTAGAAGGAGCTAAGGCTGCACAGGAGGGAAAAGATTTTGATGAAGTTTCAAAAATAGTTAGAAATACTATTAAAGAATCTGAAATAATATTTGTTCCTGGAACTTTAGAAAACCTTAAAAAAGGTGGAAGAATAGGTGGAGCAGCAGCTTTATTTGGAAAAATGCTTAAAATAAATCCAATACTAACAGTTAAAGAAGGTGCTGTTGTTGTAATGGATAAAGTTAGAACTAAAAAGAGAGCAATAGATAAGATTGTTGAAGTAGTTAAACATGATTTAAAAGAAAAAGGAATCAAAAAAGCTGTTGTTTGTCATATATTAGCAGAAGATGAGGCTAGAGATTTAGCAAAAAGACTTAAAGAAGAATTAGATTTAGATTCAATGATTGGTGAAATAAGTGCAGTTATAGGAGTGCATGTAGGAGTTAAGAGTGTAGGTATAGCATATGCTAGGGAATCTTAATAAAAAAGAAGCTTGATAAATTATATAATTTATCAAGCTTCTTTTTTTATTACAATATTTTTATAACTATTAGGAAAATATATTATTATATTTAAATTATGAAATTATATGTTTAATATGTTAAAATAATGTTACTAAATGGTTAAGGGGTGTTTGAAAATGATTGTTTTAAAAGATATTGAAAAAGAATACACAAAAGGTGTAAAGGTTGTAAACAATTTAAATTTAGAAATTAAAGATGGTGAAATATTTGGCATACTAGGACCAAATGGAGCAGGAAAGACAACTACAATAAACATGATAACAGGAATAATACAACCTACTAAGGGGGAAGTTAAGATAAATAATATTGATATAAATAAAAAGCCAGTAGAAGCTAAAATGCAGTTTGGCTATGTTCCTGATAGTCCTGATATGTTTTTAAGATATAAAGGAATAGAGTATCTTAATTTTATTGGTGATGTTTATAATGTAAATAAAACTGATAGAGAAAAAAGAATTAAGGAGTTGGCTGAAAGATTTAATATGGTTAACTCCTTAGGAAATAAAATTCAAAGTTACTCTCATGGAATGAGACAAAAGATAATAATAATGGGTGTTTTACTTCATAAACCTAGTGTTTGGATATTAGATGAGCCTTTAACAGGATTAGACCCTAAATCTTCATATATCTTAAAGGAAATGATGATAAAACATGCGAAAGAAGGAAATACTGTTTTATTTTCTACGCATGTTTTAGAGGTAGCAGAGAAATTATGTAATAGAGTAGGAATAATAAAAAATGGAAAACTTATTTTTGTTGGGACGTTAGAGGAACTAAAAGAGGAATTTAAATCAGATGAAACTTTAGAAAAAATGTTTTTGGAGATTACAGAAGATGAATAGAATTACATTATTATTAAAATATTTTATAGGCAATACTTTAGATAATTGTTTTAAAAATATAAAGTCTAAAGCCTTAGGAACTTTAGTTTACACATTAATAATAATAGGTATATCTGTGCCTATAGCAAAGATGATAGACTCAATTTATCAAGATTTTGCACTTATTAATCAAGAAGCATATCCTCTTTCAATTATATTCTTAATTGGTTCCTTTTCTTTACTTATTTTAGGTATATATGATATTTTAGATTCATTTTTCTTTTCTAGGGATATAGAACCATTGCTTTCTCTTCCTTTTAAAAGTGAAGAAATAATTATGGGAAAATTCATTTCTTGCTTAGTAGATATGTATATGTATTTAAGTATTATAATAATTCCTTTAATAGATTATGGGTTAAATATAAAGGCTAGTATTTCCTATTTTCTTATGATTATTCCTGTTTATTTAATTTTTCCAATTGTACTAATAGTATTTTGTATATTAATAACAATGATTTTAATGAGTTTTATAAATATATCTAAATATAAAAATGTATTTGAGATAACTTTTGCAACTTTGGGTATTATAATAGTTTTATTTGTATACTCTTTAAATTCATTAGGTTTAGATAAAGAAAGTATTTCTTTATCAATAAAAAATAAAATTAACTTAATAGATATAACTAATAAAATATTTATAAATATTACTTTTAGTGTAAAAGCACTTCTTTATAGCAATTCAATAAAGGGATTAATAAATTTACTTGGTTTAGCTATTATATCAATTATAGCTTTAGTGATTTTATATTCATTAGGAAAATCAATGTATAAGAAAATTATAACTACAAATTTAAATGTATATAGCGAAAAAAAAGATGTATTAAATAATAAAAATTTTTCAGTAAAACATTCTTTAAGAAAGGCTATTGTATTAAGAGAGATTAGAAGGATTTTAAGAGAACCTAGTAATTTTATAAATTGTATTGTAATGACAATATATATGCCTATATTAATGATTATTTTTCTTTTAAATGGAAATAGCTTTGGAGAAATAATTTCATTAATTGGAGATACATTAATATTATCAGCTACATTTATAGTAACAGCATTAACTGTGTCAAGTAATTCTGTTTCTTGTACAGCTTTAAGTAGAGAAGGACAGGAAATATTTATATCAAAGTATATCCCTGTAGATTATAAATTGCAGATACAATGTAAGCTTATAGTTTCTTGTGTGGTAAATTCTATAGTACTTATATTTGGTATAATACTATTAATTTATTTAAAAGCATCTATTTTAATAATTTTCATGAGTATATTATTACAAATTGGTACAATAATTTTAATATCTTTATTGGGGATGATTTTAGATTATTCTTCTCCTAAATTACATTGGGTAGATACTAAAAATTTATATAGTCATAATTTTAAACCTCTATTAGTAATTTTTATTTCATTAATTTTAGGAGGTCTTAACATGCTTTTAGTTTTTACTAAAAGTCCATTAATTATATTTTTAATAGATATAAGTATTTTAATAGTATTAGCTTTAATATTATATAAATTTCTTATGAAAAAAGGATTAGAGATTTATAAAAGGGTATAATAATTTATAAAGCGTAACCTTTTTATAAATTATAAAGCTTAGATATTTTATATTATTTTATTAAGAACAAATTAAAATTAAAAGGTTTTAATTTGTTTTTTTTAAATTAAATATTTTAAAAGAAAAGGAGATATATAATGAAAAAGTTTTTTAAAACATTAAGTATCATACTTTTAATAATATTATTACTATTAGGTTCTTTAGCCTTTTATTTTCGAGGACAAATAGGTTTTTACATAAACATAGGAAAGGAATATTTAAAATTTAGGGAAAATCCACCTAGTGTTGAGGAGATAAAAAACTTTAAATTTAGTGAAGATATGGACTTTAAAGATGTAGTTTATAAAGATACAAAAGGAAAAAAGGAAACTTTAGATATTTATGGACCTGAAAAAAAATTAAAAAATGGTTCTCCAGTAATTATATATGTTCATGGAGGAAGTTGGGTTTATGGTAATAAAGAAATACCAGAATTAATAGCTCCGATTTTAGATTCCTTTAGAAAAGATGGTTACACTATAATAAGTGTAGGATATGAACTTGCCACTAATAAGATTGATTTTGAAAAACAAGCCTCTGATGTTAAAGATTCTATAAGATGGGTTTATAAAAATAAGGATAAATATGATTTTAATACAGAGGAAATTGGAGTTATAGGAGTTTCTTCAGGAGCTCATTTATCTTTATTAGCAACTTATAGTGGAGAAAATGAATTTGTTGATGATAAAGAATTAGCTAAATACCCATCAAAAGTAAAATATCTTGTAGACTTTTTTGGACCAACTGATTTAAGTTCTTTAGATATGTCTATGGCATCCTTTGACTTAAATCAATCTATAAAAAATGCAGAAAAAGATTTGAAAAAGGGTGAAAGTATAAAAGATTACATGGATAAATATAGTCCTATAAATTATTTAAAAAGTGATTTGCCAAATACCTTAATAATTCATGGAAAAGAGGATAAGTTAGTTCCTTATAGCAATTCAGTTAAACTATATGAAGAAAGTAAGGCCCTTGGGAATAAAGTTAAAATAGTTACTTTAGAAAATAGTGGACATGATTTTTCTCAAGTAGATATAAATGAAGTTTTTAATTTAGGATTTAAGGTTATAAATTTTATATTATTTAATACTAAATTTTATTAAATATATAAGATTTAAGCCTATTAAAAAATATTATGTTTTTGTCTTAAGTTTCACTTTTATTATAAAAAAAGATATAATAAAATCATTAAAAATAAGTAATTAGTTATAAGTTTTGTGAAGTTGATAAAATAATTAGGGGAATAAATCCAAGTAATATGAATTTTAGAAAGGATTGTTAGGATGTTTAAACCAGTTAAAAACATGAAAGTTTATGAGCAGGTTGTGGACCAAATAAAAGAAATGGTTAGAATAGGACAGATAAAGAAGGGAGACAAGCTACCTACAGAAAGAGTTATGGCTGAAGAACTTCAAGTAAGTAGAACTTCTATAAGAGAAGCTATGAGAGCTTTAGAGGTAATTGGTCTAATTGAAAGTAAACAAGGGGCAGGGAATTATATAAGAGAGGATTTTGATGATGTATTATTAGAGCCTCTCTCTATAGTTTTTATGCTTCAAAATGGAACAAATAGAGATATTTTAGAGTTAAGAGAGGTTTTAGAATTATCTACTATATTTTTATCTGTAATGAGAATATCTGAAGAGGACTTAAAAAGGCTTGGTGAGTTAGTTGAAAAGTTTAAGGTCTCTAAAGATGAAGAAGAAAATGTTAAAATAGATAGTGAATTTCATAGCATTATTGTAAGGGGAGCAAATAATGTACTTATAAGCAATTTATTAGAAGGAGTTTCAGAGCTTGTAGATAAATTTATAAGTGAGGGAAGAAAAGCTATATTAAGTGATATTAGAAACAGGGGAAAGCTTTTAGACTATCATGAAAAGATATACTTAGCAATAAAAAATAGAGATGCTTATTTAGCATATAAGCATATGCAAGAGCATTTCCAATTAATAAAGGAAAATATATAGTAATATAGACTCTATTTGCAATAAAAGTAAAATTTAACCTATTATAGCTAAATATAATAAATGTAAAAATTGACTAAAATATCTAAAAGGTATAAGGTTAAATTAGGGTATAGAAGGAGACTTTTAATTTATAAGTTTTATAACATATTAAAAAATATGTTATTTTCTAAGTAAAAATTGGTCATACCAAATTATAATTTAAAAGTTGTTATGAGGGGTGAAAAAATGAATATTTATCTTATGTTCTTTCTAGCTCTTATTCCTATAATAATTTTAATTATTGGTTTAGGAGTTCTTAAAATTCCAGCTCATAAAATATGTCCTATAGCTTTAATAATTACCATTTTATTATCTATATTTGCATGGAAAATGCCAACTTTAGATGCTTTAACAGCAGCTTTAGAAGGAGTTGCTTTAGGAATATGGCCTATAATGATAGTTATTATTGCAGCAGTATTTACATATAACTTAGTAGTTTATACAAAGGCTATGGAAGTAATAAAATCAATGCTAATAAGTGTTAGTGATGATAAAAGAATTTTAGTTCTTATATTATCATGGGGATTTGGTGGATTTTTAGAGGCTGTAGCAGGTTTTGGAACGGCAGTTGCTATTCCTGTTGGAATAATGGCAGCTTTAGGGTTTAATCCTTTTTTTGCATCTGTTATTTGCCTAGTAGCTAATACTACACCTACAGCCTTTGGAGCTATAGGGTTGCCAGTTATAACTTTAGCTAATGTAGCTTCAGTTCCTATAGAATCTTTAAGTTATTATGTAGTACTACAATTACTTTTCTTTGTAATATTAATTCCTTTTGTTTTGGTAGCCTTAACTGAAAAGAGTTTAAAGGGGATTAAAGGGGTATTTGGTATAACCTTAGCCTCTGGCCTTTCTTTTGGTATAGTTCAAGTACTAGTAGCTAAATTTTTAGGACCTGAATTACCAGCAGTTTTAGGTTCAATAGTTTCATTGTTAGTTACAATTTTTATGGCAAAGAAATTTTATAAACATAAGGATAACACTAAAGAAGAAGAGAAATTTAATTTTAAAAGTGTCCTAATTGCCTTTTCTCCATTTATATTAATATTAGTAATAATAATAGGTATTAGTCCATTATTTCCATCACTATATAATATGTTAAGTGAAGTTAGAACTTCTGTTAATATTTATACAGGCCTTGGAGCTAAACCATACACCTTTGTATGGCTAACAACTCCTGGAATTTTAATATTAATAGCTTCTTTTATTGGAGGCTTTATACAAAAGGCTTCTTTTAAAGAAATGGTAGGACTTTTAATGAAAACCATTAAACAAATGAGTAAATCTACAATAACCATACTTGCAATAATAGCTTTAGCTAAGGTTATGGGTTATAGTGGAATGGTTTCATCTATAGCTACAGTATTAGTTATGATAACTGGTTCATTTTATGCTTTTATAGCACCTTTTATTGGAGCTTTAGGAACTTTTGTAACAGGTAGTGATACCTCTGCTAATGTATTATTTGGTTCTCTTCAAGCAGCGGCTGCTGAATCTTTAGGAATAAAGCCAGCTTGGCTTGCAGCAGCAAATACTTGTGGAGCAACTGCAGGTAAAATGATATCACCTCAAAGTATAGCTGTAGCTACAGCAGCAACAGGACTAGCTGGAAAAGAGGGAAAGATATTAAATTCAACATTAAAGGTATGCGTTATATACGTAATATTATTAGGTGTAATAAGTTATTTAGGAAGCCTAGTTTTTGTATAAGTGAAAACGTTTATCAAATTTAAACTAATTTAAAACAAAAAGATGAGAGTTTTAGAGGGAATGGAGTGATTTTATGAAGATTATGGTTTGTATCAAACAAGTTCCAGGTACTTCAAAGGTTGAGGTTGATGAAAAGACAGGAGTTTTAAAAAGAGATGGTGTAGATTCAAAGATGAATCCTTATGACTTATATGCATTAGAAACTGCTCTTAGAATAAAAGAAAAGAAGGGAGGAAGTATAAAGGTTATAAGTATGGGGCCACCACAGGCTAAAGCTGTAATAAAAGAAGCTTATGCTATGGGAGCTGATGAAGGAACTTTAGTTTCAGATAGAAAATTTGCAGGAGCTGATGTTTTAGCAACTTCATATACTTTATCACAAGGTGTTAAAAAATGTGGAGACTTTGACATAATTATTTGTGGTAAACAGACTACAGATGGAGATACAGCACAGGTTGGTCCTGAAATGGCAGAGTATTTAGGTGTACCTCATGTTGCAAATGTTAGAAAAATACTAGATGTGAATGAAGACTTTATTAAAGTTGAAATGGATATGCCAAATACAATAGAGGTTTTAGAGGTTAAGTATCCTTGTCTTTTAACTGTGGATAAAGATATTTTTCAACCAAGGTTACCATCCTATAAAAAGAAACTTGAAACAGAGGAGAGAGAAATAAATGTAATATCTTTAAAGGATTTTGAAGATAAAGATGAGAAAAAATATGGATTAAATGGCTCACCTACTCAAGTTGAAAGAATATTTCCACCAAGTAATAATGATGACCATGAAATTTGGACTAGAGATGCAGCAAAATTAAGCGAAAAAATGGAAGATAAATTAAGAGAGCTTAAGTTTATATAGGGGGTAAATATTATGGGTAGATTAGTAGTTCATCAAGATAAAATAGATGATATGAATAATGTAATAAAAATTTGTCCATTTGGAGCTATGGAAATAGTTGATGGAAAAGTAGAAATAAATGCAAGTTGTAGAATGTGTAAAGTTTGTGTTAGAAAGGGACCTAAGGGTGCTTTTGAATTTGTTGAAGATAAGGATAAAGTTTTAGTTAATAAGGATGAATGGAAAGGTATTGCCGTTTATGTTGACCATGTAAATGGAGAGATTCACCCTGTAACTTTAGAATTAATAGGTAAGGCTAGAGAATTAGCTGATAAAATAAATCAAAAGGTTTACTGTTTATTTATGGGGAATGGAATAAAAGATAAAGCTGGAGAACTTCTACATTATGGAGTAGATGAAGTTATAGTTTATGATTATAAAGAACTTGAAAACTTTAGAATTGAACCTTATACAGCTGTCTTTTATGACTTTATAAGCAAGATAAAACCTTGTTCAATTTTAGTTGGTGCAACTACACTAGGAAGATCCTTAGCCCCAAGAGTAGCTGCTAGATGTAGAACTGGTCTTACTGCTGATTGTACTATACTTGATATAAAAGAAAATACAGATTTAGTTCAGATAAGACCAGCTTTTGGTGGAAATATAATGGCACAAATAGTTACACCAAATTCAAGACCTCAGATGGCAACTGTTAGATATAAAGTTATGTCTGCACCAGAGAGAAATGATGAATGTACTGGAGAGATTAAATACTTTGAAATAGAAAAGGATAAATTAAAGTCAGATATCGAGGTTAAGGAGATTAAGGAAAAACCAAAGGAACATAGTATATCAGATGCTGAAGTAATAGTTGTAGCAGGTAGAGGAGTAAAGGCAGAGAAGGATTTAAAACTTATAAAAGAATTAGCTGATTTATTAGGAGGAGAAGTTGCAGTTACAAGACCTCTTATAGAGAATGGATGGGCTGATGCAAATAGACAAGTTGGATTAAGTGGAAGAACTGTAAGACCTAAGCTTATAATAACTTGTGGTGTTTCAGGAGCTATTCAATTTGTAGCAGGAATGAATAATGCAGATTATATATTTGCTATAAATAAAGATGAAAAGGCACCTATATTTGAGGTTTCTCATTATGGAATAGTTGGTGATATTTATGAGATTGTTCCTAAACTTATTGAGAAAATAAAAGGAGAAGGGGTGCTTTAGTATGAGTTATAATAAAATAGATGAAAAAGGTATTAATTTTATAAAAGAAATTATAAAAGATGAGGAAAGAGTATTTACAGGGTTAGATATAAGTGAAGATTATTCTCATGATGAGTTAGGTTCTGAAAAACATATGCCTGATATTGTTGTTAAGGCACTTAATAGAGAAGAAATAGTTGAAATAATGAAATATGCTAATGAAAATAAAATTCCTATAACAGTAAGAGGAGCAGGAACTGGTCTTGTTGGAGCAGCAGTTCCAATACTTGGAGGAATTGTTTTAGACTTAACTGGAATGAATAAGATATTAGAGTTAGATGAAGAAAACTTAACTCTTACTGTTGAGCCTGGAGTTCTTATTATGGAAATTTCAAAGTTTGTTGAGGAACATGATTTATTTTATCCACCAGACCCAGGAGAAAAAACAGCAACAATAGGTGGTAATGTTAGTACTAATGCAGGTGGTATGAGAGCTGTTAAGTATGGTGTAACAAGGGATTATGTAAGAGGTATAGAAGTAGTTCTTCCAAGTGGAGAAATTTTAGAGCTTGGAGGAAAGGTTGTTAAAAATAGTTCTGGATATAGCTTAAAAGATTTAATAGTTGGTTCAGAAGGAACCTTAGCAATAATAACTAAAATAGTTTTAAAATTAATACCACTTCCAAAAAAGGTAATAAGTCTTTTAGTGCCTTTTAATGACTTAGATACTGCTATAGAAACAGTACCTGAAATAATAAAATCAAAAAATATTCCGACTGCTATAGAATTTATGCAAAGGGATTTAATATTATCAGCTGAAGAATTTTTAGGGAAAAAATTCCCTGATAATACTTCAAATGCTTACTTAATATTAAGTTTTGATGGAAATTCAAAGGAAGAAGTAGAAGGATATTATGCAAAGGTTGCAGATATATGCTTAAAAGCAGGTGCTTTAGATGTCTTTATATCAGATACAGAGGAAAGACAAGAATCTATATGGACAGCAAGGGGAGCATTTTTAGAAGCTATAAAAGCATCAACTAGTGATTTAGATGAAGTTGATGTTGTTGTACCAAGAAATAAGGTTGCAGAGTTTGTTAAGTTCACAAATGAAGTTGAAAAGCAATTAAAGGTTAGAATAAGAAGTTTTGGTCATGCTGGTGATGGGAATTTACACATTTATATCTTAAAGGATGAATTATCTGATGAAGAATGGGATAAAAAGCTTAAAGAAGCTATGGAAATTCTTTATAAGAAACAAAGAGAACTAAATGGACAGGTTTCTGGTGAACATGGTATTGGTTTAGCTAAGAGAATTTATTTAGATGAATCTTTAAATAAGGCTACTATGGATATTATGAGAGGAATAAAATTAGTTTTTGACCCAAATAATGTTTTAAATCCAGGTAAGGTATGTGAATAAAATAATAAAATAAGGTTATAAAATAAAAACTCCTTTTAATTAATTTAAAAGGAGTTTTTTTTATTAAGATGTCATTCCTATGTACATACCTACGAAGTAAGGAATTAGCCATATGAACCAAACCACTAAACTAAATTTGTGGAATATTGCTTTTGCTTTTTCACTACCTCTATTTAAAACTATAGTTGCCCAAACAGCATGTATAAGCATTAATATAATAGCAAGCATACCTGTTGATTGATGTATGAATAAATCTCTTGGGGTAATACCCTTATCAGTTCCAGCAGCAACTATTCTACTCATTGTGAAAGTTCCAAGAGTATCGCAAACTAAACCACACCAGAAGATTATTACATGTTTTTTCTTCAAAATACCTGCTCTATGCTCGCTCCAAACACCAATTGTGTAGAATATTAGTGCTAAAGTTATAAATATAATAGCTGGGATTAATAACTTAGGCATAATAAAACCTTCTTTCTTTATTAGATTTAGAGCCTGTCCATAAAAAGCATTTTCATATATTAAAAGAAATCTTTTTTTTGGTTTATTTTAATATGTGAAAATAGCTTAAATATGGACTAGGTTCATATTAATAATAACATATCCATAAAAAAATAATAGTCCTAAAGAGAAAAAAATGTTTACAATTTGTTAAAAGAATTAAGTTTATTTTAAGTTAAATGTATTTATAAAATTAAAATTAAATTTTTAATAAATAATTTGTATTTTAAAAGAATAATAGTTAAAAAAAGTATTTTAATATAATATATAGAAAATAAATAAATTTGATAAATTGTAAATAAAATGTTTATTTAAAAAATATTAGGAAAATAAAAAAGCTTTAATAAATATATTAGTAATAGAACCTAAATTAAGTTTTAAAAACTTAAATAATTTTAAAAGGAGGTATTTAAAATTATTTTCCTGTAAAGGTTTACTTTATTTTTCTTTAAAGTTAAATTTTTTATATCATTATTAAAATTTAAAAAAAATTTGTTGATTTTTACAAATTTTTTTTAAATTTATAAAGAAAATAGGAGGATAGAAAAATGGACCTTATGCTTTTGGTACCAATATGTTCTATAATATCGCTTTTATTTGCTCTTTATCTAGGAAAAGGTATAATGAAAAATCCTGTAGAGGATGAAAAAATAAGAGAAGTTTCTGAGAAGATTAAAAGAGGAGCTAATGCTTTTTTAGTTAGACAGTATAGGGGTGTTTCTTTATTTTTCTTAGGAATGTTTATTATATTAATTTTTTTGAGTTTTAAAGGATACTTATCCATTTTTGTTCCTTTTGCATTTTTGACAGGAGGATTATTTTCTGGACTAAGTGGTTATTTAGGAATGAAAACAGCAACTAATGCTAATTCTAGAACAACCATGGCAGCTAAAAAAAGCTTAAATGATGCTTTAAGAATTGCTTTTTCTAGTGGAGCTATAATGGGGTTAGTAGTTGTAGGGTTAGCACTTTTTCATTTAGGAATTTGGTACTATATATTAGATTGGTATTATGCATATTTACCTGAGGCTGAAAAAATAGGACAAATAACTTCTGTTATGTTAACTTTTGGAATGGGAGCTTCTTCTATGGCACTTTTTGCAAGAGTTGGAGGAGGAATATTTACAAAGGCTGCTGATGTTGGAGCAGACTTAGTTGGAAAGGTTGAAGCTGGTATTCCAGAGGATGATCATAGAAATCCAGCTGTTATAGCTGATAATGTAGGAGATAATGTAGGGGATGTTGCTGGATTAGGAGCAGATTTATATGAATCATATGTAGGTTCCTTAGTTTCAGCCTGTGCTTTAGCTGTTTCAGCTGGTTTAGGAATAAAGGGAGTAGTACTTCCTTTAATTATTGCTTCTGTAGGTGCAGTTGCTTGTATTATAGGAACATTTTTTGTAAAGGCAAAGGAGGATGCAACACAGAAATCATTACTTTCAGCTTTGAGAAGAGGAACATATATATCTTCAATTTTAGTGGCTATTTCAGGTTTTTTTATTGTTAAAATAGTTGTTGGAGAAAATAATTTAGGAATATATTTTAGTATATTATCAGGATTAATTGCTGGAATTTTAATTGGATATTTTACAGAATATTATACTAGTGATAATTATAAGCCTACAAAAAAATTAGCTGATATGACTAAAACAGGTTCAGCTACTACAATAATAGGAGGATTATCGTTAGGTATGCTATCTACTGCTATGCCAGTTATTATAATAGCTATATCTATAATAAGTAGCTTTTTACTATCTGGTGGAAATAAAGATTTTAGTCTAGGGCTTTATGGAATTGCTATTTCAGCTGTAGGAATGTTATCTACTTTAGGAATTACTTTAGCTACAGATGCCTATGGACCAGTAGCAGATAATGCAGGTGGAATTGCAGAGATGACAGAACAAAGTCCTGAGGTTAGAAGAAGGACCGACGCTTTAGATTCATTAGGAAATACAACAGCTGCTACAGGAAAAGGCTTTGCAATAGGCTCTGCTGCCTTAACAGCCTTAGCTTTTATAGCAGCATATAAAGATTCTGTAGAGAATATTTCCTTATCAAAGGGAATTGATTTTACTTTTAATCTATCTATAATAAATCCACAGGTTTTAATAGGACTTTTTGTTGGGGGAATGGTTACCTTTGTTTTTTCAGCATTAACTATGGATGCTGTAGGAAGAGCGGCTTCTAAGATTGTTATTGAGGTGAGAAGACAATTTAAAGAAATAAAGGGTCTTTTAGAGGGGGAAGCAGAAGCAGATTTTGAAAAATGTGTAGATATATGTACAAAATCATCTCAAAGAGAGTTGATTCCAATTGCTTTAGTAGCTATTTTAACTCCTATAATAACAGGATTTTTATTAGGACCAAATGGAGTTGCTGGTCTTTTAGCAGGTTCTACGGTAACTGGTTTTGTGTTAGCTATAATGATGGCTAATTCAGGAGGAGCTTGGGATAATGCTAAAAAATATATTGAAGGAGGAGTTTTAGGAGGAAAAGGTTCTGATTGTCATAAAGCAGCAGTAGTTGGAGATACAGTTGGAGACCCTTTTAAAGATACTACAGGACCTTCAATTGATATTTTAATAAAGTTAATGTCAATGATTTCAATTGTTTTTGCCTCTTTAATTTTATCAATAGGTATATTTTGATAAATTGTTGAATATAAGATAATATATGACTTAAAAAATTATTAAGTCATATTGTGGTTGCTATTGTAGATACCTCTTGTTTGCTCTAAGTTTTTTACTTAGAGCTTTTTTTTATAAATATTTTATCTATAAATAAGGCTATTATTATGCCTACAGTATAGCAAATCAAGTCGCTAAATAAGAAACCATGCCCAAGGATTAAGGAGCCTAAAGTAGTATCTCTGATTCTATTTATCCATGGTGCTTGGTATATTTGACTAAACTCTATTGAAAAGGAGAATATTATTGCAATTAAAAAGCCATAATTAAGGCTAAGTTTAGGAAATAAAAATCTAAATCCAAAGTAAACCATAGATGCCCAAAGCGTATCACCTAAATATGGAGCAATTAAACTAGGCATATAAATTATAAATTTTCTAGAACATAGTCCTAAAATCATACATAAAATTGTTAAAATAAAGTATTTTTTTCTCATTAATCTCTTCCTTATAGTTAAATTTGTTTTAAATAAGTATATATACAATTATATCAGAGTTTAAAAAGCTTAATACAAGTAATTTGTTTTAGTGGCAAAATATGGTATAATCGAATAGAATAAATTAATTAAATAATTTTTAGGGGGATAAATTTGAATTATAGGATTGAATGTAAAGAGGATGCAAAAAATCTTTTAAGTGGACGGTGGAGTAATGCTGCTGGGGCTACTATAGTTTATGCTTTTTTTAATATTGTATTTAGTTTCTTATTATCAATAATTCCTTTAGTGGGTTGGATTTTACTTTATTTTCTTACAGCTTTTTTAACAGGAAGTTTTATAAAATATTGTATGAAGTTAACTGAAAGTGGAGAAAGGGTTAAGTATTTAGATTGTTTTATAAGTTTTAAGGCAACATTTAAGATTACAGTTTTTAATATATTAACATCTATATTATCTATATTAGTATTAGTAATTATATTTCCTATTATTTTAGCTCTATCTTTGCAAAATAGTGTTTTTATACTTTTAATTGCCTTTTTAATAATTTTAGCTTTTTTAGCTTTATTAATAGAGGCTATATTATTTCCTATTCCTATGATTTTTACAGAGGATGAGAATGTGGGCATTTTAGAAGCTTTAGATATTAGTATAAAAATAACTAAGGGACATAGAATAGCTTATATAGTAATGAAGTTAAGTTTTATAGGATGGATAATTTTATCTTGGCTTATTTTAGGTATAGGTATGCTATGGCTACAACCTTATATGACTTTATCATATTACCTTTTTTATAAAGCTATAAGAAGTGACAATAATTTTATATAAAATAAAAAAGACCAAAGTAAAAATTTACTTTGGTCTTTTTTATTTTAAGCAGCTTTATTTTTATTAGGTGCTTCTGCTACTGTTTCTTTATGATTTTTAGTAACTTTTTCTCTTATAAATTTAAAGGCTTGTATAACTATAAATGTGCATAGTGATAAGCCATATATAGTAAATAAATTATTAAGTGTAAGTGGTGCAACTTGGAATAATCCTTTAAAAGCAGGAACTAAAAGAACTACATTTAAAAGAATAAATCCTACACCAAAAGCAGCCCATAAATATTTATTAGAGAAAAGTTCTTTTGATAATACATGATTTTTAGATTTACTATTAAATCCATGTACAAGTCTTGATAAACATAATGTAGCAAATGCCATTGTACTTGCTAATAAGGCTCCACCTTGATTTAAACCTATATAGAAAGCAATCATAGTTACAATTGTAATTACTACACCTTCAAATAATACATCTGCAATAAAGTCTTTTGTTAAAATAGAAGCATTAGCTTTTCTAGGTTTTTCTTTCATAACATCTTTTTTATGAGGTTCAAGACCTAGTGCAATTGCAGGTAAACTATCTGTTAATAGGTTTATAAATAATAGATGTACTGCAGCAAAAGGTACTGGTAAAGCTAATATTGAAGCATATAAAACACATAATATACCAGCTGTGTTACCAGATAGTAGGAACTTAATAGCATTTTTAATATTAGCATAAATATTTCTACCATTTTCAATTGCTTTTACTATAGTTGCAAAGTTATCATCTGTTAAAACCATTGATGCTGCATCTTTTGCAACCTCTGAACCTGTAATACCCATTGCAACTCCTATATCAGCTTGTTTTAAAGCAGGAGCATCATTTACACCGTCACCAGTCATAGCAACAACATTACCTTTTTCTTGCCATGCTCTAACTATTCTTATTTTATGCTCTGGAGAAACCCTAGCATACACAGAAATATTTTCTACCATATTTTTAAGTTCTTCATCAGTAACTTTATCTAAGGCAGAACCTTCAATAGCTTCACTTTCATCTTTTAATATACCTATTTGCTTTGCGATTGCAGAAGCAGTTATTTTATGGTCTCCTGTTATCATTACTGGTTTAATTCCTGCTTCTATACATGCTTTTACAGCTTCAGCAGATTCCTCTCTTGGAGGGTCCATCATTGATATAAGACCTATGAAAGTTAAGTCATTTTCATCTTTAAGAGTTATATCAGTTCTACTTTCTATATTTCTATATGCAAAAGATAAAACTCTAAGTCCTGTTCTTGAGAACTCTTGGTTAATTTCTTCTATTTTAGCTATGTCTTTTTTAGTTAAAGGTCTAACACCTTCTGAAGTTTCTATTTTAGTAGACCTTTTTAAAAGTACATCAACAGCACCTTTAGTTGCTATTATGTTTTGACCATGAATATTATAAACAACACTCATAAGCTTTCTATCAGAGTCAAAAGGTATTTCTCCAAGTCTTTTAAATTTATCTCTTTGTACAAGTTCATCAACACCATATAAATCTCCAAGATTTACAAGTGCAACTTCTGTTGGGTCTCCTATTTCCTTTTCACAATCTGTAATTGCATCATTACAAAGTAAACTCATTGTTAAAAGGTCATTATCTATTTTCTTTTCTAAATTTAATTCATTAGATTGTATAACTTGTCCATCAACAAAAATCTTTTTAACAGTCATTTTATTTTGAGTTAAAGTACCAGTTTTATCTGAACAAATTATAGATACACTTCCTAAACCTTCTACAGCTTGAAGTTTTCTTACAATAGCATTTTCCTTAGCCATTTTTTGAGTTCCTAAGGAAAGAACTATTGTTACTATAGAACTTAAAGCTTCAGGAATAGCAGCAACTGCTAAGGCTACAGCAAACATGAAGGCTTCTATAAGAGCTTCACCTCTATAAATACTAATAGCAAATACTATTGCACATATTACAAGGATTGCAATTGCAAGTTTTTTACCAAAGTTATCTAAGTTAGTTTGAAGAGGAGTTTTCTTCTCTTTAGTATCATTTAATAATTGAGCTATTTTACCTATTTCAGTATTCATACCAACAGCTGTTGCTAAAATAGTAGCTCTACCATAAGTTACTAAGCTACCTGAGAAGACCATATTTTTTCTATCACCTATAGGAACCTCTTCTCCTTTTATTATTTCAGACATTTTTACAATACTTTCAGATTCACCAGTTAATGAACTTTCGTTAACCTGTAAGCTATAGTTTTCAAGTATTCTACCATCACAAGGTATATAATCTCCAGCTTCAAGAAAAATAATATCTCCAACTACAACATCAGTAGAGTCTATTTCTATTCTTTCACCATTTCTAAGTACTTTGGTTGAAGGAGAGGATAGTGCCTTTAAGCTGTTTAAGGATTGTTCTGCCTTTACATGTTGAATTGTTCCAAGAGTAGCATTTACTATTAAAACAAATATAATAACAGCAGCACTTTCAAAATCTCCTAAAAACATAGAAATAGCAGCGGCACATATAAGAATTATTATTAGCATGTCCTTAAATTGGTCAAGGAATACTTGGAAAGTAGATTTTTTCTTCCCTTCAACTAGTTCATTTTTGCCGTATTTCTCTTTCATTTTTTCAACTTCAGTGCTGTTTAATCCATCTTTGTTTACACCGAGTTCTTTGAAAAGTTCTTCTTTAGATTTTGAGTAAACTTTTTTCATAAAATTAACTCCTTTCTTTCCTAATATTAGCCTTTAGATAAAGCTTATTGTTACCAAATAATATCTATTTATAGGAGACAAAAAAATAAGACTTTTAATATAATCTAAGGAATAGTCAATGAAATGTCTTGAATTCCTTAGATTATATTAAAAGTCTTGTAACCAAATGTTGGTGTATAATACCAGGTAACTTTTAGTTAACCGCGTTGTTGATATTATAACTTGTAACTACTCCCTCTTAACACAAAAGATATTATTAAGTTTAATATCATATTATATCTCTTAGTAATCTATGTCAATAATATTTTATTACGAAAATAATAGTATTTTATTAATATTTTGAAAAGGGTATTAATAATGGATATACTATTTTAAAAATCTTAGTCTAGGAATTTTTATTAATTACTAAAAGTATAAGAGTATTAAAATATAATTTAAAGTTAAGTCTATCATATAGAACTTAGTTTCTATTAATTTATAGGTTTTATTATAACAAATATAAATATAATAAACTTATTTATGATTATTATATAAGGAATTTAGAGTATTTTTGTATATAAAACTTTACATTAAAAGAATAAATGTTTATAATACTACTTAATAATTAAAAATAACTTTAGAAGTAAATCGTATATGCTCGACGATATGGGTTGAGTGTTTCTACTAGGAGGCCGTAAACATCCTAACTACGAATATATAGGTGATTTCTGTACTTTTTGAAATGATTATATATTCCTAGGCTTTTGCTTGGGAATTTTTTTGATTAAAAAGTATTTATTTAAACTAATGCTTAATTTATTTTAAAGCTTTTATAGAAATTATCTTTATAGTAGAGGATAGTGGCTTATATTAATTGAATTTAAAGATAACTATATTACTAAATAATTTTTATAACAGGGAGAAGAAAAATGGAAGCATTAAAAGAGAAGATTTTAAAAGAAGGAAAAGTTAGAGAAGGAAATATACTTAAAGTTGATTGTTTTTTAAACCATCAAATGGATATAAAGTTTTTAAATGAAGTAGGTAAAGAATTTAAAAAAAGATTTGACGGAGAAAAGATAGATAAAATACTTACTATAGAAGCTTCTGGAATAGCTATAGCAGGAATAACTTCACAATATTTTGATTATGTTCCTGTGGTTTTTGCTAAAAAGACTGAGAGCTTAAATTTAGATAAGGATGTTTATGAATCAAATGTGCATTCTTTTACAAAGAAAAAAGATTATAAGGTTAGAGTAGGAAAACAGTTTTTAAACAAAGGGGAAAGAGTATTAATAATTGATGATTTCCTAGCTCAAGGATGTGCTACTAAAGGGATGATTGACTTAGTAAATCAAGCAGGTTGTGAATTAGTGGGTATAGGAATTGTAATAGAAAAAGGATTCCAAGAAGGAAGAAAAGTTTTAGAAGATTTAGGAGTTAGAGTGGAATCTCTTGCAATAATAGATAAATTAGAAAATAATAAGGTTTATTTTAAATAAATATTATTTATAGACTACCTTAAAAGTTTTTAAAAAATTTTTAATGCTTTTAAGGTGGTCTTTATTTTTTTTTGTTTAATTTATAAGCATATGAATAATTTTATGTTAATTCTTTCAAAAAAGTAATAAAACTTACAAAGTGAAAAATATATTACTGGTTTTATGTTGTAAGTTTTTTAGATTATTAGTTAATTAAAGTAATTTTAAGCTAGAAGAAATAAATTTGTGTATTACAAGGAAAAATGAAATTTATTAAAGGAAAAATGTCATTTTTAAAACTTTAAAAAATTGTTAATAAGTATATAATATAATTTGTGCTAAAAATTAAGAAAAAAAGAGGAAATAAGATGAACCAAAAGAGAATTGGAATAACCCTAGTTTTAATAGCAACAGTTTTTTGGGGGATAATGGGTATAAGTAGTAGGATTTTATATGAAGCAGGTTTAAGCACAATGTTTATAGCCTTTGTTAGAAGTTTTTTATCTTCCATATGCTTTTTAACTTGGATAGTATTAACTGATATTAAGATTTTAAAGATTGACTTAAAGGGGTTAGCTATTTCAGCATTATATGGTATTGGCACCTTTTCTTTATGTTTTATTGGTTATAATTTATCTGTTGAATATATACCTATATCTGTAGCTACAGTACTTATGTTTACTAATTCAATATGGGTAACAATCTTTGGTGTTCTCTTTTTTGGAGAAAAGTTAAATAAAAAAAAGATAACTGTTATTTTTCTTACTTTAATAGGATGCATTTTAGTTTCTAATATGTCCTTATCAAAGGGAAATTTAAATACTATTGGAATTTTAGCAGGTTTAGTAACTGGATTTTTATTTGCTTTTCAAATAGTATTTCCAAAGTTTTTTATAAATTATAGAAAAGATACTTTGCTTATTTATGGCTATATTTTTGCAAGTTTATTTTTAGCCATGTTCACAGATTTTAAAGAATCTATAAACATAATTATGACTTCGCAAAATATTAAAATGGTCATATTAAATATATTATCAATAGGTGTTTTAAGCACTTTTATATCTAATACATTCTATATAAAATCAACTGAGTACATAGAAGCTAGTGTAACTAGTATACTAGCTTCTATGGAACCTGTTTTATCTAGTATATTTGCCTTTTTTATTTTTGGAGAATTACTAAATAATAAACAAATACTAGGGGCTATATTAATAATATTTGCAGCTATACTTTTAGAATTAAATTTAGAAAAATATAATATAAAAAGTTTATCAAGTTTAAAATTTATAAAATAAAAACTAATAAGTTAATAACTTTATAATATAGATTTTAAAAATCCCTGACTTAAAAGAAGTATTATAAATTATTATAAGACCACATATTTTTATGTGGTCTTTTTTATTTATGAAAATATTTCTTAAAAGTGAATAAAGTGTTAACATATAATGTATAAAGGAAAATAAAATAATTCTAAAGGGGGAGTAATTTAATGAATATTTTTAGAAAGCAGAGCTTAAAAAGAATACTTAGCGAAGCAAGTGAAAATAAGGAGAGAACCCTAAGTGCTTTAGATTTAACTTTAATGAGTGTTGGGTCTGTAATTGGTACTGGGGTTATGGTTTTAACTGGAATAGTTGCATCTAAGCAATCAGGTCCTGCTACCTCTATAGCTTTTATAGGTGGGGGAGTTGCAGCAGCTATAATTGTACTTTGTTATGCTGAGTTTAGTTCAAGCATCCCAAGTGCTGGTGGTTCATATTCTTTTACTTATGTTTCGCTTGGAGAAATTATTGCATATATTTCAGGGCTTTGTATAGTTATAGGATATACTTTATCAACAGCTACTGTAGCTTCTGGATGGGGCTCGTATCTTTTAAGTCTTTTAGAAGTTTTGGGAATAAATTTACCTAAAGCTTATACTGCAATACCTAGCGAAGGTGGAATTTTAAATTTGCCAGCAATGATATCTATTTTATTTATAACATTTATAATATCTTTAGGTACAAGAGAGAGTAAAAAGGTTAATGATATTATGGTATTTATAAAAATTGCAGTTATTGCACTTTTTATAGGAGTTGGAGTTTTTCATATAAATACAGAAAACTGGCATCCTTTTGCACCTTTTGGAGTTAAGGGAATAATAACTGGTACAGCATCTTTATTTTTTGCTTATTGTGGGTTTGATGCTACGGCTTCTGCAGCAGAAGAAGTTAAAAATCCACAAAAATCCTTACCCTTAGGTCTTATATCTTCTTTAATAATTTGTACATTGATATACATAGCAGTTTCTTTAGTTCTTACAGGAATGACCTCTTATACTAATTTAGATGTAGGTGATGCCTTATCTTATGCCTTAAAATTGGTAGGACAAAAATGGGTGTCTTTTGTGGTATCTTTAGGAACAGTTATAGGAATTTTAGCAGTAATATTTGCAGGTAACTTTACAACATCTCATATTCTTTTAGCAATGAGTAGAGATGGACTTTTGCCAAAGACTTTTAGTAAAGTTGATAAAAAAGAAGTTCCTTATGTAGCCTTATGGACAGTTGGGATAATTGGAGCTTTATTAGCAGGATTTTTTAACTTAGGTCAATTAGCAAACTTTGCTAATATAGCATTTTTATTAACCTATACCTTAGTTTGCATATCTTTAATAGCTTTTAGAAAAAAATATCCTGAGGTAAAAAGAGGGTTTAAAACACCATTAGTACCTTTAGTACCTATATTAGGTGCATTAAGTTGTTTATTTTTAATGACTAATTTATCTAAAAGCACTTGGATTATTTTTATTTTAGTACTTATTTTACTTATAATAAGTTATTTATTTTATGGTAAAAAACACTCCTTAGTAGGTAAAGAATAGTTTTAAAATTTAATAAAAATAAGGACTATAGAATTTTTTAAAGTTTATAAATTTTATAATTTATAAACTTTAAAATTATTTATAGTCCTTTAAATTTAAATATTAATTATTAGTAGTTGTCTTTGCTTCATCTACTTTTTCATAATAAATCTTTGCATTTTTTAATTGAGGATTAGATAAGATGTATGAATTAATTGCATCTTTATCAATAGAATCCTTAGAATGATTTATTATAAATACAGGAAGTTCATTATCTAAAACACCGCTATAAATATTACTTATATCACTAAACTTATCTTTTAAAGAAGAAGTAACTGAGTTTACAGCAGAATTTAAACTATTTTGACTATTAGAATTTTTTCCTTTATTTATTTCTAAATCTCCTATAAATCCTGAATCTTGTTCTTTAATTTTATCTAAGTACATTTTAAGTTCAGGTAGATTATCTGTAGACTGTTGAATTATAAGTTTATATCCACTAAAGTTGTAGTATTTCAAGGCATCTTGAAGTCTTTCTTCCTCTGGTTTATCTATGGCATTTCCTATTATAACTAAATCTATAGTCTTATCTTTTGTATTTATATCTTTATTTAAAATATATTCAGAAGGCAATTCATTTTCAATAAAGTTACTAAGATTTGTATTATCTATGAAATTATTAACCATATTAGCAGCAGAAAGTAAGCTTGGTATAGTTACAATTATTGTAGATACTATGATTATTTTCTTTAATTTTTTTTGTTTATCTTCAGATAAAGTATTTCTAGTTGGTATTCTCATAAACTTTACAACAAGTAATGCTGAAAGAGCTATAAAAAATGAGTTTATAAAGAATAGATAACCAGCACCTAAAAAAATATGTATATTTTTAGTAGCTAATCCATATCCACTAGTACAAAGAGGTGGCATTAGAGCAGTTGCTATAGCTACACCTGGCAATATGTTTCCTGGTTTTTTACGAGTTATACCTACAATTCCTGCAATTCCTCCTGCAAAGGCTATTATTACATCCCAGATATTTGGAGTTGTTCTAGATAATATTTCACTTCCAGCACTAGATATTGGGCTTAAAGAAAAATAAATTGTTGCAGTTGTTATACTTATAAGAATTTCTATGCCTAGTATAATTGCAGCTTTTTTTAATAATTTTAAGTTATATATTCCTACGGAGTAACCAATTGCAATTATAGGACCCATAAGAGGTGAAATTAACATAGCACCAATAATAACAGCAGTTGCATTCATATTTAGTCCAACAGAGGCTATTATTATTGCACACATTAAGATTATAAAATTAGAACCACCAATATTTACCCCATCTAAAATGTTTTCATGGATTTCATCGTAGGTTGCCTGGTCTTTTTTAAATTCATTAAAAAATTTTTGTTTAGTAATCCTCACATTAATTCCTCTTTTCTTTAGATTTTATAAATGATTTTAATAATCTAATTTTAAGCTAATTACTATAAGATGTCACTTTACAAATAGGTGTTAATCATCTAATAAGTTTAAATATGTTTTAAAAGCCTAATTTATCTAAAAAATTTTATAATGTTAATATTTATTTTAATTGTATAAATTTTAATTATATATAATTAGAATATAGTTAACAATTAAAATGTATTTTAATGAGTTTTTAGGAGTGATTTAATGTTAAGTAAAGATAAAATAAAAAAGATGCTTTCTGTAGCACTTAGCACAGGAGGGGATTTTGCAGAGGTTTTTGTTGAGGAAAAAATAAATAACAATATTATATTAACTTCAGGAGTTGTTAAGGATATTATTTCAGGAAAAGATTATGGAATTGGTATAAGAATTTTTAAAGGTTTAAAGTGTGTATATGCTTATACTAATGATGACTCTTTATGTAGTTTAATAAATACTGCCAAAAAAGCAGCTTTAGCTTTAGGAGATATTATTGAAGGAGAGAGTATTAATCTTAATTTAGTTGAAAGAGTAAATACTAATATTCATCCTATTTTATATGTGCCTTCCTCTATAAACTCTTTTAAAAAGATTGAAAAGATGAGGGAAGCTTATAAAGGTGCAAAGGAGTATAGTAATGAAATATCTCAAGTTACTATTACTATGAAAGATGAGGATCAAAAGATTTTAATAGCTAATAGTGAAGGACTCTTTACTGAAGATAGAAGAATTAGGTCAAGAATAGCAGTAAATTCTATAGCATCAAATGGTATTGATAATCAAGCAGGTTCTCGCTCACCAGGTGCATCTATGGGCTTTGAGTTTTTTGACACAATAGATTTAAGTGATTTAGGAAAAGAAGCTTCTAAGTCAGCAGTAACAATGCTTCATGCAGATTATTGTAAAGCTGGAAAAATGACCGTAGCAATTGAAAATTCCTTTGGTGGTGTTATATTCCATGAAGCTTGTGGACATTCGCTTGAGGCTACTGCAGTTGCTAAGGGAAACTCTATTTTTTGTAATAAGCTTGGAAAGCAGATAGCATCTAAAAAAGTTACTGCAATAGATGATGGGACTATACCTAATGCATGGGGGTCTTTAAATATAGATGATGAAGGAGAAAAAACTAAAAGAAATATTTTAATAGAAAATGGAATACTTAAATCATATATGATTGATAAGTTTAATGGAAGAAGAATGGGGATGAAATCAACAGGAAGTGGAAGAAGAGAATCCTATAAGTATGCTCCTACATCAAGAATGACAAATACCTTTATAGCAAAGGGAGAAGATGATAATGATGAAATAATAAAATCTATTGAAAATGGATTGTATGCAAAACAAATGGGAGGAGGTTCAGTTAATCCTATAACTGGTGATTTTAATTTTAGCATTCTTGAAGGATATTTAGTTGAAAATGGAGTTATTTCTAAAGCCGTAAGAGGAGCAAGTTTAATAGGAAATGGAGCTGAAATTTTAATGAATATAGATATGGTTGGGAAAAATTTAGCTCATGGTCAAGGGATTTGTGGTTCTTTAAGTGGCTCTGTTCCAACAAATGTAGGGCAACCGCTTTTAAGAGTTAAAGAAATTACAGTTGGGGGAAGATAGGAGGTTTACTATTATGGAATTTAAGGATTTTAAAGAAAAATTATTTAATAGAGCTAAAGAGCTTAATTTTGAAAAGTATGAATTATATTATGGTAAGAGCGAAGCTTTAAATATAACTTCTTCTAAGGGTGAAGTTGAAAGATATGGTTTAAGCACTTCTATAGGTGTTTCTTTTAGAGGAATATATAATGGTAAGATGGGATATTCATATACAGAAAAATTAGATGAAGATTCAATAGACCTGTTAGTTTTGAAAGCTTTAGAATGTGCAAAGCTTATAGAAAGTGATGATTATGAATTTATTTTTGGAGAAAAGGAGAAGTATTTTAAGGTCAATACTTATGATGAAAATATAGTAAATTTAACTCCTAGTAAACAAATTGATAATGCTATAAGGTTAAGCCTTGAGCCATCAAATATAAATTCTGAAATATTAAAAAGTGAATACACAAAATTTAATACAGCTATTATTGAGAGAAGAATAGTTAATTCTGAAGGAATAAATTTGAAGGAAGAAAAAACAATTGCTAGTGCCTCAGTTTCTCCAGTTGTTAAAGAGGGAGAAAATATGATTATAGATGGTGCTTATAAGATTTCAACTAATTTAAGCGATATAAATATAGATAAATTAATTAAAAAAGGAATAAATAATACTTTAAGAAAAAAAGGTGCTACTTCAATACCATCAGGAAAATATAAGGTTATTATAGAAGGCGAGGTTATGGCTTCTTTAATAAGAGTAATGGAGAGTAATTTTTTAGGTCATATAGCTGAAGAAAATAAAACTCTTTTAAAAGGTAAAATAGGAGAAAAAATTGCATCTAAAAAGCTCAATTTAATAGACAATCCATTTTTAGAAGGAGGAATTTCAAGTTGTTCCTTTGATGATGAAGGAGTTCCTACAAGAGTTAAAGAGATAATTAAGGAGGGAATTTTTAAAGGTTTTTTACACAATTTGAAAACAGCAAATAAAGAAGGGGTAAGGGCAACAGGAAATGGTTTTAAAGCTTCATTTAAATCCCCAGTAAAAGCAAGTCCTACTAACTTATATATAAAAAATGGTGATAAATCCCTTGAAGATTTATTAAAATTTGTAGGTAATGGAGTTTATATAATTGATTTAGCTGGACTTCACTCAGGTGCTAATGCAGTAACAGGAGATTTTTCTTTAGCTGCTGAAGGGATAAAAATAGAAGAGGGAAAATTAAAAGGGGCTATAAAACATATAACAATTGCAGGTAACTTTTTTGAGTTATTAAATAATATAGAAGAAATAGGAGATAACTTAGAAGAAAGTGGGGTAACTTCTGGTTATGGTAGTCCTAATATTGTTATTAAGGAACTATCAATAGCTGGAGAATAAGTAAATAAGTAGCTTTATATCATGGTTAAAAGTATATTCTTATATATACTTTTAACTTTTTTTCTAGGGAAAATATATTAAACTTGGAAAAATTTTTTCGTAAATTTCTCTTTGTGTCAATATAGTATATAACAAAATTATAAAGTAAAAAAATTTTAACGTTATTTTTATTAAAAGCATATATAGGTTGACTTTAAAAATATGGTTAAAGTGTTAAGGTATACTTGATTAAGGGATTTAATCTTTTTTTTGGAAATTAAAATATTAAATTTCTTATATGTTTTTACTATTAACAATAAGGAGTGATGGAAATGATAACAAAAGATTTTGAGAAAAAATTAGAAGGCTTAGGAGCTTTTGAAATCAGTAGTAAAATGCTAAAGTTAGCTAAAGAAAATGAAAAGCATAATACTTTTTTAAATGCAGGTAGAGGAAATCCAAACTGGATAAACACTCAAGGAAGACTAGCTTTAGGAAGAATTGTTGAATTTGGTGTTTCAGAGTCGAGAAGAACTATGGAAGATGGAAATTTAGCAGGATATACAACTTTAGAAGGAATTTATGATAGATTTGTATCTTTCTTAAATGGAAATCATGAAGTTGATGCATTTTTAATTAAAGCAGTAAATTACTGTGCTGAAGAATTAAATATAGATAAAGATGCTTTAGTTAAGGAATTTGTAGATGGAGCTATAGGAAATAACTATCCTGTTCCTAGCAGATGCTTAGTTAATGTAGAAAAAATAGTAAACATGTACTTAGAAAAAAATCTTTATGATGGAATAAATTTAGCTAGTGAAACAGAAGTTTTCCCAACAGAAGGTGGAACAGCTGCAATATGTTACATATTTAATTCATTAAAGGAAAATGGATTAATAAAAAAAGGAGACAAAATAGCAATAAATACACCTATATTTACTCCTTATCTTCAAATACCACAATTACATGATTATGATATGGTAGAAGTTGACTTAATGTCTAAAGAAGAAAATAACTGGATAATAGATGCACAGGAAATAGAAAAGTTAAGAGATGAAAGTATAAAAGCTTTATTCTTTGTAAACCCTTCTAACCCAGCTTCTAAAGCATTAAGTGAAGAAGCTTTAAATCATATTAAGGAAATAGTTAAGGAACGTAAGGATTTAATAATAATAACAGATGATGTTTATGGAACTTTTGTTGAAAACTTTAAAACTTTATATTCTGTAGCACCTTACAATACACTATTAGTTTACTCTTTCTCTAAATTATATGGAGCAACAGGTTGGAGATTAGGTTTAATAGCTGCAAATGAAAATAACGTTTTAGATGATTTAATAGCTAAGTTACCAGAAGAAAAATTAAAAGAATTAGATAAGAGATATGGTCTAGTTACTTTAGAACCAAGAAAATTAAAATTTATAGATAGATTAGTTGCAGATAGCCGTTCAGTTGGATTATATCATACTTCAGGTTTATCAACACCTCAACAAGTACAAATGGCTTTATTTGCTTTAAGTGATTTATGTGCAGGAGAAAAAGATGCATATATTGAAAGTGCTAAGAAATTAGTAAGAGCAAGATATCACGATTTATTCACTACTCTTGGTATTAAAGAAGACAATAGTGTAGAAAATGCTAAGTATTATTCATTAATAGATGTATATGAATTAGCAAAAAATGTATATGATGAAAAGTTTGAAGAATACTTAAAGAATAATTTTGAACCTATTGATTTCTTATTACGTTTAGCTGAAATGAATGGAGTAGTTTTAATGGAAGGTGTAGGATTTGCAGCAACTCCAGGAACACTTCGTGTATCAGAGGCAAATTTACCAGATGATGCTTATAAGAAAATAGGAGCTCAAATACTAGAATTACTTTCTGAATATTATGATGAGTATAAAAAAGAAAATAAATAGTTTAAATAAAAGTTAAAAATTTAGGACAAAGGGTGATTTAAGTGAAAGATGTAATTGACTTTTTTGGGAAAAACCCTAGTGTAGCTATATTTCTATGTTTATGCTTAGGATATTTAGTAGGTAAGCTAAGATACAAGTCCTTTAGTTTAGGTTCTACTGTAGGAACTTTAATTGTAGGATTGCTTTTAGGGCAGATTACCGTATTCCACATTTCACCTGTAGTAAAGAGTATATTCTTTAGTTTCTTTATCTTTACAATAGGTTATGAAGTAGGTCCTGCATTTGTAAATAGCTTAAAGAAATCAGGAGTAAAACTTATAATACACTCAGTATTCTTTAGTGTAGTTGCGTTTATTGTTGCAATGGTTTGCTTTAAGATATTTAAAATTGGACCAGGAGAAGGTGCTGGAATAATCTCAGGTTCACTTACACAGTCAGCGGTTATAGGTACTTCGGCATCTGCTATAAACTCTTTAGATATTTCGGCGGCACAAAAAAATGCTATGGAATCTAAAGTTGCTATTGCTTATGCAATAACTTATCTTTTTGGTACTGTTGGTGTTCTTATTTTCTTAAAGAACATAGCACCAATGCTTTTACGTGTAAACTTAAAAGAAGAAACTAAAAAGATGATTGAAAAGTTAAACTTTAAAGGTGATTCTAATAATGGTTCTGCTATTTTAAAGAATGTAAAAATGCGTTCATTTTTAGTAAATGAAAATTGTTCTTTTATTGGAAAGTCAGTTTCCGATATAGAGAAACAATTTAAGCACAAAATTACCTTTGAAAAAATCTTTAAAAATGATGAAGATTTAAAATTTGATGGTAATACAAAAATTGAAGTAGGTGAATATATTACTTTAATTGGTGACCTTTCAGATATGTTAAAAGTAGCAAGTGACTCTTTAACAGAAACTTCAGATGATAAATATCTTAATGTTTCTTTAAAGAAATCTGAAATTGTTTTAACAAAAGCATTTAACTTAAGAAACTTACAAGATTTATATAACAATAACATAATGTTATTATCAGTTAAAAGAAATGACAAGGTCTTAGATGATGAAACTCAAATGAAAAATGGAGATTTCTTAGAGATTATAGGACCAGAGCATGCTATTGACAAGATAATAAAAGAATTTGGTTATATAAAAAATACTGGTTCAGAAACAGATGTTAGTTACTTAACATTTGGTATTATAGCTGGTATTTTAATAGGTACAATAGCTATAACTATAGGACATGTTCCTTTAACTTTAGGTAGCGGTGGAGGAGCTTTATTTGCAGGTTTATTCTGTGGATGGTATCAAAACAAACATCCTCGTTTTGGACAAATACCTTCTTCAACTCGTTGGTTCTTAAAGAGTGTAGGATTAAACCTATTTATAGCTGTAGTTGGATTAGAAGCAGGTAGTGCATTTATTCCAGCATTACGTTCTATGGGAGTTAAAGTTCTTTTAGTAGGTGTATTAGTAGCTATAATTCCACATTTCCTATCTATATTCTTTGGAAAATATGCATTAAAGCTAGATCCAGTAGATATTATAGGTTCTCAATGTGGTGCAGGTACTATAACAGCAGCTTTAAATGCTATAGTTGAGGACAATGGAAGTAGTATATTTGCTTTAAGTTATACCCCTTCCTATGCAGTAGGTAATATTTTGATAACCGTCATGGGACCACTCACAATAGGATTATTGGCTAGGTAAAGCAAAAAATTTAGAAATTTATTATAAAAAGGCAAAACAGCTTATTTTTAAGCTGTTTTGTCTTTTGATTTTTTAAGGATATAATTAAGAAGTAAGTATGAATTTAGTAATATTAGTTAATAAATAAAAAAGCTATTATAATTAAAAATATTTTTTAATTAAAGGAGAGAAATATTGAGTAAGGCAAAGGAATTTTTAAAAAGTTTTTATGGATATAATGAATTTAGAAAAGGACAAGAAGAAATTATAAATGAAATTGTAAGGGGAAATGATGTTCTAGCTATAATGCCCACAGGAGGAGGAAAATCAATATGTTATCAAATACCTGCATTACTTTTAGAAGGTATTACAGTTGTAATTTCTCCACTTATTTCTCTTATGAAAGACCAGGTAGATTCTATAAATAGTATGGGCGTAGAGTCTGCATATATAAATTCAACTCTTAGTAGTTATGAAATAAACACTATATTTGAAGAAGTTAAAAAAGGAGCTATAAAAATATTATATGTAGCACCTGAGAGACTTGAATCAATGGATTTTTTATCTTTAGTTTCTAATATAGATGTTTCTCAAGTGGCTGTTGATGAAGCACATTGTGTTTCTCAATGGGGACATGATTTTAGAAGCAGTTATAGGTTTATCAGTAAGTTTATTAGCCTTTTAAAAAAAAGACCTGTAGTTTCAGCTTTTACAGCTACTGCTACAGAGGAGGTTAGAAAAGATATAATAAGACTTTTAGACCTTAATAAACCTAAGATTTTTATTTCTGGATTTGATAGAGAAAATTTAAAAATAATAATAGAAAAAGGGGTAAATAAAAATTACTATATATTAGATTATTTAAAAGAAAATAAAGATGTTTCAGGAATTATTTATTGTGCTACTAGAAAAGAAGTTGATTCTTTATATGAAAGTATAATTTCATCAGGTATGGAATGTACGAAGTATCATGCGGGACTTTCTGATGAAGAAAGAAAGAAAAATCAAGAGGATTTTGTTTTTGATAAAGTAAATATAATGATTGCTACTAATGCCTTTGGAATGGGGATAGATAAGCCTAATATAAGATATGTAATTCATAACAATATGCCTAAAAATATAGAGGCTTATTATCAAGAAATAGGAAGAGCAGGAAGAGATGGAGAGAAGTCAGAGTGTATTCTTCTTTTTTCACCAGGAGACCTTCAAACTCAAAAATATATAATAGAAACTGGAACTTTAAATCCAGAAAGAAAAATAAATGAATTAAGCAAGTTACAGACAATGATGGATTTAGTTTATTCTAATGGATGTTATAGAAAGTTTATTCTTAATTATTTTGGTGAAACATTAGAAGAAGACTGCAATAATTGTAGCAATTGTGAAATAGAAGGAGAAATAGTTGATAAAACCATAGATGCACAAAAGGTTATATCTTGTGTTTATAGAATGAAAAGACCTTTTGGCATAGGGGTAATAATAGATGTTTTAAGAGCATCAAAAAATAAAAAAATAATTGATTTAGGCTTAGATAAGTTAAGTACCTATGGAATAATGAAGGACTATTCAAAGGATAAGCTTAAAGATTTTATAAATACTTTAATTTCCCATAGATTTATAGATTATACTGGAGAATATCCTGTAGTTAGATTAAATAAAATATCTATTGAGGTTCTTAAAGGAAATGAAAAAGTTATGTTTAAGGAAAAAAGAAAGCTTAAAAAAGTATATAAAAATAATGAATTATTTGACCTTTTAAGAACTTTAAGAAGAGAAATAGCTTTAGAAGAAGGGGTTCCTCCATATATAGTATTTGGGGATAATACTCTTAAGGAAATGAGCGTAAGAATACCAGTAAATGAAAATCAACTTTCAGAAATAACAGGAGTTGGAGAAAAGAAAATACAAAAATATGGAGAGGTATTTATAAAGGTAATAAAGGAATATGTTAAAGAAAATAATATAAATGTTAAATGGGAAGAAGGAGAAAAGGTTAGTAAGGAAGATATGGATAAAAAATTAAAGAGAAATAGTGGTAAGAAAAAATCCTTTGAAATTACTATAGATATGCTTAAAGAGGGAGAAAAACTTTATGCTATTGCAAAGGAAAGAGAGTTATCTATAACAACACTTCTCTCTCATATTCAACAATATTTAGAAGAAGGAAATAAGATAGATTTTGAAATAGATTTTGATTCATTATTTTCAAAAAAAGAAGAAGAATTAGTATTAGATGCCATAAAGGAAGTAGGTTATGGAAAGTTAAAGCCTATTAAGGAAAACTTAAAAGAAGAGGTTTCTTATGAAAAGATAAGATTTATAGTTACTAAATTAGTAATAAATAATTTAAATAAAGAGTAATCTGTAATAAAAAAATCCCTAGTTTTATTATGCTTTTTAGCTTAATAAACTAGGGAATTATTGTTTTAAGTCTATGCAAAGGCTTTCTAAAGCTTTTATATTTAAAATTTTTATTTCATTTTTTTCTTTGCTTATTATTTTATCTTCTATTAATTTATTTAAAGTTCTATTTAAATGTCTATAGCTTGTACCTAAAAGTTCTGCTAAGTTTGAATAATTATCTATAGTTATTATGTGTTCATTTCTTGCTAAAAGGTAATTTGCAAGTTTGGTTTCTAAATTATATGTAATTGTTATGGAACTACTTACAGAACATCTTTCTAATTTTTTTGAAAGATTTTTAGTTATATACATAAGAAAGTTTAAATCTTTAAGGGCTATATTATTTACTTCCTTAACAGGAATAGCAATACAAAGACTTTTACATAAGACCTTTATACTACAATTAGCTCTTACCTTTGATATAACTTCTAAATCACCAATTAATTGAATTGGTTCGTAAAATTCTAAAAGTAAAGACTTACCATTTGGCAAGGTTTTATAAACCTTAGCTTTTCCATGAATAAAAAAGTATAAATATTTAAGTTCTTCATTCATAAAGCAAATGTGTTCATTCTTTTTAAACATATGTAATTCTAATAAGGGGATAATTTCCTTCGGGAAAATTGATTGAAGTTCATATTTATATATTAATTTCATTAAAATTTCTCTATCATTTATAAGTACCAAGAGTTTATACCTCCTAAAGAAGCCGATATTATAAGACATATGTCATAACTATACCTATAGTATATATGATAAAATAGTCCTATTAATAGGTTAAAGAGAATATTTAATAAATTAACAATAAAATTGCCTTAATACTTTAAATTCTATAAAAGAGTGATAGCATTTATATATGCTATACACTCTTTATTTTTTGTTATCAGATGTTAGAGGTGTAAAATGTTGAAAGCTTAGGCATTAACAAATCGTCTGGAGGAGTCTTAAAAAACAAATTTATTAATGCCTAAAGAAATGACTTTAAAAGTTACTTCAATATAATTTATGAAACAGAATTTTGTATTATTCTAAGATTATGAAAATAATAATGATTATTATATAAAGAATTTGACATATAAATTTTAGAGAATTAAAATATTTGTATACGAACTTACGTTTGCTTTTTAGAATATACAAAGTATTATTTATAAATAATAACTTTTAGTGTATATAATAAATAAGCTTTAAAGACATAATAAAATAGAAGTTTGTTTTACAAGAAATTAAAGAGAAAATTAATTATATAAAAATATAAAAGAAGGGAGAGCTACACACTTAAAACTTATTTTATTACAAAGTTTATATAGTTTTAGTAGCAGAGTTTTATGAAGGACAAAATAATAATAAAAGGGGCAAAAGTACATAATTTAAAGAATATAAGCTTAGAAATTCCAAGAGATAAGCTTATTGTATTTACAGGACTATCAGGTTCTGGTAAAAGTTCCTTAGCCTTTGATACTATTTATGCAGAGGGGCAAAGAAGGTATGTAGAATCTTTATCATCTTATGCAAGACAATTTTTAGGACAGATGGATAAACCAGAGGTTGAATCAATAGAAGGTTTATCTCCAGCCATATCTATAGACCAAAAAACCACCTCTAGAAATCCAAGGTCAACTGTAGGTACAGTAACAGAAATTTATGATTATTTAAGATTATTATATGCAAGAGTTGGAGTACCTCATTGTCCTAAGTGCGGAAAAGAAATATCTCAACAATCTGTTGACCAAATAGTAGACAAAGTTATGGAACTTCCAGATAGAAGTAAAATAATGATTTTAGCACCAATAATAAGAGGCAGAAAAGGAAATCATGAAAAGGTTCTTGAAAATATAAAAAAACAAGGTTTTGTTAGAGCGAGAATAGATGGAGAAATTTATGACTTAACAGAGGATGAAGTAAAGCTTGAAAAAAATATTAAGCATAATATAGAGGCAGTAGTAGATAGAATAATTGTTAAGGAAGGAATTGAAGGAAGATTAACAGATTCTATAGAAACTTCTCTTAAAATGGCAGATGGTTTAGTTTTAGTTAGTTTAATAGGAGGAGAGGATAGACTTTATAGTGAGCATTTTGCTTGTGTTGATTGTGGAATAAGCATAGAGGAGTTATCTCCAAGAATGTTTTCTTTTAACTCTCCTTTTGGAAAGTGTGAAAGATGTGATGGGTTAGGAACTTTAATGGAAATTGATGAAAATTTAGTTGTTCCTAATAAAGATTTAAGTATAAGAGAAGGGGCAATTTCTACTTGGGGAGATGCAAGACTTAAGGAGGATGCTTGGACTTATTCTGTTCTTAAGGCATTAATGAAGAAATATAATTTTGATTTAGATACTCCATATAAAGATTTGCCTAAGAAGGTACAAGAAGTTTTAATGTATGGAGAAAAGGATAAATTAAAGGTTACATATAAAAAAGAAAATGTAGAATCAGTTTATAATCATTCCTTTGAAGGAGAAATAAACAATTTAAGAAGACGATATATGGAAACAGGTTCAGATGCTTTAAAGGATGAAATAGAAAAGTATATGAGTGATAATCCTTGTCCTAAATGTAAAGGTGCAAGACTTAAGCCTGAAGCTTTAGGGGTTACTGTTGGAGGAAAAAATATATTTGAGTTTACTAAATTAGCTATAAGAGAAGAACTAGATTTTATAAATTCTATTAATTTTTCAGAAAAAGATAAAATAATAAGTAATCAAATAATAAAGGAAATTCAATCTAGATTAAGCTTTTTAATAAATGTAGGATTAGATTATTTAGATTTAGCAAGAAAGGCAGGAACTTTATCAGGAGGAGAAGCACAGAGAATAAGACTTGCAACTCAAATAGGTTCTCAACTTATGGGAGTTTTATATATACTAGATGAGCCTTCAATAGGACTTCATCAAAGGGATAATGATAGGCTTATTTCTACATTAAAACAACTTAGAGACCTTGGTAATACACTTATAGTTGTAGAACATGATGAGGATACTATGAGAGAAGCTGATTATATAGTAGATATAGGACCAGGTGCAGGGGAACATGGTGGAGAAATAGTTGCTAAAGGAACTTTAGAGGAAGTTATGGCAAATGAAAATTCTTTAACAGGAAAATATTTAACAGGAATTAAAAGAGTTGAACTTCCAAAGGAAAGAAGAAAAGGGAATGGAAATTTCATAACTGTTAAAGGAGCTAAGGAGAATAATTTAAAAAATATTAATGTAAAATTTCCTTTAGGAACTTTAACTATGGTTACTGGAGTTTCTGGTTCTGGAAAAAGTACTTTGGTTAATGAAATTCTTTATAAGGGATTAAATAAGATAGTAAATAAAGCTAAGGACTTACCAGGAAAATTTAAAGATATAACAGGTTATGAAAATATTGATAAAATTATTGATATAGACCAAAGTCCTATAGGAAGAACGCCAAGAAGTAATCCAGCTACTTATACTGGAACCTTTGATGTAATAAGAGAGCTTTTCTCTCAAACTCAAGAAGCAAAAATGAGAGGATATAAACCTGGTAGATTTTCCTTTAACGTAAAGGGTGGAAGGTGTGAAGCTTGCAGTGGAGATGGTATAATAAAGATAGAAATGCAGTTTTTATCTGATGTTTATGTTCCTTGTGAAGTTTGTAAGGGAAAAAGATATAATAGAGAAACTTTAGAGGTTAAATATAAGGGGAAAAATATAGCAGATGTTTTAAATATGACAGTTGAAGAAGCTTTGGAGTTTTTTGAAAATATTCCAAGAATAAAAAATAAACTTCAAACTTTAATGGATGTTGGCTTAGGTTATATAAGACTAGGGCAACCCTCAACACAGCTATCAGGTGGAGAAGCGCAAAGAATTAAATTAGCTTATGAATTATCTAAAAGAAGTACAGGAAAAACCTTATATATTTTAGATGAGCCTACAACAGGACTTCATATACATGATGTAAATAGGCTTGTTAAAATTCTTCAAAGGTTAGTTGAGGGAGGAAACACAGTAATTGTAATCGAACATAATTTAGATATGATTAAATGTGCAGATTATATAATAGATTTAGGACCTGAAGGTGGAGATAAGGGTGGAACAATTGTAGTTTCTGGAACACCTGAAAAAATAGTAGAAAATAAAGATTCTTATACAGGGAAGTATTTAAAAAAATATCTTGAGTAGAGGAATATAATTTAAAAAAGTAAATATATTATTTTAGTATACAACATATTATGGCTACCAGAATTTTTTTATTCTGATAGCTATATTTTATGAATTTTATTAATATATGAACTTATAGAAGAAATTTTAATTAAAAGTTTTAAAAAGAAGTAAAATAAAAATATAAATATTATAAATTTCACTTTTTAAAATGATATAATAATTAAGGATTTTAATTATGATTATGAAATTGTAAGCTTTTATTGTATAATCAAGTTATTAAATAAAGTAAAATATAAAAGAAATATAAAATATGTAGAGGTGAAGTGATGTTTTCTAAACTAATGACATGGGTTTTTGGAATAATATTTATAGTTATATTATATTCCATAATTTATTATGCATTAAAGATAATGTATAAAGATGTTAAAGGCGGGAAAAAGAAGAAAGCCCCTGGAAAGAAAGCACATGGATTAGAAGTCTTACAGACTATCTCTAATGGGACTTTAGGTGTTGGCTCGGTTATACCTGTGACGAGTACTATATCTATTGGACGAAGAGATGATAATTCTATTGTGCTAAATGATCAGTTTGTATCATCATATCATGCTAAAATTTATGTTAAAAACAATGATTTTTATTTAGAAGATTTAGCAAGTACAAATGGTACATTTATAAATGGCTCTAAAGTTGAGGGAAGAGTTAGATTAAAGGTAAATGATAGAATAAAAATGGGAAGTACTGAATTTAAGGTTATAGGGTAAAAGAGGTGATAAGATGAATGCTGCTTTAAAGTATGAAAAAAGAATGTTGCTATTAGTCTATCTTTTATGCTTAGCCTTATTTACAAATATAGCACTTAAGCAAAACCCTATAGACAAAATGGCATTTGTTATAGCAGGTATATTGATAGTTATTATTGGATTTTCACATTTTATAATAAGAAAGTTTTATCCTGATGGGGATAAATATATGCTTATTTTTGCATCTGTCTTAGCAGTAGTTGGAATAGCCGTTCTTTATAGGTTAGACCCTAAATTAGCAATGAAACAATTAGTTTGGTTTAGTTTAGGAATTGCAATTTATATGACAATTGTAATAGTTTTACCTGATTTAAAAAGCTTTGCTAAGTATAGATATGTTTATTTAGTAGGTACCTTAATTTTTATGGCGATGGCTATGTTTATTGGTACTTCTATAAATGGAGCAAAAAACTGGGTTTACATAGGAGGTTTTGGTTTTCAGCCTTCTGAAATAGGAAAAATATTTTTAATACTTTACTTAGCTTCTGCTTTAATGAAGTATGAAAAGAAAAAAAGTATAAAAAGTGAATTTAAACAACTTTTAGAACCAGCATTAGTTGTAATGTATTCTTTAGGGTTTATGGTTTTACAAAAGGATTTAGGTTCAGCACTTATCTTTTTCTTTGTATCTGTAACAATGGTTTATATTGCTACTTGTAATTGGAAATATGTTGCTACAGGTTTAGGTCTTTTTGCAGTAGGAGGAACAGCAAGTTACTTCTTATTTGGTCATGTTAGAAATAGAATAAAAATTTGGAAAGATGTTTGGAAATATGCTAACAAGGAAAGTTATCAAATAGTTCAAGGATTCTATGCAATGTCTTTAGGTGGAATGTTTGGAGTTGGACTTTATAATGGATATCCTACTCTTGTACCTTTTAGGTCAACAGATTTTATATTTGCTTTAATAGCACAAGAATTAGGTCTTGTTTTTGGCATAGGATTATTACTTATATATTTCCTATTATTTTATAGAGGAATAAGAGCTGCTCTAAATACAGATGACCAATTTTCACAATTAAATGCTGTAGGTTTTAGTACACTTATAGTTGCTCAAGTTTTAGTAATTATAGGAGGGGTATTTGCAGTTATTCCTTTAACAGGTATTACTTTACCTTTAGTTAGTTATGGTGGAACATCTATGCTTACAGTTTTCATTTCCTTAGGAATACTTCAGAAAATTTCAGAGGAGGGACTAAGATAGATGGCAAAGAAAAAAAAGGATTTATCAGGAAGTATAAAAAAAGTTATGTTTGTTTACTTACTTCTTTTAGTAGGTCTTATAAGTTACATAGCTTACTTCCAATTAATACAAGTTCCTAAAATAGCAGAGATGGATAGCAATACAGCTGTTATGGCTGCTCAAAATGAGGTCATAAGAGGTGATATAAAAGATAGAAACGGAAATGTCTTAGCTAAGAGTACTAAAAGTGGGGATTTAACTCAAAAGAGAGAATATCCTTATGGAGAGATATACTCACATCCAATTGGATATTCTAGTGGAATATATGGAAACTCAGGTTTAGAGGGAGCGTATTCAAAGGAATTAACTACTTATGAAAATATTTCATTAAGAGCATTTTTTAAATCTTTTAATTTTAAGGAAGATTTTAAAGATAGAGATGAGTTAGATAAAAAGGTTGGAAATAGTGTTATAACTACCTTAGATACTGATTTGCAAAAGGCAGCTTATGCAGCTTTAGGAGCAAATAGAGGAGCTGTTGTTGCTTTAGACCCTAAAACTGGGGCAGTTTTAGCAAGTGTTTCTAAACCAGGATTTAATCCTAATAATTTAAAAGAAACTTATGAAATAGCAAATAATCCAAATGGTAATACTAAGGATGCGATATTAGTTGATAGAGCTTTAAATGGACAATATCCACCAGGTTCAACTTTTAAGATTATAACTTTAACTTCAGCTTTAGAAAATTTAAAGAATGTAACTGAAAGAACTTTTGATGATACAGGTTCTATAAATGTTGGAACAAAGGATTTACCAAATGAAAATGGAAATGCTTATGGAGAAATTGATTTAAAGAAAGCTTTATCAGTTTCAAGTAACGTAGTTTTTGGTGGTATTTTAGGGGAAGAACTTGGTAATAAAAAGTTAAGGGAAACAGCAGAAAAGTACGGCTTTAATAAGGATTTATATCTAGGAAAACTTAAGGCATACTCTGGAAATTTCCCAGATAGAAAAACAGTAGATAGAGGATTAATAGCTTATGAGGCTATAGGACAAGGAGATGTTTTAGCAAGTCCTATTGAAATGGCAACTGTTGCAGCAACTATTGCAAACAATGGTGTTAGATTAGAGCCTTATATAGTTAGTAAAATCGTAGATAAAAGTGGAGATACTGTAAAAGAGTTTTCTTCTGCTAGTAAGGAAACTGTTATGACCCCTGAACAAGCTAATATTATAAATCAATATATGCAAGGGGTTGCTCAAGATAGAATAAATGATAACTGGGGATATTTTAGCGGAATGAATGTAGCTGCTAAAACAGGTACAGCTCAAGTTCCAGATGGAAGTTCTCATGCTTGGCTAATAGCATTTGCACCAGCTGATAATCCAAAGATAGCTGTGGCAACAATTGTTGAAAATGGAGGTTCAGGTTCAAAGGTTGCCGCTCCAGTTACTGCAAGAGTAATGCAAGCTTATTTTAATAAATAATAAAATTAAAACTTATTAGCCCTAATAATGCTATGAAAATAGTGTGTTAGGGCTTATTAATTTATATTGATTTCACATAAATGTTATTTAATATATATAAATTAGTTTTATAATAAAAGAGATGAGGTGATAGGAAATGTTTGATTTTCAACATCAATTAAAAATATTACCTGATAAGCCAGGAGTTTATATAATGAAAAATTCTCTTGGAGAAGTTATTTATGTAGGAAAAGCAAAAGTTTTAAAAAATAGAGTAAGACAGTATTTTCAAAACTCTAAAAGTCATTCAGAAAAGGTTAAGGCTATGGTTAAAAATATAGCTGAATTTGAATATATAGTTACTGATTCTGAAATGGAAGCCTTAATTTTAGAGTGTAATCTTATAAAGAAATATAGTCCAAAATATAATATAGCATTAAAGGATGATAAATTTTATCCCTTTATAAAAATAACAACTAATGAAGATTTCCCAAGAGTTTATGTTACAAGAAACTTTGCAAAGGATGGAAATAAATACTTTGGACCTTATACAAATGGAAATGCTGTTTATGAAGTTATGGGGCTTATAAAAAAATTGTTTCCTCTTAGAACTTGTAAAAAGGTTATTTTAGAGGGTGGAGAGCCTACAAGAGCCTGTTTAAATTATCATATAAATTTATGTAAGGCACCTTGTGCAGGATATATATCTAAAAAAGAATATGGAAAGATGATAGACGAAATAATAAATATCTTAAAGGGATTAGATAGTTCTATAATAAAGGATTTAAAAGAAGAAATGCAAAGAGCATCAGAGGATTTAGAGTTTGAAAAGGCTGCTAAGATAAGAGATAGAATAATGGCTATAGAAGCTCTTGTGGAAAAACAAAAAATGTTTATGGTTAAAGAAGGAGAAGAGGATTTTATAGACATATATAGAGATGAAAAAGATGGATGTGCTCAAGTATTTTTCCTTAGAGAAGGTAAGGTTATAGGACGAGAACATTTTATGCTTGAAAATATTTATGAAGAATCAAAAGAACATATTTTAAGTTCTTTTATATTATCTTTTTATGGAGGAACTGCACAAATACCTAAGGTTATTTATGTTTCTCATGAAATTGATGATAAAGACCTTATAGAAAAATTTCTTTCAGAAAAAAGAGGCACTAAGGTTTCTATAAAGATTCCTAAAAAAGGTGATAAAAAAAATCTTTTAGATATGGTGAAAAATAATGCTAAAATAATGTTAGAGCAATTTAAAGATAAGATGATTGAAGAAAAGGAAGTAAATAAATATGCCTTAGAAAATCTTGCAGAATTGCTTTCTTTAGATTCATTACCTTCTAGAATAGAAGCTTATGATATATCAAATATACAAGGAATGGACTCTGTTGGGACTATGGTTGTTTTTGAAGAGGGAAAAGCTAAAAATTCTGACTATAGAAGATTTAAAATAAAAAGTGTAGAAGGACCTAATGATTATGAAAGCATGAGAGAAATATTAAGTAGAAGATTTTCTCATGGTTTAAAAGAAATTAGGGAAATAGCAGATAGAAATTTAGAATATTCAAAAGGGAAATTTTGTGTTTTTCCAGATTTAATAATGATGGATGGAGGAAAAGGGCAAGTTAACATAGCTTTAGATGTGTTAAAAGACTTTGGAATAGAGATTCCTGTATGTGGGCTTGTTAAAGATGATAAGCATAGAACTCGTGGAATTATTTTTAACAATGAAGAATTTATAATTAAAAAAGGTTCTAGTCTTATGAACTTAATAACTAGAATACAGGACGAAGTTCATAGGTATGCCATAACTTATCATAGAAGTTTAAGAAATAAAAGAACTTTACATTCTATCTTAGAAGATATACCTAGAATTGGGGAAAAAAGAAGAAGGAATCTTCTTATGAAATTTGGTAGTGTAGATAAAATTAAGGAGGCTTCTTTAGAAGAATTATTAGATACCCCTGGAATTGACAAGGGGGCAGCTAATAGTATAATACAATATTTTTCTAAAAAAAATTAATAACAAAAATTGACTTAATATAATATATATAATATTATGGCATAGAAAATAAAAAAAATTTGTACTAAATATTGAAAAGATGTCAAGAATTAATTTATACTATTAAATTAGGATATTAAATTTAAAATTGAGGAGTTTGGGTATGAATCAATACATGGAGTTTTATAAATTATTAAGTAAATTTTATAATGAAGAAGATATCACTGTGGACTCTCCTATGAGCGAACATATTTATTTTAAAGTGGGAGGACCTGCAGATATACTAGTAACTCCTGTTAATGAAGAACAAGTAGTTAATACTTTAAAACTTTGTAGGGAATATAATGTACCTTACTTTATATTAGGTAATGGTTCTAATATTTTAGTTAAAGATGGGGGCGTTTCTGGAGTTGTAATTAAGTTTAATAAGTTAAATAAAATTACAGCAAAGGGTAATTGTGTAACAGCTCAAAGTGGAGCTTTATTAAAGGATGTATCAAAAGTTGCTTTAGAAAATAATTTAAAGGGATTTGAATTTGCTTGCGGAATACCAGGTAGTATTGGGGGAGCAGTATTTATGAATGCAGGAGCCTATGATGGAGAAATGGCTCATGTAATAAAGTCAGCTAGAGTAATTGACGAAAATTGTAATGTTAAAAATTTAACTAAAGAAGAGCTAGAACTTGGATATAGAAGTTCAGTAGTTATGAAAAAAGGATATGTAGTTATTGAAGCTACAGTAGAACTAGAAAGCGGAGAGTATGCTAGTATAAAAGATAAGATTGAAGATCTTACAACAAAAAGAGAAAGCAAACAACCTTTAGAATATCCATCGGCAGGAAGTACTTTTAAAAGACCAGAAGGATATTTTGCAGGTAAGCTTATTCAAGATTCAGGTCTTAAGGGATTCTCAATTGGAGGAGCAGCAGTTTCAGAAAAACACTCAGGGTTTGTTATAAATAAGGGTGGAGCTACAGCTAAGGATGTTTTAGATGTAATCGCTCATGTTCAAAAAACTGTAAAAGAAAATTTTGATGTGGATCTTCATACTGAAGTTAGAATAATCGGTAGAGATTAGTAAAAAAGAGTGTGCTATGCATACTCTTTTTTAAACTATTTTAGATTTATAATTTTTTAACTTTAGCTTAAATTATATAGCTTTATAAATTTAAGCAACAATTAACTTGTTTATGTTATAATTTATTTATGAGATTAGATTTTGCTTTAATTACCAAGTGATTAAAGCATTTATTATGTTTTGAAAAGTGAAATATATTATAGATATATAGGAGATGATGAAATGAGATTTGTAATAGTTACTGGACTATCAGGAGCAGGTAAAACAGAGGCAACAAGAAGTTTGGAAGATTTAGGATATTTTTGTGTGGATAACTTACCACCAAAATTAATACCAAAATTTGCAGAGGCCTGTGTCCAAAGTGAAGGTAAAATAGATAAAATAGCTTTAGTTATAGATATAAGAGGTGGAATATTCTTTGATGATTTATTTGAAAGCATAGAATATTTAAAAGCTAATGATTTTAATTACGAAATTTTATTTCTAGAAGCTTCCGATGAGGTATTAGTTAAGCGATTTAAAGAAACTAGAAGAAGTCATCCCCTTTCACCAGATGGAAGAATAATAACAGGTATTAGTGAAGAGAGAATGAGACTTAGAGAACTTAAAGATAGAGCGGATAATATAATAGATACTTCAAATTATCCTATAAGAAACTTAAGAGAAAAAATAAATCTTTTATATGGAGATGGTAAACCAGTAGATCAAAATCTTTCTATAACTATTTTATCCTTTGGGTTTAAATATGGTATTCCTTCAGATTCAGATTTAGTTTTTGATGTAAGGTTTATACCAAATCCATTTTATATTCCTGAATTAAAACCATTTTCAGGAGAGGATGAACCAGTAAAAAATTATGTTCTTTCTCAAGAAGAAACAAAGGGATTTTTATCAAGACTTTCAGATATGGCAGAGTTTTTAATACCTAACTATATAAAAGAGGGAAAAAGACAACTTATAATTTCTATTGGGTGTACAGGAGGAAGACATAGGTCAGTAGCAATAGCAAATGCTTTATATAAAGACCTTTTATCTAAGAGCTTCCATGTTACTTTAGAACATAGAGATATTAACGAGGACATAAATAGGGGAGATAGGAAACTATGATGATGAAAAAATTACTAAAGCCTGGTATAAAAGTGAAACGATACATTTTTTTGGCTTTAGCATCTATTATAACAATGGCTGTATCCATTGCAAAATTAATAGATGAGATTCATGTAACTACAATTCAAGATAAGGCTGTATTTATAATATTAATATTATTTTCTGCTTTAGTAGGATACAAATCTATAGTTTGGTGTGTTAAATCAATGGTTTCTCTAGTAAATAAGGGATATATAAATTTATCTATTGAAGAAGAAGAATTAGAGGATTTAATAGAGGATGATAGACTATTGATAAAAGGACCTAAAATTGTTGTAATAGGTGGAGGAACTGGTCTTTCAACAATGCTTAGGGGATTAAAGCATTATACATCTAATTTAACAGCTATAGTAACAGTTGGAGATGATGGTGGTGGTTCTGGGATATTAAGAGAGGACCTAGGAATACTACCACCTGGAGATATAAGAAACTGTATTTTAGCTTTAGCTAATACAGAGCCTTTAATGAATGATTTATTGCAGTATAGGTTTAATGACGGAAGATTAAAAGGACAGAGCTTTGGAAACTTATTTTTAGCAGCTATGGATGGAATATCAGAAAATTTTGAAGATGCTGTTCAAAAAATGAGCTCTGTACTTGCTGTTAAGGGGGAGGTTTTACCTGTAACCTTAGAAAATATGATATTAGAAGCAGAACTTATGAATGGTCATAAAGTTAGAGGAGAGTCTATAATTGGAGAAGAAGTTATAGACCAGAGTAGTCCTATAAAAAGGTTAAGAATAATTCCAGAGGATGCTAGTGCTTTAGAAAGGGCTTTAAAAGCTATAGAGGAAGCTGACTCTATAGTTTTAGGTCCTGGAAGCTTATATACTAGTGTTTTACCTAATCTTTTAGTAAAGGATATAAGAAAGGCTATTAAAAAAAGTAAGGCTTTTAAAATTTATAATTGTAATATAATGACTCAACCTGGGGAAACTGATGGTTTTACAGTTTCTGACCATGTACAAGTTATATTAGACCATTGTGGAAAAGATATGGTAGATTGTATAATTGCAAATTCTAGAAATATTTCAGAGGAGTTAAAAGAAAAATATTTAGAAAAAAATTCCGAGCTTGTAGAACTTGATACTAATAAGCTAAAGAAAATGGGCTTATGTGTTATTTCTGGAGACTTAACAAAGATTAAGGGTGACTATGTAAGGCATAATTCGGATTATTTAGCACAACTTCTCATTGAAACAGTAATGGAAAAGCATTTATTATATGATAGAAAGAAAATTTTAGAGTATATATATTTATCGCAAAGAATTAAGAAAAGAGAAAGTTCAAATAGGAAGGAGTAGCCATGTCATTTTCAGCAAAAGTAAAGGGAGAAATATGTAGATATATTGATATATCAAAAGAGGAAGCTCTTGCTCAAATATCAGCTATTATGAAAGTATGTGGTACACTTGCTTTTAGTGGTAGACAAATAAGTTTCAAGATGACAACAGAAAATCCTGCATCTGCAAGATTGATGTTTACCATATTGAAAGATTATTTTGATATACATGCAAAACTTATGGTTAAAAAGAGTAATTCACTAAAGAAGAATAATATTTATATGGTTGTTATAACTGAAGATATGGGCGTTAAAAATTTACTTGAGATAACAGGTATATTAAGAGAAATAGATGGAATAATGTCTTTAGATTATCATATAGATAAAAATTTAGTTGATACAGAAGCTAAGAAAAAAGCTTATATTAGAGGTGCCTTTATTGGTGGAGGAAGTATAAGTAATCCAGAGAAGACTTATCATTTAGAATTTGTTACTCACTCTCAAGAATATGCAGAGGATTTAGGGAAGTTAATAAATACTTTTGGGTTAAAAGCAAAGGTTATACAAAGAAAAAATAGTTACATAGTTTATATAAAAGAAGGGGAACAAATAGTAGATTTATTAAACATAATAGGGGCTCATACTGCTCTCTTAGAGCTTGAAAACATTAGGATTATGAAAGAGATGAGGAATAATGTAAATAGGCTTGTAAACTGTGAAACTGCAAATCTTAGTAAAACTGTAAATGCTGCTGTTAGACAAGTTGAGAGTATAAAACTTATAGAAAAAGAAATTGGTCTTGCTAGACTTCCAAAGAATTTAAGAGAAGTTGCAGAACTTAGATTAACTTATCCTGAGGAGTCATTAAAGGAACTTGGTGAGATGCTTGAACCTCCTGTTGGAAAATCAGGAGTAAATCATAGGTTAAGAAAAATTGAAAAAATAGCTGAAGAGCTTAGAACAGGGAATTTTTAAAAGCCATTTAAAATCTTTTAAGAGGTTATTTTTAGTATTTTACTATTTTAAATAAGACTTAAAAGATTTTTTTGATAAAAAGATATTCTAATTGAATAATATAAATTTATTTTATGGGAAAGATAAATCAAGTAATATTATTTAAATTGGAGGTCTTGTCATGTCAAAAAAATTTATTAAAAAATTTTTGATTTTAGCTTTATTTATTATTTTTATACCCCTAGCTTTTATAGGATGTAATAAAAATAGAGATAATAAGTTGAATAATCTAGATTTATCTATAGATACTGCAACAGAGTATAGAAATCTTTTAGAAGAGAAAATAAAAACTTATTTAGGAGATATAAACTTAGGAACAAAATACGATTTTTCTAAAGTTAGTGAAGAAGGAAAAAATGCAACTTATGAGGAGTATGAAAATTACTATAAAAATTTAGATACAGAGCTTACAAATTTAAAAAATGAGCTTAGTTCTAAGGTTTCACCATCTCAAGAAGTTTTAAAGGTAGCTAATAAAAAAATTATTGAAAATATAGAAAATTTAAAAATAGATATAAGTTCTCTAAGAAACGAGTTAAATGCTAATAGAAATAAAGTATTAGGAATGAATAAAGAAGATTTTATTTCTGCTATGCAAAATATGGAGAAGCCTGTATATGAGGCTAAAGTTAAGCTTCAAGAAGCTATAGATGAAGTTAGAAATAGTTTTAAGTAATTTTTTAAACCTATATTAAGTTTTTAATATAGGTTTGATTATTTTTATGAGATAATATTTATAAATATAAATTTGTTATGTTAAACTAAGTTAATTAAATATTTTATATAGAAAGTTTATTTAAAGTTTAAATATAGAAAATTTTTCGCTTAAGAAAGGAGTGAATTTAATGGGGGAGAAGAAATTTTGCCACCTGCATCTACACTCGGGGTACAGTTTACTTGATGGTTCTGGAAAAATAAAGCCACTTATTAAAAGGGCTAAAGAACTTGGGATGGAAAGTATTGCTTTAACTGACCATGGTGTTATGTATGGGTGTGTTGAGTTATATAAAGAAGCAAAGGCGGCAGGTATAAAACCTATATTAGGATGTGAAGTTTATGTTGTTCCTAAGTCTAGAAAAATAAAGAGTAATGATGAAGATAATAAGACATATCATTTAGTTCTTCTTGTTAAAAATGAAAAAGGATATGAAAATCTTATGAAAATAGTTTCTGTTGCTTCTATTGAAGGATTTTATTATAAGCCTAGAATTGACAGAGAATATTTAAAGGAACATTCAGAAGGAATCATAGCTTTAAGTGCTTGTCTTGGAGGAGAGGTGCAAAAAGCTATTTTAAATGGAAATATAGATAAGGCTAGGGAAGCTGCAACTTTTTATAGAGATGCTTTCAAGGATGGGTTTTATTTAGAACTTCAAAATCATGGGCTAGAAGAACAAAGAAAAGTTAATGAGGTAAATATACAATTAGCTAAAGAACTTAATATTCCTTTAATTGTAACTAATGATGTTCATTATATAAATCAAGAGGATTCTAAAGCACATGACATACTTATGTGCATACAAACAGGAAAAACTGTAGATGACCCAAATAGAAGAAGATATCCATCAGATCAATTTTATTTAAAATCACCAGAAGAAATGTGGGATATGTTTGATTATATTCCAGAAGCTTTAGAAAATACATTAAAAATTGCAGAGGAATGTAATTTTGATTATGAATTTCATGTTTCAAAACTTCCCAAATTCCCATTACCAGAGGGGGTGGAACCCTTTGATTATCTTAGAAAAACCTGTTTTTATGGTCTTATAGATAGGTTAGAGGAATTAAAGCCTCTTAAAGAAAAGAGAATATATGATATAGATAAGGTGTATGAAATTAGTGAAAATAATAAAAAGGTGAAAGAGGATGTTGAAAGGCTTGAATATGAACTTGGGGTAATTAAGCAAATGGGATATGTTGATTACTTTCTAATTGTTTGGGATTTTATAAAGTATGCCAATGACAATGGAATACCAACAGGACCAGGAAGAGGTTCAGCAGCAGGAGCATTAGTTGCATATACTCTAGGTATAACAAAAATAGACCCTATGAAATATAGCTTGCTTTTTGAACGTTTTCTAAATCCTGAGAGAGTAAGTATGCCAGATATAGATTCTGACTTTTGTTATGAAGGAAGACAGAGAGTTATAGATTATGTAGTTGAAAAGTATGGGCATGATAATGTATCTCAGATTATAACTTTTGGAACAATGGCAGCAAGAGCTTGTATTAGAGATGTAGGAAGAGCTATGAATTATACTTATGCAGAGGTGGATAGAATAGCTAAACAAATACCTACAGTTCTTGGAGTAACAATAGATAAAGCTTTAGATTTAAATCCAGAGCTTAAAACTATATATGATAATGAGGAGAGAGTAAAAGAGCTTATTGATGTAAGTAGGAGATTAGAAGGACTTCCAAGACATTCATCAACCCATGCAGCAGGAGTTGTTATAGCCTCTAAGCCATTAGTTGATTATGTTCCACTTCAAAAAAATGATGAATCTATTGTAACTCAATTTGATATGACAACTCTTGAGGAACTTGGTTTGCTTAAAATGGATTTCTTAGGACTTAGAACTTTAACTGTTATGCGTGATGCTATTGATATGATTAAGTATAATAGAGGAGTTTGTATAGATTTAGATAATTTAGATTTTGATGATAAAGAAGTTTATAAAATGATTGGGGAAGGAAATACAGTAGGAGTATTTCAATTAGAATCTGCAGGAATGACTTCTTTCATGAAAGAGTTAAAGCCAGATTGTTTAGAGGATATTATAGCAGGTATATCTTTGTATAGACCTGGTCCTATGGCAGAAATACCAAGATATATAAGTGGTAAGAGAGATCCAAAATCAGTTAAATATATAGTTCCAGAGCTTGAGAATATATTAAATGTAACTTATGGAGTTATGGTTTATCAAGAACAGGTTATGGAGATTGTTAGAAAATTAGCAGGATATTCTATGGGAAGAAGCGACCTTGTTAGAAGAGCTATGTCTAAGAAAAAACATAAGGTAATGGAAGAAGAAAGAAAGAATTTCATATATGGAATTGAGGACGAAGAGGGTAATATAGAAGTACCTGGATGCTTAAGAAATGGAATTTCTGCTGAAGCTGCTAATAAAATATTTGATTCTATGATGGATTTTGCCTCTTACGCTTTTAATAAAAGTCATGCTGCTGCCTATGCAGTAATAGGATTTCAAACAGCTTATTTAATGAAATACTATCCAGTTGAGTTTTTAGCGGCTATGCTTAACTCTGTTATGGGTAATAGTGATAAAGTATCTGAATATATAAGAAGTGCAGAAAAGCTTGGAATTCAAGTTTTGCCACCAGATATAAATGAGAGTTACACAAAATTTACTGTTAAAGGTGATACTATAAGATTTGGTATGGGAGCTATAAAAAATGTAGGAGTAAATGTTGTTGAAAATATAGCAAAATCTAGAGAGGAGAAGGGAAGATTTACTTCACTTATGGATTTTTGCAATAAAATAGATTTAAGTATTGTAAATAAAAGGGCTGTTGAAAGTTTAATAAAAGCAGGAGCTTTTGACAGTTTAAAAGTTTATAGGTCTCAACTATTATCTGTTTTTGAGAAAATAATGGATGGAGTATATTCTCAAAGAAAGAAAAATATAGATGGTCAGATGTCTTTATTTGGAGCTTTGCAAGAAGAAAGTGAATCAAATTTAGAGATAAAATATCCAAATATAAAAGAATTTAATAAAAAATATTTACTTGCTATGGAAAAGGAAATGACAGGGCTTTATATTAGTGGTCATCCTTTAGATGATTATGAGAAGACCTTAAAAGAGCAGACTTCAGTTGCTATAGAAAAGATAATAGAGGTTCAAAATAATTTAAATGAACAAGGAAATATTGAGTTAGAAGATATTGTTTTAGATAACTCTATAACTGATGGAACTAGAGTTATTGTAGGGGGAATACTTACTAATGTATCTAGAAAGGTAACAAGAAACAACACTCTTATGGCCTTTGGTAAAATAGAAGATTTAACAGGATATTTAGAGTGTGTTATATTTCCTAAAGTATTAGAAAAATGCAATGAGTTAGTAAATGAAGATTCCTTTGTTTTAATAAGAGGAAGGCTTTCATTGAAAGAAGATGAGGAACCAAAAATATTATGTGAGGATATACAACCCTTAGAACTTATTAATTCTTCTAAGGTTTATATAAAGGTTGAAAATAGAGAAAAGGCTAATAAAATAGTTAAGCCTTTAAAGGTATTATTATCTTCATATAGAGGAGATTCACCAGTTTATCTATTTACTGCAAAGGAGAAAATGACCTTTAGATTAAGTAGAGATATGTGGTTGGATTTAGATAAAGGTGTATTAGAATTTTTAAAAGAAAAGTTTGGAGAAGAAAATGTAAAAGTTGTTTCTTCATAAAAAAATAAATTTTGAGAAAAATTAGAAAATAATAGAAGTTTTAGAATTAAATTTTATTAAAATTAAATAATATGCTAAATAAATGTCCATTTTTAAGGTAAAACTAGAATATAAAATATTTTTTGTTAAAAGGGGTATTAACGATTACTTTTTGAGTTTGAGAGAGATATTTTAAATTTAACACTAGTAATAATACTTTTAAAAGTGGACATTTTTTTAAAAAGTGCTAAAATAAATTTGTAAATTTTCTTAAAATTAAAAAAATAATAATTTTTTTAATTTTAAGAATCTAATTTTTGTTATATTAAAATTTTTAATTCCTAAAGCATAAGAATTAAAAGAAAATTATAACTTAAAGATTTAATATTTAATTAAATATTAAAATGATTTTAGTGCATAATAATAATTGAAAAAATTATCACATATATAGTTTTTTTATTTAATTGTGCATAAAAAGGTTGAAAATAGGCTTTACTTTAAGTAAAATTAATTTGGTAGAATAGTATTAAAAAAGTTACATAGGGTATTTAAATTCTTTAAATTTAAATTGGGATAAAACAAAAGTTAGTCTAAAATTGATAAACAATTAACATATATAAATAATATCTTAAAAATGTGGGTAATATTTGGCACTGTTGGGACTTAATTTGTCCCAAGTGGTGTAGAGGAGGAAAATATTATGAAAAAGATTGCTGTTTTAACAAGTGGTGGAGATGCACCAGGAATGAACGCTGCTTTAAGAGCTGTTACAAGAATGGCTTTACATCATGGACTTGAAGTAATGGGAGTTCAAAGAGGATACGCTGGATTAATAAATGGAGAACTATTCAAAATGGATAGAAAATCTGTTTCTGAAATCATAAATAGAGGTGGTACAATCTTAAGAACTGCTAGATGTTTAGAATTTAAACAAGAGGAAGTAAGAGAAAAAGCTGCTCAAATATTAAAAGCTTATGGTGTTGAAGCTTTAGTAGTTATAGGTGGAGATGGATCATTTATGGGAGCCAAACTTCTTTCAAAATTAGGAGTTAAAACTGTTGGCTTACCAGGAACAATTGATAATGACTTATCTTACACAGATTATACTATAGGATTTGATACTGCATTAAACACAGTAGTAGATGCTATAAACAAATTAAGAGATACATCAACTTCACATGAAAGAGTATCTATAGTTGAAGTTATGGGTAGAAACTGTGGAGACCTTGCTTTATACGCTGGTATAGCAGGTGGAGCAGAAGCTATAATAGTTCCAGAAATGCCATTTGATAAAGATGAGTTAATTAAAACTATCTTAGAAGGAAAAACAAATGGAAAAACTCATAGCATAATAGTTGTTGCTGAAGGAGTTGGAGGTTCTGCTGAATTAGCTAAAGAAATAGAAGCTGTAACTGGTATAGAAACTAGAGCTACAATTTTAGGACACATTCAAAGAGGTGGTTCACCAACTGCTGATGATATAGTATTAGCATCAAGAATGGGAGCTAAGGCTGTAGAAGTTTTATTAGAAGGAAAAACTTCAAAGGTTATAGGAATTAAAGAAAATGAAATATTTGACATGGATATAGATGAAGCTTTAGACATAGAAAGAACTTTTGATGAAAATCTTTTTGAAATGGCAAAAGCTATAAACGAGTAATTTTATTTTAGTTAATGACATAATAAATTTTTATAATTTATTATTTATTATATATTTTTAAACTTAGGGTTAATTTTTTTACGAGGGAGTGTTTTTTAAATGAGAAGAACAAAATTAGTATGCACTATCGGACCAGCTAGTGAAAACGAAGAAATCTTAACAAAAATAATCGAGGCAGGTATGAACGCTTCAAGACACAATTTCTCACATGGAGACCATGAAGAACATAAAGGAAGAATGGTTAAAGTAAGAGAAATATCAAAAAGATTAGGTAAAGAAGTAGCTATATTATTAGATACTAAAGGACCTGAAATAAGAACAGGAAAATTCGAGCCAAGCAAAGTTGAATTAGCTGCTGGAACAGAATTTACTATATATGCTGGAGCAGAAGATGTAATAGGTGACACTACTAAGTGTTCAGTTACATATGCTGGATTAGCTAAAGACGTTAAAGCTGGAGATACTATCTTAATAGACGACGGTTTAGTTGGATTAGAAGTTGTATCAGTAGAAGGAAATGCAGTTAAATGTGTAGTAAAAAATACTGGATTAGTTGGAACTCACAAAGGAGTTAACGTTCCTGGAGTATCAATAAAATTACCAGCTATGACTGATAAAGATAGAGCTGACTTAATATTCGGTTGTGAAATGGGCGTTAACATGGTTGCTGCTTCATTCATAAGAAAAGCAGAAGATGTTAAAGCTATAAGAGAAGTATTAGTTGCTAATGGTGGAGCTGATATACAAATATTCTCAAAAATAGAAAACCAAGAAGGTGTTGATAACATAGATGCTATCATAGAAGCTTCAGATGGTATAATGGTAGCTAGAGGAGACCTTGGTGTTGAGATACCAATGGAAGATGTTCCTTCAGTTCAAAAAATGATCATTGAAAAATGTAACCATGCTGGAAAACCAGTTATTACTGCAACTCAAATGTTAGATTCAATGATGAGAAACCCAAGACCAACAAGAGCAGAAGTTTCAGACGTAACTAACGCTATATTAGATGGTACTGATGCTATCATGTTAAGTGGTGAATCAGCTAACGGAAGTTGGCCTGTAGAAGCTGTTGAAACTATGGTTAAAATAGCTACTAAATCAGAAGAAATGTTAAGCTACGAATTAGCTGCTTCAAGAGCTAAGAGACATATACCAGCTGTACCAGGTGTTATTTCAAGAGCTGCATGTAATGCTGCACATGAATTAAAATCAGCTGCAATAGTTTCTTTAACTCAATCAGGAGCTACTGCTAAGAGAATATCTCAATGCAGACCAGATGCACCAATCGTTGCTGTAACTCCAAATGAAAGAGTTGCTAAGAAAGTTGCATTATGCTTTGGAGTTTACCCAGTAGTTGCTGAGCATGCTTCATTAGAAACTGCTGTTGAAATAGCTAAAAATGCTGGATTCGTTAAAGCTAATGATACTGCTGTAGTTGTTGCAGGTGTACCAGCTAACGAAGGAAACACTAACATAGTAAAAGTTGAAGTTGTAAAATAATTTTATAACTAATTATAAAAATAGGTAGAATAATCTACCTATTTTTTATTTTACAATTAAAAATATTAATAAATTGTTAACTTAAAATAATTAAGATAAATATGTAAATTTTTAAAGGCATATAGATATTAAATATTAATTATATTTAATAATTTTTATAAAAATAAATAGTTCACAAAAAATTAACATTTTTTTTGTGACAATTATAAAAAAATAGTGTATATTAGATAGTGCTTATGAAATAATATAAGTAGAATCAAATGGCAACTGATTCCAAGATAAAAAGTACTTGATGACTGATACCATCGAGTGCTTATTTTTTTGTTCTTTTTTATCTTTAAAAAAGCATTGGTATAAATATATCTATAAGTGCAAAAAATAACTTAAAAGAAGTTTTAAGGAGTGTTTTTTATGACAAGATTAGCTTGTTCAGCTCATAACTGTGTTAATTATATAAATGGAGTATGCACAGCTATGAAGATTGAAATTAATGGTGAAAGAGCAGAAAGAAGAGAGGAAACTTCTTGTATTACCTTTGCACCTAGAAATTTTGTAAATGCTGTTAAAAATGTTTTTAATACAAATTATGCAGGGACTTTAATGCAAGCCTTTGATAATGATAATACTATGGATTATAAGGTAAGGTGTTATGCTATGAACTGTGTGTATAATAAAGATATGAATTGTACTTCTATGGATATACAAATTTTTGGACCAGAAGCCAATGCCTCTGATTCTACAGAGTGTGAAACTTTTCATAAAAGATAGTTAAAAAAGCTAGAACTAATTTTAAAAGTTCTAGCTTTTTTTAGAATATTATTGAAAGTTTAATAGAATTGACCATAAGAAAATATAACAATAAAATATAATAGATAATAAGAAAAATAAAATTTTAAGGGTGAGTAAAATGAAAACTTTAGGTAAGGATGCTTTAATAACTGGAGCTACTAGTGGAATAGGAAAAGAATATGCCTATGAATTAGGAAAAAGGGGATATAATTTAATATTAATAGGTAGACGAGAAGATAAATTAAAAAAAGTAGCTAAAGATATAGAAGAAGAATTTAATGTTGAATGTAGAGTTGTTATTTTAGATTTAACAAAGGAAGAGGAGTTTGATAATTTTACTAGAAGTATAGAAAATAATTATAATATTAAGTTTTTAGTAAATAATGCAGGGTATGGTGCTGAAGATTCATTTACTAAAGATGAGTATAGCAAACAGTATGATATGGCTAAGGTTCATATGATTGTTACAATGAAACTTTGTCATGTGGTAGGTAATATTATGAAGAAAAATAAGAAAGGCTACATAATAAATGTAAGTTCTATGGCTGGATTTAATGTTTTTCCAACTTCAGCTATGTATTGTTCAACTAAAGCTTTCTTAATAAGCTTTACTCAATGTTTAGCTATGGAGCTTTTAGAGTATAACATAAAGGTACAATGCTTATGTCCTGGATTTACTAGAACTGATTTTCATAGCAAATTAAATATGGAAGAAAGCAAATTAAAAAATAAAGGGCTTGTAAGATGGATGAGTACAAAAGAAGTAGTTAGGATAAGTCTAAAGAGCTTAAAGAAAAATTTAAAGGTATTAGTAATACCTGGAGGTTGTAATAAAATTTTATATTTTGTAAGTAAATTTACACCGAAATTTTTATATTATAAAGTTGCTATTAAGGGATGGGATTTAATGGACTAATTTTAAGAAATTATTATTAAATAAATAATTGACTAAAGTATATGTTTAAATTTTAAGGAGGAGTAAATGGACAAATTTCTTAAAAAGTTATTTAGTAGAACTTTTATAGTTGGTTTTCTTATATTTATCCAACTTATTATACTTATTTTAGCCATATGGAAAATTAGTGAGAATTTTATATATGTGTATTTTTTATTTATATTCATAAGTATTGTAGTTTTTATTTATATAGTTAGTAGAAAAGATAATCCTTCATATAAATTAGCTTGGGCAGTACCTGTACTTTTAATTCCTGTTTTTGGAGGGTTGTTTTATTTAATCTTTGGGGGAAACAAGACAAGTAAAAGATTTAGGAGACAGATAAAATCTTCTTATGATGAAACAGCACATTTATTATATGATGATAAGAAGGTATTAAAAGAGATAGAAAGTTTAGATAAGAGTATTGCAAATCAATCAAGATATATAGTAGACCACTCTCAATTTCCTGTATATAAAAATACTATTACAGAGTATTTATCACCAGGAGAAAAGTTTTTTGAAAGATTAAAAGAAGAATTAAAAAAAGCAGAGCATTATATTTTCATGGAATATTTTATAGTTAATGAAGGAGTTATGTGGAACTCAATTTTAGAAATTTTAGAAGAAAAGGTTAAAGAGGGAGTAGAAGTTAGATTTGTTTATGATGATATGGGATGTTTGAGTACATTGCCATATAAATATAATGAAGTCTTAGAAGCTAAAGGAATTAAATGTATGGTTTTTAATCCTTTTGTTCCACTTTTATCTTTAAGAATGAATAATAGAGACCACAGGAAAATAACTGTAATTGATGGACATACTGGCTTTACAGGAGGAATAAACTTAGCAGATGAATATATAAATGAAGTCGTTAGATTTGGCCATTGGAAGGATGCTTCAATAATGCTTAAAGGAGATGCTGTATGGAACTTAACAGTTATGTTTCTTCAAACTTGGAATTTTTATAGTGAGAGAAAGGAACAATATGAAAAATACTATCCTTACTTTTATCATGAAGATGAATTTTTAGGGGATGGATATGTTCAGCCTTATGGAGATAGTCCTTTAGATGATGAAATAGTAGGTGAAAATGTATATTTAAATATTATAAATAAGGCTAAAGATTATGTATATATAAACACACCATATCTTATTATAGATAATGAGTTGGTAACAGCACTTACTTTATCTGCTAAAAGTGGAGTAGATGTAAGGATAGTTACGCCTCATATTGAAGATAAATGGTATGCTCATATAGTTACAAGGGCTTATTATCCTCAACTTATAGAGGCGGGGGTTAAGATATATGAATATACTCCAGGGTTTATACACTCAAAAACCTTTGTTTCTGATGATGAGATTGGTATAGTAGGTACCATAAATATGGATTATAGAAGTTTATATCTTCATTTTGAATGTGCAGTTTGGCTTTATAAAACTAAATCGGTTGGAGAGATAAAAGATGATTTTTTATGTACTTTAGAAAAATGTCAAAGGATTACTTTAGAAGATTGTGCTAAGGTTAAATTACCAACTAGAATCTTAAGGGCAATAATCAGAGTTTTTGCCCCTCTTATGTAATTAAAGAAAGAAGGAGACTAAGTAATTAGTCTCCTTTTGGGGTTAAAGTTAAAAATTTAATTATTTTCTTACGAAACTTCCGCAGTCAGTACATTCTGTAGAACAAGCTTCAGCATTGTGTTTTACAACTTGTATTTTATTTAAAGTACAAAAGTTGTCTTCATTGCAATGATACTTACATTCGTTAACTGTACAGCCTATGCTTGAATTATGTTTCATAATAAATTCCTCCTTAAATTTAAGAACCTCATTGTTGGAACCACCAACATTATATAGAATGTGTAAATATAATATTATTTATACAGACAAAATTTTTATTTTTTAATAATTTTAAATATAATTTGAAAATTATTGAATTTTAGAGAGATAAATAGTATTCTATTCTAGAAATAGATAGATAAAGTTAGGGGTGAAAATATGAATATTAGATTGAAAAATAATATAGGTATGATTAAGGAATGTAAGGTTGGATATAGTTGGACTACTTTATTATTTGGATTTTTCCCAGCTTTTTGTAGAGGTGATTGGAAGTGGGGACTTATTCAATTTGTTCTATGTATATTTGTTCCAATTGTAAGTAATATAGTATTTTCTTTTACATATAATAAAATTTATATAAATAATCTTTTACAACAAGGATTTAAACCTATAGGTGAAGCTGATAAACATATATTAGCTAATAAAGGATTTTTAGCTTTAGATTAAAGAAAGCAAGGCAAAATTTTAGCCTTGCTTTCTTTTGTTTTAAATAATGTTATACTTAATATTATTTACTTTGGAGGAAGTTATGTTTAAAAATTTAGCTTTTAATGAAAATGAGAAGAAGTATATACAAATAGCAAATTATATAAGAGACCTTATTAATAGAGGAGTATTAATAGAGGGAAGTAAACTTCCTTCTTCAAGGGAGGTTAGTAGTGTTTTATCTATAGGAAGAAATACTATAATGTCAGCTTATGAAATTTTAGAAAGTGAAGGACTTCTTGAATCTATAAAGGGTAAGGGAACTTTTGTTAAGAAAAATGCTTCTTATAAAGAATTTTTTAAAAGTGTAGTAGATGAAGAAAAAGATTTAAAAGATGAAAAAGAAAATTGGAATATTAATTGGATTAAAGAAGTAAATGAATATGGTTTGTTAGCAGAAAATTTAGATATTATAAAAAGTGAAGATAAGTGGGAGAAAGGAATGATTTCTTTTAAAAGTATAGCACCTCCTGGAGATTTGTTTAATATAGAAGAATTAAAAAGGTCTTTTTATAATAGAATTGCTTTAGAAAAAGATAAAATACTTAATTATGGATATGCTCTTGGATATAAACCCTTTATAGAGTATTTAAAAGATTATATGAAAGAAAAGGGAGCTTATTCAGAAAAGAAAGAAATAATAGTAACTAATGGATTTACAGAAGGATTAGATATTATGCTTTCTGCTTTTACTAAGGAAGGAGATTATATACTTTGTGAAAATCCAACTCATAATACAGCTTTAAAGATAATTAAAACTCATAAGCTAAATATTATAGGTGTGGAAATGACTAAAGATGGTATGAATTTAAAGGATTTAAAAGAAAAAATCAATAAATTCAAGGGAAAAATTAAATTTGCTTATTTAATTCCATCATATCATAATCCCACAGGAGTTGTTGCTTCTATAAAGAAAAGAGAAGAAGTATATAATATCTTAAAAAAAGCTAATATTCCTATTATAGAGGATGGATTTAATGAGGAACTTTTATATGAAAGTTCTCCAACTATTCCATTAGCTTCTTTAGATAAAGAAAATAATGGAGTTATTTACATAGGAAGTTTTTCTAAAATATTATTTCCAGGTCTTAGAATAGGATGGATTTATGGTGATAAGAAAATTATAGAGATTCTAGAAAGTGTTAAAAGATGCAGAAATATTCATACCTCATTTTTAGACCAAGGAATTCTTTATGATTTTATGACTAGTGGAGCCTTTGAAAAGTATATAAAAAAAGTTAGAAAAGTTTATAAAGAAAAGTATAAGTTTACTAAAAACATAATAGAAAGATATATAAAAGGTGTAGAAATTTGGGGCGAAGGTGGACTTTATATGTTTTTAAAAGTAAAAGGTGTTGATACAAGAAAACTTTTAAAAAATACTTATAAAAGAGGCGTTATCTTTATGCCAGGAGATTTGTTTTATATAGATAATGAAATTTATTTAGAAAAAGAAAATAGAATATTTTATATTAATTTAGATAAGGTTATAAAAAGAGATAAAAGAGATACTTTAAGAATTGGATTTACAAGACTTTCAGAAGAAGATATAGAAAAGGGAATAAAGATAATAGGAGAAGAAATTGATAAATTTTTAAAATAAATAATTAATAAAAGCTTATAAAAGCTTAATTGTAAAAGATTATTTCCTATGATAAACTTTAAAGGTTAGTTAGTAGTTAAATTTATTTATAGATAAATTAGAGAAAATAATGATTAAAAATATAAGGGAGTTTTAGTTAATGGTTGAAAAGAATAAAGAATATATTTTTGATATAATCTCTCAAGGTTATGAGGGAGAAGGAATAGCTAAAATAGATAATAAATATCCTATTTTTATTGAAGGTGCTTTAAAAGGCGAAAAGGTTAGAGTAAAAATAGTAAAGGTTAATAAAAATTTTGCTTACGGAAAACTTATGGAGGTAATAGAAGCTTCAAAAGAAAGAGTTACTCCTCCTTGTGCAATTTATAAAAGATGTGGTGGATGTAAACTTCAACATGCATCTTATAAAGCACAGTTAGATTTTAAATGGGAGAGAGTTAAAGACTGTGTTAGTAAAATAGGTAAAATAGATTCTAGTATTGTTAAATATCCTTTAGGAATGAAAAATCCTTGGAGGTATAGAAATAAAGTTCAGTTGCCAATAGGTTTAATAAATGGAGAGGTTAAAATTGGTTTTTTTGCTCAAAGAAGTCATGACATTATTGATATGGAATCTTGTTTAATTCAAGATGAAATAGGAGATAAGGTTGTTAAGCTTACTAGGGAGTGGATAGAGAAATTTAATATAAGACCTTATAATGTAGAGGGACAATATGATGAAAAGGGAATAGTAAGACACATAATGATAAGAAGAGGTTTTACTACTAATGAAGTTATGGTTGTTTTAGTTACAAATGGAGAAAAGCTTCCACATAAAGAGGAATTTATAGATTTAATAGTTAAAAATGTTAAGGGAATAAAAAGCATTATACAAAACATAAATCAAAAGAAAACTAATGTAATATTAGGATTAGATAATAAAACTTTATGGGGAGAGGATACAATATCAGATTACATAGGAGATTTTAAATTTAATATATCTCCATTATCATTTTTTCAAGTAAATCCAATTCAAACAGAGGTTTTATATAGCAAAGCTTTAGAATATGCAAATCTTTCAGGAAAGGAAGAAGTTTTTGATGCATATTGTGGAACTGGCACAATAACATTATTTTTATCTCAAAAGGCAAAAAAGGTATATGGAGTAGAAATAATACCACAGGCTATAGAGAATGCTTGGCTTAATGCAAAAGAAAATAATGTGGAAAATGTAGAGTTTTTTGTTGGCGAATCTGAGGTTGTAATTCCAAATTTAATAAATGAGGGAGTAAAAGCTGATGTTGTAGTAGTAGACCCACCAAGAAAAGGGTGTGATAAAAAATTATTAGATTCTATAACAAATATAAATCCTAAAAAAATAGTATATGTAAGTTGTGATCCAAGTACATTAGGAAGAGATTTAAGAATATTAGAAGATAATGGATATAAAACTATAGAAGTTCAGCCTGTTGATATGTTTCCAAATACTGCACATATAGAAAATGTTGCATTGCTAGTAAAAAGATAAATATTTATAATAAAGAAAAATAAATTGTTTTAATTTAGAATATATAATAAAAACTTTGAATGCTTAAAATTATGTCTTCAAAGTTTTTATTTTTTTATTTAATTAAGTTTATTTAAGTTTTAATTAATAATTAATTTTACAATTGGTATGTTGAAAGTATTAATTATTTGATTTACAATTTAACATAAATTTATTACATATTATTTTAGTAAATTTAAAATAATAAAAGATTAAAATAAAAAAAATTTTAGATTAAATTGGATAAATTAAAATTTTTTTAAGATATAGGAGGTTTATTATGGCCGAGATAAAAAGTATAAATGACTTGTTACAAATGAAAATTAATATTCCTAGTTATCAAAGGCCATATAAATGGACAGTACAAAACATTAAGGAATTACTTGAGGATATTAGTATAGCTATTGATGATTCAAAAAAATATAACAATAAATATAAATATCGTATTGGGACAATTATTTTCCATAAAAATAATTTAGAAGAATTTGATGTAGTCGATGGTCAACAACGTATTATTTCATTAGCTTTAATAAGGAAATGTATTGACCCTTTTTTTAAAATGCCTTTATTAAAGAAAAAATTTATAAATAAGTTTACTCAAGCGAATATACATAATAATTATATGTTTATTAGAGAGTGGTTTTCTATAAAAAGTGATGAAGATAAAGTAAGTTTTATTAATGCTTTTGAAAATATATTAGAAGTAGTTGTTCTTAGTGTTAGAAATATATCAGAGGCTTTTCAACTTTTTGACTCTCAGAATACAAGAGGTAAGGCATTAGAGCCACATGATATTTTAAAAGCATATCATTTAAGAGAAATGAAAAAGTATCCATATGAAATGAAAAGAGCAGTTAATAATTGGGAGTTAAAGAGGAATTCTGAGATAAGAGATTTATTTAATTTATTTTTATTTCCAATATGGAATTGGTCAAGAGGAGTAAGGAGCAGAGAATTTACTGTAAAAGATATAGATATATATAAGGGAGTATCTGAATCATCAACTTATTCATATGCTAAACGAACTATTAAATCTATGCCTTGCTTTCAGATTAATGAACCTTTTATTTCTGGTAAGGCTTTTTTTGAAATGGTAGATTACTACTTATATTTATTAAATGATATAAAAACAGAAATTTTAAATAATTCTTCTTTTTCTCATATAAAATTTATACTTTGCAATGGTAAAAAGGTATATACTGTAAAAGAAATGGAAGCTATAAAGTATGGTTCAGTTGGCTTTAAATATACAAAAAATTTATTTTATTGTGCACTACTTTGTTATTACGATAAGTTTAATAATTTTGATGAAATGGCAGTAAAAAAATTATTTACATGGGCTTTTATGCTTCGTGTTGATATGGAGAATTTAGGCTTTGATAGTGTAAATAAATATGCTATTGGTAATAATGAAAATTCAAGATATACAAATTCATTAGAAATGTTTTCAAAGATAAGTTTAGCTCGTATTCACAAGGATATTTCAAGTTTACAAATAAAGGTCAAGAGAAATCCAGATAAGGCAAATAATGAAAAGTGGAATTATTTATATAATAGGTTAAAGGTTATGAATGGACTGTTGGAGGAGGAAAATGAGTGATTTAGTTAATGAATTACATGTTTTAGAAGATAAAGGTAATATATTCGATACTAATATTGAATATAGTATTCCTCTTTATCAAAGAGCATATGCTTGGGAATATAAAGATATTATTAATCTTATAGAGGATATTAAAGATATTTCTAATGATGAAAATTATTATATTGGTTCTTTAATTATATCTAGAAAAGATAATAAATTTGAGGTTGTAGATGGACAACAAAGATTAACATCTCTATATATTTTATTAAATTGTTTAGGATATGAAGTTAAAGAATCTTTAAAGTTTGATTGTAGAGAAAAATCAAATTATACTCTTTTAAATATTAAGAAATTAATAAATAATGATTATAGTAATATTGATATAGAACGAATTGAGAACAGTATTGAAAATGGTATAAAAATAATCATGCAAGAAATAAAGAGGAGAAATTTTAATAAAGATGAATTTTGTAAAAAGCTTGCTAAGGTAGTTATTTATCGTATAGAAGTTCCTAAAAATACTGACCTTAACCGTTATTTTGAAATAATGAATACTCGTGGCGAACAGCTTGAACAACATGATATTCTTAAAGCAACTCTTATGAGTTATCTTAAATGTGATAAAGATAGAGAAATATTTTCAATAATTTGGGAGGCCTGTAGTGATATGACAGGTTATGTTCAAATGCACTTTATGAGTAAAAGAAATGAAATTCGTGAAGAATTTTTTGGAAGTACTTGGGATTGTATGCCTTTAGGTGATTGGATAAGTTATAAAGAAAATTTAGAATTAAATTTATCAAATAATGAGGGATATACTATTGATGAAATTATTAATGTTAATTTTTCGGTAACTATAGATAATATTTATTTAAATAATGATTTAAAAATAAGATTTCATAGTATTATTGATTTTCCTTATTTTCTTATACATACCTTGAAAGTTTATATATCAATTAAAGATATTTTACACGAAAATAAGAATTTAAAACTTATAGAGGAATTACTTGATGATAAAAAGCTTATAGATAGCTTTGTGAAAGTTATTTCACATGGAATTAATAGAGAAGGTAGAATTAATGATAATAAAGAGGATTTTTCAAAGGATTTTATCTTATGCCTTTTAAGAACAAGGTATTTATTTGATAAGTATATTTTAAAAAGAGAGTATTCAAATGATAGTATTGATGGAGAATGGAGTATAAAATCACTTCATGTTTCAGGACAACAGTCAAAGAAGAAGCCTTATTATAGAAACACAGAGTTTGTTTGTAAAGGAGAACATAATAAAGAAAAGAAGAGTAATGAGCGTAATAAGATAAATATAATGCTTCAGTCTGCATTAAGAGTTTCTTATACATCACCAAAAGCAATGCATTGGATAACACAGATATTAATTTGGTTATCTAAAGATAATTATGCTAAAGTTTTTAGAGAGGATTTGTCTATTTTTACAAATATTATTGAAGAAATAGCTAAGAATTCAGTACGTAAACAATTTTTTGAGAAGTGTAAAGATGGAGTTTATAAAATGGGAGTAAGTACACCTCATATTGTATTTAATTATTTAGATTTTTTATTATGGAAATCTGATTCTAAAAAATATGATAATTTTACATTTGAATTTAGAAATTCTATAGAGCATTGGTATCCGCAAAATCCATCAGAAGGAACCTTTGAACCATGGTCTCAAGGAATAGATTGCTTTGGAAATCTATGTATTATTCAGAGGAATATTAATTCAAAATTTTCTAATATGTCTCCTGAAGCAAAGAAGAGCACTTTTAAAGAAATGATATCAAAAGGAAGTATAAAGTTAAGGATAATGAGTGAACTTACTGAAGAGGGAGAGGGAAAAAATGCTAGCTTATATTGGAAAGATGCAAAATGTAAAGAACATGAATATAAAATGATTGATAAGCTATATAAAGCTTGTTATTATTTTGAGAAGTAATTAATATAAAATCAAAATACTCTTTAAAGAACTTTTTATAAGGTCTTTAAAGAGTATTTTTTATTATTAAATACTTATTTTATAAATAGTAACATTAGTAAGAGAGAAATTTGATATAATTTCTTTATAATAATTTATATAAGTTAAATAAAAATATATAAAGTTAATGGTATAATTTATTAATAAAAAAACAAAGGGGGAGATTCATTTGGCCCAGCAATATACTAAGAAACTTATACGTAGCGTATTTATAGAACTGTTAAATGAAAAACCTTTAAATAAAATAACTGTAAAGGATATAGCTAATTCTTGTGGAATTAATAGAAATACTTTTTATTATTATTATTCAGATATATATGCTCTTTTATCTGAAATTTTTCAGACAGAGCTTAAGAGTATTATAAGTGAATATAATGATACTATGTCATGGGAAGAAAGTTTTGTTCTTGCTACAAGATTTGCATTAGGAAATAAAAAATTAATATATAATATTTATAATTCAATGCAAAGAGAAGAATTAGTAAATTACATATATAGTGTTTCTGGAAATATGATGGAGAGGTATGTAAATAAAGTAAGTCAAGGGATAAAGGCTTCAGAATATGATATGAAGTTAATAGCTGTATTTTATCAATGTGCTCTTACGGAAATGGTTATTAGATGGATTTCTTCAGGGATGAAAGAGGACCCAGAAGAAATAATAAGAAGGATAGGAAAATTATTTGATGGGAATATAAAATTATCTCTTGAAAGAAGTGAAAAATTAGAAAATATGGAAAAAAATAATTGATAAAACAGTAAATTTTATATAAGAAAATTAATTGATTTAAAAGAAAAAAGCGATTTTAAAATAACTTTATTATTTATTTAGACAAATATTATTATATAACTAAATTTTAGTCATTTTCATGTATGTGTTATAACTTTTAACACTATAATTATTTATCTAATGAAAGATAATATAAAAGGTTATATTATAGAATAAAAGGAAATTAAATCTATTTAGCCTTAGTATTAAAATTTTTAATTTAAAGAAGTTTAAAGTTATAAAAAGGGTAATTTAAGGTGATAATATTTCTTTTAAGACATTATACATAGTTTTAAGAAAGAAGGGGATTTTAATGAAACTTAAAACACATGATGAAAGACTTACATTAACAAACGGAAGCTATCATGCATTAGTTCATGCTAGAAAGCCTTATGGAATTGATGATAAAAAGGCTTATTTAATAGGAACAGGAATAGGCGCTTTAGCTGCAGGATGTTTCTTAATTAGAGATGCACATATGGATGGAAGCAAAATAACATTTTTTGAACAGTTAGAAATACCAGGTGGTTCATTAGATGGAGAATATATTCAAAATATAGGGTATGTTGCTCGTGGAGGTCGTGAACTTGGACATCACTTTGAAGTTTTATGGGGACTATTTAGCTCATTACCTTCTACAGAAGACCCAAACATGACAGTTTTAGATCATTTATTCTATACAAACTATGATGATCCAAACTATAGTAATTGTCGTATAACTCATAATAATGGAGAAAGATATGATGATGCGAAGTTTAATTTAGGACAAGACTTAGCTAAGGAATTAGCAGAATTTGTTCTTATACCTGATGAAGAACTTCAAAATAAAACTATAGAAGAAGTATTTTCTCAAGAACTTTTAAGTACAGATTTCTGGACTTTATGGAGAACAATGTTTGCCTTTGAAAACTGGCATAGTGCTTTAGAGATGAAATTATATATGAATAGATTCATACACCATGTTGGAGGACTACCAACTCTTTCAGCACTACAATTTTCAAGACATGACCAATTTACATCTTTTGTTAAGCCAATGGTTAAGTATTTAAAAGACCATGGAGCTAAATTTGAATATGGTGTTCATGTTGAAAATGTTGAAATTGAAATAACTGAAAATAAAAAAGTAGCTAAAAAAATAATAGCAAAAGATAAATATGGAAATGACATATCTGTAGATTTAACAGAAGAGGATTTAGTATTCATAACAAATGGTTCAATGACAGAGGGTTCTGGATATGGTGATGATAATACTCCTGCACCATTTAACAAAGAACCTAAAGGTTGTTGGGAATTATGGAGAAATATAGCAAAACAATCTGACGAGTTTGGACATCCAGATAAGTTCTGTACCGACACAGAAAAGTCAAATTGGGAGTCTTGTACAATAACTTGTCATGATGAGCGTGTACCAAGATATATTGAAAAAATAACTAAACGTTCTCCTTATGGTGGAAGAACAGTAACAGGTGGTATAGTAACAGCTATGGACTCTTCATGGCTTATGAGCTGGACTATAAACCGTCAAGAGCAATATTATGGACAACCAAAGAAAGATATAGTTGTTTGGGTATATGGATTATTTACAGATGTAAATGGAGATTACATTAAAAAGCCTATGAGAGATTGTACAGGTAAGGAAATTACTAAAGAGTGGCTATTCCATATAGGAGTTCCTACTGATGAAATTGAAGAACTTTCAAAATCTTGTACAGCAGTACCTGTAATGATGCCATTTATAACATCACAATTTATGCCTCGTGAATTTGGTGATAGACCTTATGTTGTTCCAAAACATTCAGTTAACTTTGCATTCCTTGGTCAATTTGCAGAAACTTTAGATGACCCAGGAAGAGATACTGTATTTACTATAGAATATTCAGGACGTACAGCTATGGAAGCCGTTTATGTTTTAACTGGAGTTGAAAAAGGTGTACCTGAAGTATTTGCTTCAAGATATGATATTCGTTATTTATTAAATGCAATGGTAGCTTTATTAGATGGTGAAAAACCAGATATTCATATACCTTTCTTATTAAAGAAAAAATTAATGAAACAAATATCTGGAACTGATATAGAAAAAATGTTAAAAGAGTATGGATTAATTTAAATACTATAAATACTTTAATACCTAGATTATATTACTTAAATTTTAAATAGTATAAATTTTTCTTAGAATAAAATAGATTAAGCTAAGGGATTTAAATAAAATCTAATTTAGCTTATCTATTTTATTTTTTTGTTTTTTGGAGAGAATAAAATTTTGAAAATTAATATATATTAAAAGCTTTGTATATTATATTTAATAAAGCATATTTAGCTTTAGATTAAAGGGATAAGCCTTAAAATGATATTTAGCATAAGTGATTAAATTTGGTATAATTAGTAATTAAATGAGTTTTAAAAGAAAGGAAGTGAATTATAATTATGAAACTAATACTTAGTTATTTAAAAAACTATAAAGGATTGCTTATTCTAAATTTTATATCTGTTTTTGGTTTTGCTTTAGTAGAACTAGGAATACCAACAATTATGGCTAAGATTATAGATATAGGAATAATAAGAGAAGATATAAATTACATTAAGAGTATGGGAATTTTAATAGTTGTTATATCTATTATAGGTGTTATGGGAACTATTTTACTTGGGTATTGTTCTTCAAAAATATCAACAGGAATAACTAGAGATATAAGAAATGATATATTTAAAAAGGCTCAAGAGTTTTCTCATACAGAATATAATAACTTTGGAGTATCTTCTATGATAACAAGAACTACAAATGACCCCTTTGTTATTTTACAGTTTACTAATACTCTTTTAAGGTTAGCTTTAATAACTCCTATTATGTTTATTATAAGTTTATTTATGATATTAAAAACAAGTCTTTCTCTTTCACTAATATTAGCCTTTGTTATTCCTTTAATTATAATTGGTGTTATAATTATTGCTAAAATTTCAGAGCCTTTATCTGAAAAATTACAAAAAAATTTAGATAAATTAAATAGAATATCTAGAGAAAATTTAACAGGAATAAGAGTCATAAGAGCCTTTGGCAATGAAAAATATGAGGAAGAAAGATTTAATAAAACAAATAATTCTTATGCTAGAATTGCTAAAAAATTAAATAAGCTTATGGGAGTAGCTCAACCTCTTTTCTTTTTTCTACTTAATATAGCGATTATAGTTATATTTTTAGTATCTAGTAATATGATAAGTGATAAAACTCTTCAAGTTGGTCAGTTAGTGGCTTTTATTGAATATTTATTTCATGCAATGTTTTCAATAATGTTATTTTCTATGGTTTTTGTAATGTACCCAAAAGCACAAGTATCTGCAAATAGAATTAGGGAAGTATTAAATACAGAGCCTATAATAAAAAATCCTAAAAATGGAGTTAAAAAGGTTGAAAATAAAGGTACTATAGAGTTTGAAAATGTATCTTTTACCTATCCAAATGGGGAAGAACCTGTTATTAAAGATGTATCTTTTAAGGGAGAAAGAGGAGAAGTTATTGCTTTTATAGGAAGTACAGGAAGTGGCAAAAGTACACTTATAAATTTAATACCAAGGTTTTATGATGTTACTAAGGGAAGCATAAAAATAGATGGAGTAGATGTAAGAGATTATGATTTAAAATATTTGAGAGAAAAGATAGGATTTATTCCACAAAAAACTCTTTTATTTACAGGAAGTATATCTAGTAATATAAAATTTGGGAAAAAAGATGCTAAAGATAAAGAAGTTGAAGAGTCAGCTAAAATAGCACAAGCTTATGAATTTATTTCAAATAAGCCTAAGAAGTTTGATGAAATTATAACAGAAGGTGGTTCAAATGTTTCAGGAGGGCAAAAGCAAAGACTTTCGATAGCTAGGGCAGTAGTTAGAAAACCAGATATATATATTTTTGATGATAGTTTCTCAGCTTTAGATTTTAAAACAGATGCTATTTTAAGAAAAGAATTAAAGGAAGAAACAAGAGATTCTATTGTATTAATTGTTGCCCAGAGAATAAGTTCTATAATGGATGCTAACAAAATTATAGTGTTAAATGAAGGAGAAGTTGTTGGAGCTGGTACACATAAAGAATTAATAAAAAATTGTCCTATATATTATGAAATAGCTACATCACAACTTACAGAGGAGGAATTAAAAGATGAATAATTTAAAATTAGTATTAAAAAAGATTTCTCCCTTTGTTTTTAGATATAAGTGGTCTTTTTTAGGTGCAATTTTATTTATAATTTTTTCTGCTATCTTTGCAGCTATAGCTCCAGTAACAGAAGGGTTGATAATAACTCAATTAACTAAAGACTTTGAAGAAATTATAAAGGGAGTTACTGGCGCTACAGTTAATTTTAATTATATCTTAAAGGTATTAGTAGTACTATTTATGGTATATACCCTTGGAACTTTATCTAATATTATATCTAGTTTTTTATTAACTAATGCAATTCAAAATACTATGAGAAACCTTAGAAGTGAGGTTGAAAAAAAGATAAATAGACTTCCTATAAAATACTTTGATTCTAATAGTTATGGAGATGTTTTAAGTAGAATTACTAATGATGTAGATACTATTTCTAATGCATTACAACAGAGTTTTGTTCAAGTAATAAATGCTTTTTTATCTGTAGGGTTAGCTTTAATAATGATGTATTCTATAAATTTTAAATTAGCATTAATTGCAACATTAATAATTCCTTTAAGTATTTTAATTACAAAAATAATAGTATCTAAATCTCAAAGGTTATTTAATAATCAACAAAAAGCTTTAGGAAATCTTAATGGAAAAGTTCAAGAAATGTATACAGGCTTTAATGAATTAAAGTTATATGGAAAGGAAGAAGATTCTTTAAAGGAGTTTATAAAGGTAAATGAGGAATTAAGAGAAACAGGTTTTAAAGCACAGTTTATATCTAGCATAATGTCTCCTTTAATAAGCCTTATTACTTATCTAGGGATAGCTATAATAGGAGTTTTAGGTGCAATAATGTCTATAAGGGGTGTAATAACTGTTGGTAATCTTCAAGCCTTTGTACGTTATATATGGCAAATAAACCAACCCTTATCTCAAGTAACCCAATTATCTTCAGCTATACAATCAGCCTTTGCAGCAGCTAATAGAGTTTTTGAATTTTTAGAGGAGAAGGAAGAAGTAAAAGATTTAGAAAATTCTATAAAAATAAAAGAGCCAAAGGGAAATGTTAGTTTTGAGCATGTTAAATTTTCATACAATGAGGATAAAAATCTTATAAAAGATTTAAGTTTAGATGTTAAAAGTGGTCAAATGGTTGCTATTGTTGGTAAGACAGGAGCTGGAAAGACTACTCTTATAAATCTTTTGATGAGATTTTATGATGTTAAAGAGGGCTCAATTAAAATAGATGGAGTAGACATTAGAGAGATGAAGCGTGAAGATTTAAGAAGTTTATTTGGAATGGTTCTTCAAGATACATGGCTATTTAAGGGAACAATCTATGATAATATTAGGTATGGTAGATTTGATGCTACTAAAGAAGAAGTAATTGAAGCCGCTAAGATTGCTAATGTTCATCACTTTATAAAAACCTTACCAGAAGGGTATAATATGGTTCTAAATGAAGAAGCATCAAATGTATCTCAAGGAGAAAAACAACTTTTAACTATAGCTAGGGCGATTTTGAAAAATCCAACTATATTAATCTTAGATGAAGCTACAAGTTCAGTTGATACTAGACTTGAAATTTTAATTCAAAAAGCTATGAAAAATATAATGAAAAATAGAACTAGTTTTGTTATAGCACATAGACTTTCTACAATCAGAAATGCTGATTTAATATTAGTAATGAATGATGGAAATATAATTGAACAGGGAACCCATGAAGAATTAATAAAAAAAGGTGGCTATTATGAAAGTCTTTATAATAGTCAATTTGTAAATAAAGAAAAATAATTTAATATTACAAAAGGAGCAATCTAAATTAGATTGCTCTTTTTAAGTATTTAATGAATTATTGTGTTTTTTAATTAATATTATTTAAGTTTTGGATTAAATCCAATCTTAAGTATATATTAGGGGATTTTTATAATTGATTTGTTAAAATTAAATTGTATAAAATTATTTTAAGGTTTTTTTATTATAAAGTCAAATAATTTTTTAAAAAAAATTAATATAAATTTAAAAGTCAATTTAAAAAAATAAAATTAAACGTTATGTAGCTTTAATATATAGATTGCATAAAATGTAATATAAAAATATACAAAAGAGGAAGGATATTTATGGAAGAAAGAAATAGTAAAAATTTAAAAGGTATTGATGTTTCAAATTGGCAAAGAGATATAGATTTTAAAAAAGTTAAAAGTCAAGGTTTTCAGATAGTTTATATAAAGGCTACAGAGGGTGATTACTTTAGAGATTCATATGCTAAGCAAAATTATGAAAGAGCAAAAAAGGAAGGATTTAAAATAGGATTTTATCATTTTTTTAAACCAAATAAAGGAGCTAAAAAGCAAGCAAAATATTTTATAGATTATTTAAATTATATAGGTGCTACTGAATATGAGGGGAAATTAGCCTTAGATATTGAAGTATCAGATGGTAAAAGTCCTTATGAATTAACTAATTTATGTATTGATTTTTTAGAAGAAGTTAAAAGATTAAGTGGAAGAGAAGTTGTTGTTTACACATATACAAGTTTTGCTAATAATAATTTAGATAAAAGATTAGGGATATATCCTCTTTGGATTGCTGAATATGGAGTTAAAAAGCCTAAAGATAATAAAATTTGGGATAGGTGGATTGGATTTCAATATTCAAGTAGAGGAAAGGTTTTAGGAGTATCAGGTTTTTGTGATTTAAATGAACTTAAAAGTGAAATATTAGATGGAAAAATTAAATTTAAACTTTATAATGGTACAACAAAAGGAGTATCCACATATTTAAATATAAGAGAAAAAGCAAGTTTAAATTCAAAGATTATAGGAAGAATACCCGCTAAAGGAGAATTTATTATAAAAAAATATAAAGAGGGTTCAATCTGGTGTCTTATTGAGTATAAAAATATTATAGGATATGTAAGTGAGAAATATGTAAGAAAATTTCAAGAGGCAACAACTAAGAATGTAAAAGATATATTAAATGTGTATGAAAAAGCAAATATACAATCTAATATAGTTGCATTTTTAGAAAATGGAGAGGTTTTTAGAATAGATTGGGTAGATTCTAGATATTTAGGATGGTATAGAATAACAAATAAAGAAGGAAAAAGTGGATTTGTTCAATCAAAGTTTGTTGAAAAAATATAGGATAATATTCCCTTGTTTTATAAATTTATTTATATTTTAAAGAATAGAAAAGAAGTATTAAGAGTATATATTTATAGAAAATTTATTAATAGATTTAAGGAGTATTGTTCTTATGGAGAGTATAATAGTTGGTATTAAGTTAGGGGTTGTATTCCTAGGAACCTTATTCACTTGGATATTTGGTGCTTGGGATATGCCAATAATAACTTTATTAGTATTTATTTTTTTAGATTATTTAACTGGCGTATTAAAAAGTGGTAAAAGCAATCAATTGTGTTCAAAGGCTGGATTAAGAGGAATAACTAAAAAAGGTTTAATTTTAGTTGTACTTTTGGTTGCAGTAATGTTAGATAGACTTTTAGAAAATGGAACATGGATGTTTAGGACTTTAATAGCCTATTTTTATATATCTAATGAGGGAATAAGCATATTAGAAAATTGTGCAGAATTAGGAGTACCTATACCAGAATTTTTAAGACAGGCTTTAAAACAATTAGATAAAAAAGAATAGCTTTAAAATAATTTAAAATTTTTATGTGTAAATTGTATTAGGTAGCTTAAAAGCTACCTAATTTATTTTTAATTTCCTTTTAATCTACTTTCAAATTTTTCTATAGAATCATTGTTACTAACATAAATTCTGTCTATATTAAAATCGTTATCTTTTCTATCAGCAAAATCACCACTTAAATTAAAGCCTAGTTTATATCCAGCCTTTTCAGCAGCTATTCTTGTTTCATCATTATATCTTCCAAAAGGATATGCCACAAAATCAACAGGTTTACCAGTTATTTTTTCTAAGTTTTCCTTTGAACTTTTAAAGGTTTCTATTTGTTTATTTTCATCTAAGGTAGATAAATCATCATGTTTAAAAGTATGGCTTTCTATTTCTATACCATTATCAGACATTTCCTTTAATTCATCAGCTGTCATATAATCCTTTGCACCTACATAATTTGATATTACAAAAATAGTAGCTGGGAAATTAAATTCTTTTAGTATAGGATAAGCATAATCGTAATTTCCTTCATAGCCATCATCTATAGTTATTACTACAGGTTTTTCTGGTATTGGTTTTTTATTTTTTAAATAATCATAAAGTTCATCTAAAGTTATAGGTGTGTAATTATTATCTTTTAAGTATTTAAGTTGCTCTTTAAATTTTTGAGGATTTACTAAAAGTTCATTATTATCTGGATTATTTGGTGTTACATCATGATAGCATAAAACAGGAATATTTATATCCTTAGTAGTAGTTTTTATTCCTTCAAATCTATCTTTATTTTTTTCAGATTCTGTAGAATTAATATTAGATTTTTCAGTACTATTATCTACGGTAACCTTTTCTTTTTCTAAATTCTTTTCATTTTTAGTATTACATCCTATAAAAGAGGAACTTATTACAAGAGTAAGGGTAAGTCCTATTAAAAATCTTTTGTTTCTTAAAAGTTTCATATTGTATTCTCCTTATAAATTAAAATTTACTTACAGTAACTTATTATATCATTAAAGGTAAATTTTAGGGTGTTATTTTGCGAATATTGTCCTCTAAAAAATAAATATTAAAAATTTATTATTTGTATAAATTTAATAAATATTCTCATATGTGAGAATTTTAATATTAACTTATTAAAAAAGATATGCACTATGGCAAATATTTTGTTGAAATTTGCTGAATATTCAGTAAATAATGTATTTTTAAGGTGTTGACATAGGTTTTTTAAAGGTATATATTACTTAATAACCTAGGGGATTAATAGAAAATGGAGGTGAAAATATTATAAAATATTTCGTATATTTTATAATAGAAATTTATGTGTGAAATAATAAAAGATAGATTTAAAGACAAAGTAATGGTTATAACAGGAGCTGCTGGTGGTATAGGAAAAGCTGCTGCTATAAGAGCTGCTAAAGAAGGTGCTAAATTAGTTTTAGCTGATAGAAAAGAAGAAATGAGTAAAGAAACTTTAAAAGAAATAAAAGAAATAACACCTGATGTTGAATTTATAATAGGTGATTTAAAAGATAGAGATGTTTGTAAAAAAGTTATAGATACTGCTATTGAAAAATTTGGTGCTTTAGACATATTAATAAATAATGCAGGTATTACAGGAACACCTGCACCAGTACATGAAATGAGTGAAGAAATGTTTAGAAATGTTTTAGATTGTAACATAATGATAGCATTCTATTGCTCACACTATGGAATAAGAGAAATGATTAAACAAAATAGAGGTGGAGCTATTGTTAACATTTCATCAGTAGCTGGTTTAACAGGATTCCCAGGACACTGTGCTTATGTAACTTCTAAACATGGTTTAAATGGATTAACTAGAAATATGGCTTTAGACTATGCTAAATATGGAATAAGAGTAAATGCAGTAAACCCAGGAACAACTGAAACTCCAATGTACTATGAAGCTTTAGAGTTCTTAAAGAACAAGAGAGAAGCTGCTAAAAAAGCTGGAGTTAAAGATGATGAAGGAATCGTATCAGGAAAAGTTGATTCACCTCAAAAGAGAGTTGCAAAACCAGAAGAGGTTTCAAATGCAATATTATTCTTAGCTTCAGAAGAAGCAAGCAATATAACAGGAATATTTATGCCAGTAGATGGTGGATTTACAGCATATTAAAATATAAAAATAAACCCTATGAAATGTTATTTCATAGGGTTTATTTTTATAGTACTATGTTTCATAGGAAGATAATGTTTATTAAAAATTATTGGAATTTCTGAATCAAAATATATAGCTTCTTCTATTAAATAAAAATGACTTTCTCCATGAATTGGATGACGTTTAGTTACAAAATTCCCTGAAGTTGTGAATTTTATAGTACTTTTGATTTTTGAACATTCCTTATAGCATCTTTCTTCTATAAAATTTAATAAGTTTTCTTTTTTAGATAAATCTATATTGAATTTTGATATTCCTTCAATTGATATTATTGTGTATGAATATGCTAAGGCAAGAGTATCTTCTAAATACCATCTATCTATACAAACAGTAGCAACAGAATTTTCTCCTAAAATTTTTTTATAATAATCTGAAGGAGGGTCTATTTTAAAGTCTATTTCAATATTATTAGTAGTAACATCTAAGCATTTAAATATAGGATGTCCTATTTTTTCTAATCCAGTTTTATTTTCTTTATTTTCTTTTGTTATAAAGTTTCCTTTACCTCTTATATTTTTTATAAGACCATCATCTTGTAAAAGGGCTAAAGCTTGTCTTAATGTACTTCTGCTAACACCTAAAGTTTTTGCAAGTTTAGGTTCAGAAGGTAGCCTACTGTTTTCTGGAAAAGTTCCTTCTTTAATCATTTTAAAGAGTTTATCATATACAGTAACGTATAGTAATTCTTTAGTCTTACTTACAGTTAATATTTCCATTTAAATCACCTTTCTAAAGTAGACAAGTTTCATACAAGTTAATAACAAAAAATAGTATTTATATAAATTATAAGAGATTTTATACAAATAACCAATAAATAATTTAAAAAATTTTCTGTAAACGTTTGATAAATTTTAAAAAGTATAGTATTATATAAATATAAAATAGACAACTAAGTAGACAAGTTAAAATGTTATAAGGAACAAGTATTAGGAGGAAATGTAAATGATTTATACACAAGGTTCAGACAAACAGTTTCATATAGACGTTGCACCAGGAGAAGTTGGAAAATACGTAATAATGCCAGGAGATCCAAAAAGATGTGCTAAAATAGCAAAATATTTAGATGATGCTAAATTAATAGCTGACAAAAGAGAATATGTTACATATACTGGATATTTAGATGGAGAAAAAGTAAGCGTTACCTCAACTGGTATTGGTGGACCTTCAGCTGCTATAGCTTTAGAGGAGTTAGTTAATTGTGGAGCAGATACTTTCATAAGAGTAGGAACTTGTGGAGGGATGGATTTAAATGTTAAAGGTGGAGACCTTATAATAGCTACAGGTTCTATAAGAGCAGAAGGTACTTCAAGAGAATATGCACCAATTGAATTTCCAGCTGTTGCAAATTTAGATGTTGTAAATGCTTTAGTTAAAGGAGCAAAGGAATTAAAAGTGCCTTTCCATACTGGAGTAGTTCAATCAAAGGATTCATTTTATGGACAACATTCACCAGAAACTAAGCCAGTAAGTTATGAATTATTAAATAAATGGGAAGCATGGAAAAGATGTGGTTGCTTAGGTTCAGAAATGGAAGGTGCTGCATTATTTATAGTAGGAAGTTATTTAAGAGTAAGAGTTGGAGCAGTTTTCCTAACTATAGCTAACCAAGAAAGAGAAAGAGAAGGACTTGATAATCCTCAAGTTCATGATACAGAACTTGCAATAAAAGCAGGTATAGAGGGAATAAGAAACTTAATTAAAGAAGATAAGAAGAAAAAATAAAAAATTTAGAAAATAATAATCTTAAAAATTATAATATATACGGAAATACACTCAGGGGGTTTAATAATGAGCAAATATAAAAGAATTTTTACAATAGTTATAGATTCATTAGGTATAGGAGCAATGGAAGATTCTGAAAAATACGGTGATGTTAATGTAGATACTTTAGGTCATATAGCAGAATCAGTAGATAAACTTAATATACCTAATCTTCAAAGAATGGGTATTGCAAACTTACATCCAATAAAAAATGTACCTCCAGTTAAAGACCCAATTGGATACCAAGCTAAAATGGCTGAAGCAAGTGTTGGTAAGGATACTATGACAGGACATTGGGAAATGATGGGGTTACACATAACTAAACCATTTAAGACTTTTACAGATACAGGATTTCCACAAGAATTATTAGATGAGTTAACAGCAAAAACTGGTCATAAAATTGTAGGAAATAAAAGTGCTAGTGGAACAGAAATCTTAGATGAATTAGGAGAACATCAAATTGCAACTGGAGATATGATAGTTTATACATCAGCAGATTCAGTTTTACAAATTTGTGGTCAAGAAGAAACTTTTGGATTAGATGAGTTATATAGATGTTGTGAGATTGCAAGAGAATTAACTCTTAAAGATGATTGGAAAGTTGGAAGAGTTATAGCAAGACCTTATTTAGGAATTAAAAAAGGCGAGTTTAAAAGAACAAGCAATAGACATGACTATGCTCTTAAACCATATGGAAGAACAGTTCTTAATGAATTAAAAGATAATAATTTTGATGTTATTTCAGTTGGTAAAATAAAAGATATCTTTGATGGAGAAGGAATAACAGAAGGAAATAAATCTAAGAGTTCAGTTCATGGAATGGAACAAACATTAGAAATAATGGATAGAGATTTTACAGGATTCTGTTTTGTTAACTTAGTGGATTTTGATGCTTTATGGGGACATAGAAGAAATCCACAAGGATATGCAGAAGAATTAGAAAAATTTGATGTTAACTTAGGAAAAGTATTAGATAAGTTACATGAGGATGATTTATTAATAATAACAGCTGACCATGGTAATGACCCAACATATACAGGAACAGACCACACTCGTGAGTATGTACCATTTTTAGCTTATTCACCATCAATGAAAGGTCATGGACAATTAGAAACTCCAAAAACTTTTGCAACTATTGGAGCAACTATTGCAGATAACTTTGGATTAAAAATGCCAGAGGGAACTATTGGTGAATCAGTTTTAAATAAGTTAGTTTAACACCTTTTAAATAATATAAAGTCATATCAAAGTTATTTTGATATGACTTTTTTTTATTAAAAAAAGACTTTTAGTTTTTTGCTAAAAGTCTTTTTAGGATAGGTTTTTGGTATGTTAGTAGTTTGTTTAAGATTAAAATATACTAAATTTTCTAAGAAACTTAGTAATAATGGAATAAATATTTCTACTTGTTAAATAAGATTATAACACTTTAAATTTTTCTTACAAATTGGCCTTTTATAATAATAAAAAGATTTTAAAGCTTTTTTTAAATGTTAAATATAAAAGTAAATTTAATTTTAGTTTTTTGATAAGTAAAAATTAAAAATTATACAATGTTTATAATTATTACCTTTTATCTTGGAAATATTTCTTACAAAGTTTATATTATAAGAATAAAAATCCATTATAAATTAGCTTCATTTTTTATATAATTAATATAAAATGTATTACATAAAAAATTTGATTTTGTTAAGGAGGGATTTGTGATTATTTTATTTTTAATATGTTTTTTGGTTGTTGTTTTAATTTTATTTTTTTATTACGAAAATAATGTTATAGATACTAGTACATATAATATAAATTTAGGATTGAAAAATGAATTAAGAATTATACATTTATCGGACCTTCATGGTAAGGAGTTTGGAAAAAGAAATATAAGACTTAAAAAGTCTATTTTAAAGAAACATCCAGATTTAATTTTTGCCACAGGAGATATGATAGATTCTAATCTTATAAATATGGATGAAACAATAGACTTTTTATGTGATTTAAACAAAGAGGTTAAGGTTATATATATTTCAGGAAATAATGAAAAAAGATGTGAAAAAGCAGATTATATTTTTAATTCTTTAATGGAAAGAGGAGTTTTGGTTTTAAAAAATAAAATAGTTAGTTTTTCTATAGGAGAAGAAAAATTAAATGTTTTAGGTATGTTTGAAGAAGGTAGGGAAATATTGAATAATGATTCTAAAGAGAAGGAAGAAAGTTTTAAAAAAGAAGATTATTCTAAAGTTTTTAATGAATTAGAAAAGTTAGAAGGTATTAAAATAGTTTTAAGTCATTATCCAGAACTTTTTAAAAGAAATTATTCAAAATATAATTTTCACTTAATGTTTTCGGGACATGCCCATGGAGGACAATTTGTAATACCTATAATTAGAAGAGGACTTTATGCACCAGGACAAGGTATTTTTCCTAAGTATACAGAAGGGGTTCATGGAGATAAAAATAAGCTTATAATTAGTAGAGGGCTTGGGAATAGTGCCAAAATAACTAGGCTTTTTAATAGACCAGAATTGGTTTATGTGAAGATTAAATAGTTTTACATATCATAATTTTATTTTATAAAAAGGAGAATTAAAATGAATAAAAATATTGAAATGATGAAGAAATTAATAGAAGAAAAGAAAAATAAGGGGAAGATTAATAATTCAAATCTTAGAGCTAAGAAAAGCATTGGAACTGTTCAAGGAGGAAGAAAGAAGAATAATGGTGGAGGATTATTTGATAAGTAAGAGAATATTTATATTTAATATAAATAATTTTGATATATTTAAATTTTAGTTAGGAGGAAAGAATTTATGAAGAAAATAGGTTTTATTGGTGTAGGTATAATGGGAAAATCAATGGTTCGTAATTTACTTAAGAAGGGCTTTGAAGTTTCTATTTTTGCAAGAAATAAAGAAAAAGTTTTAGATGTTATTTCAGAAGGAGCAATATTTCATTCAACAATAAAAGAATGTGTTTTAAATTGTGATGCAGTAATAACTATAGTTGGTTTTCCTAAGGATGTTTATGAAGTTTATTTTGGAGAACAGGGAATACTTGAAAATGTTAAAAAAGGGACTTATGTTATTGATATGACAACATCAAGTCCAAAACTAGCTGTTGAAATATATGAAAAAGCAAAAACTATGGGAATAAAAGCTTTAGATGCACCAGTTACTGGAGGCGATGTTGGCGCTAAAAATGGTACTTTAACTATTTTAGTAGGAGGAGAAGAAGAAGACTATAAAGCTTGTTTACCTATTTTTAAAGCTATGGGTACTAATATATGTTATGAAGGAAAAGCAGGTTTTGGTCAACATACTAAATTAGCAAATCAAATAATGATAGCAGGTGCCATATCAGGAGTGTGTGAAGCAATGGCTTATGCTAAGGAGAAGGGGTTAGATGTTGAGAGAATGCTAAATTCTGTAGCAACTGGAGCAGCAGGAAGTAAGCAATTAGAGTTACTTTCTCCAAAGATTTTAAAAGAGGATTTTGCACCAGGATTTTTTATAAAACATTTTATAAAAGATATGAAATTAGCAAAGGAAGAAGCTTTAGATAATGCTTTAGAGTTAGAAATTTTAAGTAAGGCTCTAGAAAATTATGAAGAATTAGAAAAAGAAGGATTTGGAGATTTAGGAACACAAGCTTTAATAAAACATTATAAATAAGTTGTTTAATATATGAATTTCAAATATTAAAAATAAAAAAGTCCTTAAAAGGACTTTTTATTTTTAATTAGATTTTTCTTCATTATATACATTTTCAAATTCCATTGAAGATTTATTCTCTTTTAATACTATGTTTAATATTAAAGCGGCTATGGTTCCTGTTGATATTCCAGAAGAAAATATCATTCTTATTCCTTCAGGAAGGTTATGTATTACATCAGGTCTAAAGGTAACACCTAATCCAAGACCAAGAGAAATTGCTATTATTAAAAGATTTCTTTCTGTAAGTTTTATATTGCTTAAGGTTCTAATACCAGCAGCAGCAACAGTTCCAAACATCATAATACCTACACCACCTAAAACAGGGTTTGGTATTCCTGTTATTATAGCTGCTACTTTAGGTAAGAATCCAAGAATAACTAATAATATTCCAGCCATTACAGCTACATGACGGCTAGCTACCTTAGTTAATGATATAATACCTATATTTTGACTAAAGGAGGTATTAGGACAAGAACCAAATAATCCACCTAAAGCACTTCCTATGCCATCAGATAAAACCCCAGCAGCAACTTTTTTATCTCCAATATTTATGTTAGATGTTTCTCCAATAGCCTTTAAGCATCCAACTGTTCCTATTGTAGCCACAAAATATGCTGGTATAAAAGCTATAACCGCTTTAGCATCAAAGGTTACTCCAAACTCAAGTATTTTAGGGAAGGATAACCATGTTGCTTCTTTTACAGGTGTAAAATCAACTAGTCCAAGAGGGATACATACTATATATCCTAAAATTATTCCTATAAGTATTGAAGCACTACTAATAATTCCTTTTCCATAATTATTAAGCAAAAGAGTTACAACTAAAACAAACATAGCTACAGCTAGATTTTCTAAACTAGCATAATTAGCTGAACCAGCACCACCAGCAGCCCAATCAATTGATACAGGTAGTAAGGTTAAGCCTATTAAAGTAACTACTGTTCCTGTAACAAGAGGAGGAAAGAATTTCATTAAAGGCTTTATAAAAAAACTTAATATAATTTCAAACAAAGAACCAAGGATTGTAGCACCTATTATTCCAGGTAGACCAAGAACTGAACCAACTGAAATTGCAGGAGATACAAAGGTAAAGTCAGTTCCCATAATACAGGCAACTCTTGCACCAACTTTCCAAATTCCTTTAGCTTGAATAATGGTAGCTAGTCCAGAGCCTAAAATAGAAGCACTTATTAAAGCTGTTGTTACTTTACTATCAAAGCCAAGAGAACTAGCAATAACTAAAGGGACAACTATAATACCACCAAAGGCTGCAAATATATGTTGAAGTCCAAATAGAACTTTTTTTGGTAAAGCTAAGTCATCATCCACTCCATAAATTAAGTTAACTTCCGAATTTTTTAAATTTTGCTTTTCCATAAATTTTTAATCTCCTTATAATTTTTGAATTAAAATATTAAGATTTAAAAATATAAAAAACAAAATTTTTATAAGAACTTTAATAAAATATGAGATTTATTTAATTTACTTTAAATAATTTTATTTTTAGTATTTTAAATCTTAAAACTCATATAAAGAAAGGTTTCTTATAATTTTAGGAAGTTATACATAATAAAAAAACACCCTTTTTAGAGGTGTTGTTTTAAGTGGTCTAGTATTCTAGATTCTTTAGTACAACTCCTCGTAGTCTGCTATTTTACGGTTAGCAGGTAGAAACTTTCGGACCATATTACCGATTATATACGAGTTGAAATTTAATACACTTATTATATCACGAAAAATTTAAATATCAATACTTTATATTGTTCGCTAAATTTACTTGGTAGATTTATATATAAGAATAACTTAAAAATAGGTAGTTATATTTAATATAAAAATTATTTTAATAATAAGTTTTTAAAGTATATCATAATGAAATTTATGTATAAATTATGATAAAATGTTATTGAGATTTTTATAAAAGAAAATTAAGTATTAGAAAATGGATTTAGAATATATTTATATAAAATTTGTAAAGGAGGAGAGGTTTTATGGATAAAAAGTTATATACAATTAAAACATCTATAAATAAAAAAGATTATACTAGATTTTTATACATAGCAACTTTTTTGAGAAGAAAGCTTACTGTGCCATTTATAATATTACTTACAGCACTTATGGGACTTTTTGTTTCCTATAGTAATAAAAATATGAATTTTAAGCACTTTTTTATTTACTGGATATTCTTGCTTATAATAACTCTATTTGCAATAATAATAAAAATAGAAGTTACAGGTAGAGAAAAAGCTAAGCAGGATAATGGAAACTTTTTCAAAGCTGTAGAAACATTAGATTTTTTTGATGATATGATAACAGTTAAAAGTTCAGCTATTAAAGGAAAAAGCAAGATTAGATATAAAAAAATATATGAGGTTTTAGAGAGTAAAAAATATATAATTATTTATTTTACTAGAAAACAAGCATCTATAATAAGAAAAAAAGATTTAAAGAAAGAAGAATTAGAGGATTTAATAAACTTTTTAAAAGGAAAATTAGATACAAGATATAAAAAACTTCTTGGATAGTTTTAAAATTAAAAATTTTAAATATATAGAATTCATTTTTTAGTAATAAAAAACTTATTAAAATTCAAAAATAGCAATAAATGAAGAAAATATTGACAAATAAAAATATAAGATATAATATACATATGAATTGAAAAATTAAACCTCGTCTCTTTTTATAGAGATGAGGTATTTTTTCTTTGTTAAAAAAAAGTTATATTTAGACATAAAAAATCAACTAGTATCGAATATTAATATTTAAACTTAAATGTGTATAAAATGATAAATAGATATTAAAAAGCGTAAAATATCATAAATTACAAAAAGAGTAAATAAAACACTTTAAAAGAATTTTAATGGTGATATAATAGATTAAGCAAAATCACAAGCAATAATATAAAAAGAAAAAAATAATTTTGAACGGAGTGAATATAGTGAGTAAAAAAAATGAACGTATTTATCAAGTTGCCTATAGGATTGCTGCTATAATTCTTTTTGGGGCTTTAGCTGGAATTGGGGTTAATTTTTTCTTAACACCGGCACACATTTATTCTTCAGGGGTTACTGGAATATCACAGTTATTATCATCTATTGGACTAGATTTTTTTAATATAAACATAGATATTTCAACCTGGGTTTTAATTTTAAATTTACCACTTGCCCTTTTATCATTTAAAAAATTAGGTAAGAAGTTTACTATATATAGCTTTTTATCTATAATATCGCTATCATTTTTTATAGGTATTATTCCAACAAGAGAAGTTACTTCAAATCAACTTTTAAATTCAATCTTTGGTGGAGTTCTTATGGGTGCTGGAGTAGGAATGTGCTTTAGAGCAGGTTTTTCTACTGGTGGTACAGATATAATAGTTTTAGTTGTTCAAAAGATGACAGGAAAATCTGTAGGACAATTAGGATTTATAGTAAATGCAATAATATTATTAGTTGCTGGCTTAGTTTATGGATGGGAATTAGCTTTATATAGTTTAGTTTCAATCTATGTAACTACAAAGGTTATAGACTTATTCTATATACAACAGTACAAACTTACAGTAACAATTTACACTAAGAAAGAGAAGGAAATTGTTGATAGTTTAATAAACAGTCAAATGAGAGGGGTTACAATTGGAAGAAATCTTTACGGAGGATATACAAATGAACCTTTAAGTTCAGTTACAACTGTAATTTCAAAACAAGAGTTATTGCTTGTAAAGAAAAATGTTTCAGATATAGACCCAGAAGCCTTTGTAAATGTACAACCAACAGTGGAAGTAGTTGGTAAGTTTTACGATAATTCATTGATTTAAAATTTAATTAAGAAGTGTTTATTTAAATTTATAATAAAAATAAATTAAGTTAAATTATTTTAACTAATAAAAAAGAGGGGAATATTCCCCTCTTTTTTATTAATTTATTTTTGGAAGTTTAACAATTAGAAAAGAATTATTGACAAAAAATTCATAAAAAAGATATAATGGATTTGTTACGTTTATAAACGTTTACAAAAAGGGGGAGATATTTATGAAAGCGAAGAAAAGAAAAGTCAATGCACTTATATCAACATCAATTATAACTTGTATGGTTGTTGCTAGTAGCTATGAAAAGGTTTTAGCTAATGATAATACAGTTAAAAATAATTATGATAATGTATCAAATTATAATAGTGAAGTTGAATATATTAAGAATATTAGATTAAGGTGGAAAGAAGATTTAGTTGGAGGCACTAATCTAGATGTAGGAAACAAGAGTATATCTAAAAAGATAAAATATTATGAAAATAATACAGAAAAATTATTAGGAAAGCTTAATACTAAAAAAGAGCTTGATTTTCTTTGGGAAGACACAAAGGATTATAAAAAGAATCCAGCTAAGATAACATCAATGTTTAATAATTTAGTAACCATGTCTATGGCTTATAATTTACCAAATAATAAATATTATAAAAGTGAAGAATTAAAAGAAAAAATAATATATTCTTTAGATTGGATAAACAAAAATGCTTATAATAGTGAAATAGAACAGTATGGTAACTGGTGGGACTGGATGATTGGTATTCCAGCTAGATTAAATAATGTTGTTGTTTTAATGTATGATGATTTAAGTAAAGAGCAGATTGAAAGCTATATGAGTGCAATACAGAAATTTTTACCGAGTATTGAACCAGGAAGTAAATATCATACAGGAGCAAACTTAGCAGATGTTTGCATGAATAAATTATTGCAGGGAGTAAATGAAAATAATTCAGAAAAAATTCAGGAAGCATCAGAGGATATAGTTGGAGTTTTTAATTACGTAGATAGTGGAGATGGATTTTATAAAGATGGTTCATATCTTCAGCATGGAATTATAGCATATACAGGTTCTTATGGAAATGTTCTTATTGAAAAAATATCTAATATTATGTTTTTATTAGGTAATACTCCATGGTCAATAAAATCAGAGAATAAAAATAATATATATAATTGGGTTTTTGAAAGTTTTAATCCAATTATATACAAGGGTTATGTTATGGATATGGTTAGAGGAAGAGCTATATCAAGATATAATGCTAATGGTTATCTACAGGCAGCTGGAATTCTTGAGGGAATGATTAAAATTTCTATGATTTCAGATGATGAAAATGCAAATAAAATAAATTCTTTAGTAAAGAAATGGGCTATTGATTCTAGTAGTGTTATAGATTTTTCTACAAGATTTAAATCAATAAATGTAATAGGTAAGTTTAATGAGATTATGGAAAATGAAAATATAAAACCTTTAGAAGAAGAAAATAGTCATTATGCATTAAATAGCATGGACAAGACTGTTCATAAAAGAGAAAATTTTGCATTAGGTATATCAAGAAGTTCAAAAAGAATAAGCAAGTATGAATTTATGAACAAAGAAAATTTAACACCTTGGTTTCAAGGAGATGGAATGACTTATTTATATAATAATGATTTAAATCAATTTTTAGGTAATTTCTGGGCAACAGTAGATCCATATAGGATGCCAGGAACAACAGTAGATACAAGAAAAAGAAAGCCAAAGGAAATAATAAAAGGGCTAGACCCAGGTGCATCACAACAAAATGAAGTTTATTATGAATTAGGAAATGCTTCATGGTCTGGTGGAAGTAAATTAGATTCTTATGGAATAGCAGGTATGGAAATTGATAATAAATATGATTCACTAAAAGCTAAAAAGTCTTGGTTTATGTTTGATGATGAAATAGTTGCTTTAGGCTCTGGAATAAGCAACGAAGAGGATTTTGAAAATGAAACAATAATTGAGAATAGAAAAATAAAGGCAGATGGTTCGAATAAATTTATAGTAGATGGAAAGGAAAAGGTAGAAAATTTAAATGATAAAGATAAGGTTACTAAGGCAAAATGGGCTTACTTAGAAGGGAATGTAGAAGGTGCAGATATAGGTTATTATTTTCCTGAGGGAGTAGATATTAATTTAATAAGAGATGAAAGAGAAGGAAATTGGATTAACGTAAATTCTTCTAAGGCAGAAGCAGATAAAATAGTTAAAGATAATTATTTAACTATGTATATAAATCATGGTAAAAATATAAAGAATGAAAAATATAGTTATGTATTGTTACCAAATAAAAATGAAAAAATGGTTGAAGAATACTCTAAAAATCCAAATATTGAAATAATTCAAAATGATGATGTGGCTCATGGAGTTAAGAATAAAAAATTAAATATTGAAGCAGTTAACTTTTGGAAAGAAGGTAAAAATACTGTTGGTAATATTACTTCAACAGGAAAATCTTCTGTTATTATAAAAGAAAATAAGGATGATAATACTTTAAGTATAGCTATTTCTGACCCAACATTCTTAGAAAAAAATATTCCTATAGAAATAAATAAGGAAGCTACAGAAGTTTTAAAAGCTGACCATAGAATATCTGATATAGAATTAAGTAATGGAAAGATAAAATTTAATGCAAATACAGAAAATCTTTCTGGAGAATCTTTAGAAATAGTTTTAAAAGAAAAGATTAAAGATAATAATGAAAATAATTTAGTTAAAGATAAAGCTAATCTAATAGAAAACAAGATTATTAACTCTGATGTAAATGACAAAGAGGATAAAATAGATGAAAAGATTATTGATTATGAAAAAGAAAATAAGGAGAATAAAGATTTAGATAACAAGAAATTAAAGGAAGATATTGAAGAAAAGATTAATGAAGAAAATCAAAATTTAAGTAGTTATAAGGATGTTTTACCAAAGACTGGTGGAATAAATAATTTAAGTTTTGGAGCTATTGGAGTTGTGTTAGCTACAGTTGGAACATTATTTACTAGAAAGAGAAAAAAATAATTTATACTTATTAAAACGTTGACAATAGTATTTTGTAATTATATAATTAACCTAAGGTTAGTAAACCAGTTTATATAAAACGTTTTAATAAGTAAGTGGGAGGAAATTATGAGAGTTAGATATGCTAATAATCCAAGGGATTCAAAAAGATATGATACAGAAGAATTAAGAGAAAACTATTTAGTTGAAGATATATTTAAGGATGATAAGATAGAACTTGTTTATAGCCATGTAGATAGAATTATTTTTGGTGGAATAAAACCGGTTTATGAAGAACTTAAATTAGAAGCAGGAAAAGAAATGGGAGTTGAATATTTCCTAGAAAGAAGAGAATTAGGAATAATAAATATAGGTGGAAAAGCTATAGTAACTACTGACGGAGTAGAATATGAATTAAAAGAAAAAGATGGTTTATATGTTGGAAAAGGAAATAAGGAAGTTAAATTTAAATCAGTAGATCCAAAAAATCCAGCAAAGTTATATATTAATTCAGTACCAGCGCATAAGGAATATGAAAACGTTAAGATAGATATAGAAAAAGCTAATCCAGTAAGATTAGGAGATAATAAAACTTTAAATAAGAGAACAATATATCAATATGTTCATCCAAATGTTTGCGAAAGTTGTCAATTATTAATGGGATTAACAATGTTAGAGCCAGGAAATGCTTGGAATACAATGCCATGTCATACTCATGAAAGAAGAATGGAAGTTTATTTCTATTTTGATATGGAAGAAGATACGAGAGTATTTCATTTAATGGGAGAACCAAGAGAAACTAGACATTTAGTTGTTAAAAACGAAGAATGTGTAATATCACCAAGTTGGTCAATACATTCAGGAGTAGGTACAAGTAATTATACCTTTATATGGGGAATGTGTGGAGAAAATAAAACTTTTGATGATATGGATAATATTCCAATGGATGTTTTAAGATAATTTTAATATAAAAGGAGAGAGGATTAATGAATATGGATAAATTTTCTTTAGATTTTTTTAAGTTAGATGGGAAAGTAGCTATAGTAACAGGAGGAAATACTGGATTAGGTATGGCTTATGTTGAAGCTCTTGCAACAGCAGGTGCAGATATATTAGTAACAACTTTTGATAATAATATTGAGGAAGTTAAAAATATTGTTGAATCTTTAGGTAGAAAAATTGTTTTTGTACAAGGAGATTTAACTAAGAAAGAAACAAGAGATAGAGTGGTTTCAACTTGTTTAGATGAGTTTGGAAAAATAGATATCTTAATAAACAATGCAGGTACAATAAGAAGAGCACCATTACTTGAATATAAAGATGAAGATTGGCAAGCTGTAATAGATATAAATTTAAATGCAGTATATTATTTATCACAAGCTATTGCAAAGGTAATGGCTAAGCAAGGATATGGTAAAATTATAAACATAGCTTCTATGTTATCATTCCAAGGAGGAAAATTTGTTCCACCATATACTGCAAGTAAACATGGAGTTGCAGGTATAACAAAGGCATTTGCTAATGAATTAGCAGATTTAAATATACAAGTTAATGCTATTGCACCAGGATATATAAAAACAGCTAATACTGCACCAATTAGAGCTGATAAAGTTAGAAATCAAGAGATTCTTTCAAGAATACCAGCAGGTAGATGGGGAGAAGTTTCAGATTTAATGGGAACAGTTGTCTTTTTATCAAGTAAAGCTTCTGACTATTTAAATGGTCATATATTAGCTATAGATGGTGGATGGTTAGTAAGATGATAAATAAAATAAAAACACTAACAAATTTAATAAATGAAGCTTTTGTATTGGTTCTTAGAACCAATACAAAAGTTGAAGGTATAAATACTGCAAAGGCTGCAATAAGTGGAGGGTGTAATGTTATAGAAGTTACTTTTACAACTCCAGGAGCTGATGAGATAATAAAAGAACTTATTGAGGATAAAAAAGACAATGTAATTATTGGTGCAGGTACTGTATTAGATTCTGAAACTGCTAGAGTTGCAATACTTTCAGGAGCAGAGTTTATTGTAAGTCCAAGTTTTGACAAAGATACAGCAATTTTATGTAATAGATATGGAATACCTTATATTCCTGGATGTTTTACAGCAAGAGAAATAAAAGAAGCAAGAGAACTAGGGGTTGATGTAATAAAATTATTTCCAGGTTCAGCTTTTAAGCCAAGCATTGTAAAGGATTTAAAGGGACCTATAAAAGGTATTGCCATAATGGTATCTGGTGGAGTTAGTTTTGAGAATATGGACGAATGGTTAGACAATGGTTGTGATATAGTTAGTATTGGAAGTGCCCTTACGAAATTAAAAGAGTTTAATAAGATAGAAGAAGAAACTAAAAAGTATATAGAGCGTATTAAAAAATTACGCAAGTATGAGGTTTAATATGGAGAAGGTTTTAGTATTAGGAGAAATGTTAATGAGATTAACTCCTCCAAACAATAATAAAATAGGACAAGTTAATAATTTTAATGTTTGTTTTGGAGGAGCAGAGGTTAATGTAGCAGTTGGACTAAGTAATTTAGGAATTGAAACTAGAGTTTTAACAGCTCTACCTGATAATGAAATTGGCAATTTTGCAAAATCCTTTTTGAAATCACAATTTATAGATTGTGATTTCATAGTTTCTAAGGGAGAAAGAATTGGCTTGTATTATTATGAGGAAGGATGTTCAGCTAGAAAGTCTAAAGTTATATATGATAGAAAATATTCTGCTATTAATGACTTAAGGTATGAAGATATAGATGTTGAAAATTTATTTAAAGATGTTTCTTTATTACATGTGTCAGGCATAACTTTTGGATTATCTAAGGAGGTAAGTGAACTTTCTTTAAAAATAATAAATGAAGCAAAAAAAAGAGGAATAAAAATAAGTGTTGATTTAAATTACAGGGCTAAATTATTTGAAAGCTATGATGAGTTTGTTAAAATAATGAAGCCTGTAGTAAAGGATGCTTATTTATGTTTTGGATGGCTAAATAAAGAGGGGGAGCCTTTTAGTGTTTTAGATGCATCTATTAAAGAGATTTCAGATGAAGAATTTGTTGAAAGATTTAGTTATACTTCTAAAGACTTAGGAGTTAAAAACATTGTAACAACTTTAAGAGCAGGAACACCGTATAATTATCATACCTTACAAGGAGTATTTTATGATGGAGAGAAAGTTTATAAATCCTCAAAATATGAATTTAGTATGATATCAAGAATTGGTGGTGGAGATGCTTTTGCTGCTGGAGTTATAAAGTCATTGATTAATAATAAATATAAATCATTAAGTGAAGTTGTAGAGTTTGGAACTGCATCGGCAGTATTAAAACAAACTCAACTTGGAGATGTAAGTATTTCCTCTAATGAGGATATAATTGATTTAATAAACAATAAAAATTTAGGAAGTGTAAATAGATAGTTTCTAAAAGTTGAACATTGATAAAATAATGTGAATATTTTTTTAATATAAATAAAAGAAAACGTTGACAATGGAATTTTGTAAGAATATAATAAAAATATAAGTTAGTAAAACAGTTTATGTAAAACGTTTTAATAAGTAAGTGGGAGGAAATTATGAGAGTTAGATATGCTAATAATCCAAGGGATTCAAAAAGATATGATACAGAAGAATTAAGAGAAAACTATTTAGTTGAAGATATATTTAAGGATGATAAGATAGAACTTATTTATAGCCATGTAGATAGAATTATTTTTGGTGGAATAAAACCGGTTTATGAAGAGCTTAAATTAGAAGCAGGAAAAGAAATGGGAGTTGAATATTTCCTAGAAAGAAGAGAATTAGGAATAATAAATATAGGTGGAAAAGCTATAGTAACTACTGACGGAGTAGAATATGAATTAAAAGAAAAAGATGGTTTATATGTTGGAAAAGGAAATAAGGAAGTTAAATTTAAATCAGTAGATCCAAAAAATCCAGCAAAGTTATATATTAATTCAGTACCAGCACATAAGGAATATGAAAACGTTAAGATAGATATAGAAAAAGCTAATCCAGTAAGATTAGGAGATAATAAAACTTTAAATAAGAGAACAATATATCAATATGTTCATCCAAATGTCTGTGAAAGTTGTCAACTATTAATGGGATTAACTATGTTAGAGCCAGGAAATGCTTGGAATACAATGCCATGTCATACTCATGAAAGAAGAATGGAAGTTTATTTCTATTTTGATATGGAAGAAGATACGAGAGTATTTCATTTAATGGGAGAGCCAAGAGAAACTAGACATTTAGTTGTTAAAAACGAAGAATGTGTAATATCACCAAGTTGGTCAATACATTCAGGAGTAGGTACAAGTAATTATACCTTTATATGGGGAATGTGTGGAGAAAATAAAACTTTTGATGATATGGATAATATTCCAATGGATGTTTTAAGATAGATTGAGAGGGTTATTTATGATTAAGGAGATAAAGGTTGAGGAGATTAAAAAAAGAGAAGAATTTCTGAAAACTAAATTATTAACTAAAAATGAAGTTAAAAATGCTATTGATTTAGTTATAAAGCAAATAGACAAAAATATTGAATATTTTAAAGAAAAATTTCCATCTTCTGCAACAAAGAATAATAAATATGGGATTATAGAGAATATAGAATGGACAGATGGGTTTTGGACAGGATTATTATGGCTTGCTTATGACTATACAGGAAAGTTAAAATATAAGAATTTAGCTGATAAAAATGTTCAGTCCTTTAAAAACAGAGTGGAAAAAGATATAGAGTTAGATCATCACGATTTAGGGTTTTTATATTCTTTAGCTACTGTAAGTGGATACAAATTAACAAAGTCTAAAGATGCTAGAGAAGCTTCAATAAAAGCTGCTAATAAATTAATTTCTAGGTATCAAGAAAAGGGAGAGTTTATTCAAGCTTGGGGTGAACTTGGAAGTAAAGACCATTATAGATTTATAATAGATTGTTTACTAAATATACCATTACTTTATTGGGCTAGTGATGAAACTGGAGATTTAAAATATAGAAATATAGCAGATAAACATTTTGTAACATCTTGTAATAATGTTATAAGAGATGATGCCTCTGCATTCCATACATTTTATATGGATAATGAAACGGGAAAACCTTTAAGAGGGGTTACTAGACAAGGTTATAGTGATGATTCTTCTTGGGCTAGAGGACAAGCTTGGGGAATTTATGGTATTCCATTAAATTATAGATATACAAGAAATGAAAATTGTTTTAACCTTTATGAGGGAATGACTAATTATTTCTTAAATAGATTACCTAAGGATAATGTTTGTTACTGGGATTTAATTTTTAATGATGGAGATCCACAGTCAAAGGATTCCTCAGCAGCAGCTATAGCAGTTTGTGGAATGCATGAAATGAATAAGTATTTACCAGAAGTTTATGAAAATAAAGAAGTATATAAATATGCAATGCATAATATTTTAAGAGCATTAATTGAAAATTATATGAATCCTGATATAGAAGAAGGAAAACCGGTTTTATTACATGGTGTTTATTCATGGCATTCAGGTAAAGGAATAGATGAAGGAAATATATGGGGAGATTATTTCTTCCTAGAAGCATTAATAAGATTTTATAAAGATTGGAATCTTTATTGGTAGAAGGAGTGTTGAAAATGGGTGTAAATATTGAAATGATGAGAATTGATGAAAGACTAGTTCATGGTCAAGGACAAATGTGGTTAAATTCTTTAGGAGTTAATACAGTAATAGTTGCAAATGATATTGCTAGTGAAGATAAGATACAACAAACTTTAATGAAAACAGTTGTACCAAAATCTATAGCTATGAGATTTTTTTCAATTCAAAAAACTTGTGATTTAATTCATAAAGCTTCACCACAACAAAAAATATTTTTAATATGTAAAACAACTGATGATGCATTAAAGCTAATTGCAGGTGGAGTTCCTGTTAGTGAGATTAATATAGGAAATATACACAATGCTGAAGGAAAAGAGCAAGTTACTCGTTCAATTTTCCTAGGACAAGGAGATAAGGTAGCTTTAAGAGAGTTATCAGAAAAATATAATATAAGATTTAATACAAAAACAACACCTAGAGGTGATGATGGAGCAATGCAAGTAGATATAACTAAATATTTATAATAATTTAACGGTAAAGGGTTATTTAAAATGGAGGTAATTATATGGAGGTTACATTAATTCAATGTCTTTTAATAGGTTTGTGGACATCCTTCTGTTTAGCAGGTATGTTACTTGGACTTTATACAAACCGTTGTATTATCTTATCTTTAGGTGTAGGGGTTATATTAGGTGATATTCCAACTGCACTAGCTATGGGAGCAGTTTCTGAAATAGCTTTCATGGGATTTGGAGTAGGTGCTGGAGGTACAGTTCCACCAAATCCAATGGGACCAGGAATTATAGGTACTTTAATGGCAATTACTATGAAAAGTCAAGGAATGGATCCTGCAACAGCTCTTGCATTATCCTTCCCTTTTGCAGTAGCTTTTCAATTCTTAATAACAGCAACTTATACTTTTGCAACAGGATTAACACAGTATGCAAATAAAGGAATTAAAGAAGGTAATTGGATAAAATTTAAAATAGGTGCAAATGCAACTATTTGGGTTTTTGCTATTGTAGGATTTATTATTGGGTTTGCTGGAGCATTTAGTACAAGTGGCTTACAAGCAGCAGTAGAACTTATACCAGCTTGGTTAATAGGCGGTTTATCAATAGCAGGTAAAATGCTACCAGCTATAGGTTTTGCAATGATATTATCAATAATGGCAAAAACAGAACTTATACCATTTGTATTATTAGGATATGTATGTGTAGGATATTTAAATTTACCAGTAATGGGAGTAGCTTTTGTAGGAGCAATCTTTGCTTTAATAGAACACTTTAGAGCAAGTAATTCTAATAGTGGTTCAAGCGATGGCTATAATGATGATGAGGAGGTTGTATTTGAAGGTGGAATATAGAGCATTAACTAAAAGTGATTATATAAAAACATCTCTTAGAGCATTCTTTTTACAGAATGGATTTAACTATGGTAACTATCAAGGGTTAGGATATGCAAATATACTATATCCTGCTTTAAAAAAGATATATAGAAATAATGAAGATGAATTTAAAAAAGCTTTAGGAGAAAATGTAGAGTTTTTTAATTCTAACCCTCATTTCCTTCCTTTTATTACAAGTTTACATCTAGTAATGCTTGATTCAGGAAGATCTTCAGAAGAAGCTAGGACTATAAAGCTTGCTTTAATGGGACCTTTAGCAGGAATTGGTGATTCACTTTCACAATTTTGCCTAGCACCATTATTTTCAACAATAGCAGCTAGTTTAGCACAAGATGGACTAATTGCTGGACCTATATTATTTTTTGTAGCAATGAACTCTATCTTATTAACAATTAAATTATTAACAGGAATATATGGATATAAGCTAGGAACTAGCATTATAGATGTTTTAAGTGAAAAAATGGCTCAAATATCTGCTGTAGCTAGTATGATAGGGGTTACTGTAATTTCAGGTTTAGCAGTTTCTTTTACAAAAATAAAAATTGCTTATCAATATACAGCTCAAATGCCAGATGGAGCTGAAAAAGTTGTATCAATACAAGAAATGTTAGATAAAATAGCACCAGCTCTTTTACCAGCATTATATACAATATTTGTATTCTATCTTATAAAGAAACGTAAATGGACAACTTACCGTTTAGTTATATTAACAATAGCTATTGGTATTTTAGGATCTGTTTTAAAGGTTTTAGCTTAATAGAATAAATATTAGAGAGTAGATAAAAGTCTACTCTCTAAAATAAATTTGATATGGGAGTATTGAGATATGAAAATATTAGTAGTAGGACATGGAGAATATTCAACAGGTATAAAATCTGTAATAAAATTATTAACTGGAGTGGAAGAAGGCATTGATGCCATAAACTTAAATGAGGAAATAACTCATGATGAATTTGCAGTTAAGGTTAAGAATTATATAGAAAATAATAAAGAAGTTATAGTTTTTGCTGATATAACAGGAGGAGCACCTTTTCAAATAACTTCAAGAGAAATTTTATTAAATGAAAATTCAGATAGTCAGTATGTAGTTGGTGGAGTTTCTGTAGCTTGTATTTTAGAAGTTGTAATGAATACTTTAGTTTTAGATAATAATTCTAATCATAGAGGTATAATAGATGAGTCTTTAAATAAATTACATGAAATGTCATCAGTTATTTGTAGAAAGGATTTAGTTTGTTAAATATGAATGAAAGAGTACTTTGGCTAATAATATTAATACTTGCAGCATATACAATTTTGGTATCATTTATTTTACCTATTATACAGAAAAAAAGAATTAAGGAACAAGGCAAAGCTAGAGATGAGTATTTATCAAATTTAAAGGTAGGAAATAGAGTTATTATTATTTCAGGAATATATGGAATAATAAAAGATATAAAGAAAAATATAGTTAAGTTAGAAATTTCTAAGGGCGTTATAGTAGAAATAGACAAAGAAAGTATTATGGGAGTTCTAAATTAAGATTATAAAATAGTCATTAAATTTTTATTTAAGTAAGTGGCTTAAAGAGCAAATTACTGGGATAATAAAATATTAATTTGAGAGTAAGACTACTTATTTTAAGTAGTCTTTATTTTTTAAAATTTGGAGAGGATTTTATGGTTAATTTAATTAAAATAGAAAAATTAAAATTAGAAGTTAATAAATTTATGAGTTTATATGATACAAATTTTTTTAGAAGTTATTTAAAAGAGAACTTTAATAATGACTTGAAAAAAAAGCTTATAGGGGCTAATTTATTACTTAATAATTCCTTTATATTTGATGATAAATGGGATATGGAACAATGTAATATACCTTATGTAAATAAAAATTTGAACTGGGAATTTACTCCTAATGGAGATGAAGAATGGATATTTATGCTTAATAGACATGAATATTTAGATAAATTAATTATAGCCTATTACTATAGTGATGATTATAAATATTTAGATAAATTAAAGGAGTTAATATTTAACTGGATTAGAAAAAATAAAATAAAAAAACAGGGTGGAAAGACACTAAGAACAATAGATACAGGAATAAGAACTCTTAGTTTTATTAAAGCTTTAATGCACTTAATTTATGAAAATAAGATTAACAATGATGAAATATTAGAGTTAGTTTTTAGTATAAAGGAGCAATTAAAATACCTAAGAAATTCCTATATTGATAAATATGTTCTTAGTAATTGGGGAGTATTACAAAGCACAGCTATAATAATTTCTACTTTATGGTTAAAGGATTTTTTTGAAGAGGATAATTTATATAAATGGGCTATAAATGAATTATACAGGGAGATAAATCTTCAAGTTTTAGAAGATGGTTCTCATTGGGAACAATCTATAATGTATCATATTGAGGTTTTAAATTCATCTATGTTAACCATATATTATTGTAATTATTTTAATGTTAATCTAGATAAAAACTTTTTAAGTAAAATACATTCTATGGCTAAGTACTTAATTTATTGTTCAGATTCAAATTATATGCAAGTATCTCAAGGGGATAGTGATAGAACCGATATTAGGGATGTTACTCTTAGAGCAGCTATATTGTTTAATGACCCTTATTTAAAGTTTAGGTCTTTTGAAACAATTGATTTAAAAAGTTTATTTTTATTTGGAAAAGAAGGTTTTTTAAAATATAAAAATATAAAGACTAAAGAAGTTGAAAACTTTAGCAAATCTTTTATAGACTCAGGAAATATTTATATAAGAAGTGGTTGGAGTAAAAAATCTAGTTTTACTTATTTAAAAAATGGTACTTTAGGAAGTAGTCATGGTCATTCCGATTTAGGGCATTTTTCAATTCATTATGAAGGGGAGCCATTTTTTATAGATTCTGGCCGTTATACTTATGTTGAAGAGGACCTTTTAAGAGAGTATTTAAAGTCAGTAAAGGCTCACAATGTAACTGTAATTGATGATTCACCTTTTGCTATTCCTAAAAATTCATGGGAATATTGTAAGTATCCTGAAACAGTTAAAAATTATTTTAGAGAAAGCAATGAAATATCCTATGGAGAGATGGTGTATTTAGCAACTTTAGAAGATAAAACTCCTTATACAGTTATAAGAAAGGTGTTAGTAATATCTAAGGATATATGGATAATTGTTAATGAAGTAAGATGTAGTGGAACACATATTTGCAAAAATTATTATAATTTAGATTGTGGAATTAAGCCTATTGAAGAAGGTGAATATGTAAGTCTTATAGGTAAAAAAAATAAAATGAGGATGTATAATAAGAATATAGATAGAAGATTTATTAAAAGAAATTTTGTTTCAAAAAATTATAATAGCATAAATAATAGTAAAAAAGTAGTAACTGAAAAAACTTTTACTGATAATTTTGTAAACTATGATATAATTTTAGGCCAAAGTTTAAAAAATATAGAAATCGATGACCCTAGTATTGTACAATATAATTTCCAAGGTGAATTTGATGAAAATATGGTAGTTGCTAAAAAATTTATTATAAATCAAGAGGAAAGTTATACTGCTATTATATTTAATAAAGAAACTTTTAAAGGAGCAAAGGTATATATTTGTGATGGATTACCTATCTATGGTAAAGTTTTAGTTATACATACCCTAAAAGATAAAAAAGAAATAATTCGTTTAAAATCGTAATATAAAAATATTTTATGTGGAGGTAAATTGTGGTAAATGAAGGAGTTAAGCTAACTATAAATGATATTGCTAAAAAAGCTAAAACTTCAAAGACTACTGTATCTTTTTATTTAAATGGAAAATTTGACAAGATGTCTCCAGATACAAAAAGAAGGATAGAGCAGGTCATTGAAGAAACTAATTATAGTCCTAATATAATGGCTAGAAGTTTAAAATTAAAAAAATCTAATTTAATAGGAGTTGTAGTTGCAGATATAACAAATCCTTTTAGTAGTAATATAGTTAAAGGAATTGGCGAGATAGCTAGAAGAAAAGGATATCAGATTTTAGTTGGAAGCACTAATTTAGATTATTATAATGAAGAGGAATATTTTAAAAAGATGTTAGATATGGGTGTTGATGGATTTATAGTTCAACCTACTAAAAATTTTGACAAGTTATATCCATCTATAAAAAACAAAGGAAAAAAGATTGTAGTTTTAGATAGTGTTTCTTCAAAGTATACTGGAAAATGGGTAAAGACAAATAATTATGAAATAGTTTATGAAGCTATTTTAAAATTATCAGAAAAGGGATATGAAGAGTTTATTTTAGTTACTGAATCTCCAGATAAACTAGCTGCAAGAATGGAGAGAAAAGTTGGTTTTGAAGATGCTGTAAGTAGAGTAAATGGTAAAAGTATTATTGAAATTATAAATGAAAACACAGAAGTGGATGAAATAGCAGAGATGTTAAAAATAGATATAAATCCTAAGAAAAAAACTTTAGTTTTTGCAATAAATGGTAAAATACTTCAAAAGGTTTTTAAAGCAATAAAAATGGAAGGATTTACTGTTCCAAATCATGTTGGAATAATTGGTTTTGATAAGTGGGATTGGACAATGTATGCTACTCCTTCTGTAACAACTATAGACCAACCAACATATGAGGAAGGGAAATATGCAGCTAAAATGCTTATTGAAATGATTGAAGAAAAAGAGGATTTTTATAAATCAGAAATTTTTAAATGTAATATAAATTGGGAAGAATCAACAAACTTATAATTTTATATATTTATGTGAAGGATTAACTTATTTACAAAATAGGTAGTAATCTTTCACTTATTTTTTTGTTTTATAAATAAAGAACTTGTGATATTATCATAAAATAGAATATTTAGTATAGAGGGTGAAGTTTATGGTAAAGGTTGATTTTACTAAATTAACTGGTGATTTAGTTACAAGAGAATGTGTAAAATATGAAAAAGAAATAAAGTCGTGGAATAGGGCTATAAAAAAATATCCTTTAGGAATAGTTTTTTGTAAAAATATTCAGGATATTAAAAATGCATTAATATGGATTAAGGAGAATAAAATTCCCTTTACAATTAGAGTAGGAAGACATAATTATGAAGGATATTCTATAGAAAATGATGCTTTAGTAATAGACCTTAGCAAAATGAATGGGATATTTATAGATGAAGAAAATAAAAAGGTAACTATAGAAGGTGGAGTTACAAATGAGGATATATATGAAGCTTTAGGAAATTTAGATTATCCTTTTCCTGGTGGAGGATGTCCTACAGTAGGTGTTGTAGGTCTTACTCTTGGAGGAGGATGGGGATATTCTAGTAGATTATTTGGTTTAACTTGTGATAATCTTTTAGAAATAAAGTTTTTAAATAGCAATGGAGAAATTATAATTGCAAATGAAATTTTAAATAAAGATTTATTTTGGGCTTCTAAGGGCTGTGGAGGAGGAAATTTTGGAATAGTTATTTCAATGACCTTTAAACTTCAAAATAAAATAAAAAAGGCTACTTTAATAGATATAGATTATAAAAATGCTGATAGAGAAGAACTTGTTTATATAATAAAAACTTTACAAGATAAGTTTAAAACCTTAGATAGAAGAATGAATTTAAAGACTGCAATTTATAATTCAAAAGAAAAGGGGGTAGGAATTAAAATAACAGGGATATTTTATGGAAATAAAGATGAAGCTAATGAAATTTTACTTCCCTTTAAGTTTCCTTCAAATATTGATTTTAATTTAACTTATGAAAATGCTTTAGAGGTTATTAGAAAAATAGAATATAGTCATCCTCCTTATGAGAAATATAAATCAACAGGAAGATTTGTATTTAGAGATTATAGTATAGGAGAAATAGAAAATCTTATAAATATAGTTTCAAAAAAAGCTGAAGGAGCATATTATAATGCAATATCTTTTTATGGATTAGGGGGAGCTGTAGAAGATATAAACAAAGAGGATAGTGCATTTTATTATAGAGATGCGAAATTTATAATGGGAATACAATCAGTTTGGGAAGAAGATTGTTTTGCAGAAAAAAATATAAAATGGGTAGAAAATAATTTTAAGTATGTAAAAAGCATTACAGAAGGTTCCTTTATAAACTTTCCTTTTAAAGGTCTTATGGATTATGAGGAAGATTATTATGGAAAAAATAAATATAAATTAAGAGATGTAAGAAAAAAATATGATAAGGATAGATTTTTTGCCTTTGAGCAAGGAATTAAATAATAGAAAGCATAGAAAACTTCAAAGTTTTCTATGCTTTCTATTTATATGTATTAAATTTGATACATTGCAAAATATTTGAGGAAATATTTTGTATATCTATTAAATTTAAATATATTTTAAAAAAATTAATAATATTGTTTCATTGATAAGTTTCATAAATAAATTATAATATATTTATAAAAATTGTAATTATATGAAGGAAATTTTTAAAATTAATGTAGAAAGGAGGAAGAAATATGAATTTTGAATCATCTATTATATTAAATAAGAAAAAATATGACTCATATTTTGACAATACTTTTAAAAATACAATTTTAAATCATATAAAATGGATAGCTTTAGGAGTTGTAACTTTAGGTTTAGCATATCCTTGGATAATATGTATGAAATATGATTCTACTTGCAAACATACAGTTGTTTGTGGGAAAAGATTAAAATTTATAGGAAGTCCAAAGGAGTTAATAGGTCATTGGATACTTTGGTGGTTTCTTATTGTAATTACCTTTGGATTATATGGACTTGTAGTAAAAATAAGATTTCAACAATGGACAAGTGCTAATACAATTTTTGAAGAAGCTGATGAAGGTGAGTATTCACATCACAAGAAACACTTGCATCATAAAAAACATACACATGAAAATAATACACATCATAAAAAGCATTTACATGAAAAGAAAAAAGTAGAGAGTGCAAAAGAAATATCAGAAAATAAAGAATCAACTAAGGTAAAACAATTAACAGGCAATGAAAATTCACAAAATGTAAAACAATTAAAAGAAAGTGAAAACTCACAAAATGTAAAGGAATTAAATAATAAAAATATATAAGTAAAAAATTATTAAAAATATAAAAAACATGTAGTTTACTTATTAGTGCCCTAGTCTTAAAATGACAGTGTAAGATAAGAATAAACAAAAGAAAGAAGTGTTTAGTATGAGTATAAAATTAATATGCATAGATATGGATGGAACTTTGCTTATGGATCAGCAAAGAGTTTCTGAAGAAGATAAAAATGCAATAAGAGAAGCGGTAAAAAAAGGTGTAGTAGTTGCAATAACTACAGGAAGAATTTATGATTGTGCAAGAATGTACTCAGACACAATAGGATTAAAAACTCCTATTATAGCTAGTAATGGAGCTTACATTGGTGGAGTTAATGATGAGGAAATATATAATAATCCACTTAAATTAAGTGATTTAGAAGACTTTAATATAATAACAAAAAAAGATAACCTATTTACATATGTAACTACAAATTGGGGAATTGTTTCAACAAAAGAATTGCCAGAAAATCATGTTTATAAGGTTTTAAATAGAAGTTTACCTAAGGATAAACAAGTAAGATTAGAAGTTGTTGAAGATTTAGGAGAAGCTTTTAGAAAATATGATGGAGAAATATTAAAAGGCGTTTGTGTTGAAAAAGAATTTAAAGATAAGTTAAAAGAAGCTAAGGAAGAACTAATTGAATGTTCAAAAGACTTAGAAGTAGTTTCTTCTTGGGATGATAACTTTGAAATAATGAAAAAAGGTAGTTCAAAGGGAGAAGCTGTTAAAAAACTTGCAAAATATCTTGGTATATCTAGAGAAGAAGTAATGTGTATAGGAGATAGTGAAAATGACTTATCTATGATAAGTTGGGCTGGAATTGGTGTAGCTATGGGAAATGCAATAGAGCAAGTTAAGGAAGTTGCAGATTATGTAACTGATGATAATAAACATGGTGGAGTTAGTAAAGCTATAAAGAAATTTGTTCTTTAAATTTAAGGGAAATAGGTTCTTGCTTTTTATTTAAAAATAAAATTTTATTTGTGCAAAATTTATTTTAAAAGGAGATGCCATATGAAAGATATTATAGTAATAGGTGCTGGAGTAATTGGATGCTCTATAGCTAGAGAATTATCAAAATATAATTTAAAAACCTTAGTTATTGAAAAAAATAGTGATGTGTCTGAAGGAATATCAAAAGGTAATAGCGGTATAGTTCATGGCGGATATAATGAAAAATTAGGAACATTAAAAGCTAAGTTAAATTTAGAAGGAAATAAGCTTTTTGATGACTTATCAAGAGATTTACAATTTCCTTTTAAGAGAAATGGTGCTTTTATTTTAGCTTTTAATGAGGAAGAAGCTAAGACTTTAGAAAGTTTAAAAGAAAATGGAGAAAAGCTTGGGATTTCTGGACTTGAAATTTTAAGTAAAGAAGAAGCTTTAAATATTGAACCTAATTTAAATAAAGAAGTTTTCAAAGTTTTAAGTGTTAAAACTTCAGGGATAGTTAGTCCTTATGAAATGACTATTGCTTTAGCGGAAAATGCAGTAGAAAATGGTGTTGAGTTTAAATTTAATTCAAAGGTAACTAACATAGAAAAAATAGAAGAGGGATATAAGATAACATTAAACAAAGATAGCTTTGTGAAAGGTAAAATTATAATAAATGCTTCAGGACTAGAAGGTGCTTTTTTAAATAATATTATAAGCATGAACAAAAGAGAACTAAATCCAGTAAAGGGAGAATATTGTTTATTTGATAAAGTAGCTGGTGCTATGATAAATAAGACTTTATTCCAAGTTCCTAACAAGTTAAGTAAGGGAGTTTTAGTAACTCCAACAGTTGAAGGAAATCTTTTAGTTGGACCTAATGCTTTAAGTGGAGAAAGTTTAGAAACTTCTAGAGAAGGAATAGATGAAATTTTAGATAAGAGTAAAAAATCTGTTGATAATATGCCAATTGCAAGAATATTAAATACATTCTCAGGTATAAGACCAAAAACTTTTGAAGGTGATTTTATAATAGAAGAAGTTGAAGATGCTAAAAATTTTATAAATGTTATAGGTATAGATTCACCAGGATTAACAGCAGCACCAGCTATAGGAATATATGTTGTTAATATAATTAAAGAAAAACTTTCTTTAGAAGAAAATAAAAACTTTAAAGGTACTAGAGAAAAAATAGTTAGATTTTCAGAACTTTCTTTAGAAGAAAAAAATAAATTAATAAAAGAAAAACCAGCTTATGGACATATGATTTGTAAATGTGAATTTGTAACAGAAGGTGAAATAATAGAGGCTATTAATAGACCTATAAAGGCTACAACTATAGATGCAGTTAAAAGAAGAACTAGAGCTTCTATGGGAGGATGCCAAGGGGTTGGATGTACAATTCCTATAAGTAAGATATTAAGCAGAGAATTAGGAATAGGTATAAGTGAAATAAATAAAAATAGTGAATGTTCACCAGTTATTGGGTTTAAGGAGGATTAAGTCTATGAGAGAATATGATTTAATTATAATTGGAGGAGGAGCATCAGGTCTTCTTTCAGCTATTTATGGCAAAGAGGCTGGAATAGAAAATATTCTTTTAATAGAGAAGGATTCAGTTTTAGGAGGAGCTTTAAATTCAGCTAATTATAATATAAGTGAAAAAGGAAATATAACTGGATTAGAGTATAAAGATGAACTTTTAAAGGAATTTAACAAGCTAAATATAGATGTTAAATTAAATACAATGGTTTTAAAAATAGAAGAATCAAAGGAAATTATTTGTACAAGTAGTGAAGAGGGAGTTCAAAAGATAAAAGGAAAAAATATTATAATAGCTAATGGTGGAAAAGAAAAAGGAAGAAATGCAGTTTCTATTCCAGGAGGACGTGTATCTGGAATTTTAACAGTTGGAATGGCTAAAAAAATATTTGGAATGAAAAATATGATTCCTGGTAAAAATATATTTATAGTAGGGGATAGTACTCTTTACATGATTCAAGAAGATTTAAAGAAACATAATATAAAAATTGCAGGAATCATAACAGATAAAAATAAAGATGAAATTTTTGATTTAAGCAATAATTTATATAAAGGATATGAAATTACTTCTATACATGGAGAAGGAAGAGTAGATTCTGTAACCATAAAAAATGAAGAAAACACTAAAAATATAAAATGTGATACAGTAATTTTTTCTTATCCAATGGTTTCAGATGGTTTAGTTGCTTTAAGAAGTGGTCTTAAATTAAACCCAAATACAACAGGAGCTCTTGTAGATGAAAATTTTGAAACATCAAAAGAGGGAATATATGCTTGTGGAAATGCAATATATATTCATAAAAATATAGAAGATGTTGAAAAAGAATGTAAAAAATTAATTGAAAAATTAAGTTAAAAACTATATTACTATAAAAATAGCAATATAGATTATATATTAAATCTATGAAGTAATATTTGGCAATATTATATAGATTTTCAATATTAATAATTAACTTTACCGAAATTTCGATTTTGGTAGAGTTAATTTGCTATATTATGTTAAAATTAAGTAATGTATTATTTTATTACATAATATTTAGCAGTATTGAAAAGAGGGTGTATAGTATATGGTCTATTTTGCTTATGGTAGTAATTTATGTTTAGAGCAGATGAAAAAAAGATGTCCAGAAGCTATTCCTATGGTTGGTGTACATCTTAATAATTATAAATTAACTTACAATAAGTATGCAGATATAGTACCTTGTAATGGTGAAAAGGTTTATGGTGCTATTTATGAAATCTCTATAAATGATTTAAAGATTTTAGAAAAGTATGTAGAGTATTCAGATTTATACGAAAAAAAATATGTTATTGTGCAAGATTCAAAGGGAGTTTCCTATGAAGCCTTTGCATATATTATGAAAGAAAAAGGTGAAAATAAGCCTGAAAAAAGGTATTTAGAGGTTATTAGTAAAGGATACAAAGATTGGGGAATTATTTATTAAAATAATTAATAAATATAAAAGTCTTAATTCTTTTTAAAATAATTTTAGATTAATTTGCTATAGGTTTTAAGTATTTATGTTATAGTAGTATAAATAATTAGTTTGAAAGAATAATAAATATTATTTATGAGGTAGTACATATGAAAAGCAATATAAGAAGATTAGATGAAATATTAGAATTTAATAAAAACTTTGTAGAAAATAAGGAGTATGAAAAATACAAAGCAAGTAAAAAACCAGAAAAGAAAATGGTTATTTTATCTTGTATGGATACTAGACTTACAGAGTTATTACCAAAGGCTATGAACATAAAAAATGGTGATGCAAAAATTATAAAGGATGCTGGAGCTACAATAATGCATCCTTTTGGAAGTGTAGTAAGAAGTATATTAGTTGCAATTTATGAATTTAATGCAGAAGATGTTTTTATTGTAGGACATAGTGGATGTGGTATGAGTAATTTAAACTCTAGAGATATGATAAAGAAAATGGAAGATAGAGGGATAAAAGAAGAAACTATATCTACAATAAAAGAATGTGGAATAGAAGTTGAAAAATGGCTTCACGGATTTGGATGTGTAGAAGAATCAATTAAAAAGAGTGTAGATTCTTTAAGAAAACATCCTTTAATTCCAAAGGATGTAAGTATTCATGGGTTAGTTATAGACCCTCATACAGGAGAACTTAAAGTTATTGTAAATGGATACGAATAAAAAGATACTTACTTTTAAGTAAGTATCTTTTTTATTTATAAAATAAGTCTTATAAGTATTATAGGTAAAACTTTTTATAAGTGATATAATTAGATATATTACTAATTTAAAAAGGAGGGATAAAAGATGTATATAAGCAATACCATGAATATTTATAAAATAATTTGGATATTCACAATTGGTTCTGTATTAGGATACTGCGTAGAAATGATTTGGTGCTATGTAAGAAATGGTCATTTTGAAAGTAGAAAAGGATTAATCTATGGTCCAATTAGTCCAGTATATGGAATAGGTGGAGTAGTACTTACTTTATTGCTATATAGATTTATCCACTATAATGGAATAATAATATTTTTTATAAGCGCAGTTGTAGGAGGTGTATTTGAATATTTATGTTCTTTTTTTCAAGAAAAACTTTTTGGAAGCGTATCTTGGGAATATAATAGCAAGTCTTTAAGTATTAACGGAAGAACTAGTGTTGAATATTCTATTTTTTGGGGAATACTTGGGGTGTTCTTTTTAAAGGATATTTACCCTTTATTTGATGATTTTATGGGGTTATTTTCTACACAGAGTATAAAGGTTATAACTTTAATATTTGTAATATTTTTAGTGCCAGATATTATAATATCTTCTTTAGCTGTTAGAAGAGAAGTAGAAAGAAGAAAAGGAAAAAAAGCGAGAAATGCTTTAGAAAGATTTCTTGATAAAAAATATACAGATGAATTTTTAAAGAAGATATATCCTAATATGATATTTAAAAATTAATTTATAGGAGAATTTTATGTTTTTTGTTGGTATATTTGGAATTGACACTAAAGAAAAACAGGTTAAGGACATAGACAATATATATTGCAGAACTTGTGATAATAAAACAAAAGGTGTTTTGATAAAAACTTATGAATATTTTCATTTTTTCTTTATTCCTATCTTTAGATGGAATGAGAGGTTTTATGTTATTTGCAAAAGATGTAATTCAATTTATGAAATTTCAAAAGAAAAAGGAAAAGATATAGAAAAAGGAATTATTAAGGATATTTCTGAAAATGATATGACTCTTATAAAAGAAGGACAAGTTTATGGGAAAAAAGCTCTAAAAAGAACATGTCCAAATTGTGGAAGAGAAATAGAAGGAGATTATAAATATTGTCCTTATTGTGGAAGTAAACTTTAGATAATATTTTACATACTAAGTTTAGTAATTATCAAAACAGAAAATAACATATAAATTTATAAAATGTATTAGATTAATTTATAGCTAATTTTATACTTTAATAGAGTATTAAATTAAAATTAATTTAATACATTTTTTTGTAAAAATATTTTCTTTATATATTGACATTAATTGAAAAAAGTGTTATATATAGAATTATAGATTAGCACTCAATGATATAGAGTGCTAACAATTAGAGTTTTTTATTTTTGGAGGGAAATTTCAAAATGGAAAAAAGAGAATTTAAAGCAGAATCAAAAAGATTGTTAGACATAGTTATAAATTCAATTTACACAAATAGAGAAATATTTTTAAGAGAGTTAATTTCAAATGCTAGTGATGCTATAGATAAAGTTTATTATAAAACCTTAGGAGATAGCTCCTTAACTTTTAATAAAGATGATTATTATATAAAGATAGTGCCAAATAAAGAGGCAAGAACTCTTACAATATCAGATAAAGGTATTGGTATGACAGAGAAAGAGCTAGATGAAAACTTAGGGGTTATAGCTAAGAGTGGTTCTTTACAATTTAAAAAAGAAAATGAAATCAAAGATGGATTTGATATTATAGGACAATTTGGAGTTGGATTCTATTCAGGATTTTTAGTTGCAGATAAAATAACAGTAATAACAAAAGCTTTTGGAGAAGATAAAGCATATAAATGGGAATCTGATGGAGTTGATGGATATACAATTTCAGAAGCTAAAAAAGATTCTTTTGGAACTGATATAATTTTACATCTAAAAGAAAATGATGAGGATGAAAATTATGATGAATTTTTAGAAGAATATAAATTAAAATCATTAATTAAAAAGTATTCAGATTTTATAAGATATCCTATTAAGCTTGATATTACAAAATCTAAGATTAAAGAAGGAACAGAAAATGAACATGAAGAGTATGTTGAAGAAGAAACAGTAAACAGTATGGTTCCTTTATGGAGAAGAAATAAAAATGAACTTACTGATGAAGATTACAATAATTTTTATATGGAAAAAAGATTTGGATTTGACAAGCCTTTAAGACATATGCATATAAGTGTTGACGGGATGATAAGTTATAATTCAATTCTTTATATTCCTGAAAACATACCATATGATTACTACACTAAAGAATATGAAAAAGGCTTAGAGCTATATTCAAATGGTGTTTTAATAATGGAAAAATGTTCATCACTTTTACCAGATTATTTTGGATTTGTAAAAGGAATAGTAGATTCTCAAGATTTATCACTTAACATTTCAAGAGAAATGCTTCAACATGACAGACAATTAAGCCGTATTGCTAAAAATATAAAAAATAAGATAAAGAATGAACTAGAATCTATGATGAAAAATGATAGAGAAAGTTATGAAAAATTCTATAAAACTTTTGGCAGACAAATAAAATACGGAGTTTATGATGACTTTGGTATGAATAAAGATGAATTAAAAGATTTATTAATGTTTTATTCATCTAAAGAAAAGAAAATGGTAAGCTTAGCTGAATATGTTGAAAGAATGGATAAGGAACAAAAGTATATTTATTATGCTGTTGGAGAAACAAATGAAAGAATAGAAAAAATGCCACAAACTGAAATGGTATTAGATAAAGGTTATGAAATTCTTTATTTTACAGAGGATGTAGATGAATTTGCAATTAAAATGCTTATGAGCTATAAGGATAAAGAATTTAAATCAGTATCTAGTGGTGATTTAGGAATAGAATCAGAAGAGGAAAATAAGAAAGAAAATGAAGAAAATAAAGGTATATTTGAAGCTATTAAGGAAGCTTTAGGTGATAAAATAGTTGCAGTAAAAGCTTCAAGTAGACTAAAAAATTATCCAGTATGTTTATCTTCAGAGGGTGAACTTTCAATAGAGATGGAAAAAATATTAAGTGCTATGCCTAATAATCAAGGGGTTAAGGCACAAAAGGTACTAGAAGTTAATACAAATCATAAAGTATTTAATTCATTAAAAGATTCTCTTGAAAATGATAAAGATAAATTTAATTTATATACAAAATTACTTTATAATCAAGCTTTACTTGTTGAAGGTTTAAGCGTTGAAGATCCTGTAGATTTTACAAATGATATTTGTAAATTAATGAAATAGAATTAAACTCAAAAGGTGTAATAAGGAATTTAAATATTGCTTATTATGCCTTTTTTACTTTTATAAATTAAACCTAAAGGGGCTTTTGTAGATTATAAAAGAATTTTATGGTATATTTTAAAGTACGAAGGAGTGATTTTGTGAAGGTTACAATTAAAGATGTGGCTAAAGAAGCTAATGTAGCCCCTTCAACTGTTTCAAGAGTTTTATCTAATAGCCCTAAAATTAGTGAAGAAACTAAAAGAAAGGTAAATGAGGCTATAAAAAAATTAAATTATAAACCAAATGCCATAGCCAGAAGTCTTGTTAGTAATAAAACAAAAATATTAGGAGTTGTTTTACCAAATGAGGCTGATGATTCATTTAAAAATCCTTTTTTTGTAGAAGCTATGAGAGGAATGAGCATGTCTGCAGAGGAAAATGGTTATTATATAATGTATGCTTTTAGCAAAAATGATGAGGATGAATTAAGAACAATAAAAGAGTTTTCAGGGAATAATTTACTAGAAGGACTTTGCTTATTGTCTGTTAAGGAAGAAGACACTACTATAAAATATTTAAAGGATATAAATTTCCCCTTTGTAGTTATAGGAAGACCAGATGAAGAAGATGTTTTATGGGTTGATAATGATAATTTTAAAGCAATGTTTAGCTTAGTTGATAGTTTTATAAAAAATAAAAAAACTGACATAGCTTTTATTGGAGGTAAAAAAAGTTGGAATGTTTCAAAGGATAGATTGAGAGGATTTAAAGAGGCTTTTAAGGTTAATAATTTAAGTTATGATAAAGATATGGTTGTTGAGGGAAAAGATTTTTCGGAGGAATGTGGCTATTTAGCTATAAAAAATATAATATCAAAAAAAATTCCTAAGGTTGTTGTTACAACAGATGATTTACTTGCTTTAGGTGTAAATAAATATTTAAATGAAAAAAATATCTTAGGAGTTAAAATAGTTGGATTTAACAATACTCCCATGACTAAATATCAAAATCCACCTATTTCATCTATAGATATAAATGCAAGAGAATTAGGATATGAAGCTACAAAGCTACTTATAGATTATTTAAATGGAGGTTTAGATAATAGAAAAAAATATTGTATTGTAGATACGGAGTTAATAGATAGGGGATAAATTTCCTCATGAAAGATGGGCAAACGTTTGCATAAAATATTAAGTATATTAAAGAAAAATAAAGAAATTTAAAGAGAATTAAATAAAATTTAAATGAAATCAATTTTGTAAAGGTTTTATATATCTGATATTATAAGACTATAAAATCATATTTTATTAAAGATAAGCATTATATTTAATTTTTATTTTAAAACTGTTTTTTAGGTTATTCTAAAAAACAAATTTTTTTAAGATTTGTGCAAACGTTTGCCTAAATTAGTTGAAATAAAAGAAATAATACGTAAACATAAGGAGAAAACATGAGTAGAAAATGGTGGAAAGAATTAGTGGCATATGAAATTTATCCTAAGAGTTTTATGGATTCTAATGGAGATGGAATAGGAGATATTAATGGAATAATATCAAAATTAGATTATTTAAAAGATTTAGGAATTGATTTAATATGGCTGTGTCCAATGTATAAATCACCTAATTATGATAATGGGTATGATATTAGTGATTATAAAGATATTTTAGATGAATTTGGAACTATGGATGATTTTAATAATTTACTTAGTGAGGTTCATAATAGAGGGATGAAACTTATTATAGATTTAGTAATAAATCATACAAGTTCTCTACATCCTTGGTTTATAGAATCAAAATCTTCTAAAAATAATCCTAAGAGAGATTGGTACATTTGGAGAGAAGGAAAAAACAATAAGGAGCCTAACAATTGGGAAAGTATATTTAAAGGTTCAGCTTGGGAATATTGTGAAGAAAGTAAGGAATATTATCTTCATTTATTTGCAAAAGAACAACCAGATTTAAATTGGGAAAATGAAGAGGTAAGAAATGAAATTTATAAAATGATTAATTGGTGGCTTAATAAAGGAATAGATGGATTTAGAGTTGATGCTATAAGTCATATAAAGAAAGAAGCAGGACTTAAAGATATTGATAATCCTAAGGGGCTTAAATATGTTCCATCTTTTGAAAAGCATATGAATGTAAAAGGCATAGATTCTTATCTTAAAGAATTAAAAGAAAAAACATTTTCAAATTATGACATAGTTACAGTAGGTGAGGCTAATGGAGTTAAGGCTTGTGAAGCTGATACTTGGGTAGATGAGGAAGTAGGAACTTTTAATATGATATTTCAATTTGAACATCTTAACCTTTGGAATTATGAAGAGGGAAAAACATTTAATGTTAAAGCCTATAAAGATACTTTAACTCTTTGGCAAAATTCTTTAGAAAATAAAGGATGGAATGCTCTCTTTATTGAAAATCATGATATACCTAGAGTTGTTTCAACATGGGGAAATGATAATTGCTATTTAAATCAATCTGCAAAGGCTTTTGCAGCAATATATTTTCTTCAAAAAGGTACACCTTTTATATATCAAGGGCAAGAAATTGGAATGACCAATGTTAAATATAATAGCATTTATGAATATGATGATGTAAGAACTATAAATACTTACAATGAAAGAATTGAAAGTGGAGTTTCAAAAGAGGCAGCTTTAAAGGAAGCTTGGATAACTTCAAGAGATAATTCAAGAACACCTATGCAATGGAATTCTACTAAAAATGCAGGATTTACTACGGGAAAACCTTGGATTGGAGTTAATGAAAATTATAAAAAGATTAATGTTGAAGAGGAAGAGAAGGATAATAATTCAGTTTTAAATTTTTATAAAAAACTTATAAAACTAAAAAAAGAAAGCAAGACCTTAATATATGGTAAATATGATTTAATTCTAAAAGAGGATGAAAGTATTTTTGCTTATACAAGAACTTTAGATAAGGAAATTTTTTTAATAATAGCTAATTTAACTAGTGAAGAAGCTAAGTATTCTTACGAAAAAATAGAATTAAATTCTAAGGACTTAATTCTTAAAAATTATGAAGTTTCTAAGCATAAAAATTTAACTGAATTTATATTAAGACCTTATGAATGTAGGGTTTATAAGGTATCTTAATTTAAAATACATAAATTCTTTTGTATTTTAGAAATTTTAAAAAATAAAATTTTATAGGGACTAAATAATACATGGAGGGGTTTGAGAATGAAGAATTTTAAATTAGGCTCTTTTGATTTCTGGCAAAAGTTTGGAAAGGCATTGCTAGTTGTTGTTGCTGTAATGCCTGCAGCAGGTCTTATGATTTCAATTGGAAAAGTAATGGGTATTTATATTGATGTAGATTTTGTAAGAACTATAGCAAGAGTTATGGAAGATATAGGTTGGGCAATAATAGGGAATTTAAATCTTTTATTTGCTGTAGCTATAGGAGGTTCTTGGGCAAAAGAGCGTGCAGGAGGAGCTTTTGCTGGAACTATAGCTTTTGTACTTATAAATAGAATAACAGGAGTTATTTTTAGTGTTAGTAATGCTATGTTAGCTCCTGATTCTACTGCTACAGTACAATCTTTTACAGGACAAACTTTATTGGTAAAGGATTATTTTGTTTCCGTTTTAGGTGCACCAGCTCTTAACATGGGAGTTTTTGTTGGAATTATATCAGGATTTTTAGGGGCGGCTTTATATAATAAATATTATAACTATAATAAATTACCTAACGCTTTAGCATTTTTTAACGGTAAACGTTTTGTACCTTTTGTAGTTATAATAGGTTCAACAATAGCAGCAATAATTCTTTCTTTTGTATGGCCTTTTGTTCAATATGGATTAAATACTTTTGGACAATGGATAGCAACATCTAAAGATACAGCACCAGTTATAGCACCTTTTTTATATGGTACCTTAGAAAGATTATTATTACCTTTTGGATTACATCATATGCTTACAGTTCCAGTAAACTATACAGAGCTTGGAGGAGTTTATCAAATTCTTACAGGTTCAACAGCAGGACAAGTTGTTGCAGGACAAGATCCTTTATGGCTTGCATGGATAACTGACTTAAATAATTTTAGACAAGCAGGAGATGTAACATCATATAATCAACTTATAGGTACTGTGGTTCCAGCTAGATTTAAAGCAGGACAAGTAATATTATCTAGTGCTTCATTAATTGGAATAGCTTTAGCTATGTATAAAAATGTTGATAAAGATAAAAAGAAAAAATATAAATCAGTATTCTTTTCAGCAGCTATAGCAGTATTTTTAACAGGGGTAACAGAACCTATTGAATTTATGTTTATGTTTATTTCACCAATATTATATGTAGTTTATGCAGTAATAGCAGGGTTAGGATTTGCTATAGCAGATATTATAAATTTAAGAGTACATGCATTTGGTATTATAGAACTTATAACTCGTTCCCCTCTTATGATAAATGCTGGTTTAAGCAAGGATTTAATAAACTTTATAATTGTTGCTATAGTATTTTTCTTTATAAATTACTTTGTTTTTAATTTCTTAATAAAGAAATTTAACATAGCTACTCCAGGTAGAAATGGAAATTATATAGAGAATGAGGAAGATAAGGATTCAGAGGTTTCAAGTAATAAAAGTTCTAAAGGTAATAAAGGGGATATAGATAGCTTAGCAATTAAAGCTATAGAACTTTTAGGAGGAAAAGATAATATTGTAGATGTGGATGCTTGTATGACTAGACTTCGTGTTACAGTTAAGGATATTGAAAAAGTTGGAGATGAAAAAGCTTGGAAAGACAATAAGGCTTTAGGACTTATTGTTAAGGATAAAGGAGTTCAAGCTATATATGGGCCTAAAGCTGATGTTTTAAAATCAGATATTCAGGATATTTTAGGTGTTTAGGAGATTATAAAAATGAAGTTACTTACATTAAATTGTCATTCTTATTTAGAGCATAATCAATTATTAAAAATGAAATATTTAGCCAAAACAATAGTTGAAAATAAATATGATGTAATAGCTCTTCAAGAAGTAAATCAAAGCATTAAAGCTCCTTTTAAGGAAAATAATTTAAAGGAGGATAATTATGCCTTAATCTTAAGAGAAGAAATAAAAAAATAAGTGGAGAAATTTATGATTTATTTTGGGATTATTCTCATATAGGATATGATAAATATGAAGAAGGTCTTTGTATTTTAAGTAAATATAATATTATAGAAAAGGATAGTTTTTATATTTCTAAAAGTCATTCTAAGGAAAATTGGAAATCTAGAAAAATAGTAAAGGCTACTATAAAGATTAGTAATGAATATATAGATTTTTATTCATGTCATTTAGGTTGGTGGCATGATAAGGAAGAAAGTTTTAAAATGCAGGTAAAGAATTTAACATCAAAACTTAAAGAAAGTAAAAATAGAGCTTTTTTAATGGGGGATTTTAATAATAATGCCTTTTTAAAAGGAGAAGGATATGACTTTTTAAAAGAAAATTTTTTAATTGATACTTTTGATTTGGCTAAAGAGAAGGACTCTGGTATAACAGTTAATAAAAGCATAGATGGATGGGAAGAAAATAAAAATTCTTTAAGAATAGATATAATATTTACTAATAAGCCTACAATAGTTTATAGAAGTAAAGTATTGTTTAATGGAGTAAATAAAAAAATAATATCAGACCATTTTGCAGTAGAGGTTGAACTTTTATGAAATTTTAAAGGAAAAAGCACAATTAATTTGTGCTTTTTCCTTTATACTTAAAAAAATTTTTTTTGATGAATTTTTTTAAATATGTATTAAAAATACATATTTATATAAAAAAACCAAAAATGTTTTATTGTTTGTAATTTAAAAAGGAGAATAAAAATAAATTTTAAATTAATCTAGTTATATTATTGATAAATAGTTAAATATTACCTTTAGTAAATGTTTACAAAAATGATATAATAGATTTATAGCTAAAAGATGTGTTTTTAATTAAGTTAAACTAAAGAATAAGAGAGATTAAAAAAGTTCAACTTAAAATTAAGTTGAACTTTTTTATTTATAAATTATTTTAAAGTGGTATTAAGCTTTTATTTTATATAAAAGTGTAATACCTTTTTATTTTTTTATCTTCTATATTTTTATAAAATAATTAATATAGAATAAAATTAGGTTATTTTAAATTTATAAGTAGTGTAATATTTATTAAAAGAAATTTGAAATAAAATTTTGGAGAAATAAGAATATGATTAATTTAAATAGTGAACAAAAAAGAGTTATAGATGAACAGAAAAAAAATATTATTTTACTTGCTTCTGCTGGAACAGGAAAAACTAATACATTAGCTTATAGAATAGCTTCTATAATAGAAAATAAAAATTCAAAGCCATCAGAAATTTTATGTATAACTTTTACCAATAAGGCTTGTAAAGAAATGAGTGATAGAGTTTTAAATATTGTTGGGGGAGAAGCTAAGGATATTACAATAAGAACTTTTCATAGTTTCTGCTTTGATATTGTTAAGTCATATGCAAAGAGGAATACAGATATTTTTTCTGATTTTATAATTTTTGATGAAGAGGATTGTAGAGAAGTTATAAGTAAATTAGATTATTATTATCCTAAGAAAGATTTAAATACTAGTGCTATGCAAATTCAGAAAGTCATTGATTTTATAAAGAGTGAAAAGGCTAGAATAGAAACTTTACAAGATAAAATTTTATATGAATATAAAACTGTAGTTGATTATATTTTTAAATTTAGAGAGGAAAAGATAAATCAAGTTTGTACTTATAAAGGAAACTTAAATATAAAGCTTAAAAACTATATTAAATTTCATGGTCATGAATTAGTAGCTTTATATGATGGTAAGCTAAAGGAAGACCATGCTCTAGATTTTAATGATTTAATAATAATAACTAAGGAATTATTTAAGGATGAAAGTATTGTTAAAGCACTTAATAGTAGATTTAAATATATAAATATAGATGAAGTTCAAGATACAAGTTTTGTTGAATATTCAATAATTGAAAAATTGTTTAGGGGAAATAATGTTCTTATATGTGGAGATTTTTTTCAAACAATTTATAGTTGGCGTGGTTCTAAGCCAGAGGAGATTTTTAAACTTTTTAAGGAAAAATATAATCCTATAGAAATAGTATTTTCTAAAAATTATAGAGCTACTAAGAATTTAAACAAGGCTTCTTTAGAATTTTTAAATAATTCTTTTTCAGACAAGGTTTCAAATATTTATAAAGAAGGAATATTAGCAGAATCAAAGGAAATTGGTGAGAAGTTATTACTAAAGGAAAGTAGAGGAATAAGAGAAGAGGCTAGGTTTATATTTGATTATGTAAATATGCTTTGTAAAAATGGAGAGGATTTAAGAAAGATATGTGTTCTTACAAGAAATAATAATTACAATATTGACCTTAGTGAACAGTTATATGATATTGAGAAATATGAGGGAGCTAATTTTGAATTTATACTTGTTGACCAATTTAAGTTTTTTAGAAGACAGGAAGTTAAGGATATTTTAGCATTTTTAAAATTAATAGCTAATAGATATGATTCTTTAAGTTTAAAAAGAATACTTAATAGACTTCCAACGGGTGTTGGAATTAAAACTTTAGAGACTATAGATTCTACTATTTATAAAGAGGTTGGAATAAAGTTATCTGACTATATAGACCCTATTGTTTTAGAATATGGAGAGAAGTTTTCTTTACTTATAAACGCCTTTGAAGAGGAGAATATAATAGTCTTTGATGTGGAAAGCACAGGCGTTGATGTAACAGAAGATGAAATAATACAAATAGCAGCTATAAAGTTAAATAAAGAAGGAGAAGTAATAGATAAGTTTGAAAGATTTTTAAAGAATAAAAAGCCAGTTGGAGATTCTTATTATGTTCATGGTTTTTCAGATGAAATGCTTAAAGAAAAAGGGGAAGAAAAAGAAAAGGTATTAAGGGATTTTTTAGACTATTCAGAGAAGGCTATAATAGTTGGACACAATGTTACTTATGATATAAATATTTTAAGTAGTGAACTTGAAAGAAATAATTTAGGTAAGCCAAGATTTAAAGCTTTTTATGATACTTTAGATATATATAGAAGATTTTATCCTGGAAATAAAAATTATAAATTAGAAAATTTAAGTAATGTTTATGAAACTAAACACAAACCAAGTCATGATGCTATGGATGATATTATTGCAACAGGAGAACTTTTAGTTAAAGCTATAAATGAGAAAATTAAAAAATCCTCTATGGATAGAATGGCTTTAATGTCAAAACATTTAAAATCATTTAAATTTATTGGAGATAAATTAAATAAGCTCTTTAAAGAAGCAGAAAGCAAAAGACCTTATGAATTGGTTTCTTATGTAATTAATGAGTTTAATATTAAGAGCATATATACTGGTGAAGAAAATAAAGAAAAAATAAATAGATTAAGGGATTTATATGTATTATTTAAAGATTTAGATGATAAAAATAAGAGTAATAGAGATTCTTTATTAGATATTATAAAACTAACAGGACTTTCTAATGGAGAATTAGAATCTTTAATAATAAATAGAACTAAAAAGCCTAGAATACCAATAATAACTGTTCATCAAGCTAAGGGATTAGAATTTGATACTGTTTTTTTAGCGGGAATACAGAATAATAATTTTCCTTCTTTCCTTTCAATTAAAGAAGGAAATTTAGAAGAAGAAAAGAGAGTTTTTTATGTTGCCATAACCCGTGCAAAAAAAAGATTAGTAATAAGTTATAATTCTTTAGGAAAATTTGGTCGTAGAAATGAAATAAGTACCTTTATAGGATATATACCTAAAGAATATTTTAAAATAATATAAATAAAAAGTATTTATATTTAGTAATAAAGTATATTTTAATAAATTTATAAAAAGCCTAAGGTTGATATACTTTATATAAATCTGTATAATAATTCTGAAACTAAAGGATGGAGTGGATTTTAAAATGAGAATGAGAAGAAAGCCTTGGGCTAGACCAGAATTAGAAGCATGCGACTTTTTTGTAGCTAATCCAAAAGAAAATAAAGGGAATTGGAAAAATACTTTTAAAAATACAGAAAACCCAATATATTTAGAATTAGGATGTGGAAAAGGAACATTTATGGCTGTACATGGTTCTGACCATCCAGATATAAATTATATAGCTATAGATATAAAAGATGAAGTGCTTGTTTTAGCTAAAAGAAATATAGAAAAAGCATATGAGGAAAAAAATCAACCTTTAGATAATGTTAAGTTAATGCCTCAAGAAATTGCTTTAATAGATACTATATTAGATAGCAATGATAAAATAGAGAGAATTTATATAAACTTTTGTAATCCATGGCCTAAAGATAGGCATAAAAAAAGAAGATTAACTCACACTAGACAGTTAACAAAGTATAAAGATTTTTTAGTTGATGGTGGAGAAATACATTTTAAAACTGATGACGATAATCTTTTTGAGGAGTCTTTAGAGTATTTTAAAGAATGTAATTTTGATATAACTTATATAACTTATGACCTACACAATAGTGGATATGAAAATAATGTAATAACAGAACATGAGGATATGTTCTCAAAAGAAGGAATAAAAATAAAATTTTTAATAGCTAAAAAATTATAGTTTTCACTTTAAATTTTAAAAAAACTAGAGGATATAAAAGTCCTCTAGCTTTTTTTAATATATAAGCTTTATTTTTATATAAAGAATATATTTATATTAAACTTGTCTAGTTTCTAGATTTAAGTGATAAATTTCAGAAAGATAAAAAACTTTAAAAAAGTATATTTATTACCTTGGTGAAATGGTATACAATTAATCTAAAGTTCATCTTTTAAAAATTTTTATGGTGAACTTTGACTAATTATTAAAATTATTTTAGATAAGAATTAATAAATTTTTGGAAAAATTTAAGTGGATTTTAATTTAGTTTTTATAAATATAGCTAAAGAATAAATAGGTGAATTTTGGGGGAAAAGGGAAATGAGTGCTTCAACTAATCAATTAAAAGATATTGTAAAAAAAATTGGTAGAGATTTATCAAATAAAATAGAGGATGATAAGTTAAAAGAATTGTTTTATAACTGTTTTATAAATACAATGGATACAACTGTGGAAGTTTCAGAGGGAGATGCCTTTGTAATAACTGGAGATATTCCAGCTATGTGGCTTAGAGACTCAACTTCACAAGTAGAACATTATCTTCCTTTTGTCAAAGAGTATGAGGAGTTAAAAGATATATTTACTGGGTTAATAAATAGACAGATAAAATGTATATTCATAGATCCTTATGCAAATGCTTTTAATAAGGAACCTAATGGTCAAAAATGGGACAATGATATAACTAAGGATAGTCCATGGGTTTGGGAGAGAAAGTATGAAATAGATTCCTTATGCTATCCTGTTAGATTAATATATAAATATTGGAAGGAAACTGGAGATGAAACATTCTTTAATGAGGATATTAAAAAGGCATTTAATATTATAATAGACCTTTTTAAAGTAGAGCAAAATCATAGAGAAAAATCAGATTATAGTTTCCAAAGGTTAAATTGCTCAGTAACAGATACTTTAAGCCATGAGGGATTAGGAACTCCTGTTACTTATACTGGAATGACATGGTCAGGCTTTAGACCAAGTGATGATGCTTGTGAATATGGATATTTAATTCCTTCTAATATGTTTGCAGTAGTTATTTTAAGATATATTTCAGAAATTGCAGAGAAGGTTTATAAAGATAATGAGCTTAAAGAAAAAGCTAACTTATTAAGAGAAGAAATAGATAAGGCTATAGAGAAGTATGGAAAAGTCTATAAAGAAGGTTTTGGATATGTTTATGCATATGAAACTGACGGCATGGGTAATTATAATTTTATGGATGATGCTAATGTGCCAAGCCTTTTATCAATTCCTTATTTAGAGTATAAAGATATAGATGATGAGGTTTATCAAAATACTAGAAAGTTTATACTAAGTAAAAATAATAGATTTTTCTTTGAAGGAAAGGTTGCTAAAGGAATAGGTAGTCCACATACACCAGATAGATATATATGGCATATAGCTTTATCAATGCAAGGATTAACTACAAATAATCAAGAAGAAATAAATAATTTAGTAAATCTTTTAAAAGAAACTGATGCTGGAACTGGATATATGCATGAAGGATTTGATGTAGATGACCCTACTAAGTTTACAAGAGCATGGTTTGCATGGTCAAATTCATTATTCTCACATTTTATATATGAGAAAGTTATAAATAAAAAATAAAATAATTTTGCTTATTCAACTTAATTAAGAAGTATTTAAGGAGGCAAACTCTTCTATACACTATCTCCATTGTTGTTTAAAATTTTATTTTTAATACTCTTTAATAAGACTTCTAATTAAGTTAAATATATATTTTATAGTTTAAAAGGCTATATAGAAACAATTATTATTTATTTATTTAATTGTTTTTATATAGCCTTTAATTTGTATAATTTTTTGAATAGGTTTTGGGTTAAAAGGTAAAAATATACTGAGGTGAAATTATGAAAAAGTTAAGCCTAATAATTCTTATATTATTTACTTTAAACCTAGTAAGTTGTGATAAAAATGAGATTGTTATAAATTTTATTGATAATGAAATTGAAGTTGAAGAAAGTGAAAAAAGAGATATAACTATAGAATCTAAAGATAAATTTAATCAGTTTAGAAATAGCAATAAAAAGGTTACAAAAGAAATTTTAAAAACATATTTTAAAAATGATAAAACCTTAGTAAATTTTGAAATACCTAAAAAAACACTAGAAGAATATGAAAATTGGTTTATAAATATGCTTAGAGATAGAGGGGAAAGTGCTAAGTCTGTTTCTGATGCTTTTAGAGCTGTTGATATTTTAATCGGTGAAGATATAATTAAATTTCCTGTTATTATAGATAAGGTTATATTTAATGATAAGGAATCTTATTTAATAGTTTATTTGTGTGAAGATAGCAATAATTTAGATATGGAAGCTCAAGAGGTTATAGAATTAAAAAGATTTAATGAAATTTTAGTAATTGGTATTTATAAAGAATCTTTAGATATTTTCTATAAAAATAAATATAAGTATAGTGATTAATACAAAAATATACTATAAAAAAGTACTTTAAATAGATTAACAATATAATACATGGGAATTCAAATCAAAAAATGTTTATTTTTTGAAAAAATACTTGTAAATTAAGTAACAGTATGTTAATATAATATTAACAGGTTAAAGCATAAACCTAATTTCCCTATATTTCATATATATATGCATTTGTCCTATAAGTATCCCTTAGCTTATAGGACTTTTTGTTATATTTAAAACTTTTGGAGGGGATTTATATGGTTAAGAAAAAATTAGGGTTTTTATGGAGAGTAATTTTGCTAATTTTAATATTAGTACCTATAACTTTTAGAGTTTATGACCTATATTATATTAATTGCAATTGGGATATAAATTCTAAAGTAATAAAGAGAGGAAGAGTTTATAGAGATTATGTTAGAGAAAAAAATAAATTAGGCATACCAGAGGTTTATTATAAATATTCTTTTTTAACTCCAGAGGAAATGATGACTTTAGATGTATTAGCAAATACTGAAGAATACAATATTCAAGATGTTTCAAGAGATGTTGAACTTTATGTTTTATCAAAGGATAATAAGAGTTTAGAAGAGAATTTATCTCCTAAGGAAAAAAGAGAAGTTAATTATTATCTTTCTAATATACAAGAAAATGTTAAAAATACTTTAGAAAAAAACTCCTCTTACATATATATTATGAAAATGATTATGTCTGTTTTTACATCTTTAATGTTGGTTTTAAGTATGTATGCAATTTATATGATTGTTATATTTATAAATGAAAAATAAAGTTCTTAATTTAAGCTATTGTTAACTTTTAAAATTTTGAAAGTTAACAATAGCTTAAATTATTTATTTTAAAAAACCAATTCTATCCTTAGGGAAAACTCTAAATAAAGCTTTTCCATCTAAATTTTCCTTAGGAACATAGGGATTTTCCCACTTTCTTGCATCTTGGGAGCTTATTCTATTATCACCAAAAAATAAATAATTTTCCTTAGGAACATAAAAAGTCTTATTTATTGATTCATTATTTTTTACATAAGGCTCCTCTATTAAATTGTCATTTACATATAAAAGTCCATCTTTTAATTCTACTTTTTCACCAGGAAGTCCAATTACTCTTTTTATAAGAAGTTCTTTAGAGGATTCATGATTAAAAACAAAAATATCACCTCTTTTAATTTTTGTATAAATTTTGCTAACAATTAATTGGTCTTCTTCCATTATTGTAGGTTTCATAGAACCTGTAGGGATATAGGCCTTATATAATAGGTGATTTGTTAGTAGATAGGAAGATAGAAAAAAAATTAAACAAAATAAAGTTAAAAAGCTTATTTTAAATTTAGATTTTTTGCTTAAAGTAGATGATTTTTTTTCTCTTAATAAATACATATATAATTTGTTGTAATTTTAACTTTATTACAACAATACTCACCTCCTATCTTAAGTAAATAATATCATAAAATAGAATAAAATGGAAATAAAAGAAAATAAAGTAAAGTTTTAATTGTATAAGCATTTTCATATATAAATATATAAGATATTATAAGGATGTTTTATTTTTATGAAAGATTTATCAAATTTTATAAAGGTTTCTTCAGCTTTAGGTATTTTGGCTACAACTTATTTAATTTATGAGAATAACAGTATTCTTATAAAAGAGTATGAGCTTTTTTCAAAAAAAACTCCAAAAAATTTTAAGGGCTTTAAAATATTGCATTTAAACAATTTATATGGTAAAAGATTTGGTCAAGAAAGCATTAGAGTATTAGAAAAAATTGATAAATTAAATCCAGATATTATTTTTGTAACTGGTGTAAGTTTAAAACGTTTTTCAGAAAATGATTGTATATTTTTTGACTTATGTAAAAAATTAAGAACTTTTTATCCTATATATTATTCTTTAGGAGATAAAGAGGTATTGTTAAAGAAAGGGGAAGAAATTTTTTTAAAATATTTAAAAGCTTTAAAAGATATTGGGGTAATTATATTAAATAACAATAAGGTATCAATTATAAAATCTGAAGATAAATTAAATATTTATGGAATTTACATAGAGAAAGAAAAAATAAAAAATTACATTAAAGAAAATAACCATAAGTCTTTTTTAAAGAATGAAATATTTAACAAAATAGGAACTGCTAATAAGAGTGAATTTAATATTGTTTTAACAAATGATGTTGTTAACTTTGAAAGTTATGTAAGATGGGGAAGTGATATAACTTTTGCAGGATATACAAAAATAATAAATAATTATATATTTAATAATTTTGTGGAAAGAAATAAAGATATTTTTATAAAGAAAGATTCCTCAATGATTCTAAGCAAAGGTTTAGGATGTGATTTATTAAAACTAAGAGTAATTAATAGACCAGAAATAAGTTTAATAACTCTTAGATAAATAAATTGTTCTATAAATATAAATTAGCAAATAATTATTAATGTTATTATTATATGAATTCAGAAGGAAAGATATTATATTAAATAATTTATAGCTATTTTAAAGTACTTTTTAGTAAGTTAAAATAGCTTTTTTGTATTTTATAATGATTTATTTTATTAAGTTATTAACTTGTATATATAAATATTAATTATATATTAGATAATTAGAAGAATAAATGTTATAAAATAATATTGCTGTAATTAATAGATTCAAATTATAATGTAAAATTATAATATATAGAATAAGGAAATAAAAAAATAGTAGAAAAGCATTAAGATAAATATTTATATTGGAGGAGATTATAAATGGAAAAGAACGAGAAAACAGAAAAAGAAAATAAATTTGAAAAAATTTATAATACTTCCTTACCAGATGGATATAGGTTTACTAATTTTAGATTTGGAGATGAAAATAATTGGGCTTATATTCAGTATTCAGCAGGGGTTTTTAAGGATTATCAAAAAGCAATTAGAAAAATTTTTGAAGAAGAAAGTGCATTAAAAAAAGATTTTAAAAATCGTTGCATATTTCTTGAAGATGCAGAAGGGGTTAGAGTTGGGACATTAATGTTAATACCTAGCAATAAAGAAGAAGGACTTCAAGATATAAAGTATCTAGCTATTATTCCTAAGTATAAAGAAAAAGGATTAGAGAATATACTTATTGCAAAAGCTAATAAAATGATAAAAGATATAAAAGGTGCAACTAAGATTAATACAGGAGAATATAATGAAAAATCTTTAGTTAATTTTGATAAATTAGGATTTGAAAGATAAAATAATAAAACTCATTCCAAAAAAATCTTTAAAGATTTGCCTTGGAATGAGTTTTGTTATTTTTTAAAGAAAACTTGACTAACTATTCTAACGATTTCTTTTACAATTTCAACGTTAGATTCTATATGTTCTTTAGCAACTATTAATTCAGCTGTAGTTTCTGTTGCCACATCAGATATGTCTTTTATATTTTGACAAGTGTCATTTACATTATTAGCTATTTCAGGTAAATCGTTAATTGTTTTAGTAAGGTTGTCCTTATTTTGGTCTATAAGACTATTTATATTTGACACTAACTTTAAAACTTTGTTTAATGTTAGTATCAAATAGACAATAGCCACACAACCTAGTAAAGCTAGTATAATGTAAATAAAGTTTAAATCTATATACATACTTATTATTTAGATTTATTAACTTCTTCATTTTCAGAAGAAGTAGATTCATCTAAAACCTCAACAGGAAGTTTATTTTCTTCTACAGCTTCTTCATGATGTTTACATTTCTTGTTGTTTAAATATTCTTTTATTTTGCATTTTGCTTCAGTTATATTTTCTCTACCTTTTTCAATTTGTGTATTTAAATTCTCTTTAAATTCATTATTTTTATCATTTAATTTTTGAGCTACTTTTCTTGAACTCTCTTTTAATTCTTCTCTTGTTTCTTTTCCAGATCTAGGAGCAAATAGTAAACCACCTAATACTCCAGCTAAAGTACCAACGGCAGCTCCAGTTACAGCAACTTTAGCTTTTTTATTTCTTTCGGCTCTAGCCTTAGCTTTTCTTTTTTCTTCTATTAATTTTGCTAAACTCATTATTCATACCTCCCAATAATTTATACATATCGTTAATTAAATTATACTATATAGTACAAAAAAATCAATAATAATTATTACTTAATACAATTAGCGTAGAAATTTATTTTGTTATTTTTATAATATTTAAATTTAATTATATTTTTTATATAATAGATTTCCTTCTTTAATAAATATATATTATGATAAGTGAAATAAATTACAGGAAAAATAATAAATTTAAAAAATATAATATTTTTATTAAAAACAAAGCACTTTAATAAAAATAAATGCATAATTATTAATTATTACATTAAAAGAAAACTTAAAATTAAAAAGTTATAGTATTGTTTTTCAAATATATGTAATAAATATAATAAGTGACTTAAATTATTTATTTAGTATAATTTAGCCTAAATTGTGCATATTATATAATTGAATAAAAAACACCGTTATGGTATTATGATTTAAAATTACTTATCTTATAAGTATATTTTATTTCAATTAACTATAAGATAAATAAAAAATTATTTTTTTAGAGGAGGAGTTAAAGAATGGACCCGAGTCCCAGTATTTTACCAAAAATTATTCTAATATTAATTCTTATCTTAATTAATGCATTCTTTGCAGCAGCAGAGATGGCAATGGTATCTGTAAATAAATCAAAGATAAAAATGCTTGCAGAAAAGGGAAATAAAAAAGCTCTTTTATTAAAAAAGGTTTTAAAATCTCCAGGCAATTTTTTATCTACTATTCAAATAGGAATAACTTTTGCAGGTTTTTTTGCCAGTGCATCAGCAGCTACTAGCATTTCAGAAACTCTAGCTAATTTCATGTACAAGCTAAATATTCCTTACAGCAACATTATTTCAGTTATAGTTATAACTGTTCTTTTATCTTATGTAACATTAGTATTTGGAGAGTTACTTCCAAAGAGAATAGCTTTACAAAAACCAGAGGAAATTGCTTTAATGTCTATAAGACCAATCAATTTTATTTCTAAAATATCAAAACCTTTTGTAAAAATACTTTCATCTTCAACGAATTTATTTATAAAGATTTTAGGCTTAAATAAGGTTTCCAATAAAGAAACAGTATCTAAAGATGAGATAAAATCTATGATAAATATAGGAGAAGAAAATGGAGTAATTGATAAAACTGAAAAGGATATGTTAGATAATATTTTTGAGTTTGATCATAAAATAGTTAAGGAAGTTATGACTCCTAGGGGAGAGGTTTTTGCAATAAAATCAAATACTCAAAATGAGGTTATTGCTAAAAAACTTATAAGCGAGCAATTTTCAAGGGTTCCAGTTTATAATGAAAGTAAGGACAACATAGTTGGAATTCTTTATTTAAAGGATTTCTTTGAGGCAGTTGTAAAAATTGGTATGGATAATATTAAACTAGATGAGTTAATACGTCCAGCATATTTTGTTCTTGAGAATAAAGCTATAGATGATTTATTTAAGGAATTACAAGATAGCAAACAACATATGGCTGTAATAATAGATGAGTACGGTGGATTTTCTGGAATAGTTACTATAGAAGATTTAATTGAGGAAGTTATGGGTGATATATTAGATGAATATGACGATTCAGAAAGCTACATAGATAAGATAGATAATAATACCTATGTAGTAGACGGTTTATTAACATTAGACAAGCTAAATGATTCTTTAAACCTAAATCTTGAAAGTCAGAATATAGAGACTATAGGTGGTTTTGTTGTTAACTTAATAGGAAATATTCCGCAAAAGGAAAATCAAATGATTGAATATAACAATCTTTCTTTCCAAGTTTGTAAAACTAATAAAAAGAGAATTGAAAAATTAAAAATTTATTTAAATAATACTTCTTCATTTAATTCTGAAGTTGTATTAAATAGTTAAGTTTATAAATAATCAAGGTAGTAAATTTAAAGAATTTACTACCTTTTTTTATTTTAGCAAATATGTATAAATTAAAAATAAATTTTAAATATAAAATTAAAAGCTTGACATTAAAAATGATAATCAGTATCATTTAAACAGAGAGTGCTAATTTTATTAATTTATCAAAATTAAGTCGTATTTTTAATATATTTATTAAAAATTTGAAAGTTTAAGGGGGAAAATAAATGTTAAAAAGAAAAAAAATATTAGTTTTAGCAATAGCTACAGTTATGACTATGGGAGTTTTGGCTGGATGTAGTAATAAGGAAAAAGAAGTTAAGGGAGAAAGTAAAGAGGTTAACGTTTATTCCTCAAGACATTATGATGTAGATAAAAAATTATTTAAAGATTTTGAAGAAGAAACTGGAATAAAGGTTAACTTAGTTGAGGGAAAAAGTGATGAATTGATTGAGAGAATTTCAAGAGAAGGAGATAAAAGTTCAGCAGATTTATTTTTAACTGTAGGTGCAGAGAATATTACTACTTTAAAGAAGAAAGATTTATTAAAAGAAGTATCTTCAGAGAAAATAGAGAGTAATATACCTAAGGAATATAGAGGAGAGAATTGGGTTGGCTTAACTTCTAGAGCTAGAATCATTGTTTATAATAAGGATAAAGTAAATAAAGATTCAATAAAGACATATGATGACTTAATTAAAGAAGAATTTAAAGGGAAAGTTTTAACTAGAAGTTCAAGTTCATCATATAATAATGCTTTATTAGCATCATTTATACAATTAAAAGGAGAGGATTATGCAAAATCCTGGGCTGAAGGAATGGTAAATAATTTTGCTAGAACTCCAGAGGGAAATGATAGAGACCAAGCAAAAGCTATAATAGCTGGTATTGGAGATGTTGGAATAATGAACTCTTATTACATAGCTAAAATGATTTCATCCTCTGATGAAGAAGAAGCTAAGGTTGGAAAAGAAATAGGAGTTTTATTCCCAGAAAATACTCATTTAAACTTAAGTTTTGGGGCTCTTATGAAAAATAGCAAAAATGAGAATAATGCTATTGCACTTTTAGAGTATTTAACAGATGAAAAAGCTCAAAAAGCTTATGTTGATGAAAATGGAGAATTTTCATTGAATCCTAAAGTTGGAAAAAGTGAACTTCAAAAATCTTGGGGAGATTTTACAGTTCAAGATTTAAATTATGAAACATTAGGAGAGGAAAAAGAAAAAGCTACATTAATATTTGATCAAGTAGGATGGAAATAATGAAAAGATTTAGATTTAATGGTTGGGCAATTTTAAGTGCTATAATTAGTTTGCTTATCATTATACCTAATTTAGATGTTATACTTCACTTATTTAAAAGTCCTAATAGCACTTGGTATCATATAAAGGAATATTTATTGAAAGATTATGTAGTAACTTCTATAATAGTTGTTTTCTTTACTGTTTTATTAAGTATTTTAATAGGTTTAACTTTAGCTTGGTTAGTAGCATCTTATGATTTTCCTTTTAGAAAATTTTTTAAGCTAGCTTTAATACTTCCTTTAGCCATACCACCTTATATTGGAGCTTACACATATTCTGGAATATTAAGCTATACAGGTTTTGTACAAAGATTTTTTAGAAATTTTTTAGGGTTTGATGTGAATCAAAAGTATTTTGATATTATGTCTATAAAGGGAGCAATCTTTATATTTACCTTATTTTTATTTCCTTATGTGTATATGATAACTAGAAGTTTTTTAGAAAAACAATCATCAGGTTTAATAGAAAGTGCTAGACTTTTAGGAATAGGTCCTATAGCGATATTTTTTAAAGTAATAATACCTGTAAGTAGAGGGGCTATAGTTGCAGGGGGAACTTTAATTGCTTTAGAGGTTTTAAGTGATTATGGAGTTGTTTCATATTTAGGAGTTCAAAGTTTTAGTACTGCTATATTTAAAAGTTGGATATCTTTAGGTGATGTAGATTCTGCTATAAGATTGTCATCAATACTTATGGTTACAGTCTTTATTATACTTGCTTTTGAAAAGTTTTTAAGAGGAAGGAGAAAGTTTAGTTTTACAAATACAAAGATTAGACCTTTAAAGAGAAAGAAGCTTGAAGGATTTAGTAAATATATAGCTATTTTATATTGTTTTATAATTTTTGCTTTAGGATTTTTAATACCTGTTGTTCAAATGGTTCTTTGGTCTATTAAAAGTTATAAAAATATATATTATAGTCAATTCTTAAACATGATATTTAATTCTGTATTTCTTGCATCTTTATGTAGTTTAATTATTGTAATTATGGCTTTAATAGTTGCAAACTATGTAAGAAGTAATGAGGGAATTTTAGGAAAAGTTTATAGTAAAGTAACTTTAATAGGATACTCTCTTCCTGGGGCTGTGGTTGCTATAACAATGATTTTATTTTTCTCTAATATAGAAAGTAAAATTAAAGGTTTAGCTTTAAGCACAAGTATTTTAGTGCTTGTATTTGCTTATATAATAAGGTTTTTAGCAATAGGATATCAGAATATAGAAGGGGGCTTTGAAAAGATAGGAAATAAATTTACTGAAGCTTCAAGAACTTTAGGTTATGGTAGAACTAAAACTTTCTTTAAGGTTGATATACATTTATTAAAACCTGCAATTTTAGGAGCTTTTGCTTTAACTTTTGTTGATATAATAAAAGAACTTCCATTGGTTTTAACTTTAAGACCATTTAATTTTTATACCTTATCTACAAAGGTATTTGAATATGCTAATGATGAGATGATTCCAGAATCGTCTATACCATCTTTAATAATAGTATTTATTAGCTTTTTAGCTATATATTTCTTATATAAAGTTGCAGATAAGGAGGAAAAATAATGTATATTAAGGCTGAGGGATTGAATTTTAAATATCCAAATTCTAAAAAAGATATTATTTATAATTTTAATATGAATTTAGAAAAAGGAGATATATTAGCTATTTTAGGAGAAAGTGGAAGTGGGAAAAGCACAATACTTAGAATAATAGCTGGTTTAGAAGAGGCAAGTAAGGGAAAAATTAAAATTGGAGAAAAGTTAGTTTTTTCAGAGGACATTTTTATTGAGGCAGAAAAAAGAGGTGTTGGAATGGTTTTTCAAGATTATGCATTATTTCCTCATATGACTGTTAAAAAAAATATTCAGTTTGGTCTTAAAAATAAGAGCAAAAAAGAAAAAGAAGAGATATCAAAGGAAATGCTTAAACTTGTTAATCTTTTAGAACATGAAAATAAATATCCTTATGAATTAAGTGGAGGACAACAACAAAGAGTTGCAATAGCTAGAGCTATAGCACCTAAACCAGCAGTTCTTTTGCTAGATGAACCTTTTTCTAACTTAGATGCTAATCTTCAAGAAAAAATAAGAGAAGAAATAAGAGATATACTTAAAAAATCAAAAATAACTTCTATTTTTGTAACTCATGATAGGAAAGATGCAAAAGCTTTAGCAAATAAGTTTATAGAATTAAAAGATGGGAAAATAGTAAAATCAGATTTAATTGAAAGTTTATTAGTATAAAAATTAAAAAAGATGGCATAAGATAAGGATAAATTCTTATGTCATCTTTTATTTTATGTGTAACATAAGTTACCTATTTTTTTATAGCTTTAGTGTATACTAATAATGATTTATATTTAAAGTTTAGAGGAGGACATTTAGTGAATAATTTAAAAAATAATATACCTAAAATGATTAGTGGTACTAACTATGGAAACTTACAAAAAATTAGAGAGGAAAAAAGAACTTTTGGAATAACTCCTCATATTCCAGGAGGCTTTATTACACCAGAACAACTAGAAAACATTGCAAAGGTAGCTAAGAAATACAATGGAGTTATAAAGATAACTTCTGGTCAAAGAATTTTAATAACTAATTTAAAAGGGGAAGACTTACCTAGTATATGGAGAGAATTAGGAATGGAACCTGCTGTTAAGAAACAAAATTCAATAAAAAATGTTGAGATGTGTCCAGCTGGATTTTGTAAAAGGTCAAAATTTAACACAATAGGTACTGGTATGAAAATTTTAAATAAATATAAGCATATGGATATGCCCTGTAGAACTAAAATTGGAGTATCTGGATGTAGAAACGCTTGTGGAAGTGTCTATGCAAAAGATATTGGAGTTATAGCAGATAAAGAAGGTTTTTTAATAACTGTAGGAGGTTCAGCAGGATATAATCAAAGGATGGCGAATATATTAATTAAAGATGTTAAGGAACAAGAAGCTTTAAAAATAGTTGATAAGGTTTTAGCTATTTATAAAGAAGAAGCTATGCCTGGAGAAAAGTTAGGAAACTTTATAGAAAGAATAGGAATTGAAAGTTTTAGGAAGAAAACATTAGCATAATTTAGAAAATTAAGAATAAACTTAAATATACACTTAATAAGAGTTAAAATGCTTATATTTGGCGTGTGCAATAAAGTTTTTTATCTGTTATTATCTTATTAAACGATAAAGATTATTATTTAATAATTATAATAAATTAGAAATCTGAGCAAAATATTAAAGTGATTTGAGAGGAGACTTTTATTATGTCAAACATTTGTTTATGTAAAGGAATTTCAGAAGAAAAGATAGTTGAGGTTATTAAGGACGGAGCTCTTTCAGTAGAAGAAGTTGGAGAAAAAACAGGAGCTACAACAGGTGCTTGTTGTGGAGCTAGATGTAAGTGTAAGATTGAGGAGCTAATAGAAGAGAATAAATAATTTAATGAAAGTAGGTGCCTTGCTTTAGGCACCTCTTTTTTTAGAAATATTAAGATAAAAATTTTATATTTATTATAGGAGGAAATTTAATGAAAAGCAAAATGTTACACACTTGTATAAGAGTTAAGGATTTAGAAAAGTCTTTAAAATTTTATAAAGAGGCTTTAGGTCTTATTGAAACAAGAAGAAAAGATTTTAAAGATAAGGGCTTTACTTTAGTTTATCTTTCTGACAAGGAAGAGGGCTATGAGATTGAATTAACTTATAATTATGACCAAGAAAAACCTTATGATTTAGGAAATGGATTTAGTCATATAGCTGTTGGAGTAGAGGATTTAGAAGCAGAAAGAGATAGACATATTTCTTTAGGATATGAAGTTACACCTTTAAAAGCATTGTCAAAAACTTCATCAGCTTATTATTTCGTAACAGACCCAGATGGATATAAAGTTGAAGTAATTAAAATTAAATAAAAATAAGTAATATTTAAGAAACTCTTTAGAAAATCTTTAGATTTATCTAGAGGGTTTCTTTATTTTTTTATTTTAATATAAAGACATAGTAAAGGCTAAGTTATATTTAAAATATTAAGTTTAGGAGGTGTTTTAAAATTAAGTTTAGTAATCTTAATATATTTAAAATAGCTTTTTGTAAGAGAGGTATTTTTAAAAGTTAAAGATTTTATATGCTATCATTATATTAAAATATTAGATTATTTTAATAAGTTAAGATTTATAGTGATATATTTAAGTTATTAGGTATATAGAAACTTTATTTAATCTAATAAAATATAGTGATTGAAAAGGAAGTAATGAAAAATGGAAAAGTATAATATTTTAGTTGTTGAAGATGAAAAAGAAATAAGAGAGGCTATTGAAATATATTTAAAAAATCAAGGTTACAATGTTTTTAAAGGTAGCAATGGAATAGAAGGTTTAGAAATAATAGAAAAGGAAGATATTCATTTAGCTATTGTAGATATAATGATGCCTAAAATGGATGGTGCTACTATGGTTATGAAAGTTAGAGAAAACTATGATTTTCCTATAATAATGTTATCTGCAAAATCTGAAGATATGGATAAAATTTTAGGATTAAATATTGGAGCAGATGATTACATAACAAAACCTTTTAATCCTTTAGAACTTCTTGCAAGAGTTAATTCTCAGTTAAGAAGATATTCTAAATATTTAAGTATGGTAAAGAAAGAGGGAAAAGAAAAAAACTCATATATAATTGGAGGATTAGAAGTAAATACTGATAGTAAAGAGGTTTTAGTAGATGGTGAAAAGGTAAAATTAACACCTATTGAATTTAAAATACTTGAATTACTTATTAAAAATCCAGGAAGAGTTTTTTCAGCAGAAGAAATCTATGAAAGAGTATGGAATGAAAATGCAGTAAATACTGATACTGTAATGGTTCATGTAAGAAATATAAGAGAAAAAATAGAGATAGATCCAAAAAATCCAAAATATTTAAAGGTGGTGTGGGGAGTTGGCTATAAAATCGACAAACAATAAAGAAAAGGTTAATTCTAAAAAAACTAGTAAGAAAAATATTATTTTTTCAATATTTATATTTGTATTAATAGGAATTGTTTCCTTAGCCTCTTTGTTAGCTTATCCTATAATAGATAAAAATGCTTCTGAGTATGTTAAAAATTATGATTTGTTAGATAATTATGATTTAAGAGAAGATATAGTAGAAACTAATTATGGAATATACTTTGATTATTTAGAGAATAAAGCTAAAGAAAATAATAAGCCTTTAAATCCTTCAAAGGACTTAGTTGATACAAATAGAAATAATGACTATGAAGACAGAGATATTTCTAAAAATAAAATAGTTGAAGAAAATAGGAGAGTAAATTCAAGAATTAATTCTCTTGTAAATAGCTTAAATTCTTTAGGAAATTTAAATGTATATGCTATGGATAATGAAGGTAATACAGTTTATAAGACTAAAGGAGAACAAGATTGGTTACTTGAAGCTTTAGCTAAAGGAAAAAAAGTAAATAAAAGTGATTTAGAAGAATACTTTAGATTCTATATTCTTATAAAATATGATAGTAAAGGGCAAGTTTCATTAAAAGAGGTTTATGGAGATAATAATAAGGAAATAAATAGATTAGTAAATGAGATGAGTTCACCATATTATTTGTATAAGGATAAATATGAAGCAAAGCCAATAGAAAATATGACTTATGTTTATGCTGTGCCAAAGAATTTACAATATAAAGATAGTTTATATTATAAAGATTTAAATTGTAGAATTAAAGCCTTATTTTTAGCTACTATACCTTTCATAACAGTAGGTATAGTGGTTATAATTCTTTTAGCTTTACTTATTCCGTTTAGATATACAAGAGAAATTTTAGGCTTTAAGAAGTTTTCAAAAATGCCTTTAGAGCTTAACTTAATTTTAATTTTAATTATTGCATTTTTAAGTTTTGTAGGCTATTGGTTAGGTCTTGGAGCTATGCTTAAAGATGGAATCGGAGAAGGTATTAGGATGAATATATTCCCATATGTTAATGCCTTTACTAATGTTTTAGGTTGGATTTACCTTGTATTTGTTTATGGATTTGTATTCTTTGAAATTTTATATATAAAAAATATATTTAATATAGGCTTTAGAAGTTTTATAAGAAAACAATCCTTAATATATAGATTAAAAGATGTTGTTATTTCTTTATTTAGAAAATTTGCAAATTATCTAAAGGGAATAGATTTAAATAAAAATAGTGATAAGATGATTTTGATTCTTATAGGAATAAACTTTATTATTGTTTCACTATTTTGTGTATTGTGGTTCTTTGGAATATTCTTAGCTATTATATACTCAATTGCTTTATTCTACTTTGGCAAAAAGTATATAGATAAGTTAAAAAAAGATTATAATAAAGTTTTAGAAAGAACAAAGGAAATATCTAAAGGAAATTTAGATGAAAAGGAAAATTGTGATTGTGGCTTTTTTAATCCTATGAGAGATGAATTAAACAATATACAATCAGGATTTAAAAAGGCAGTTGAGGAAGAAGTTAAAAGTCAAAGAATGAAGACAGAGCTTATATCTAATGTTTCTCATGATTTAAAAACTCCATTAACTTCTATAATCGCTTATGTTGATTTGTTAAAGGGAGAAACTGATGAGGAGAAGAGAAAGGCTTATTTAGATACTTTAGAAAGAAAATCCTTAAGATTAAAGGAGTTAATAGAAGATTTATTTGAAGTTACTAAGGCTACCACAGGAAATGTTACCTTAAATATTATGGATGTTGATGTTGCTTATTTAATGAAAGAAGTTATTTTAGAATTAGAAGATAAAATAAAAGAAGCCTCTTTAGATGTTAGACTTTCTCTTCCAAGAGAGAAGGTTATATTAAAGTTAGATGGACAAAGAACTTATAGAGTTTTTGAAAATCTAATAATAAATGCAGTTAAGTATGCACTTCCTAATTCAAGAGTATATATAGATATTAAAGATGAAAAGGAAGAAGTTTCTATAGTGATAAAAAATATATCAGCAGAGGAAATAACTTTTGATATTAATGAAATTTCAGAACGTTTTGTAAGAGGAGACAAGGCTCGTAATACAGAGGGAGCAGGATTAGGTCTTGCTATAGTTAAGAGTTTTGTTGAACTTCAAGGAGGAAAATTTAATATTGTTGTAGATGGTGATTTATTTAAGGCCATTATAATATTTAGAAAATTTTAGCTTTTAGAATAACAGATTATTATAATTTACTCTTTTATTTATTAAATTTAATGTAAAAAACAAATAGGATTTTCTTATTAAAATTATAAGTAAAAAGTATTAATATGTGTAAAAAAACTAGAATATATTAATAAATTAAAGAAATAGAGTTCAAAGTAATAATTAAAGGCTTTGAACTCTTCTTTTTTGTTTAAAAAGATAATTTAACTAAGCTTTGTAAATATGATATAATGCTTGTCAGAAGAAAATAACTACAGGGAAAAGAGGAGGATGAGGATGAAAGAAAGCATAAAAAAGAATTTAACACCCAAAGTTCTTATAAGTAACTTGATACTAATAATAGTAATAATTGCATTTGTATCTTTATTTGGAGCTGTTTTTGGAAGTGAAAACACTTTAATTGGAGTTTGTGCTATTACAGCAATGCTTATGTTTGTTAGTGTTCACTTGTGTTTAAAATTACATGAGGCAATAATAACAACTATATTAGCTTTTGTGCTTATGGGAGTTACAAGCCAAGTGTCTACAATAAATCCTTTTTTAGGACTAGTTGTAAACTTCGTAAGTTTATTTGTAATAGCTTATTTAGTTACTAATCGTATGGAAACAAAAGTTTATTTGCCATTTATCTTATGTTATATATTTATAGAAGGAACTCCTGTAAATTGGAGTCTGTTTCCAAAAAGATTAATAGCTTTATTAGCTGCAGGAGTATTAATTTCAATTGTTTATTATTTTACACATAGAAAGAAAGATGATTCAGAACATCTTAGCATAAGTGAAATGATAAAAAATATGAAAACAAATTCTCTTCAGTTTAACTTCTCTTTGAGAATGGCTTTATCTGTTTCTTTAGCTATGTTTATTGGTAGCTTATTAGATTTTGAAAAATCTATGTGGATAAGTATGACAGCTATGTCAATAACTCAACCATACTTTGATGATACAAAAGTTAGAGTTAAAGAAAGATTTTTTGGTACAATTATAGGAGCAGCCATTTTCTTAGTATTATTTGTTTACATAGTACCAGAACAATTTAGTACAGTAATTTTACTAGTATTAAGTTATATTTATACTTTTGTTAAAGAGTACAAAGTAAAGATAATTTTTGTAACATTAAACTCTTTAGGATCAGCTATGATTTTATTCAGTCCTGGGGTTTCAATTCCTATGAGAATAGCATTTATAGTAATGGGTATTGGAATAGCTCTAATAGTAAATAAAGTAATATACGGAAGACTTAAATTAGAGCCAACAAACACTAATATGGATAGAAGTATAGACAAAGTTAAAAAGTAAATTAGATATTAGAATAAAAAACCATTACTTAATTTCTATGATTTTAAGTGATGGTTTTGTTTTAGTAAAGAAAATATAAATATAATGTGGCTAAATTTAATATATTTTTTTGTAAAAATATTTGTGAAATATAAAATAAATTATTAACAATATGATATATGAATAAATTTTGGGTTAAAAATCTAATAAAATTAAAAATAAAATTTAAAAAAGTGTTTTAATATAATTATAATTATTATAATTTGTTGAAATGTGTAAAATTGTTTGTATTTACCTATATATATTTTTTTTGATAACATAAATTATATGATAAATTTTATTATGCAAAAATAAATATTATTATGTAGTTTATGGAGGGGATTATATGGATTTAAATAAAGGTAAAATAAAGATTGGAAGCAAAGTTATAGATAAAAAATGTAATAAGTTTTTTTTAAAAAGGTTTTTAAAGAAGAATTTTAACTTTAATTTTTTAGATTTTAATAATAAAAGTAAAATTGAAATTTTAGATCAAGTTAAAATTGATGATTTAGTTAATTTTAATGTTGATATAGAATTTTTAGGAAGTAATATAAAGGAAATATCTCTTAGAAGCTTAGATAATTTTAATAGTAAAGAAGAAACTTTATATGATGAGTGGATAAAACAAAATTTTGAAGAAGAAATTTCTAGTGACAATTGGTTTAAAAAGGATTTTAAATGGGGAACTTTAAGTATAAAAGTTATGAGGGATGCAGCAAAAAAAATGAAATTTTTTACAGTAAAAATTATCTACAAGTAGATGTTAACATAAAGTTAACAATGTAATATTTTGTAGAATATTACATTGTTAACTTTTTAGAGATTAATAATTAATAAAATTATAGAGTTAAAAATAAAGTATATTGAAAAAAAAGTAAAAAAATTAATGCTTATGTTTAATTATATTAATTTAAAATATATCTTTATAAATAGTATTATTTTAATAAAATTTATACCTTTATAAATTTGTTAAAATAGTTTATTATATTTTAATGAGGGTTTTGTTAATAAAAGTAACAAAATGTAAAAAATAAATAAACATACAAGGGGAGGACAAATGGAAGAAAAAACTATAAGTTTAAAAGAAATTTTTTATACACTAAGAAAAAGGTGGAAATTAATAGCTTTAATTACTATTGGAGTGACTTTAATTTCAATTTTATTAAATTTTTTTGTTATAAAACCTGAATTTGAGGCAGCTACTAAACTTTTTATAGGTAAGCAAGAGGTGAATAAAGAAACTACTAATTACGACAACAATGATGTTATGATGTATCAAAAACTTATGAAAACTTATGCAGAACTTGCTAAAACTACAGATTTAGTAACAAAAGGTTTAAATAAAGCTAATATAAGCTATAATCAACAAGAATTAAAGGTTATTTTAAAAAATCTTAAAGTAACACCTAGTGCAGATACACAAATTTTAGATTTAGGATTTAAGGGGAAAAATCCACAAGAGGTTTTAAAAATTACTAACGCTATAACAGATGAGTTTATTGCTGAGGCTAAAGAAATTATCCCAAATGGCAATGTACAGGTTATACAGAAAGCACAATTACCAGAAAAACCTTGCAGTCCAAATAAAAAATTAAATATAATTATTGGATTTGTTTTAGGATTAATGATAGGAATAGGATTAGCAATTTTATTAGAATATTTAGATAATACTTTCAAATCAAGAGATGATTTAGAAAAAACTTTAGGATTACCTATTATAGGAACAATTCCAGATTATGATAGTTTTAATTAGTGGAGGAGATAAAAATGATATTATTAGAAAATAATCCAAAATCTATAGCAGCAGAAAGTTATAGAACTTTAAGAACAAACATACAGTATTCTTCTTTTGATAATCCTGTTAAATCTATTGTAATAACTAGTGCTGAGCCAGGAGAAGGAAAATCTACAACTAGTATAAATTTAGCTTTATCTTTTGCACAAGATAACAAAAAAACTATTATTATTGATTGCGATTTAAGAAAACCGATTATACATAAAGAATTTGGGATTAGTAATTCAAAAGGATTAACAGAATTTTTACTTGGAAAAGAAGATTTTTCTAATGTAATTTATAAACATAAATCTGGATTGCATGTATTACCTTCAGGATTAATTCCACCAAATCCTGCAGAGATGTTAGCATCAAAAGCTATGGAACATTTATTAGGTCAATTGGAAGAAAGATATGATTACATAATTTTAGATACTCCACCAGTTAACGCTGTTGCTGATTCTAAAATACTATCAACAAAAGTTGATGGAACAATTCTTGTTGTTAAATATGGGTATACAAAAAAAGATATTGTTGTTGAAGCTGTAAAAGGATTAAAAACAGTTAAGTCTAATATAATAGGTGTAGTATTCAATGGAGAGGAAAGTTCTAAAGGAAAATATTATTATTATTATAAAAAAGAATAAATAGATTTTTAATAAATTAAAATTTTAGTTTACTAAACTTGAAATATATTTTTAGTTAGGGGAGGAGTGAAATGTCAAAATCAAGTATGATAAAGGGGATTTTATTAGCTGTTTTTGATGTGATTTTTATTAATATTGCTTATATTTTTAGCATGTTAGTAAGATTTGCATTTAATGCACCTGTACTAGGAGATATACCTAAGGAACAGTGGGCAGTTTATTTTAAATGGATGCCACTTATAGTAGCTATATATATTATCTTGTTTGCCTTTTTTAGAATGTATAAAAGCTTATGGAGTGTTGCTGGCTTAGATGAAGTTATGAGAGGAGTAGCTGCTTGTGTTTTAGGATGTTTTATAAACATTGTTATTATGTTTTTCTTAAACCCTAGAATTCCTATGATGGTAACTATATCTGCTGGTATATTAACTATGGTATTAACTATAGGATTTAGACTTTCTTTTAGAATGTATAGAAGAGTTGTAATGTATGGTACTTTAAGAGGCGTAGAAGTTCAAAAGAATGTTTTAATTGTAGGGGCCGGTTCCTGTGGAAGATTAGTTATAAATGAAATGAAAAGAGAAACTGGAGCAGGATTTAAGCCTATAGGCGTTATAGATGATGATATAAGTAAGCTAGGTACATATATAAATGGCGTTAAAGTTTTAGGTACTAGAGAAGATATAAAACATATTGTTGAAAATCAAAAAGTAGATTTGATTTTAATAGCTATAGCATCTATTACTACTGAAGAAAAGAAAAAAATTATAGAAGCATGTCATGATACAAAGGTTAAGGTTAAAATAATGCCTGGAGTTTATGAAATGATAGGTGGCAAAGTTAATTTAACTAAGATGAGAGATGTTGATTTAAAGGATCTTTTAGGAAGAGAAGAAATTAATCTTAGTAAAGATGAAATAGCTAAATATATAAGAAACAAAAGAGTTTTAGTAACTGGTGGAGGAGGTTCAATTGGTTCAGAACTTTGTAGACAAATAGCTAAATTTTCTCCAAAGGAGCTTATGATTCTAGATATTTATGAAAATAATGCTTATGATTTGGAGATGGAATTAAATAGAACCCATCCAGAACTTAAGAAACAAGTTATAATATCATCAGTTAGAGATAAACAAAAATTAGATTCTATTTTTAATGATTTCAGACCTGAGGTAGTTTTCCATGCAGCAGCACATAAGCATGTTCCTTTAATGGAGACAAGCCCTGGAGAAGCTATTAAAAATAATGTTGGTGGAACCTTAAATACTGTAGAGTGTGCAGATAAATATGGAGTTGAGAAGTTTGTATTGATTTCAACAGATAAAGCTGTAAATCCAACTAATGTCATGGGAGCAACTAAGAGAATGTGTGAAATGATAATACAAGCTATAAACAAAGAAAGTAAAACAGACTTTGTTGCTGTTAGATTTGGAAATGTTCTTGGAAGTAATGGTTCAGTAATTCCTTTATTTAAAAAACAAATAGCTGAAGGTGGGCCAGTTACTTTAACAAATAAATATATAACAAGATATTTTATGCTTATTCCTGAAGCAACTCAATTAGTTCTTCAAGCTGGTGCTTATGCCGAAGGTGGAGAAATATTTGTTTTAGATATGGGTAAACCAGTTAAAATATATGATTTAGCAAAAAATTTAATAAAGCTTTCTGGATATGAACCTTTTGAAGATATAGATATAAAGGTAATTGGCTTAAGACCAGGAGAAAAATTATATGAAGAACTTCTTATGGATGAAGAAGGATTAACTGAAACTAAGCATGAAAAAATATTTATAGGCAAGCCAGGAGATTTTGACTTTAAACATATAAAAGCTGAAATAACTGAACTTTTATATGTAAGTTCTTTTGGAACGCCTGAAGAAATAAGAGATAAAATAGAAGAATTTGTTCCAACTTATAATAGGTTAGATAAAAATAAAAAAGATATTTTTGAAGAAGAAGTTGCTATAGGTAAAATTTAAAGTGATTTTGAAATAAATTATCAAAAATTTATATTATTTTAAAATATTTTTGGAGGAAGATATGACAAAAAAAATAAAACCTTTTGAAAAAAAAATATGGCTCTCATCTCCAACGATGCATGGAAATGAAATTAAATATATAAATGAAGCATATGAAACAAATTGGATGTCTACTGTTGGAGAGAATATAAATGAAATAGAGAAGTTAGCATGTGAAAAAGTAGGATGTAAATACGCTGTAGCTCTTTCAACAGGAACTTCAGCATTACACATGGCTATAAAGCTTTCTGGAATAAAAAGTGGTGAAATGGTTTTTTGTTCTGATATTACATTTGCTGCTACAGTAAATCCTGTTGTATATGAAGGTGGAATTCCAATTTTTATTGATACTGAATATGATACTTGGAATATGGATCCTGTAGCATTAGAAAAAGCTTTTGAAATATATCCAAATGTTAGGCTTGTTGTTTTGGTACATTTATATGGGACACCAGCTAAAATTGATGATATTAAAAGAATATGTGATAAGTATGGAGCAGTTTTAATAGAGGATGCGGCAGAATCTTTAGGAGCTAAATATAAAGAGGAACAAACTGGAAGTTTTGGAAAATTTAATATTATTAGTTTCAATGGGAATAAAATAATTACAGGTTCTTCTGGTGGAATGCTTCTTACAGATAGTAAATATGCAGCTGAAAAAGTAAAGAAATGGTCAACTCAATCAAGAGAAAATGCTCCTTGGTATCAACATGAAGAATTAGGATATAATTATAGAATGAGCAATTTAGTTGCTGGAGTTATAAGAGGACAGTTTCCATATTTAGATCAACATATTTTAAAAAAGAAAGAAATTTACGAAAGATATAGAGAAGGGTTTAAAGATTTACCTGTAAATATGAATCCTTATGATGAAAAAAATAGTAAACCAAATTTTTGGTTAAGTTGTATAATTATTGAGCCAGAGGCTATGTGTAATCAAGTTAGAAGTGATAGTGAAGTTGTTTATGTTAGTGAAATTGGAAAAAGTTGTCCTACAGAAATTTTAGAAAGTTTAGCTAAGTATAATATAGAAGGAAGACCTATATGGAAACCAATGCATATGCAACCTATATATAGAATGAATGATTTTATTACTAAAGATGGAAGTGGTAGAGCTAAAACTAATGCTTATAATAACAGTAAATTTACTGATGTAGGTAGTGATATATTTAATAGAGGTTTATGCTTGCCAAGTGATAATAAAATGACTAAAGAAGAACAAAATATAATAATAGAGATTGTTAAAAGATGCTTTGAATAGAGGATATTATAAATATGAATAAACGTAAAAAAACATTTTATGAAAAATATTTAAAAAGAATATTTGATTTGTTTTGTTCTATTTTAGCTATAGTTATATTTAGTTGGTTGTATATAATAATATCAATTCTTGTTAAAATAAAATTAGGATCTCCTATAATTTTTAAGCAAGAAAGACCAGGATTAAATGAAGAAATTTTTTGCTTATATAAATTTAGGACTATGACAGATGAAAAGGATGAAAATGGTAATTTAATGCCGGATGAAGTTAGGCTTACTAATTTTGGAAAGTGGCTTAGGAGTACAAGCTTAGATGAGTTACCTGAAGTATTTAATATTATTAAAGGTGATATGAGTATTATTGGTCCAAGACCTCAATTAATTAGAGATATGGTTTTTATGACAGAAGAGCAAAGAGAACGTCATAGTGTTAGGCCTGGACTTAGTGGTTTAGCACAGGTAAGTGGTAGAAATTCTATTAGTTGGGATGAAAAATTAAATTATGATTTAGAATATATAAAAAAAATTACATTTTGGGGTGATTTAAAAATAATTTTTCAAACCGTACAGAAGGCATTTATAAAACAGGAAGGTATTACTAATGATAATATGGCTACTTCTGAAGATTTAGGCGACTATCTTCTACGAACTAAAAAAATTGAAAAAAGTAAGTATGATTTATTACAAGCTAAGGCTAAAAAAATTATAAAATTTTATAATTTATAGAAATATTTTATTGATTAATTATTAATTAGGAGTAAATTTTATGGAAAATTATAGTGTTTTGATGTCTTTATATGATAAAGAAAATCCTAAATACTTAGATGAATCACTTAAAAGTATGATTGATCAAAGTTTAAAGCCAAATGAAATAGTTATAGTTAAAGATGGTAATATTAATTCAGAATTGCAATATGTTTTAGATAAATATAAAAATAAATATCCGGAATTATTAAATATAGTAGGTTATTCTAAAAATAGAGGATTAGGTTTTGCTCTTAATTTTGGATTGAAGAATTGCAAAAATGAATTAGTTGCTAGAATGGATACTGATGATATTTCTATGAGAACTAGATGCGAAAGGCAAGTTAAAAAATTTGAAGAAAATCCAGAACTTGTAATAATAGGTTCGGCTATAGATGAATTTGATGGAACAACAGATAATATTATAGGAAGACGTGTTGTACCAACTAATAATAATGATATATATGAGTTTTCTAAAAGAAGAAGTGCATTTAATCATCCTAGTGTCATGTATAGGAAAAGTAAAGTTCTTGAGTTTAATGGTTATAGTGATTTGAAAAGAAATCAAGATGTTGATTTGTTTGGTAGAATGCTTTATGGAGGTTGCAAGGCATATAATTTTGAGGAATCATTACTATGGTTTAGGGCAAATGAGAATTTAGCTAAGAGACGTAAAAGTTGGAGTAATACCTGGAGTTATATAAAGACAATAAAAAGATTTTGGAAAATTGGTTATTCTAGTTTTACTGATTATATAATAATTTTTATTGCTCAGACAGTTATGTTTATTTGTCCTATTAAAATACAAAAATTGCTATATAAGAATTTTTTAAGAAAATAATTAAAGTTTAAAAAGGAGAATTTAATGAAAATATCAGTAATTATACCTGTGTATAATTCACAAAATAGTATAGAAAAATGTTTAAATAGTATTATTAATCAGACATATTCTAATTGGGAAGTAATAGCTATAGATGATGGTTCAAAGGATAATAGTTATAATATTTTATTAAATTATTCTATAAATGATGATAGGATTAAAATTAAGAGGAAGAAAAATGAAGGACCAGGACTTGCTAGAAATAAAGCTTTAGATATAGCTACGGGAGATTATGTTGTTTTTATTGATTCAGATGATTATATTGAACCAAATTATTTTGAATTATTAAACAAAAAAGTATTAAATGAAAATTCAGATGTCATTTTTATAGATGTGATTCAAGAAGATATCAATGGAAATGTTATAAAATATGAAAAAATGTCAAATTTTAAAAAGTTCAGTGTCAAAGATATGATTGGATGTCAGATGACAGGTTACATGCCTTGGGGTGGATGTCGTAAAGCGGTTTCTAGATGCTTAATAGAAAAAAATAATTTAAGATATACTAATGATATTGTCGGAGAAGAAGCAATTTTTAGTTTTGAGCTATTAAGGAATGCTAATAAAATATCTTTTATAGAGAGTAATTTATATCATTATGTAAACTATCCAAATAGTCAATCTAAAAATCCAAATGGTACTTGGGAAATAACATTAGAAAAAATGAGACAGCATTTAGAAAAATTAAAAATTAAAGAAGAATATAATAGTTCATTAAATGCATTTGCTTTCGTTGTGTTAATACTTTGGTTAATTAATAATTCAAAAAAATTATCTGTCTTTAAATGTAGAAAAAAATTTAAAGAAAAAATAATTTGTTTTGAGAGAATTTATGGTTGGGATTTAGATATTAAGTATTTAAGAAAAGAAGCAAAAATATTATTACCTATAATTAAGTTTAAAATATTGCTTATTATAATTATATTAGCTAAATTTATAAAAAAATAGATTATAATTAAAAATAAGTTAAATATTTTATGCTTAAAATAAAATGGAGGTAGATTAATATTATGAAAAAATATATTTTTTTAACTGGAAAGTATTTATCTAATCCAGGTGCAACTGGAATTTGTGTCCATTCAATAGCAAAAGAATTAGCTTTAAAAGGAAATGATGTATCAACCATATGTTATAACGATAGAAGTAATATTAATGTTATTGATGGAGTGAAGATAATTAGAATAAATACTCCATCGTATTTTTTGGAAAATCAATATAAAAAAATAATTTGGAAAAAGATTGATATTATTAAATCTAGATTAAGTAAGTTAGTTTACATAAATAAATATCCTTTAAGAAGTAAGAAATTAATGAATCGTTTTAAAAATGAATGTTTATCTTTAAGTTTTGGATGTAATGATGTTAGCGTTGTAGCATCATATGTTCCACTTGAAGCGGTAGCAGCATTGCAATTGATAAAAAATGAAAGACCAGATATTAAAATTATTTATTATTCGTTAGATACTTTATCAAATGAACAATCTAATAGTGGAATATTATCTAATAAAAAAAGAGAAGAACTTGGGTATAAGTGGGAAAAAATGATTTTTAATAAATGTGATAAAATTTTAATAATGGAATGCCATAAAGATTTTTACTTTTCTGATAAATATATAAATTTTAAAAATAAAATGGAATTAGTAAATTTTCCATTAATAAGTAAGCCTAAACTAAACAAATCTAAATTTAATGACAATAAATTTAGAACAATTGTTTATACGGGAACATTTTATAAAAAATTAAGAAATCCTAAATTTGCAATTGAAACACTTATAAGAGCAATTGAAGGTATTAATTATCAGTTAATAATAATAGGTGGTGGTGATTGTAATGATATTATAGAGAGTTTATGTGATAAATTTCCTAATAAAGTAAAGTTTTTAGGCATGAAACCACATGATATAGCTAATGATTATATTATGTCTGCAGATGTTTTATTGAGCGTTGGAAATCATGAAAGTCCTATGGCACCTTCTAAAATTTATGAATATATGTCAACTGGCAAACCAATAATACATTTCTATAGTTGGAAATATGATACTTGCATAGAACCATTAAAAAAATATGGTAATTCATTATTACTGAGTGAAAAAGAAATTGTAGATACTAATATTATTGTTAAATTTTTAGAAAATATAAATACTTTAGATTATGAATTAGTAAAAAATAAATTTATTACTTCTACACCTGAATATACAGCAAAAATAATATCTAATATTTAATTAATATTGTATTTACGAATAGGAGAATGAAAATGCAACAATTACTTTTATTTTTATTTGCTAATAATTTTCTTGGATTAGCAAATTATTGTATTCCATTTTTATTATTATATACAGTTTTGAAGAATAATTTTAAAATTGTTTTTTTAAAAAATTCAATGTTTATAATCTTAATACTAGCTTCTTTTAGTTTTATGTTTATAGATATTATAAATTATGGAGTGCCAGAAATATCAACTATGATTATGAGATATATTAATCCAATAATATTATTTTATTTGGGTTATATAATTACATGTGGTAACTATAAAAACTTAAAATTAAGTATTATTGTATTCTCTTTTGGATCATTTTTGCATGGATTTATGAATTTGATAGCAAATAGAAATGTAAATATTTTAATGATTGAAGGAAGACAGTATAATGACGTTTATGGGGGAGTTATAAGTGCAACTTTACAAAATTTAAATTATATAATGGCAGTTTCATTATTATTTTATTTTATTGTATACGAAAAAAGAAAATTATTCAAAGTGTTAGGTGTTTTGGCAGCTTTAGGAGGTGTTGTTGGTTCTATTCTAAATGCCTCTAGAACTATATTATATTTAACACCAATGATTTTTTTAATTGCCATTTTTTTATATATGGTTATAAATAGGCCATTTACTTTAGGAGTAATAAAATGGATATTTGCTATAATTGTTTTGGTGACTATAGTTGGATTAATTATTTGGTTAGATTTATTCAATATTCAAGAATGGTTTGCTACAACTGCTTTAGGACAAAGAAGTTCTATATCACAAAGTGGAAATACTCTGGCAAGTAATGATAGATGGACGTATGCTATAGATATATTAAAGTTATTGCCATTATATCCTTTAGGTAAATCTCCTTATAATAATTATGCACATAATTTATGGGTAGATGTTGCAAAAGATGCTGGTGTAATTCCGTTTATTTTTTATACATTGTTTGCTATTGGAACAATTTTATTATTAGTAAAAGTGTATAAAGATAAATTTATAGTTAAAGAGTATAAAATTTTAATTATTAGTATAATTTCTACTTTTTTAATAGTATTTTTTACCGAACCAATATTACAAGGAGCACCAATTTTTTTTGGAATTTTTACTTATATAATTGGTGGTATTGAATCTATAGTAACTAAAGAAAAAAAATATTTAGTTTTAAAACTTATAGATTAAATATATGGGCAATATTAATGTAATAATTTTTATAATAAATTAAAGATTAAAATTATTATTGTTAAAATATATTTATAAAAATTATATAAAAGTGGTGATTTGAAATGAAAGATTTAATTAGCAATATTGCTATAGTGGCGGTGGGATATAATAGACCAGATTCAATGTGTAAGTTATTAAATTCTATAAATTTAATCAAGAATGTTGATGAGAATTTAGATTTAATTATAAGCATAGATAAAGGACAACTTCAAGAAGAAATAATAAATATAGCCCAAAAGTTTGAGTGGAAGTATGGTAATAAAAAAATTAGAGCATTTAAAGAAAGACAAGGATTAAGAAATCATATAATTCAATGTGGAGATTTAACAGAGATATATGATGCAGTTATTATACTTGAAGATGACTTAATTGTTTCACCTTATTTTTATTCATATGTTAAACAAGCTATAAAATTTTATAAAAATGAAGATTATATTGCTGGGATTTCATTATATAAGAATGAAATTAATCAATGTGTAGGAAGACGTTTCGAAGCTGAAAATAATGGATATGATGCATATATGATGCAATATGCACAATCATGGGGACAATGTTGGACAAGAAATATGTGGGAAAAATTTAAAAGATGGTACTTAAAAAATAAAGATATGAATTTGGCGGAAGGAAACATAATACCAGAGTATATTTCAAGTTGGGATAATCATTCATGGTTAAAGTATTATATGAGATATATTGTAGAAAAAAATAAATATTTTGTATATCCAATTATTTCATTATCATCAAATCGATCAGTTGCAGGACAACATTGTAATATCTCAAATAATGATTATTATGTTCCTATGCTTCAAGGAAACAAGGTTTTTAATTTTCCTAAAATAAATGAAGCTATTAAATATGATATTTTTTTTGAAAGAATTGGATTAGAAGATAAAATATTTCCAGAATGTAAAGGTGACATAATATTAGACCTATATGGAAGTAGAAAAAATTATAAAAATAAAAGATATGTTGTTTCTACTAAGGCTTTACCTTATAAAAGAATTAAAACATTTGGATTAATTCTTAGACCTATAGAGCAAAATTGTATATTTCCACAATTAGGTGAAGGTATAACTTTATATGATTTATCTAAAAAAGATGATATTTATAAAATAAATAAAAACTACATAACTAGCTTTGATGCAAGAGGTATACATTGGAAAAAATTACTTTATTTAGGGCTATATGGCTTTAGAAATGCAGTATTATATAGATTAAAAAGAAAGTAGGTAAAAAATGAGTTCTGTTAAAAAAAATTATATTTATAATTTATTATATCAATTATTATTAATAATAACTCCGTTATTTACCGCACCATATATATCTAGAAAACTAGGACCTAAAATGATAGGTGTTCAATCTTTTTATTATTCAATAGTAACATATTTTGTTCTTTTTTGTATGCTTGGAGTATTAAATTTTGGTAATAGAAGTATAGCTAAAGTTAAAAATAATAAACAAGATTTAACTAAAACATTTTGGACAATATATTCATTTCAATTTATTCGTTCTTTTATTATTATATTTATTTATTTATTTTATATTATATTTTTTGCTAAAAGTTATTTTAATATAGCTTTAATTAATGGATTATATATATTATCTGCTTTACTAGATATAAGTTGGATGTTTTTTGGTTTAGAAGAATTTAAGATAACAGTTACAAGAAATATTATAATTAAATTACTTAATGTAGCATGTATATTTATTTTTATTAAAGGTCCTGAAGATTTATGGATTTATTCATTTATAACAGTTATGTCTTCTTTATTATCTAATGGATATTTATGGTTTTATTTGAAAAGGTATGTAGGTTGGTATAAACCTAAAATTTCTGATATTAAAAAGAATATTAAACCTGAATTAATATTATTTATTCCTGCTATAGCTGTTAGTTTATATAAGGTGATGGATAGAATAATGTTAGGAATATATAGTAATGAAACACAACTTGGATTTTTTACTTCTTCTGAAAGTATTATTAATATACCTATGAGTTTAATAACCGCTCTTGGTACTGTAATGTTACCAAGAATAACATCTCTGATAGCCAATGGTGAAAATGAAAAAATAAAAAAATATATCGAAAATTCTATATTTTTTATAGTTATAATGAGTATAGCAATGATATTTGGATTATCTGCTATAGCGCCAACTTTTGTACCTATTTTTTTTGGAGATAAATTTTTAGAATGTATTCCTCTTATAATTGGATTATCTATAACTATAATATTTATTTCTTGGGCAAATGTTATCAGAACTCAATATTTAATACCTAGAGGCAAAGATAAAAGTTATTTAATATCAATAATTTTAGGAGCTGTATTAAATATTATTATTAATTTTTTATTAATACCAAAATTTGAAGCTATGGGAGCTGTTATAGGGACAATATGTGCTGAGGCTACTGTTTGTATAGTACAGACTTTTATGGTTAGAAAAAAACTACCTATAAAAAAATATATTTTTGATAACTTTATATTTATAATTTTTGGTGTAATTATGTTTTTAGGTGTAAGATTTATAGGTACATTTATTAATAATAATTTATTAAAATTATTTATAGAAATTTTATCGGGAATATTTATATATTGTATATTAGTATTAATTTATCTTTTTAAGACTAAAAAATTTGATATATTTTACAATTTAAAATCAAAGGAGAGAAATAAATGATTAAAAAAGAAATTTTTAAAGATAAGATACTTATGATTACTGGAGGAACTGGTTCTTTTGGAAATGCTGTATTAAATTGTTTTTTAGCTAAAGATTTAAAAGAAATTAGAATTTTTTCTAGAGATGAAAAAAAACAAGATGATATGCGTCATGAACTTCAAGCAAAAATGCCTGAATTAGCTAATAAAGTTAAATTCTTTATTGGAGACGTTAGAGATATTAAATCTTTAAAAAATGCTATGTATAATGTAGATTATGTTTTTCATGCAGCTGCATTAAAACAAGTTCCTTCTTGTGAATTTTTCCCTTTAGAAGCTGTAAAAACTAATGTGATTGGAACTGATAATGTTTTAACAGCTGCAATTGAAGCTGGAGTTAAGAATATAATATGTTTATCTACCGATAAAGCTGCATATCCAGTAAATGCTATGGGAACATCTAAAGCAATGATGGAAAAAGTGATAGTTGCTAAATCAAGAACAGTAGATAACGATAAAACTAAAATCTGTTGCACAAGATATGGCAATGTAATGTGTTCACGTGGTTCAGTTATACCTCTTTGGATTGAACAAATAAAATCGGGCAATCCAATAACTATTACAGATCCAAAAATGACACGATTTATAATGTCATTGGAAGAAGCGGTTGATTTAGTATTATTTGCTTTTGAAAATGGAAAAAATGGTGATATTTTAGTTCAAAAAGCTCCAGCATGTACTATAGAAATTCTTGCACAAGCTGTAAAGGAATTATTTAATTCTAATATTGAAATTAAAATTATAGGTATTCGTCATGGAGAAAAAACTTATGAAACTTTACTTACAAATGAAGAATGTTCTGATGCTATAGACATGGGAAATTTTTATAGAGTTCCTTGTGATAATCGTGATTTAAATTATGATAAATATTTTAAAGATGGATGTATAAGTCGTCGTAAATTAACTGAGTTTAATTCTAATAATACAGAATTGTTAAATGTTGATGAAGTTAAAGAGAAATTATTAAAATTAGATTATATAAAAAATGAATTATTTTATTGGGAGAATAGGTAATGAATATATTAGTTACAGGAGCTAATGGTTTTATAGGAAAAAACCTTGTAGCAGCTTTAGAGTGTTTAAGAGATGGTAAGGATAACATTAATAAAATAAATATATTAAAAGATGAAGATAAATTAACAATTTATTCTTATACAAAAGATTCTAGCAAGGAAGAACTTGAAAATTATTGTAAAAATGCAGATTTTATATTTAATTTAGTTGGTGTTAATAGACCAAAAGATGAAGAAGATTTTAAAGTTGGAAATTTAGATTTTATACATGAATTATTAGAAATACTGAAAAAATATAATAATACTTGTCCAGTTATGTTAGCGTCTTCTATTCAAGCAACATTAGAAGGAAGATATTCTAAGTCAAAGTATGGTATAACTAAGCTTTTAGGAGAAGAAGAACTTTTTAAATATTCAGAAGAAACAGGTGCGAAGGTTTTAGTATATAGATTTCCTAATTTGTTTGGAAAATGGTGTAAACCTAATTATAATTCTGTAATAGCTACTTTTTGTAATAATATAGCTAAGAATATTCCTATTAGGATTAGTGATAGAAATACAAAGTTAGAATTAGTGTATATTGATGATTTAATAAAAGAAATGTTTTTAGCTTTAAATGGTCAAGAACATCATTGTGAATTTGATGGATTAAAATTAGTAAAAAAACAAAATGGTAAATATTGTTATGTGCCTTTGAGTTATAAAGTTACTTTAGGCGACATTGTTGCTTTATTAGAAAAGTTTAAAAATCAATCCAACACACTTATTATTCCAGAAATTCCTAATGATTCATTTGAGAAAAAATTATATTCAACATATTTATCATACTTACCTAAAGATGAAATTATTTTTCCTCTTAAAATGAATATAGATAGTAGAGGGAGTTTTACAGAACTATTAAAAACAAATAATTGTGGGCAATTTAGTGTAAATATAAGTAAACCTGGAATTACTAAAGGTAATCACTGGCATAATAGTAAGTGTGAAATATTTATAGTTGTAAGTGGACATGCATTAATTCAACAGCGTAAATTAAATTCAGATAATATAATAGAATATGAAGTAAGTGGAGAAAATATGCAAGCTATTTATATGTTGCCTGGATATACTCATAATATAATAAATCTTTCTTTAGAGGAAGATTTAATAACAATTATATGGTCGAATGAGAAGTTTGATAAAGATAATCCAGACACATTTATAGAAAAAGTTCGTATATAAAAATAAATATACTTTTTTAAAAATAAAGATACTTTTTTCTAAATAAGTAAATTATAAATATTTTAGTGAACTTAAGATTATTTAAATTTAATATTAATTTTTTAATGAAATAAATATTTATTATAGTATATTTTATTGAAAAATATAAGGAGATAATATTATGGAAAAAATACAACAAAATTATTTAAATATAAACTTTAAAAATAATGGAAAATTAAAACTTTTAATAATTGTTGGAACTAGGCCAGAAATAATTAGATTATCAGCAACAATAAATAAGTGCAGGGAATATTTTGATTGTATACTAGCTCATACAGGTCAAAATTATGATTATAATCTTAATGATATTTTTTTTAATGATTTAAAAATAAAAAAACCTGAAGTATATATGAATTCTGTTGGAGATGATTTAGGAGATACTATTGGTAATATAATAAGTTATTCATATAAACTCATGCTAAAGATTAAGCCAGATGCATTATTGATACTTGGAGATACAAACTCTTGTTTATCAGCAATTTCTGCTAAAAGATTACATATACCTATTTTTCACATGGAAGCAGGAAATCGATGCAAGGATGAATGTCTTCCAGAAGAAACAAATCGTAGAATAGTTGATATTATATCTGATGTTAATTTAGCATATTCTGAACATGCAAGAAGATATCTTGCAGAATGTGGGGTAGCAAAAGAAAGAACATATGTAACTGGCTCACCTATGGCAGAAGTTTTGCATAATAATTTATTAGATATAGAGAAAAGTAATATTTTAAAAAGGTTAAATCTTAAAAAAAATAAATATATGTTACTTTCTGCTCATAGAGAAGAAAATATAAATAATGATAACAATTTTTTTTCATTATTTAAATCTATAAATAAATTAGCTGAAAAATATGATATGCCAATACTTTATTCATGCCATCCAAGAAGTAAAAAAAGACTTTATGAATCTAAATTTAAATTAGATGAGCGTGTTATTATGCATGAACCATTAGGATTTCATGATTATAATAATTTACAGATTAATGCATTTGCTGTAATTTCAGATAGTGGTACATTACCAGAAGAAAGTAGTTATTTTACAAATAAAGGAATGGCTTTTCCAGCTATATGTATTAGAACAAGTACTGAAAGGCCTGAAGCTTTAGATAAGGCTAATTTTATACTTGCTGGTATAGACGAAAAAAGTTTACTTCAAGCTGTTGATGTAGCTATAAAAATGGTTAACAATAGTGATAATGGTAGTGATGTTCCAGACTATTTAGAAGAAAATGTTTCAACTAAAGTTATTAAGATAATACAATCTTATACTAATATAATAAATAAAGTTGTTTGGAAAAATATATAATAATTAATTTATATTAGTAGAACAGGAGAATTTAAATGAATTATATAGATATTAAAAGTAAAAATATTCTAATAACTGGTGTAGCTGGATTTATTGGAAGTAATTTAGCATTAGAACTATTAAAAACACAAGATAACATACACATTATAGGAATTGATAATATTAATGATTATTATGATGTAAGCATAAAGGAATGGAGACTTAGAGAAATAGAAAAAGAAGTAGAAAATAGAAGTACTTGTGAATGGACATTTATAAAGGGTTCAATATCAGACAGAGAATTAGTTAATAATATTTTCGATAAATATAAACCAGACATTGTGGTTAATTTAGCTGCTCAAGCAGGAGTTAGATATTCTATAATTAATCCTGATTCTTATTTTGAAGCAAATTTATTAGGATTTTATAATTTATTAGAGGCTTGTAGGCATTCTTATGATAATGGAGAAAAAGGAGTAGATCATTTAGTATATGCTTCATCATCATCAGTTTATGGTGCGAATAAAAAAATTCCATATTCTACTGATGATAAAGTAGATAATCCAGTCTCTCTTTATGCTGCAACTAAAAAGTCTAATGAATTAATGGCTCATGCATATAGTAAGCTTTATGATATACCATCAACTGGCTTACGCTTCTTTACAGTATATGGACCAGCTGGAAGACCAGATATGGCTTACTTTGGATTTACAGACAAGCTTTTAAAAGGTGAAACAATAGAAATATTTAATTATGGAAATTGTAAGCGTGATTTTACATATATAGATGATATAGTTGAGGGAGTAAAAAATATTATGGATGCACCTCCAAAGAGAAAAAAAGGAGACGATGGATTGCCTATTCCTCCATACGCTATATATAATATTGGAAATAATGAGCCAGAAAATTTACTTGATTTTGTTACTATACTTCAAGAAGAATTAATTAGAGCTAAGGTGTTACCAGAAGATTATGATTTTGAAGCACATAAAAAATTTGTTCCAATGCAACCAGGTGATGTAGCTATTACTTATGCTGATGTAACTCCTTTAGAAAGAGATTTTAATTTTAAGCCAAAAACAGATTTAAGAACAGGTTTAAGAAAATTTGCTGAGTGGTATAAAGATTTTTATAAAATATAAAAAAAAGCCTCAGTTTTCTGAGGCTTTTTTTTAATCTCTTTGAAATAAATCTCTTGTATAAACTTTTTCTTTTACATCATCTAAACAAGAATCATATCTATTAGCAATTATACTATTACTTAATTCTTTAAATTTTTCAATATCATTTATTATTTTTGAACCAAAAAAAGTTGAGCCATCTTTTAATGTTGGTTCATATATAATAATTTTTGCGCCTTTAGCTTTTATACGTTTCATTACACCCTGAATACTGCTTTGTCTGAAGTTATCAGAGTTACTTTTCATAGTTAATCTATAAACTCCTATTATAATTTCCTTTTCTTTAGATATATCCCATGAACTATTTGCTTCATAAGCTCCGGCAAGTTCTAAAACTCTATCTGCTATAAAATCTTTTCTTGTCCTATTACTTTCAACTATAGCAGTCATCATATTTTGAGGAACTTCATTATAATTAGCTAGTAATTGTTTAGTGTCTTTTGGTAAACAATAACCTCCATATCCAAAGCTAGGATTATTATAGTGTTCACCTATTCTAGGATCTAAGCATACACCTTCTATAATTGACTTAGTATCTAAATTTTTCATTTCTGCATATGTATCTAATTCATTAAAATAAGATACTCTTAAAGCTAAATATGTATTTGCAAATAATTTAACAGCCTCAGCTTCTGTAAATCCCATGAATAAAGTTGGAATATTTTGTTTTATTGCTCCTTCTTGTAAAAGAGATGCAAATATATGTGAAGCTTCAACTAATTTTTTATTATTAAAGTCAGTTGATACTATTATACGACTTGGATAAAGATTATCATATAAAGCTTTTGATTCTCTTAAAAATTCTGGACTAAATATTATATTTTCTGTTTTATATTTTTTTCTTACAGTTTCTGTATATCCAACTGGTATTGTTGATTTTATAACCATTATAGCATTAGGATTTATTTTTAATACTGATTCAATTACTGATTCTACAGCAGATGTATCAAAATAGTTTTTCTTACTATCATAATTAGTAGGAGCAGCTATAACAACAAAATCAGCATTTTTATATGCTATTTCCTCATCAAGTGTAGCAATTAGATTTAAATTTTTCTCTGCAAGGTATCTCTCAATGTAGTCATCTTGTATTGGAGATTTTTTGTTGTTAATCATTTCAACTTTTTCAGGAATTATATCAACAGCAATTACATGATTATGTTGTGCTAAAAGAGTTGCAATTGATAAGCCAACATATCCAGTACCAGCAACTGCTATATTAAAAGAAGAAAAATTTTCGTTATTGTTATTATTTTCAATTTTATCATCTATAAATAATGATAGAGGTTCAAAGTTAAGCACTTCTCCTAATTTTTCTAGTTGTGGAATTGATGGTATATAATCCATACATTCTAAACGACTAATCATTGAACGGTTTATATTAGTTAAATTTGATAGCTGTTGTTGAGTTATATTTTTTTTATTTCTACAATCTATAACTTTATTAGCTAATAGTTCTAACGACAATTTTTTCATGTAAATATTCCTTTCAATTTTGTTATTTAAAAAAACAATATTTTTTATTATTTCATATATAATTATACTAAAATTAGATAAAAATTACAAATATAAAGATATTAATACAATATTAATAATAAATGTTATTTTAAATAACTAGTTAAAATTTATAATCATTTCAATTATTAAAATAAAAATAGAAGTAACAGAGTATTTTATAATATATTGTTAAAAAGTCTATAAATATTAAATATAATATTAAATCAAATTAAATTAAATATTTGAAAATATTAGATAAATTATGATATAATTTTTATGAAATGTTAAATAAAGTAATAAATTCAATTGATATTTTTTAGTTAAATGAAAAATATAAATTACAATTATAAGGGGATAAAGAGATGAACAATAAAATAAGAAAAGCTATAATTCCAGCAGCCGGGCTTGGAACTAGATTTTTACCAGCAACAAAGGCGCAACCTAAGGAAATGCTTCCAATAGTTGATAAGCCAACTATTCAGTACATAATAGAAGAAGCTATAGCATCTGGCATAGAGGAGATTCTTGTTATTACAGGAAGAAGCAAAAAATCAATAGAAGATCATTTTGATAGAAATATAGAACTTGAAATAGAACTTGAAAAGTCTGGCAAAACTGAACTTTTAGATTTAGTTAGAGATATATCTGAAATGGTTGATATTCATTATATTAGACAAAAAGAACCTAAAGGACTTGGACATGCTATACATTGCGCAAAGACTTTTGTAGGAGATGAACCTTTTGCTATATTACTTGGAGATGATGTTGTTTATAATGAAGGAAAACCTTGCTTAAAGCAATTAATAGATTGTTATAATGAGTATAGAACAAGTGTACTAGGAGTTCAAACTGTTCCAAAAGATAAGGTTTCCAAGTATGGAATAGTAGATGGAAAACATATAGAGGGTAGAGTTTATAAGGTAAAAGGACTAGTTGAAAAACCATCACCAGAGGAAGCACCTTCAAATGTTGCAATATTAGGAAGATACATAGTAACACCAAGAATATTTGAAATATTAGAAAAAACTGAGCCAGGAAAGGGTGGAGAAATTCAATTAACTGATGCCCTTTTAGAGCTTATGGGAGAAGAAGCTATGTATGCTTATGATTTTGAAGGAAGAAGGTATGATGTTGGAGATAAGTTAGGATTTTTAGAAGCTACTGTTGAATATGCTTTAAGAAGACCTGAACTTAGAGATGGGTTTATTGATTATTTAAAAGAAGTAGTAGTTAAAGAGCATATATTTACTAAAGATTTAGAAAATAACGAAGAAAAATTAGAAAATAAAAAAGAAGATTAGTATAGAGCTATATCAATTTATTTTGTAAAATATTATGACAATATTTAATTTAAGTTAAATATTGTCATGATATTAAGAATAAAAATTTGATATGGCTTATTTATTATTGAAATTGATTTAAAAAATTAAAATTGGATATAATTAATAAAGATTTTAGAATTTTAGTTAAAAATTTTTATAAAATATAATTATTAAATTTTAATATGAAAAGTAATAATAGGAGAATTTTATGATAATTATTTCTCAAAATGTTTTTTTTGTAGTAGGAGTTTTAGTCTTTTCTTTATATTTAATAATATTTAAATTAAGTAAAGAGAGTAATGAGAATATTATTTTAGAAAAATATTTTTCTAAGGAAGAAATATTTTTTTATTTATTTTGTATATATTTAATAGGAGTAGCATCTAAAGTTTATTTTCCTTTAACTATAGCTTGGGGAAAAAATTTAGTTTATAATCCTCCACAAATGTGGTTAAATCCATTAAAAAGTTTAAAAGAGATTTATTATTATAATGGATTATATGGTCTTTTATATCAAATATTAGGAAATTTAATTATGTTAAGTCCTTTAGCATTTTTTCTATGCTATTTTTATAATAAAAATGAGAATGACTTGATTTTTGGAGGTAATTTGATAAGAAAAGTAAAGAATTTTTTAAAAAAACTAGATGATAATAAATATATTTTAGTCAAGGGAGAAAAAATTCCTTCTTTAAAATCAATTTTAAAATTTTGTTTTTTTACTTCTTTATTTATAGAATGTACACAAATTATAATATCTTTAATTTTTCCAAATACACAAAGATTTTTTGAGGTTAATGATATTATATTTAATACTTTAAGTGGAGCTATAGGATATTATGTTTACATAAAAATGTTAACTTGTAATTTAATAAAAAATAAGCTTTTAAATAAATAAGAAGAGATTTTTATTATTTTAATTTTAAAATTCATTAATAATATTTGACTTATCATAAAAATAGGTATATACTTAGAATAAATTAAAAAATAATGACGCGGGATGGAGCAGTTGGTAGCTCGTCGGGCTCATAACCCGAAGGTCGTAGGTTCAAGTCCTGCTCCCGCAACCATAGAAAAGTTCTACTTTTTAAGTAGAACTTTTTTTATTTTTAATTTAAGGTATTTAAAAATATATTTATATAAAAATTAATATATGAAAATATGATAATAGCTTTAATTTATAGAAAAATAATAATATAATTTTGTTAAAGGATAAATTTGTATTATTATACTAAAAATAGAATTATTTAAATGTATATAATTATTGAATGTTAATTATTAATTAAAGTTTTATTATTTTTAGTGTTTTATATAAATTGTGATTATATGAATATAAGGGGAGGAGTTAATAATAACTTTATGAGAACTATGGGAATAAATTATAATAATGATTTTAAAACATTTCATTTAAAAACAAAAAGTACAAGTTATATATTTAAAATTACGGAAACAGGACATTTAAGTCATCTTTATTGGGGAAGAAAAATTAAAAGTGATAATTTAGAGTATTTTTTTAGAAGGAAAGCTTTTGGAAGCTTTTGTGCTGAAACAGAAGGAGGAAATGGATTTCAGTTAGAGTTAACTTCTCAAGAATGTGCAACCTTTGGTGCAACAGATTTAAGAAGTCCTAGCTTAGAATTTCAATATGAGGATGGAACTTCAGCAACAGACTTAAGATATAAATCACACAAAATATATAAAGGAAAGAAAAAAATTAACTCCTTACCTCATGTTTATATTGAAAATGATAATGAAGCTACTACTTTAGAGGTTAATTTAGTAGATTCTTTAAAAAAAATAGAAGTTATTTTAACTTATAATGTTTTTGAAGAATTTGACGCTATTACAAGAAGTTTAAAAATTATAAATAATAGTGATGATGATGTAAATATTGAGAGGGTTTTAAGTGTTAATTTAGATTTTAAATCTGAGGATTTTGATTTAATACAACTTTCTGGCGCCTGGGGAAGAGAGAGACATATTATTAGAAGTTCTTTAAGAAGTGGTAGTCAATCTGTTGAGAGTAGAAGAGGAGCAAGTAGCCATGGACAAAATCCTTTTATAGCTTTATGTACTAAGGAGGCTAATGAAAATTATGGAGAAGTTTATGGATTTAGTTTAATTTATAGTGGAAATTTTTTAGGTAATGTAGAAGTTGATATGTATAGAAATTCAAGGGTTCAAATAGGAATAAATCCTTTTGATTTTAAGTGGTTACTTGAAAATGGAGAAGAATTTCAAGCACCTGAAGTAGTTTTAGTTTATTCATCAGAAGGATTTAATAAAATGTCTCAAATTTACCATAATCTTTATAGAAATAGACTATGTAGAGGTAAGTTTAGAGATAAATTAAGACCTATACTTATAAATAATTGGGAAGCTACTTATTTTGATTTTGATGAAATTAAAATAAAGGAAATAGCAAAGGAAGCTTCAACTTTAGGAATAGAATTATTTGTTTTAGATGATGGATGGTTTGGAAATAGAAATGATGATAAAAGCTCTTTAGGAGATTGGTTTGTGAATGAGAATAAGCTAAAGGGTGGTCTTAAAAATTTAGCTAGTGATATAAATAAAATGGGATTAGATTTTGGATTATGGGTTGAGCCTGAAATGATTTCACCATTAAGCAAACTATATGAAGAACATCCTAATTGGTGTATTCACATTAAAGGAAGAGATAGGTCTAAAGCTAGAAATCAATTAATACTAGATTTATCAAGAAAAGAAGTTTGCGACTATATAATAGAAGCTATAAGTAATGTTCTTGAAAGTGCTAATATATCTTATGTTAAGTGGGATATGAATAGAAATATGACTGAGGTTGGTTCTTTAGGGTTACCTTCAGAAAGACAGAGAGAAACAGCACACAGATATATTTTAGGTTTATATAGGGTGATGGAAGAAATAACAAGTAGATTTCCAAATATATTATTTGAAAGTTGTTCTGGAGGAGGGGGAAGATTTGACCCTGGAATACTTTATTATATGCCACAAACTTGGACAAGTGATGATACTGATGCTATAGAAAGACTTAAAATACAGTTTGGAACATCTATGGTGTATCCTACTATTTCAATGGGGTGTCATGTTTCAGCAGTTCCTAATCATCAATCAAATAGAATAACCTCTCTTAAAACTAGAGGTGTATCTGCAATGGCAGGTAATTTTGGATATGAACTTGATATAACTAAATTAAGCAATGAAGAAAAAGAGGAAATTAAAAAGCAAATAGAGCTTTACAAGGAAATTAGAGAAACTGTACAATTTGGAACTTTATATAGATTAAATAGTCCTTTTAATAACAATGAGGTATCTTGGATGAGTATATCTAAGGATAGAAAAGATATTGTTGTAAGTTATATTAGAAAAAATGCTTTAGTGAATGAAGATTTTAGAAATTTAAAGCTTATAAACTTAGATAAAGATTCAGAATATGAAGTTATTGGAGAGGATGTAACTCTTAGAGGCGATGAACTTATGTATATAGGTTTAAATATTCCAGAGCTTTATGGTGATTATGTTTCTAAACTTTGGAGATTAAAGAAAAAATAAATTTTATAATAATATTATCAAAAAAATAAATAGTTTTTATAAGGGAATATCTCATATAAATTTAAAAATAAAATTTATATGGGATATTTTTATTTTAGTCAAATTAAAAATGGATTTATTAAACTTAGTTGTCTTAATTAGTATATTAAATTGACTTTATAGCAATTGAAGTGATAATATACTAAAGTGTTTTTAATAATTATTAAAAATTACATAATTTATTTTAATAATTTATAGAAAGATGGTGGGTATTATTAGAAAATTATTAAAAGATAATAATATAATTTTACAAGCTAAAGTTTTAGATAAAGATGAGGCTATTAAGTTAGCAGCTAAACCCCTTATAGAAGAAGGTTTTATAAAAGAGGAGTATGTTTTTGACATTTTAGATAAGGTAAAGGAACTTGGACCTTATATGGCTATTATGCCTGGGGTTATTATAGCTCATTCAAGACCAGGGGATTATGTTTTAAAAGAGTGTATGAGCCTTTTAACCTTAGAAAGTCCTATAAATTTTAATCATGAAGAAAATGACCCTATATATATTATTTTTATTATTGGGGCTAAGGATAGTAATTCTCATCTAGATGCTCTTGAAGATTTGGCAAGAGTATTAATAAATGAAGAATATTTAAATATTATAAAAAGTACTAATAATAAAGAAGAAATTCTTAAACTTTTTCTTTAGCAAATTAAAGCTTATTTAGAAAGAACTTTTATAATATTAAAAGATTTTATATGAAATTTAATTTTTTAGAAAGGAGGGTTGAGTATATGAAAATAGTTACTGTATGTGGTTTTGGTGTTGGGACTAGTTTGCTTTTAAAAATGACTATAGATTCTATTCTTTCTGAGGAAGGTATTAATTTTCAAGTAGAAGCTAGAGATATGACTTCAATTTGTGGAGAGAAATTTGATTTGATTTTTACTTCAAAGGAAATAGGAGAAGAAATAAAATCTAATATTAATGGAAAACTTATATATATATCAAATTTTATGGATAAGAAGGAGGTCAAAGAGAAACTTTTAAAAGCTTTAAAAGAAGCTTAATATAACTAGAAATTTTATATTTTAAAAATTAAATAAAAGGAATAATTAGACATGAAAGAAGTTTTAGATTTTTTTGTGAGTTTTTTTAGAACTCCAGCGTTATTTATAGGTTTTGTAGTGGCAATTGGATTGATTCTACAAAAAAAGCCCTTAGATATTACTTTAAAGGGAATATTTAAAGGGATTATAGGAATGATAATTTTATTAAAGGGAGTAGAGATTGTTGTTTCATCAATTACTCCTTTAGCAAATGCTTTTTCAGGACTTTTTAATACGGAAAGTAATAGTACTTTAGGAGATTTTAATATATTTTTAGGACAGTATGGAAGTTATGTAGGATTAATACTTCTTTGTGGATTTATTTTAAATGTATTAATTGCAAGATATACAAAGTTTAAAACAGTATATTTAACTGGTAATATATTATTTTGGTATCCAATGCTTTTTTTAGCTGTTGGTATTGAAAATAATATAAGTGGTTTTAAATTATTTATATTTACATTATTTATGTATCTTTTAGTTATAACAATATTTCCATATTTGCTTAGAAAACATGTAAAGTATGTAACAGGAAGTGATGAATTTACAATTGGTCATACTGCATCAATATATTGTTTATTAGGTTCTTATATAGGAAAGTTAATTGGAAAAAAAGAAAATAGTATAGAAGATTTAAAGCTACCAAAGAGTTTAAGTTTTTTTAGAGATAACAATCTAACAGCAGCAATTGTTATGTTTATAGTTTATGTATTAGTAGGATTATTGATAGGAAAAGAGGCAAGAGTTAGTGTATATGGTCTAGAGCCACTTTTAACATATTCTTTAATTCAAGGAGTAACATTTGCAGCGGGAATGATAATACTTTTAACTGGAGTAAGAATGATTTTAGGAGAAATAATTCCTGCTTTTAAAGGAATTGCAGATAAACTTGCTAAGGGGTCAATTCCAGCTTTAGATATTCCAATGATTTTTCCATATGGTCCAAATGCATTATTAATTGGATTTATAGTTGCTCTTTTAAGTAGTATTGGGACATTATTTTTATTAGGAGCCTCTGGTACTTTAACCTTTGCACTTATACCTTTAGTTGTTGCATGTTATTTTGATGTTGCTCCAGGAGCTATATTTGCTAATGCTAGAGGGGGATGGATTGCAGCTATAATTACAAGTGCTTTAGGAGGAGTAATATTAATGCTTTTAGCATCATTATCTATAACCTTAGTAAGTGGAACAGTAGGAAATTTTATACAAACTTATGGTGGAAATGAATTTTCTATTTGGGTTATAGTAAGTGATTTAGTTAGTAAAATTTTTACTATATAAAATTTAATTTTAACTTAATATTTTTAATAAATAAATTATATAAAAACTTACAGGGATATTTAAAGATTTGTTATTTTTCTTTTTATAATATTTGTAAGTTTTCTTTTTATATATTTAAATTTTATCTTTTTAATATATAGGATTTTAATAAGATAAAATAACTTATGATATCATAATAATTATGAAGAGGAGGGTAATTTTTATGAAAGATTTAAAAGGAATAGTATTTTTTGATGTAGATGGTACATTAATTGATTGTGTAAAAGGAATATATGAACCTACAGATAAAACAAAGAAAGCTATTAAGGAATTAAAAAATAATGGGTATTTAACTATGCTAGCTACAGGAAGACCTATGAGTTTTATTGATGAAGGTTTAAGAGATTTAAATTTAGATGGATATATAGCTTCTAATGGAACTTATATAGAGATAGATAATAAAGTAATTCTTAATGATGATATAAAAGTAGACAAGTTAAGAGAGATAATTGATTTTTGTATTAAAAATGATATTGATTTTATTTTAGAAGGGCAAGAGAAAAGTTATGTGTTAAATGATGATGTTATAAATAGAATGGTTGAAAATTTTGCCCTTCCAAGAGAGAATTTTACATCAAATTGGGATGTTAATACTGTTTCAACTAATAAAATTGTAGTTATTGATAATAATAAGGAAAGCTTTAAGGAGTTATTTAAGAAGTTTGGTGATGAATTTGTATTTATGCAACATCCAGGACATTCTTCTTATGATATGTATAGAAAAGGATGTACAAAAGCTCATGGTATAGAGTACTTAATAAATAAGCTAGGTTTAAATGATAAAGATACCTATGCTTTTGGAGATGGAGAAAATGACATAGAGATGTTTCAAAAGGTTAAGTATGGCATAGCAATGGGAGATGCACATAAAACATTACTTCCTTATGCATATAAACAAACTGGAAATGTGAAAGAAGAGGGCATATATAATGGATTAGTAAGCTTAGGTTTAATAAAATAAACATACTAAAGCCTTATAATTAAGTACATATTAATTTGATAAAAGTTATTTTTAAGATATTTTTAGAACTTAGAAAATTCAAAATTAAAGTTTTCTATAAATAATTTGGCTTTTCTAAGGTTCTAATTAATATCTTCTATTTAAAATTATAATTTAAATAATCCTTAGTCCATTTTAGAAAAAATATTATTTAGTTCTTTAGTTATAGACTTAATTTTTTGTAATTCTTCAGGAGAAAGAGATGATATTTTTTTTTCAAGATGCTTTTTAGTTTTTTCTCTTTGTTTTAGACAAAAATCATGCCCTTTGTCTGTTATTTTTACTCTAATTATTCTTCTATCATTAGGGTCTGTAAATCTTTCTACTAAATTTTCTTGTATAAGTTTATCAATAATTGGAGTCATATTTGATTTTGATATAGATAGATTTTTTGCTATTTCAGAAACAGAAGCTTCTCCGCTTAAATGTAAGTAAAAGACAACCTTAGCATGTGATGGTGGTATAGACAATCTTTTAACAACATCATCATGACTAAATACCTTTCTATTTAAACACAATAATAGGGTATAAAGTTCCTCGGTAGCATCTGTTAAATTTTCTAAGTTACTCATTATTACCTCCTATAAATTTTTAGTTTATTTATATTATCTATAAATTAATAATTTTTAATTTGTAAATAAGGTGGAAAAAACAATTATATTATATAACTTTTATAATTATTATACACCAAAAATAGTTATTGACATAGAATAGTTATAAAAATATAATTAATATTAAAATATAACTATTCATGAAAATAAATTTGAAAAATATTTTTAGGATTAATTTAATTTTTAATAATAAAATTTCAAAAAGAAAAGAGGGAAATAAATGTCAAAGCTAATTAAATACTTAAAACCATTTACGGTATCAATTTTAGCTGTTATAGTACTTCTTTTTGCTCAAGCAATGTTTGATTTATCCTTACCAGACTATATGTCAAATATAGTAAATGTAGGTATTCAACAAGGAGGAATAGAAAATTCGGTTCCTCAGGTTATTAGCAAATCAGAATTTGATAGGCTAAAGCTTTTTATGAGCAAAGATGAATTTAAAAAGGTAGAAGACAGCTACACTTTAATTAATAAGGATACCTTATCTGAAAGTGAATATGAAAAAGATGTTAAAAAATATCCAGCTTTAGAAAAGGAAGAACTTTATAAGTTAAATACAAAAAATAAAGAAGACATTAAAGAATTAGATTCCATTATGGGAAAAGCTATTATTATTGTTGGAGGAATTGAAGATAAGGGTATAGAGGGAATTATGAAAGGTTCATCTCTTACAGGAACATCAGGAAATTCAACTAACAATGAGGCACTTAAAGGACAAGATCCTTTCTTTATAATTGAAAAGATGCCAGAGAATCAAAGAGAAGATATGCTTAAAAAAATAGATGAAAAGTTTGAAACTATGCCAGATAGTATGGTAAATCAAACTGCAACTACTTTTATAAAAGCAGAATATAAAAATTTAGGAATGAACTTAGAAAAGATACAAAGTCAGTACATAATTAAAACTGGAGGATTAATGATTCTTTTAGCTTTAGGAAGTATGGTGGCTGCGGTATCTGTAACTTTAATAGCTTCAAGAGTTGCTGCAGGATTTGGTAGAAATCTTCGTAGTAGAGTTTTTGGAAAAGTTGTTAAGTTTTCTAATGCTGAATTTGATAAATTCTCAACAGCATCACTTATAACTCGTAGTACAAATGATATTCAACAAATACAAACTCTTATGGTTCTTTTACTTAGAATAGTATTCTATGCTCCTATTTTAGGTTTAGGAGGTATTTTAAGAGTTGTAAAAACTGATACTGGTATGTCATGGATAATAGCTGTAGCCTTAGCTGCTATACTTGCTTTAGTAGCAGTTTTATTTGGACTTGCTATTCCTAGATTTAAATTAATACAAAAACTTGTAGATAAATTAAATTTAGTAGCTCGTGAATCTTTAACAGGTATGTTAGTAATCCGTGCTTTTAATACTGAAAAATATCAAGAAAAGAAATTTGATGATGTAAATAGAGATGTAACTAGAATAAATTTATTTGTAAGTAGAATAATGGGTGGAATGATGCCACTTATGATGCTTATAATGAACCTTATAACTATACTTATAGTATGGGTTGGGGCTCATAATGTAAACAATGGAATTATGCAAGTTGGGGACATGATGGCTTTTATTCAATATACAATGCAAATTATAATGGCATTCTTAATGATATCTATGGTATCAGTAATGCTTCCTAGAGCTTCTGTTTCAGGACAACGTATAGCTGAAGTTTTAGATACTGAGGAAAGCATAAAAGACCCAGAAAAGAAAGATGAATTTAATGAAGCTAAGAGAGGATATGTTGAATTTAAAAATGTATTTTTTAAATATCCTGGTGCTGAGGAATATGTTTTAAAGGATATTTCATTTACAGCAAAACCTGGTGAAACAACTGCTTTCATTGGTGGAACTGGAAGTGGTAAGTCTACTTTAGTTAATTTAATACCTCGTTTTTATGATGTTACTAAGGGAGAAATATTAGTAGATGGTACTGATATAAGAAGTGTTTCACAACATGATTTAAGAGAAAAAATAGGATATGTTCCTCAAAAAGGAGTTTTATTCTCAGGAACTATAGCAAGTAACTTAAAATATGGTAAAGAAGATGCTATGTTAGAGGAGCTTCAAGAGGCAGCAAATATTGCACAAGCTTCAGAGTTTATAAATACTAAGGCATTAAAATATGATGAAGAAATTTCACAAGGAGGTACTAATGTATCTGGTGGACAAAAGCAAAGATTGTCTATTGCTAGAGCTTTAGTAAAAAATCCTGATATATATATTTTTGATGATAGTTTCTCAGCTCTTGACTTTAAAACAGATGCAGCTGTTAGAAAAGCACTTAATGAGAAAACATCACATAGTACAATGCTTATAGTTGCACAAAGAATAAGCACAATAATGGGAGCAAATCAAATAATCGTATTAGACCAAGGTAAGATTGTTGGTAAGGGAACCCATAAGGAACTTCTAGAAAATTGTGAGGTTTATAAGCAAATAGCTTTATCTCAACTTTCAAAGGAGGAGCTAAGTAATGAATAGAGAAAGAAAAGGCGGAATGGGCGGTCCAATGGGAAGAATGGGTGGCCCAAGGTCTGTGGAAAAAGCAAAAGATTTTAAAGGAACAATGAAAAAACTTCTAACCTATTTAAAACCTTATAGCTTATCAATAGCAATCGTGCTTTTGTTTGCCATAGGTAGTGCTGCATTCTCAATTGTAGGACCTAAAATTTTAGGTAAAGCTACTACAAAAATCTTTGAAGGATTAGTAGAGAAAATAACAGGTGTTCCTAATGCCTCTATAGATTTTAGTTATATTGGAAAAATAGCAGCTGTTTTAATAGTTTTATATTTAGTTAGTACTTTATTTGGTATTATTCAATCTTTTATAATGTCTAATGTAGCCCAAAAGGTTTCTTATAATTTAAGAAGACAAATATCAGAAAAGATTGATACTTTACCACTTAATTATTTTGATACAAGAACAAATGGAGAGGTTTTATCAAGAATTACAAATGATGTTGATACTGTAAACCAAACTTTAAATCAAAGTTTATCTCAAATAATAACTTCAATAGTTACTTTAATTGGGGTTTTAATAATGATGTTATCCATAAGTTGGATTATGACTTTAGCAACCTTTATTATACTTCCAGTATCAATGCTTCTTATTTCTTTAGTTGTTAAGAAGTCTCAAAAATACTTTAAATCTCAACAAGAATACTTAGGACATTTAAATGGTCAAGTAGAAGAGGTTTATGGAGGTCATAATATAATGAAGGCCTTTAATAGAGAAGAAGCTTCTACTAAAGAATTTGATAGCTTAAATAATACTTTATATAAATCAGCTTGGAAATCTCAATTCTTATCAGGGATGATGATGCCTATTATGTCCTTTGTAGGAAACTTAGGATATGTTTTAGTTTCAATTCTTGGAGGATGGTTAACTATTAAAAGTGTTATAACTGTTGGGGATATACAAGCATTTATACAATATGTTCGTTCTTTCAATCAACCAATAGCACAAATGGCTCAAGTTGCAAATATAATGCAATCAACAGCAGCAGCTGCTGAGAGAGTATTTGAGTTCTTAGAGGAAAAAGATGAAACTAAGGACCCAGTAAATCCTGTGGACACTTCAAATATTAAAGGTGAAGTTGAATTTGACCATGTTCATTTTGGATATAATCCAGAAAAAATAATAATAAATAATTTCTCAGTAGATGTTAAGCCAGGACAAAAGGTTGCTATTGTTGGACCAACAGGAGCTGGTAAGACTACAATAGTTAAATTGTTAATGAGATTTTATGATGTAAATAGTGGAAGCATTAAAATTGATGGACATGATATAAGAGACTTTAAGCGTGCTGACTTACGTAATCTATTTGGTATGGTTCTTCAAGATACATGGCTATTTAATGGAACTATAATGGAAAACTTACGTTATGGAAGATTAGATGCAACTGATAAAGAAGTTAAAGAAGCTGCTAAAGCTGCTCATGTTGATAACTTTGTAAAAACTTTACCAGATGGATATAATATGGTTTTAAATGAGGAAGCAAGTAATATATCACAAGGACAAAAGCAACTTTTAACAATTGCTAGAGCTTTCTTAAAAGACCCTAAACTTTTAATATTAGATGAAGCTACAAGTTCAGTAGATACACGTACAGAACTTTTAATTCAAAAGGCTATGGAAAAGCTTATGGAAGGAAGAACAAGCTTTATTATAGCTCATAGACTTTCTACTATTCGTGATGCGGATTTAATTCTTGTTATGAAGGATGGAGATATTGTTGAACAAGGAAATCATAAAGAATTATTAGCAAAAGGTGGTTTCTATGCAACTCTTTATAATAGCCAATTTGAAAAGAGCAATGTATCTTAGAAAGAAGTTTTAAATATATTATAGCTAATAGAAGTATATTTACTTTTATTAGCTATAATTTTTTTATAAAAATTTTATTGTTTAAAGTTTATTTACAATTTTGTTTTGAAAAAATAAGTTTTGTAATTTATTTTAAAGAAATTTGTACTATAATTAGATGAAGATGCAAATCATATACATTTGCATATAAAACACATGAAAAATAGGTGGGGGAGAAAATAAAATGAATAAGAAAAAGATTGTTGCTATTTTAATAACAACTTCTTTGTTATTAACATCTTTAGTTGGATGTGTATCTAAAGAAAACTCTAAGGATAAAAGTCATGAAAAAGCAAATGTTGAAAATAGTGTAGGAGAGTCAGTAGTCCTTAAGGATTTAAGTGATTATGTAGGAGATAATTACAATGATTTTTCTAAGAAAAATGGAGATGGAAGTGAACATATAGAAAAAGTTGAGGGGAAAAAGGTCATAATTTCTTCAAGTTACCCTACTAGAATGTTTAATTACAATGCAGATTTAATATTAGACCTTGATGATTCAAAAAATATAAGCGCTGTAAGTGTACATTTTAAGGGTGTTTCAATTGATAATATATTAGAAGATTTAAAAAAGGAATTAGGAAATCCAGAAATTAAAGAAGATAAAGAAAATGGAGATTCTAAGGATTATTCTTGGGAAAAGGAAGGTTTTCAATATAAACTTTCTCAAGTTGGAGAAGAAATAATAATAACTGTTAATAAAAGCTCTATATAAAAATTAAGGGATTTATAAAAATAAATCCCTTAATTTTTTTATATTTTTCTTTAATATAAGATAATTAAAATAGATATATTTTATATAAATATTTATAATTTCAATTGTTTTTAATTAATGTGAGAAAAGCTAATGTAATGTATAGAAATATATGTAGTATTAGGGAAAATAAAATGTTTTTACTTTAAATCAATGAAAATGAAACTTTATTAATTTTTACAAAGATTTTTAATAAGAGTAATATGAAAGTAAATACTAATAAAAATAAACTTAGCCTTTTGAAATTAAATTTTATCTATGCACTTTTTAAGTTAAAGGAGGTTTTTTAAATGTCAAAACATAATAAAATGTGTCATTGTGATGCAGAACATTCAATAAAGGATGAAAAAGAAAAAGTTGAAGAAATGAGAAAAGAAGAAGAAAAAATGGCTAGAAACATAAAGAGCCATGAAAAAAATTGTGGTAAATAGATTATTCTGTAGAGATAGAGATAATTTTATTTAGATGAAATTATCTCTATCTTTATTTTTTATTAATTAAGGGAACTTATTTAAATTACTTATTTTTAAAATAAATATATTAGTTTGAGAAATAAATTTGATTAAATTAGAGTAAACTATAAGGAAAGTTTTTATAAAATAAATTTAAATATATTAAGGTTGATTTATGCAAGTATTTATGATAAAGTTTTAAAGTATTTAATAAACTTTGTTTTCATATGAGGGAGTAGTTAGCTCAAAAAAAGTATGAGTGATTAAGTCAACAAATTGATTAAAAAGAATTTTTTAATCTGGCTTAATCTTAAATAGCGAGACTTATATGCAGTTTTTTGCTGCATATAAGTCTTTTTTTATAAACTTTTCATTATAGGAGGATTTTTATGAGTATTTTATCAATTGTATTAACTGGTTTTGGCCTTGCTATGGATGCTTTTGCTGTATCTATTGCTAAGGGAATAACGCTTACTAAGGTTAGAGTTAAAGATGCCTTAAGAGTTGCTTTGTTTTTTGGAATATTTCAAGGCTTAATGCCCTTAATAGGATGGGGAGCCGGAAGGTATTTTTCAGAATATATAAAAGCCTTTGATCATTGGATAGCATTCATTCTATTAGGTTTTATAGGTGGCAAGATGATATTTGAGGCTTTAAAAGAAAGAAATGAAGAAAAAAGAGAAGTTGCAGTATCAATGGAAATAAGTGAAGAGAAAGAAAAAGAGTTATTAAATAATAGAAGAAAAGAAGAGTTAAGTTTTAAAAATCTTACAGTACTTGCTATTGCAACTAGTATAGATGCCTTAGCAGTTGGAGTTAGTTTTGCATTTTTAGGAATACCAATAGTTAAGAGTGTTATAATAATAGGGCTTATTACTTTGGTTTTATGTTTCTTTGGAGTTATAATAGGTGAAAAATTAGGAGATATATTAAAAAATTATGCTGAAATAGTAGGTGGAGTTGTACTTATATTAATAGGTATAAATATATTGTTAGAACATACAGGAATTCTTGAAAAAATATTCTCTTAGTAACATAATTAAGGTAAGGATACATATAAATTTTATCCTTTAGAATAGTCTTAGGCTTAATGTTTTAAAACTTAAAAATATTACTTGTAATAAGGTATATACAAGTGATATAAATATATAGGTAGTTTTAAAGCAAGATTTTAATATAATACTAAGGAGGTATTTTACATGTATGTTGCTTTTGGAAATAGAGTATTAGATAGTGAAGAAATAAAAAGAGAAATAGAAAATAACACAGAGGTTAAAGTTGTAAGTGATTTATGCAAAAGCTCAAAAAGAGAGGATATAATTGCATTTAAGTTAAGTGTAGACATGGAGATTTTAAGAGGTCTTATGAGAGAAAATTCTGACCTTAAGGATTTAAATGATGAGGAGTTATTTGAGGATTACTTAGATTTAGCTGAAGAAGTTGCAAGTCTCATTTTTGAGTACATGCCAGAAGATGCTATTTTAGATATAAGGTCATATAAGCTTGATATGTCTTATGATGATGTAAAATTAATAATGGTAATGGCTAATGAAAGTCTTGGTATAGCTAAGGTTAATGATGTAATGAAAAGATTATTAAGACAGGTAGATTAATTTATTTTTTTACTTGTATTTTATTGATTTTTTAAGGAAAATAATCTATAAGGAGTGTTTTATCTCTTTATAGATTATTTTTTATTACCTTTAATTTTCTTTGGAGAAAAAAATAAAATTTTAGTATAATTAAATTATTGATTTATTGTAAACAAATATTAAATTTAAGTGAAAATTTCAATTAATTTAATTTTTTCTTTAAATCATTAGTTAAAATATATTAGAGATTTAGTAGGTGGTTTTATGAAACTTTTAAGTTTAAATACGGAAATATTAGGTTTTGAAAATTCTTATGAATTTGCAAAGGAATTAAATTTAAATAGTAAAGATTTAATTTTTACAAACAAAAGAATTTATGAAGGAAGTTTTAAAGATTTATCCTTAAAATGTAATTATATTTTTAAAGATAAGTATAACTTTAATGAACCAAATGATGAAGTAATAGACGAAATTTTTAAAGATATAAAAAAAATAGACTTTAATAGAGTTATAGCTATTGGTGGAGGGTCAATTTTAGATGTAGGTAAGTTATTAGCTTTAAAGGATGTAGAAAGTACAGCTAAGTTATTTAAAAGAGAGATTAATATTATAAGAGATAAAGAACTTATAATAGTTCCTACAACTTGTGGAACAGGAAGTGAAGTAACTAATATATCTATTGCTGAAATAAAGAGTGAGAAGACAAAGCTTGGATTAGCTGTAGATGAGCTTTATGCTGATAAAGCTATTTTAATACCTAGTCTTTGTAAAACTATGTCCTATAAAGCTTTTGTTTATAGTTCTATTGATGCATTAATACATAGTATAGAGGGATTTTTATCTCCAAATTCTACTCCTTATACAGATTTATTTGCCTTTAAGGCTATTGAAATGATTTTAGTTGGATATAAGGAAATAATAGAAAAGGGAGAAGAACATAGAAATGATATAATGGATAAATTTTTAATTGCAAGTAATTATGCAGGAATTGCCTTTGGAAATGCTGGAGTTGGAGCAGTACATGCATTATCTTATCCCTTAGGAGGGAAATATCATGTTCCTCATGGAGAGGCAAATTATCAATTTTTAATGGCTGTATTAAATTTTTATAAAGAAAAGAATAGTAAAGGTAAAATATTTAATCTGTCAAAATTAATAGGAAATATATTAAATGTAGAAGAAGAAAAGAGTTACTCAGCTTTAGAAAATCTTTTAAATAAATTGATTAAAAGAAATAATTTAAGAGATTATGGCATGAAATATGAAGAAATTAAAGAGTTTTCAAAAAGTGTTATTAATAATCAAAAAAGACTACTAAAAAATAATTACGTTTCTATGAATTTAGAGGATATGGAAAAAATTTATGAGTCTTTATATTAGGAGGTCTTATGAAATTTTTAAGGATAATTATAATTTCAGGAGAAGTTTTACTTGTAGGGTTATTACTTTTAGGGATTGTTTTTAAGATATCTGGATATATAGAGAATAAAAAAGAAATAAGTTATAAAGAGAAAACACATATTAATTCATATAAAAATCAAGAAGAGCATTTTACAAATTGTGAAATTGAATTTTTATTATAATAATTTAAATTAACTAATGGGGAAAGGAGAGGGAACTTATGGTTTTAGTACTTACATTTATTTTATTTTTAATGCTATTTCTAATAATAGTAGATTTCTTCGCTATTTTATTTAGACTTACAGGAGTGCCTATAGAAAAGGCTAGGTTTCAGGTTACATCACTTTTAACAGGGACTGGATTTACAACGAAAGAAAGTGAAATAATAGTTCAACATCCAACTAGAAGGAAACTTGCTATTTGGCTTATGGGATTTAGCTATGCTAGTACTGCAACTATTATATCCTTTGCAGTAAATATAATAACTAGTAGCGTAATAGATATTGGTTCTTTAGCTATTATTATTGCATTTATTGTATTTATTGTATTTTTCCATAAAACTTCCTTGTTAGAAAAGCTTGAAAATAAAATTGAAAAATTTATTGTTCAGTCTAAAATATGGGATAAGATTAATTCAAAACACTTAACTTTAATAACTAATACTAAGGGGTTTGGAGTTTATGAAATATATCTTTCTGAAAAAGCTACTATTATTGGAAAAAGTATAATAGATAGTAACCTTAAGGCAAATGAAATAGAGGTTTTAAATATAGATAAAGGGGACAAGTTTGTTAACTTCCCAACACCTGATTATGTTTTTGAGGTTTGTGATAAAATAACAGTATATGGTAATGTTAAAAACATTAAATCTATGTTTAATCATATAAATGAAATTAAAGAATAAAATGAGTTAATATGCAAATAATTTTATAAAACTTACAAGCATTTTTAATGTTTGTAAGTTTTTCTTTTACATAAACTCATTTTTGTTTTATATTTTTAAATTATTTAAGTTTTTAATCATTTTATTTAAGACAACATCAAAAAGTGCAAGTTCATCATCAGTTAAGTCTTCTAAAAGCAATTTAAAGAATTTGTTGCTAACTTTATTTAAGACATTAAGAGTTTCGTTAGCTGAAGGAGAGATATATAATCTAAAGATTCTTTTATCATTTTCATCCTTTTTTATTGATATAAGTCCTTTTTTTAATAAACTTTCTATAGACCTAGATATTAATCCCTTAGATAGTCCAGAAAATTCAACTATATCTTTTGCTGTATTATAATCTAAGTTTTCTTGTAAAAAAACTAATATTTCAAATTCATTATGCGTTAACCCTAATTCATTTAGCGTTGGTGAAATAAACTTTTTATATGTTTTTTTTGCTTTTGTAAAAGAAACTAAAAAAGCATTTCCATTAGGATTAAGGGCCTTTAATTCCATTAATCTTCCTCCTTGAATAGTTCAATTGTAAACTTTATTTAAATTATACCTTAATTTGGTTTATAAGTAAACTATATAATATTACTTTAAAGAATTCTATAAATTAATTATTTAATTTACTTTTTATTTAATTTATTTCTTTTTAAGCTGAACTTTAATTTTAAAAAGCTTTTGAATTGTTTTTATAGAAAAGTAAATTAAAATTATTTATATATTTTAAAGGAATAAATAAAAAATTGAAATAATTTATTCTAAAATATGCATTTCTAAAAATACTCTCAAATTTTAATATGCTTTTCATTTTACTTTTTTATACCATAAAAAACAAGAATATTTTAATTAAATAGTAAAAAAAGACAATAAAAATTAACATTTTAATAAATTTTATCAAAATGTTATAAAAGTTTTTCTCGAATGTTTTTCTATAGTAAACAATTGTGTTGTTATGATACACACAGAAAAAAAGAGTATTCAAGAGCAAATGTAATCAAATTATTAATAAACTTGCAATAATTTGTTAAGAGGAGGTTTGATTAAGGGTAAAAATGTATTTATAATTAAAAATGTGTTAACGGAATAATAAGTTTAATGATAAATTCGCAGTAAAAATAGTTTGAATTAAGTCATAAATAAAAAAGGGGGATTAATATAAAAATGGCAGAAGTAATTAAACCTACTGATTTAGCAGTAGAGAGAAGCAATGGACGTTTAAAACACCCAGCAGGACTATATCTTTTATTTTTCACAGAAATGTGGGAAAGATTTAGTTACTATGGAATGAGAGCTTTATTAATGCTTTACTTAACAGCATCTTTTGTAACTGGTGGTTTAGGATATGATGTATCTAGTGCTGCTAGAATATATGGAGGTTATACATTCTTAGTTTACTTTACACCAATAATTGGTGGAGAAATAGCAGATAAATTTTTAGGACAGAAAAAATCAATTATGCTTGGGGCAGCAGTAATGATTTTAGGAAACCTAACATTATTTGGATGGCAAACTAGAACTGCACTTTATGTAGGTTTAGGATGTATAATAGTTGGTAATGCTTTCTTCAAACCTAATATATCAACAATAGTTGGTCAATTATATGAAGATGGCGATAAAAGAAAAGATTCAGCTTTTACAATTTTCTATATGGGAATAAACTTAGGGTCTTTAATAGCACCAATAATATGTGGATTATTAGCAGAAAACTTTTTTGCTACAAAGTCTGGAGACATGATACTTCACTATGGATTTAGATATGGATTCTTAGCAGCTGGTATTGGTATAATATTAGGAGAAATTATATTTATACTTTTATCTCCAAAGTATTTAGCAAATGTTGGTGAAATTAAAAAACAAAATAGTAAAAAAGAAAGTGCAAAAGAAAAGAAACCTTTAACTAAGCAAGAGAAGAGAAGAGTTGCAGTTATATTAATACTTGCATCATTTGTTGTATTCTTCTGGGCTGGATTTGAACAAGCAGGTACTACTTTAACTTTATTTGCTGAAAATGCAACTAACAGAAACTTATTTGGATGGACAGTACCAGTAGCCTTCTTCCAATCTATAAACCCATTATTTATATTAATATTAGCACCTATATTCTCAAAACTATGGTTTACATTAGCTAATAGTAAAAGAGGGGATTTATCAATTCCAACTAAGATGGCTATGGGTATGATAGTTTTAGGATGTGGATTTTTATTAATGGTTTTTGCAACTATGTCTTTAGGAGGAAATGTTGAAAACCCAGCAGTTAAAGCTAGTATGTTCTGGTTAGTAGGAACTTACTTATTTAATACAATGGGAGAACTTTGTTTATCACCAATAGGACTTTCAATGGTAAGTTCATTAGCACCGGTTAAATATGCTTCATTATTAATGGGAGTTTGGCTTGCTAGTAACGGAGTTGCAAACTACTTATCAGGTTTCATAGCTTCCTTTGTTGAAAAATTAGGAGCTTTAGAATTATTCGGTTCAATAGCTGGAGTAAGTATATTCTTAGGATTAATATTATTATTACTAAGCAAAAAGATAACAGCTATGATGGAATAGTATTTATATAAAATTTGAATAAATTAAAATTAAATTGATAGAAAAGACACATTACAAATTAGTAATGTGTCTTTTTATTTAAAATTAATATTAAACTCTAAAATATTCTTCATCTAAGGCAAGTAACATATCTTCAGTTACAGGAACTGATAGACCTGCATAATCTGAAAATCTAACAATGTCATCTTCTTTTTCTTCTTTTTTCATTTCACTATGGTGTTTTAATTTCTTTCCAGCTTTTTGCTCTAAATCTTTCCACTCTTTATAAATCTTAACTAAATCCTCTTTTAATTTATTATCACTCATAAAAACATCTCCTTAAAATAGATTGCATATATTTTTGATTAGTTATTTTTATTATCTTAAAATTAAGTTATTTAATTTTATAAATAACTTAATTTTTAATAGCATTTTAAAAAATTTTTAAATATATATAGGAAAAATTTAGAATTAAGACACTTATAAAGTAACTATGAATATATTATATAATAAAAAGAAAATAATGAAAATATTATGAATATTAGAAAAATATTATTTACAAATGTAATAGTTTTTTAGGGTATATGTAACTATTTGTTTAAAAAAATATAAAAAAATATATAAAATTTAAAATAGGTATTTTATTATATGATATATAAAGAATTAATTGTTTACTAATGTAAATTCAAGGCATAGAATTTTAATGAGGTGATATGAAATGGATAAATTAAATGAGATTTTATCAAAGGAAATCGAAGAATTTAGAGAAAAAGGACATAAGTTTTTAAATAAAGAGATGACCGTTATTGAGTTTAAGAGGGCTTCTGGGGGAATGGGAGCTTATGCACATCGTGGCGGAAAAGAATTTATGGTTAGACTAAGAGTACCATCGGGTGTTGCAGGTTTGAATTTATTAAAAGAAGCTTATAATTGGGCTAAACAATACAACTTAGATAAAGTCCACTTAACAACTCGTGAAGCAATTCAATTACATGGAATAACTATAGACAATGTATGCGATATAATGCAAGAAGGATTAACTAAAGGTATATACACAAGAGGAGGCGGTGGAAACTTCCCAAGAAACGTAGCCTTAAATCCTTTATCAGGAGTTGAAATAGGAGAGACTTTTGATGTAACTCCTTATGCTTTAGCAGCTAATGATCATTATATGAGTAAAATTTATACTTATAAATTACCAAGAAAAATAAAAACAGCTTTTTCTAATTCACAAGCAGATGCAGCACATTGCACAGTTACTGATTTAGGATTTTTAGCTGTAGATAATGATGGTAAGAGAGCATTTAAACTTTACATAGGCGGTGGATTAGGAAGAAATCCAAGAACATCTGTTGAATTTGATGAATTAATAGATGAAAAAGATGTTTTATATTGTCTTGAAGCTATGACAAATTTATTTGTTGCTGAAGGAGATTATAATAATCATGGAAAAGCTCGTATAAGATATATTGTTGAAAGAATGGGCGAAGAAGGATTTAAAGATTGTTTTAGAAAATATTTAGAAGAAGCAAAAGCTAAAGGTGGATTAGACCTTAAAGTTGAAGATATAAAATATACTAAAAAAGGACAAGCAACAGATATAAAACACGAAAGATTAATTCCACAAAAACAAGAAGGTTTATATACAGTTTTATTCCATCCTATAGGAGGTCAATTAAACCTTGATATTTTAAAAGGATTAATTGACAGAATAGAAAATATGGAAGAAGTAGAAGTTAGATTAGGTATGGATGAAAATTTATACGTAAGAAACTTAAATGGAGAAGAAGCAAAAGAAATATTAGAGTTTACTCAAGATAAAGGTGGAGAAACTTTAGCAGAGAGAAGTGTATGCTGTATTGGTGTTCCTACTTGTCAAATGGGAGTTTTAGAGAGCCAAAAAACTTTAAGAGAGTTTGTTTCTTTATTAAAAGAAAATTCAATTAAAGAAGGATTATTACCAAGAATACGTTTTTCAGGTTGTCCAAACTCTTGTAGTATGCATGAAATAGGAGAAATAGGTTTTGCTGGTAAGAAGAAGAGAATCGGTGAAACTGTATCAAATGTTTTTGAACTACATTTTGGTGGAAAATTAGGAGTTAATGAGACTCGTTTAGGAGATTGTTATGGAGATATTCTTCAAGATAAAGTTCCAGAATTCTTATTAAAAGTTGCAAAGGCTGTTGAAGCAAAAGGCTTAACATTTGAAAAATGGATTGAAGAATGTCATGATGAATTTAAGTCTATAGTAGAAGAGTATAATGTATAGTTTATTAATATAATATTTACAAAGACCCAAAAAAATTAAAATTTGATTTTTTTGGGTTTTTTTGTTTTTTATAAAAATTTACTTAAATAGGCATATTTTAACGCTTTTTAAGTTTATTTTATTTATAACTTTGTTTAGTAATACTAAGTATTTTTCTTAGTTTTTGTTACCGAAATATTAACGATAGATTCTCTATATAGCATAGATTAAGGGATTGATTGAATTTTCTATAGAAAAAATTAAAGTAGTGATATATAATGAATTCGAAATTAGATTAAAGTAGTAAAATAAGTTTTAAAAGAAAGGATTGATGTTAGGGTTGAAAGAAAAGATATGTCTTTATGGTTTTAATAATCTTACTAAAACATTAAGTTTTAATATATATGATATTTGTTATGCTAAAACAGAGAGAGAGAAAGAAGATTATATAAAGTATATAGATGAGCAGTATAATTCAGAGCGTCTTACAAAAATTCTTTGTGATGTTACAGAAATGATAGGAGCTCATGTTTTAAACATTTCAAAACAAGATTATGAACCACAGGGAGCAAGTGTAAATGTACTTATAACAGAAGAAGCTTTACCAGTAGCACTTATTGATCCATCTTGTAATAAAGGAGAAATTTCATATTTAGAGCTTAGAGATAGTGTTGTAGGGCATTTAGATAAGAGTCATCTTACTGTACACACTTATCCAGAGTTTCATCCAAACAACGATATAATTTCTTTTAGAGTCGATATAGATGTATCTACTTGTGGAAAAATATCTCCATTAAATGCTCTAGATTATTTAATTGGTAGTTTTGATTCTGATGTAATAACTATTGATTATAGAGTTAGAGGATTTACTAGAGATGTTGATGGTAGAAAATGCTACATAGACCATGATATAAAGTCTATTCAAGATTATATAGATGAAGAAACATTAAAAAGATATGATGCTATGGATGTAAATGTTTATCAATCTAATATATTTCATACAAAAATGATGCTTAAGGATATTGTCTTAAATAATTATTTATTTAATTCTGACCCTTATGAGTTATCTCCAAATGAAAGAAGAGAAATACGAGATAGATTATCTAAAGAAATGATTGAAATATATGGTGGTGTAAATATTTATTAAGTAAAGGGGGGATTTCATGAAAAAACTTTCTCAAGAAGATGCTCCTATTTATGAAGCATTAAAGTGGTATAAAAAACAAAGAATAGTTCCTTTTGATGTGCCAGGGCATAAACAGGGAAGGGGAAATAAAGAGCTTAGGGAATTTTTAGGAGAAGATTGTGTTTCAGTAGATGTAAACTCAATGAAGCCTTTAGATAATCTTTGTCATCCTACATCTGTTATAAAAGATTCTGAGAAATTAGCAGCTGAAGCTTTTGGAGCTGATAAGGCCTTTTTTATGGTAAATGGGACAACATCAGCAGTACAAGCTATGATAATGAGTGTATGTAAAGATGGGGATAAAATTATAATGCCTAGAAACGTTCATAGGTCTGCTATAAATTCTTTAATAGTAACAGGGGTAACACCTATTTATATAAATCCTGGTATTCATAGTAGATTAGGAATTTCTTTAGGAATGTCAATAAAGGATATAAAAAAAGCTATAGAAGAAAATAAGGATGCTAAGGCTATTTTTGTTAATAATCCAACATATTATGGTATATGTTCTAATTTAAAAGAAATAGTTAAGTTAGCACATGAAAATAATATGTATGTATTAGTAGATGAAGCCCATGGAACACATTTTTATTTTGATGATAGGCTTCCTATATCAGCTATGGAAGCTGGTGCAGATATGGCAGCTGTCAGTATTCATAAAACAGGTGGCTCATTAACTCAAAGTTCAATGTTGCTTATGAAGTGTAATAGAATAAAACCAGATTATGTAAGAACTATAATAAATTTAACACAAACTACTAGTGCATCATATTTGCTTTTATCTTCTTTAGACATTGCTAGAAGAAATTTAGCTTTAAATGGAGAAAAAATTTTTGAAGAAGTTATTTCAATAGCAGAATATGCAAGAGAAGAAATTAATAAAATTGGTGGATATTATGCTTTTTCAAAAGAGATAAATAATGGTGATGACATTTATGATTTTGATGTAACTAAACTTACAATTAACACCTTAGAAACTGGACTTGCAGGTATAGAGGTTTATGACATATTAAGAGATGATTATGGAATTCAAATTGAACTTGGAGATGTTGCCAATATACTTGCCATAATATCTGTTGGTGATACTAGGTATAACATTGAAAGGTTGGTATCCTCTTTAAGTGAGATTAAGAGGTTAAATGAAAAGTATAAGAAGAATATTTTTGACCATGAATATATAGACCCTATAGTTAAGGTTAAGCCTAAAGAGGCCTTTTATGCTAGTAAAAAAAGAGTTCTTTTAAGTGAAAGTGAAGGGCTAATTTCTGGAGAATTTGTAATGTGCTATCCACCAGGAATTCCAATACTTGCACCAGGAGAGCTTATAACTAGAGAAACTATAGATTACATTGAATATTCTAAGAAAAAGGGAAGTCTAGTTACAGGTCCTGAGGACATGGAGATTGAGTATATAAATGTTTTAGAGTGTTAGGAGGATTTTAATTATGGAATTATGGTATACAGAAGAGCATACAGATAAGGTTCGTTTTTCAATAAAGGTAGATGAACAACTTTATAGTGGGAAAAGTGATTTTCAAAGAATAGATGTTTTTAAATCTGAAGAATTTGGTACATTCTTTACTTTAGATGGACTTATGATGGTAACAGAAAAGGATGAGTTTATTTATCATGATATGATAGTTCATATTCCAATGGCTACAAATCCTAATATTAAAAATGTGCTTGTTATAGGTGCTGGAGATGGTGGAACAGTAAGGGAACTTACAAGATATGAAACTATAGAAAAGATAGATATGGTTGAAATTGATAAATTAGTTGTGGATGTTTGCAGAAAATATTTACCTCAAACAGCTAGTAAGCTTGATGATCCTAGAGTAACTTTATTTTTTGAAGATGGATTAAAATTTGTACGTTCAGTTGAAAATAAATATGATTTAATAATAGTAGACTCAACAGATCCTTTTGGGCCAGGAGAAGGCTTATTTACAAGAGAATTTTATGGTAATTGTTTTAAGGCCTTAAAAGAAGATGGAATACTTGTAAATCAACATGAAAGTCCATATTATGAAGCTTATGCAAGAGGAATGAAGAGGGCTCATAAAAGAATAAAAGAGTGCTTTAAAGTTTGCAGAGTTTACCAAGCACATATTCCTACTTATCCATCAGGACATTGGCTATTTGGTTTTGCATCAAAGAAATATGACCCTTTAAAAGTTGATGTAGAAAAATGGAATGATTTAGGTTTGAAAACTAAATATTATAATACTGAATTACACAAAGGATGTTTTGCATTACCTAACTATGTTAAGGAGATGTTAGAAAATGTTGATGAATAGAAATATAAGCACATTTATTGGTTGTGAATCTGAATATGATGAATCAAGTATAGTTGTTTTTGGAGCACCCTTTGATTCAACAACTTCTTTTAGACCAGGAACAAGGTTTGCAAGTCAAGTGATGAGAGGGGAATCCTGGGGACTAGAAAGTTATAGTCCTTATCAAGATTTAGATCTTTATGATTTTAATATTTTTGATGGAGGAGAAATAGAATTACCCTTTGGAAATTCAGAAGGAGCATTAGCTTTAATAGAAGATTATTCAACTAGAATTGTTGAAGATGGTAAAATACCAGCTATGATTGGAGGAGAGCATTTAGTAACGTTAGGTGCTTTTAGAGGAGTTTTTAAAAAATATCCTGATGTTCATGTAATTCATTTTGATGCTCATGCAGATTTAAGAGAAGATTACTTAGGACAAGTATTATCTCATGCTACAGTTATGCACAGAGTTTGGGATTTAGTTGGAGATAACAAGATATTTCAATTTGGAATACGTTCTGGAGAAAAAGAAGAATTTTTATGGGCAAAGGAACATGTTTATATAAATAAATTCAATTGTAGTAATTTAGATTATGCAATTGAAAAAGTTAAGGACAAACCTCTTTATGTAACAATTGATTTAGATGTTTTAGACCCTTCTGTTTTCCCAGGAACAGGGACACCAGAACCAGGAGGAATTCAGTTTAATGAACTTTTAAATTCAATTTTAAAGCTTAGAGGGCTAAATATAGTTGGATTTGATATTAATGAATTATCACCACAGTATGACCAAACTGGAGCATCTACTGCTGTAGCTTGTAAAATATTAAGAGAAATGCTTTTAATTGTTAATAATAAATAATTTAATTTAATATTTAAATATTAAAAAATATAATAAAGAACTGTATCAAATTTTAATTTTGATACAGTTTTTTATTTTAAAATATATTTAAGTTTTATCTATATTTTGGTTTGAAATTTTTTAGTCTTAAAGCATTTAATAGTACTGAAATAGAGCTAAGACTCATGGCAAAAGCACCTATCATTGGGTTAAGAAGTGGCCCACCAAATATATGAAGAATACCCATAGCAATTGGAATACCTAAGATATTATATCCAAAGGCCCAAAATAGATTTTCTTTTATGTTTTTCATTGTAGCTTTGCTTAGTTGAATAGCACAGACAACATTTAGTATATCTCCATTCATTAATACTATATCAGCTGATTCAATAGCTATGTCAGTACCAGAACCTATAGCCATTCCAATATCAGAGGTAGCTAAAGAAGGAGCATCATTTATTCCGTCTCCAACCATACAAACTTTTTTACCTTCTTTTTGAAGAAGTTTAATCTTTTCAGCCTTTTCTTGAGGAAGAACTTCAGAAATAACTCTATCTATGCCAACCTCTTTTGCAATAGCTTTTGCAGTATTTTTATTATCGCCAGTTAGCATAACTACTTCAAGTCCCATGTTTTTTAAGGTTTCTATAGCTTTTTTACTTGTGTCCTTAACTATATCTGCAACGGCTATTATACCAGATAGTTCATTATTAATAGCTATAAACATAGGTGTCTTTCCCTCTGAAGATAAATATTTGGCTTTCTTTAATAAAGTTTTTAAATTTATATTTTTATCTTCCATTAGTTTTTGATTACCTAATAAAATTGAATTATTTTCTATATTACATTTTATGCCTTTGCCAGGAATTGCTTCAAAGTTTTTAACAGACATTAATTCTATATTATTTTCTTCAGCATATTTAACAATGGCTTCTCCAAGAGGATGTTCTGAAAATTTTTCAGCAGAGGCTACTAAGGATATAAATTTATTTTCTTCTATATTTTCACAAATTATATCTGTAACTTTTGGTTTTCCTGAAGTTATTGTACCAGTTTTATCAAATACAATGGTATTTAAATTTTGAGTGCTTTCTAAAGCATCTCCACTTTTGATAAGTATTCCATTTTCAGCACCTTTACCTGTGCCTACCATAATAGCTGTTGGGGTTGCTAAGCCTAAAGCACATGGACAAGCTATTACAAGAACTGAAATAAATATTGTAAGGGCAAATGTCTTGCTTTCTCCAGAAAAATACCAAGCTAAGCTTGATAGTATTGCTAAAATTATTACAATAGGAACAAAATATCCAGAAATAGTATCAGCTAATTTAGCAATTGGAGCTTTTGAGCTTTGAGCATCTTCAACTAATTTTATTATTTGTGAAATTACAGTATCTTTTCCTACCTTTGTGGCTTTATAAATTATTCTTCCATTTTTGTTTATACTAGCACCAAAGACATTATCTCCTATATTTTTTTCAACAGGAATACTTTCTCCAGTTAGCATACTTTCATCAATAGAGGTATAGCCTTCTATAATTTTTCCATCAACAGGTAGTTTTTCACCAGGTTTAACAAGTATTAAGTCAGATACTTTAACATCTTCAATAGGTATAACACATTCTTTTTCATTTACAATTATTGTAGCTGTTTTAGGTGCTAAATTCATAAGTTTTTTTATTGCTTCAGAAGTTTTTCCTTTAGTTAGAGTTTCTAAATATTTACCTAAGCTTATTAAGGTAAGTATTGTTCCAGCAGATTCAAAATATAACTGCATAGCATAGGAAGAGTTTCCTAAATAAATTTTATATACAGCAAATAAACTATAAATATATGCAGCACTAGAGCCAATTGCTATTAAGGAATCCATATTAGGACTTCTCATAAATAAGTTTTTAAAGCCATGTATGAAAAAGTCTTTACATATAAAAATTATAAGTGTTGTAAGAATTAGCTGTATAAGTGCGAAATTTAAGGGGTTTTCTGTAGGGTTTATTATAGATGGTAAGTGAAGGCCAAGCATATGTCCCATAGATATTATAAGTAAAGGAATAGCAAATATTAATGAACCTATAAGTCTAGTTTTCATTTTTTTATTTTCTTTTAATTTGTCATTATCTTTTTCTTCAATAGAGGATATTAATTTACTATTTTCCTTTACATCAAAACCTAATTTTTTTATTTTTGCTTTAATTTCTTCTAATGAAATCTCGTCTTTATCATATTCTATTTTAAGACTTTCATTAGCTAAATTAACATTAGCTTTAGATACTCCTTGTAATTTGCCTAAAACTTTTTCAATTCTAGCAGCACAGGAAGCACAACTCATTCCATAAATATTTAATGAGGTTTCTTTTAAATCTCTAATTACTGAGAAACCTAGTTTATTTATTTTTTCTTCTATTTCATTAAATGATATTTTATTTTCATCAAATTCTATGCTAAGTTTTTCTGTTGCTAAATTAACATTAGCTTTAGATACTCCTTGTAATTTGCCTAAAACTTTTTCAATTCTAGAGGCACATGAGGCGCAACTCATACCATTTATTTTAACAGTTTTATTTATCATAAAATTAACAGGCTGAACTTCTTTTAAATATAAAGAAATTACAGTTTTCCTCCTTATAAAATTTATTCTCTAATGAGAATTTTTATTAAAATATACTCTTTCACTTTTACTTTGTCAATAATATAAGATTAAATATTGTTAGGAATTTTGCTTTTATATTTTTTATATGTTATACTTAATATTCAATATATAAAAGTAGGTTATTGAATTTTATAAACTAAGAATAAATTTTTGTATTCATAAAGTATGGTAATATTTTTAAATTTAGAATCTATAGAAGATAAAAAAACTAACAATAAAATAAGTTAAGAAATTTTCTTCTAAAAATTTTTCATTTCAATAGGCAATTAATATCAAATCTTTTAACTAAAAATAGTATAAAAATATATCTAAATATTCTTAATAAATCCAATAAAAAAATAAAAATATATATCAAATATTTAAGCTTTAAAACAATGTTTAATTTTTGTTTTTTAATTTATAATGTTTTACTTTAATTGTTAACTCTAAGAAAAAGAGAAATTAATATTAAAATTTATAATTAAGAAAATAATATTTGATATATAATTTGAAAATATGGCTATAATTTAAATGGTTTACATTAAGTCATATTTTAAAAGTAAGGGGGGAATACTTTGTTAATATTCAATATATGTAATGAATTTAGTAAAAGTAAAAGCAATAAGAAGAAAAGTAGTAAGGACATAAGAAAAATAATAAATAGAGCAAAAGAGAAATAAATTTAAACACTATTTTTAAAATAGTGTTTTTTATTTTTTACATATAAAAATAAAATTTTGAAAAGGATTAATGAAAAGGTTGACACAACATATACGTATATGTTAGTATAAACCCATAAGATATACGTACAAGTTGTGGAGGGAAGAAGATGAGTAAGTTTGAAAATGATGCAAAGTTACTAACAAAGTACATAGGCGGAAAAGAAAATGTAGCTGCAGTTACTCACTGTGCTACAAGGATGAGATTTGTTTTAAATGATACAAGTAAAGCTGATGTTGAAAAAATAAAGTCTATTCCTTGTGTAAAAGGAACATTTACTCAAGCTGGACAGTTTCAAGTTATAATTGGACCTGAAGTTGCAACTTTTTATAAAGATTTTATTGGAGAAACAGGAGTATCTGGAGAAAGTAAAGAAGAGGTTAAAAAGGCTGCTAAGAAAAATATGAATATAGTTCAGAGGGCTGTAGCTGGATTAGCTGAAATATTTGCTCCTTTAATACCTGCTATTATAGTTGGAGGTCTTATATTAGGCTTCCGTAATGTAATAGGTGATATGAAATTATTTGAAGATGGGACTAAATCTTTAGTTGAAATATCACAATTTTGGGCTGGAACTCATAGTTTCTTATGGTTAATAGGAGAAGCTATATTCCACTTCTTACCAGTAGGTGTTGTTTGGTCAATAGCAAAGAAAATGGGTGCCGACCAAATGTTAGGTATAGTAATTGGTATAACACTAGTATCTCCTCAATTATTAAATGCATATAATGCTGGTAGTGGTGCTGTAGCTCCAGTTTGGGACTTTGGATTTGCACAAGTTCCTATGATAGGATATCAAGCACAAGTTTTACCTGCAATATTAGTAGGATTTACCTTTGTATATTTAGAAAGATTCTTTAAGAAGATTACACCAGGCCCTATACAAATGATAATAGTACCATTTTTCTCAGTAATACCAACAGTATTATTAGCTCATACAGTTTTAGGACCAATAGGTTGGAAAATAGGTAGCATTGTATCAGGAATAATAGTAGCTGGATTAACTTCATCTTTTGGATGGTTATTTGCAGGTATCTTTGGAATGATTTATGCACCTTTAGTTATAACTGGATTACATCATACTTTATTACCAGTTGATTTACAACTTATAGGTGATATTGGTGGAACATTTATATGGCCTATAATAGCATTATCTAATATAGCTCAAGCATCAGCTGTTTTAGCTATGATATATGTAAATAGAAAAAATGAAGAAGAAAAACAAATATCAATACCTGCATGTATTTCAGGATATCTAGGTGTAACTGAACCTGCAATGTTTGGAGTTAACTTAAAATATTTATATCCATTTATAGCTGCAATGATTGGTTCAGGAGTAGCAGGAATGTTTTCAATGGCTATGGGATGTATGGCAAACTCAGTAGGAGTTGGTGGCTTACCAGCAATTTTATCAATGCAATCATCTAGTATGTTAATGTACTTAGTTGCTATGGGAATTGCAATAATCGTACCATTTATATTAACTATAGTATTCTCAAAGACAAAGTTAGCTAAAATGGCATCAAAATAGATAGTAAGGTGGAGAAATACTCCACCTTTTACTTATAATATGTAAATTTCATTTTATTATATTTTTTGAATTTTTGTAAGGTTTATAAAGAAGTATTAAAGTTCAAAAATTTATATAAGTTTCGCGAGGTGTTAATTATGAAAGATTTTAAAAAGAGTGTTGTTTATCAGATATATCCAAAATCATTTAATGATTCAAATGGAGATGGTATTGGAGATTTGAAAGGAATAATTGAAAAGTTAGACTATATTAAGACCTTAGGAGTTGATTATATTTGGATGACACCATTTTATGTATCACCTCAAAAGGATAATGGTTATGATATAGAAGATTATTATAAAATTGATTCAAATTATGGAACAATGGAAGATTTTGAAACTCTTGTTAAGGAAGCAAAAAAAAGAGGGATAGATATTATGCTTGATATGGTATTTAATCATACTTCAACAGAGCATAAATGGTTTAAGAAAGCTTTAGAGGGTGATGAGAGATATAAAAATTATTATATTTTTAAAGAAGGTAAAAAAGGAAAAGCACCAACAAATTGGATTTCAAAATTTGGAGGTAGTGCTTGGGAATATGTTGAAGAATTAGGTGAGTATTATTTACATTTATTTGATGTTTCTCAAGCTGATTTAAATTGGGAAAATAAAGAGCTTAGAGAAGAAATATATAAAGTGGTGAATTTTTGGATTGACAAGGGGGTTAAGGGATTTAGGTTAGATGTTATAAATCTTATTTCTAAGCCTGAGAATTTTGAAGATGATTATGAAGGAGATGGAAGAAGATTTTATACTGATGGTCATAAAATACATAAGTATTTAAAGGAGCTTAATGAAAGAACTTTTGGAAAGGATGTAGATATAGTAACTGTTGGAGAAATGTCCTCAACAAGCATAGAAAATTGTATAAAGTATTCTAATCCTAAAGAAAAAGAACTTTCCATGGTATTTAATTTTCATCATTTAAAGGTTGATTATAAGGAGGGTCAAAAATGGTCTTTAATGGATTTTGATTTTATTAAATTAAAAGATTTATTTGAAAAATGGCAAAGAGGGATGATTGAGGGAGAAGGATGGAATGCACTTTTTTGGTGTAATCATGACCAACCAAGAGTTAATTCTAGATTTGGAGATGTAGATAAATATTTTACTGAGTCTTCAAAGATGTTAGGCACATCAATACATATGATGTGTGGAACTCCTTATATATATCAAGGTGAGGAAATTGGAATGACAAATCCAAACTTTGAGGATATAGAAGATTACAAAGATGTAGAATCTATAAATTATTTTAATATTTTAAAGGAAGAAGGAATTAAAGAAGAGGAGATAATGAAAATTTTAAAAAGTAAATCAAGAGATAATTCAAGAACTCCTATTCAATGGAATGATGAAGAAAATGCTGGATTTACTAAAGGAACTCCTTGGATAAGTATTTCTAAAAATTATAAAGATATAAATGTTAAAAAAGCTTTAGAAGATAAAAATTCTATCTTTTATCATTATAAAAAACTTGTAGAATTAAGAAAAAATGAAGATATAATAGCTTATGGTGATTACAATATTTTATTTAAAAATGATTCTAAAATATATGCATATGAGAGAAATTATAAGGGGGAGAAATTAATAATTATAAATAATTTTTATGGGGAAAATTATTTAGTAGATTTATCAAGGGAGGTTAAAAACTTAGAAAATTATAATAAAAGTATTTTAATATCTAATTATGATGATAGTAGTTTAGATTTATTTAATCTAAATTTAAGACCTTATGAATCTATAGTTTATAAATTAAATTAAAATAATATAGCTTTTTATTAATATTTTAAAGAAGTTGCATAAATATTTTAAATGTAACTTCTTTATTTTTTCAATTACCATTAAAACTTATTATTATGTTAAAATATACTTGACTATTAATAGCTATATTTATTAATAGTATTTTTGTTTTATAAAACTTTAAAGTGAAATATTTTAAGAATTTATGTTTAGGAGAGTTATATAAATGTCTAGTAAGTATTTAAAAATATATAATAATATTGTTGAAAAAATAGATAATGGAATTTTTGAAACTAATAAGAAGTTGCCTTCAGAAGCACAACTTATGGAGGAGTATAAAGTTTCGAGAGATACTGTAAGAAAATCTTTAAATTTATTAGAAAGAAATGGATATATAGAGAAATCTAAAGGAAAAGGTTCCTTTGTCCTTGATATTAATAAATTTAATTTCCCTGTTTCTGGGATAAAAAGTTTTAAAGAAATTGAAAATAGTTTAGGGAAAGAATGTAAAACTATATTAAAAGAATTAAGCTTAAAAAGTCCTAATGACCGTATTATGAAAAAGTTAGAAGTTTCTCCTAATAAATATATATGGAATATAGTTAGAGTTAGGAATATAGATGGAGAAAATATAATTTTAGATAAGGATTATATAAATTCAAAGTTTGTTCCAAGACTTACAGAAGAAATTTGTGAAGATTCTTTATATAGTTATATAGAAGGAGAGTTAGGACTTAAAATAGCTTATGCTGAAAAAGAAATAACAGTACAAAAATCTACAGAAGAGGATAAGGACCTTTTAGATTTAAGAGGTTATGATATGGTTGTTGTTGTAAAAAGTTATACTTATTTAGAAGGAAGAAAGCTTTTTCAATATACAGAATCTAGACATAGACCAGATAAATTTAAATTTGTAGATTTTGCAAGGAGATAAAAGGTTTTATTAAAAGAGAGAAAGCATCTTTTTTAAAGATGCTTTCTATTAATGTTTAATACCTAAAATAGCAACGGAAAAAGTTTTGATGTAGTAAAGGCTAATTTAGGAAAGCCACTTTAGTATTAAACAACTTTAAAAAATTAATAATTCTTACAAAATATTTATAAAACTTTTTTATATTAATGTCAAATAAATGAAATTAAATAATTTTAATAAAATTAAGCAATTTTTTTAATTAAGTATATTTATATTATTATTATTTAATTAAATAAGGAATGTATACCTTTTACATTGTTAAATTTTTAATATCCTAAAGTTAAAGTGATTTTAGAATTACCAGGAACAACTTCATCCTTAGTAATACTTTGATTAATTACATTAGGACCTTCTCCAACAAATTCTCCTAAAAGTCCTATTTGATTTAATAATTTTTCAGCAGAGGATTTATCAATATTTTTAAAATCAGGAACAATAACATCAGTATTTAAATTTGAGCTATTTCCAGTTATTAAAGTTATTTTTGAATCTTTAGATATTTTATATCCAGGACTTGGTGTACTTTCGACTACAAAATTTCCATCTCCTTCAATTTCGTAGTCAATACCTAGTGTTTTTAACATATTTACAGAGTCTTCTAAGGGTAAGCCTCTAATCTCTGGTATTATAGTATTCTCTTTTTTATTAAGATTTTCTTCTAAATTAAATTCACTTAAGTCTATATAATTAAATATATTTTCAAATAACATTCCAGCTAAAGGAGCAGCAACTCTTCCACCATAGTATTCACCATTTTTAGGGTTATCAACAGCTACCATAACTGAGATTTGTGGATTATCATAAGGAGCAAAACCTACAAAGGAGGCAACATATCCACCGCCATATCCACCAGTTTCTGGATTAACTTTTTGGGCAGTACCAGTTTTCCCAGCTACACCAAAGCCTTCTTTATAAGCACCTTTAGCAGAGCCATTTTTAACAGCATTTTCTAAAACTGACCTTATATATTTAGAAGTTTCTTTACTTATTAAATTTTCCTTTTTATTTGCATTAAATTTTTCATCTATAATTCTATTATTATTTTTATCTATATGACTTATTTCTTTAACTAGATGAGGTTGAATTAAGGTTCCGCCATTTGCAACAGCATTTACAGCAGTCATAAATTGAATTGGGTTAACAGTATTAGTTTGTCCAAATGATATAGTTGCTAAATCCATTTCTGTTATATTTTCAGTTTTTTTGATTATTCCAGGAGCTTCTCCTGGTAAATCAACACCAGATTTTTTGCCAAGACCAAATTTTTTTATATATTCATTTAATTTTTCAGCACCTAACTTTTCTCCAAGATTCATAAAGCCAACATTACAAGAGTTTTGTATTATTTCTTCAAAATTTTGAGTTCCATGTCCTCCCCTTTTCCAACACTTAATAAATCTATCTCCCTTTTGAAGTCCACCATTACAAGTGTAAGTTTCATCTTTTCCAGCTAATCCTTCTTCAACTGCAGCAGAAGCAGTTATTATCTTAAAAATTGAACCTGGTTCAAAGGAGTCTGATACAGCCCTATTTCTCCACATTTTTTGTATTCTATCTGAGGAAGTATTTCCAGTAAAGTTTTCTGCACCATCATAAGGTTTATTTGGATTAAAATCAGGTTTATTTGCCATTGCTAAGATTTCGCCATTATTTGGATTCATTATTATTACAGAGGAAGCATCAGCATTATGATTCTTTAAGCCTATATCAGCAATTTGTTCTGCGAAATATTGAAGTTTTTCATCAATTGTTAAGACTACATCTTTACCATCTACAGGAGTTGTAAATTTAGATATTGTGTAAGGATATTCTGCACCATCTTTAACCATTTCAGTTATCTTTAATCCTGGAGTTCCTGATAAAACTTTATCGTATTTTAGTTCAATACCATTTAAGCCTACACCATCTGAATTAGTAGTACCAAGAACATGAGATAGAAAATTATTTTTAGGGTAATATCTTTGAGTATCTGGAGAGACCATAACTCCAGGAATATTCAAATCCTTAATTTTATCAGCTTTTTCTTTTTCAATTCTTCTAACTAATATAGCACTACCAGCAGGGGCTCCAGAAGGAAGTTTGAATTCTAGTTTTTTTAAAACTTTTTCTTTTTCTATATCAAGAATTTTAGATATTTCTAAGGATAAATCCTCATTAGTTTTTCCAGTTTTTTTTGTGTAAGCTCTAATTGCATTTAAGTTTAAATCTATTCTATAAAGATTTGAACTAATAGCAAGTTCTTTTAAATCTCTATCTAATATTTTCCCTCTTCTTGCAGATATTTTAACTTCATTTGTCCATTGTTCTACAGCTAGATTAGAATATTCAGGACCTTTTATTATCATTATATAAGATAGTCTAATGCTTAAAAGAATACATAGAATTATTATAAAAGCAAGGACAAAAGAAAGTCTTTTTCTTATTATTGCCATATCTCTATAGGATTTCTTCAATATATATACCTCCTTTAAAAAACTTATCTATACATAATATTAGGATATTAAGAATTTAATTATAAATTTTTGAAAAAAGCTTTCTATAAAATTTTTTAAAGGAATTAAGAAATTTATATTAAAAAAATATATTACTATATAGATATTAAGAAGATAATTGTATATTATTTACATATAAGGTTTATTTATGAAGTTTGTCTGAGGGGTGAGTATTTGGAGAGAAAAAAAATAGAAAATAATAATTTTAGAAATAGAAAGAAATTTTTTTTAAGAAGATTAATTTGTTTATTAGGAATTTTAATTTTTATTTTATTAATAATTTACTTTATTATGTCTAGTTTTATAAAAGAAGAAAGCTATAGAGGAATTTATAATAAAAATATTTCAAGTAGACAAATAGAAAATATTAAAGAGAATTTAAACATAAAAGAGGCAAATTATACTTGGGGAATTGGTCTTAAAAAGGGAAATAATCCTAAGAAGATAGTAATTCATCATTCTGCAACAGAAGTATCAAAGAGTCCAGAGGAAATTCATAAAATACATCTAGAAAAAGGATGGAGTGGCATAGGATATCATTTTTATATAAAAGAAGATGGTACAATTTATAAAGGAAGAGAAGAAAATGTTATAGGGGCTCATGCAAAGGGAGCTAATTATAATACCTTAGGAATTTGTGTAGAAGGAAATTTTGAAAAGGACGGATTAAAGGAGAAACAAAAAAAATCCTTAATAAATTTAGGAGCATATTTAAGTTTAAAATATCCAATAAAAGATGTGATTATGCATAGAGATGTTGTTGATACTTTGTGCCCAGGAAGTTTGTTTCCAATAGATACAATTAAACAAGGAATTATAAATAAAATAAAAAATTTTTAAAAATTTATTTTATTTTTAAAGTTAAGAAAGTAGTAAATTTTCATTACTTTCTTAACTTTAAAAATTTTATTTCTTTTAGCCTTCTATAATTTTCACATAAAAAGTTCTATTTCTAGGACCATCAAAATCACAAAAATATATATCCTGCCATTTACCTAATATTAAACTTCCCTTGTTAATTATTAAACTTTTAGAAGCTCCTATTGTGGAACTTTTAAGATGGGCATGGGAGTTTCCTTCAAAATGACTATATTCATGGTCTCTAGTTGGATATACTCTTTCAAAACCATAAATTAAATCTTTGACAACATCAGGGTCTGCATTTTCATTTATTGTTATACCAGCAGTAGTATGAGGACAGTAAACTAATACTATTCCATTTAGGATATTGCTTTTTTTTATATCATCTATTATATAAGATGTTATTTTAAGCATACTTTGAGAGTTTAATGTTTCTATTTTATGTTCGAAAAAATTATTCATAAAGACACCTCTTTAAAAATTATTATTTACATAATTAATTATATAATAAATTTATATTAAAGGTTATTTTTATTATTATGAATATAGTTATTATTTTTTGTAAATAATAACTATATATTGTTTAAGAATAAAGTGCTAATATATGTTAAAATATATTTTATAATATTATATTTTTAGGGAGGATTTACAATGTATACTATTATGGCTATTAAAATATCACCTAGAACAGTAGTAGCACCTAAGGTTCAAGAGATATTAACTAAATATGGATGTATAATACATACTAGAATAGGATTGCATGAAGCTACTGAAAATACCTGCTCAACCTCAGGATTAATTCTTTTAAATCTTACACCAAGTGCTATAGATGAAATAAAAAAATTAGATGAAGAACTTAATTCTTTAGAAGATGTTACAGCTAAGTTATTAAATCTATAAAAATTTTTAAAACCATACTTCTTTTAGGGAGTATGGTTTTTTTATAAAAATATCAAAATTTTCGATTATAAAGTAAATAAATTACATTTAATATAATATTAGTAAGTGATAATATTATTTTATAAATTAGGGGTAATTATATTTATTTTTAATGGAGGAAATTTTATTATGACTTTAAAGGGTAGAGTTACAATACCAACAGATTCTAATATGAAAGAAGAAATAAAAAATATAATAGATAAGTGGGGCGCAGATGCTATTAGAGATTGTGATGGGACTAAATTGTCTAAAGATATTGTCGATTTAGGAGTTAAGTTATATTCTACATACTTAACTGTTAGAAGTGATCAAGAATGGGCTAAAGATAATAGAGATGAATTACAACAACTTTATTTAATGTCAGAACCTGTTACTGCCTTATCTGAAAGAGTTAAAATAGATATTTTAAGTGGATATTATAAGGAACAATTTGAAATAGATAAGCTTCATGATGAAAAAAAATGGTGGGAAGTTATAGATAGAACTAATGGAAAGGTTTTAGCAAATTCAAAATGGACCTTTAATAAGGAAAGTGAAATATTAACTATAGAAGAGGCTATACCTTATCATCAATATACAGTAAATTTTTTAGTTTATATGATTTGGGACCCAACTCAAATGTATAATCATATAACTAATAAGTGGGGAGATAAACCTCATGAAATGCCTTATGATTGTAGACAAGAAAAAAGTAAAAAACATGTTAAAAAAGCATTGAAAAAATGGATTGATGAAAATCCTAATATTGATGTTGTTAGGTTTACTACATTTTTTTACCATTTCACCTTATGTTTTAATGAAGTTGCTAAAGAAAAATTTGTTGATTGGTTTGGATATAGTTCATCAGTAAGTCCTTTAGCATTAGAAGAATTTGAGAAGGAAAAAGGATATAAGTTAAGACCAGAACATATAGTTGATGCTGGATATTATAATTCAACCTTTAGAGTTCCTACTAAGGAGTATAAAGATTTTGTAGATTTTCAATGTAAGAAAGTCTCAAAAATGGCTAAGGAATTAGTTGATTTATGCCATGAAAATGGAAAAGAAGCCATGATGTTTTTAGGGGATAATTGGATAGGAACAGAACCTTATGGAGATTATTTTGAAAGTATAGGTTTAGATGCAGTAGTTGGTTCAGTTGGAAATGGAACAACAATGAGGATGATATCTGATATTAAAGGAGTAAAATATACTGAAGGTAGATTTTTACCTTATTTTTTTCCAGATGTATTTAATGAAAAGGGAAATCCGGTTTTAGAGGCTAGAGAAAATTGGATACAAGCAAGGAGAGCTATTTTAAGAAGTCCCTTAGATAGAATTGGATATGGGGGTTATTTAAGTTTAGCTACTAAGTTTCCAGAGTTTGTTTCACAGGTTGAAAAAATATGTAATGAATTTAGAGAAATCCATGAAATAATAAAGGGAACAAAGGCTTATGTTGCTCCTTTTAAAGTAGCAGTTTTAAATTCTTGGGGAAAATTGAGAAGTTGGCAAACTCAACAAGTAGCACATGCACTATGGTATAAGGAGATATATTCTTATGCTGGAATAGTTGAATGTTTAAGTGGTATGCCTGTAGATGTTGAGTTTATTAGTTTTGATGATATATTAGAAAATGGAATTTCAGAGGATATTGGAGTTATTATAAATACTGGAGATGCATATACGGCTTGGAGTGGAGGAGAATATTGGAAAAATCCTAAGTTACTTTCTATTATTAGAAAGTGGGTTCATAATGGAGGCGGTTTTATAGGGGTTGGAGAACCTAGTGCAATACACTATGAAAATAATTTTTTCCAATTAGCTGATGTTTTAGGAGTTGATAAAGAGGTTGGATTTAGTTTAAGTACTAGGAAATATAATATTTTAAATCCATATCATTTTATAACAGAAGAAATTGGAGAAAAAGATATTGATTTTGGAGAAGGAATGAAAGGAGTATATGGTAAAGGAGAGAATTATCAAGTTCTAAGAATGGATTTTGGTAATAATCATTGTAGAAAAAATAATTTTAGAGGAGATGTTACTTGTGCTATAAATACTTATGGAAAAGGTAGAAGTGTTTATTTTGCAGGATTTCCATATACACCAGAGAATTGTAGAATTTTACTAAGAGCACTTTATTGGGTTTCTAGTAAGGAAAATAAAATGAAAGATTTTTATGTAAGTAATATTGATACTGAATGTGCAGCCTTTTTAGAGGTAGGGAAAATTGCTATAATAAATAATACTCAAGAGGAAAGAACTACAGATTTATATATTTATGGAGTTAAAAAAGAAACTTTGATTTTAGCTCCTATGGAAATAAGATGGATAAGTATAAAATAAATAAGCTTTTTCTTTAATTCCCTTATTTATAGGACTCTTAGCAAAATATTTTGCTAAGGGTCTTTTAATTTAAAAAAATATGGAATTTCGAATAATTACAATAAATTACAAATATGATAAAATATTAAAAAGACTTAAAGAAATTTTTAAGAGGTGAGAAAAATAAAAAAATCTATAAATAGGTTTTTAGAAAAATTCCCTAATTTCTTAAGAAATATTTCAATTAAAAATAGACTTATAGCATCTATTTCAATAGGGATAATACTATGTAGTAGTATATTAGGAATAATTTTATATGCTAAGTCAACAAAGGCTTTAAAAAGTAATGCTATTGATTATTCTAAGACAATGTTATCTATTATGACTGAAGATATTTACAAAAGTAAAAAAAATATTGAACAAGCTTCTATTGAAATGGCTATGGAAGAAAATATAATAAATACTCTAATAAATTATAAGTTTTTAGGTTCAAAAGAAAAAGAAAATTTTTATATTTATATTGAAAATTATTTATTAAATAATTTATCTCTTTTAGCTGATATAGCAGAAATAGAAATAGTTTCTAAGGATTTCGATATAGCTTATATGCAAGGATTTAAATATTTTAAAATTGATGATGTTAAAAGATATTCGGAATATGCTAAGAAGGGAATAAGTTGGTTTTATACTTTTTTAAATAATAAAAAGCATATATGCACAGTAACTCCAATTCGAAATGAGGATTCTTTAGTTGGATACATTTTTATAGCTTTAAAAGATGAAGTTTTTTCATCATCTTTTTCTCTTTTTAATTTAGATGAAGGAGAAGAAATCTTTATTTTAGATGATAATTATAATTTAATAATTTCAGAAAATACTTTGATAGATGAAAAATTTATAAAGGAAAGTCTTAATTTTGAAATAGAAAATAATGAAGGAATAATAAATAGTGTAATTTTAGGTGATAAAGAATATATAGCTATATATAAAAAGCTTAAAGGGTTTAATTGGACTATAATTTCTATGATTCCTTATGACTTTATAAATTCAGATATTAGTAGTTTGAGAAAAGAAATGAGTTTAATAGGATTAATTTTTCTTTTAGTAATACTAATATTTTCTTATTTATTATATGCAAGTATAAAGGTTCCTTTATATAAGTTGCTAGATAGGATGAAAATTGTATGTAATGGAGATTTAAAGGCTTTAGTAAATGATAATTACAATGATGAAATAGGAATTATATCAGATAATTTTGATTCTATGTTAATTAAAATAAATGATTTGATAGAAAAATCAAAGCTTCAAGAAGTAGAAAAAAGAGATTTAGAAATTAGAATGTTACAAGCACAAATAAATCCTCATTTTCTTTTTAATACTTTAAATTCTTTAAAGTGGACAGCTATTATGAATCAAGATTATACAGTAAGTGAAGGGCTTAGTTCTTTAGCTGAGTTATTAAGAAATACAATAATAGATAAAAATGAACTTATAAGTATTAGAAAAGAAATTGAAAATATAAAGAATTATATAATTATACAAAAAATAAGATATGGGGATTCTTTTGATGTTAAGTATGAAATAGAAGATAATCTATTAGAAAATAAAATTATAAAATTTCTTTTACAGCCTATAATAGAAAATTCTATAATTCATGGTATTGATGATGAGAAAAACAATCAAGAAATTATTATTAAAATAGTTTCATTAGAAGAAAATATTTTAATTACTGTTATAGATAATGGAAAGGGTTTTGATTATGAAAGTGATAATAAAAGTAATAAACTTTCAGGAATAGGATTTAATAATGTTGATGAAAGAATAAAATTAACCTTTGGAGCAGATTATGGCGCTAATATTAAAAGTGAAATTAATAAAGGAACAATAGTTTATATAGTTATTCCTAAAAGAATATGAGGGGGTGTGTTTAATGTTTAAGGTTATTATTGTTGATGATGAAAAAATAGTGAGAATAGCTATGCAAAATATAATAGATTGGGAAAGCCATGGATTTAAAATTATTTCTTTAGCTAAAGATGGATTAGAAGCCCTTAAAAGTATTGAAAACCTAGGAGCTGATCTTGTTATAACTGATTTAAAGATGAAGGGATTAAATGGTATAGAATTAATAGAAAGGTTAAAAGAAAATAATTTTAAAGGAAAAATACTTGTTCTTAGCAATCATGGTGAGTATGAATTAGTTAGAGAAGCTATGAAAAAGGGCGCTGATGATTACTTAATAAAAGTAACCTTAAAACCTAGAGAGTTAGAAGAAATTGTTGACAAGTTTAAAGAAAACTTAGAAAAAGTAGATATAGAAAAAATAGAAAATTTAAAACTTAGAAAACAGTATTATAAAACTAAAAAAATAGCAGAGATGGCTATTGTTAGAGAATTTTTAAGAGATGAAATATCCTATGAGGATTTTTATTATGAATTATCTAAAAAACATATTTTAAATGAAAACTTTGATTCTATTGTTGGAGCTTGTATATATATTGATAATTATAAGAATATATATGAAGAAAAAATAAAAGATAAAAATAAATTAACAACAACTATAGAAAACATAATTAAAGAGGAATTTGTAAGAGTAAATATGTATTTTATTCCTATAAATAATCATAAATATATATTTTTATGTAAAATGAATTTAAAAGACTTAGAGGAAAAGATTTTTCACATAAAAAGGTTAATTGCTCTTTATTTAAATATTAATTGTAGTTTTATTATTATTAATTCTATAGAAAACTTACAAGATTTTAAGCATAAATATAAAAAGGTTCAAGAAATAATAAGCTTAAAGTTTTATGAAAAAAATAGTTATATATGTTCTTTAGAGGATTTTGTAGGTTTTGGAGATTCAATAAAGCTTAAAAAAGAGGTAAATGATATTATTTTGGAAAATATAGATTTAGGATATATAGATGCAAATAAAGCTTTAATAGAAGAATTTTCAAGAAGATGTGGTATTTTAAAGGTTAATCCAAAAAACTTAATAAAAGATGTTAGTTTTATGTGTGAACTGATTGAAAATAATGAATATGTAAATGAAGAAGATAAAGAGGGCAAAGAGTTAAAATATAAACTTTTAAAAAGTAATTCTTTAGAGGATTTAATAAAAAATTCATCTAATTTAATAGAGTATATTAATAATAGATATATAAAGAATAAGGAAATACTTTATAAAAAGGAAGTAAATGAAATTATAAATTTTGTTGAGAAAAATATTCATAAAAGAATTACCTTAGTAATGGTATCTAAGGCTGTTAATCTAAATGAAAGTTATTTAAGTAGAGTTTTTAAAAATGAAACAGGTAAAAACTTAATGTATTTTATAAATGAGCTTAAGATGAAAAAGGCTAAGGAACTTTTAAAAAATTCAGACCTTTTAGTAAAAGAAGTTGCAATTAGGGTTGGAATGACAGATCAGTTTTATTTTAATAGGGTATTTAAAAAGTTTTATGGAGTAAGTCCTTCAAAATATAAAAAAGAAAGTATAAAAAAATAGTATTAAAAAAATATATAAGTAAAAAAAGTACATGTTTAGGTAAAAAAGTTGTATTTTAAAAATCTTTATAAAGAAGTATTATATAGCTATATGGAAAATGTTTACAAGTTAGGGGTATGGAGGTAAAGATTTATGAAGAGAAAGTTAGTTAAAGTTTTAACCTTAGCATGTGCTACAATTATAGCTTCTTCTGCATTTATAGGCTGTGGAAATAATGAAGAAAAGCCTGTTGAGGAAGCCAAGCCATCAACTGAAAGTTCAGAAGGTTCAGGAGAAAAGAGAGTTTTAGAAATAGCTATTTTTGAGGGCGGATTTGGAAAAGATTATTGGGAAGCTTGTATAGAAGCCTTTGAAGCTGAAAATCCAGATGTGGAAATTAAAATGGAAGCAAATCCTAAAATAGGTGAAATTATAAGACCGAGATTATCATCAGATAATGCACCTGATTTTATATATTTAAGTACTAACGATAATTCAGGTGTTGGAAATGCTTTAATAAAAAGTAAGTCTTTAGTTGATTTAACTGATGTTTTTGAGAGAGAAGACCCAGATAATCCAGGACAAAAGTTAAAAGATAAAATATTACCAGGATTTTTAGATACTCCACTAACTGCACCATATGGAGATGGAAAGGTGTTTTTAGCTCCTCTTTACTATAACGTTACAGGTATGTGGTATAATAAAGCACTTTTTAGAGAAAAGGGTTGGGAAGTTCCAGAAACTTGGGATGAATTCTTTGAACTTGGTAAAAAAGCTAAGGAAGAAGGAATTGCTCTTTATACTTATCAAGGACAGGTTCCTGGATATAATGAAGCATTATTATTTCCAGCTTTAGTGAATTCTGCAGGAGAAGAAGCATTAAATGATATATTTAATTATAAAGAAGGTGCTTGGACTAATCCAAAAGTCAAAAATGCATTAAATATATTCCAAAGAATTGCAGATGAAGATATGCTTTTAAATGGTACTGTAGGTATGACGCTTACTCAAGCGCAAGTTGAGTTTTTAAATGGAAATTCTGTATTTTTACCTTGTGGTAGTTGGTTAGAAGAAGAAATGAAAGATGCTATACCAGAGGGCTTTGAATTTGGTTTTATGGCACCACCACCATTTGAAAAAGGTGATGATAGATATGTAACTACTATGTTAGAGCAAATGTATATACCTTCAAATTCAGATCAAATAGATTTAGCTAAGGATTTTCTAGCATTCCAATATACTGATAAGATGGTGCAAAAAAATGCTGAAATAGCTAATGCTGTTGTTCCAGTTAAGGGTGCATTAGAAATGGCTAAGGATTATTTAAATGCTTCAGGATATGAAACATACAAGATAGTTGAAGATGGAGCTAAGCCTATAACTTTATCCTTTAAACCTACAAATTCAAAACTAAATTTTACTGGTGATAGTATATATGGACCTATAGGTAGCATAATGAATAAGGAATTAACTTTAGATGAATGGGTTAACAATATAGAAAAGGATTCTCAAGTTTTAGCTAAGGATATTATTGAATAATATAAGAAATAAATTTAAAAAGGAGAGATTTGTTTCTCCTTTTTAAAAATTATAGGAGGTTAAGGCTTATGAGAAGTAAAAAAAGAAAAATTTTTTTAGCAATGTGCATATTACCTGCACTTACATTATTTCTTATATTTATGGTATATCCAATATGTAAAGGTTTTATTATGTCGCTTTATGATTGGAATGGGATTTCAGGAGAACCAGTTTTTGTTGGCTTAGAAAATTTTAAATCACTTTTAGATGATAGATATTTTAAGGAAGCGTTTGGGAATACATTTATAATTATAGTTTTATTTCCAACAATAACAATTACATTATCTTTATTTTTAGCAGTAGTAATAACTCAAAGTAAATTAAGGGAAAAGAATTTTTATAGAATAATATTATTCTTTCCTAATATATTATCAATGGTTGTCATAGGTGTATTATTTACATATGTCTATGACCCGTCAATAGGACTTTTTAAAGCTTTTTTTGAGATGATTGGTTTAGATAAGTTAGCAGGCTTAGCCTGGCTTGGGGATTCAAAATTAGTAATTTTAGCTTTAATTATGACAATGGTTTGGCAAGCTGTTGGTTATTATATGGTAATTTATATAGCAGGACTTGATGGAATATCACCATCTCTTTATGAGGTTTGCTATTTAGAAGGAGCTTCTGTTTGGCAAAAATTTAGATATGTAACATTACCTCTTTTATGGGAAGTAGTTAGGGTAACCTTTGCATTCTTTATTACAGGAGCATTAAACTTAAGCTTTATTTTTGTAACGGTAATGACAAAGGGAGGACCTGATGGAAAGTCAGAGGTTTTATTAACTTATATGTATAAGCAAGCCTTTACTAATTCTCAATATGGATATGCTATGGCTATTGGTGTTACGGTATTTACTTTTGCTATGGCTCTTGCACTTCTTGTTAATAGATTAAGTAATTCAGATTTAAGAGAGGAAAAGAGAATTAAAAAATTACAGTCTAAAAAGGAGGGCATTATATGTTAGAAATTAAAAAAAGAAAAAGTATAGGCTTAGATAGAGAAAATAAATTTAAAAATATAATGTCTAATACTTTATTAAGATTTATTTTAGTAATATCAGTAATATTGGTATTGATACCAATATTATGGACAATAATGTCTTCTTTTAAAAGTTCTAGAGAATTTTATGCAAGCCCATGGACTTTTCCTGAAAGCTTTAGTTTTAAAAATTATATAACAGCTTTTGAAGAAGCTAATATGGGACGTTATTTCTTTAACTCAATTTTTGTAACCATTATAGCTATTATTATTTCATTATGTTTAAGCATACCAGCTTCATATGTTTTAGCAAGAGAAAAGTTTTTTGGATGTAATTTAATAAGAAATTTATTTATGGGAGGATTGTTTATACAAGGAGCATATATTATAGTTCCTTTATTTACAATGCTAGATAAAATGAATTTGTTAAATAACTTGCTTGTTTTAGCCTTTATATATGGGGTTTTGAGCATTCCATTTTCTACTTATATAATAAGTGGATTTATGAAGGGAATTGCAAAGGATTATGAAGATGCAGCTAAAATAGATGGATGTACTGATTTTCAAGTTTTAATAAGAATAATAGTTCCTTTAGCGAAACCTGGAATTATAACAATGACTATTTTTAATTTTATGAGTTTTTGGAATGAGTATGCAATGTCAATGACATTTATAACAGATATAGATAAAAAAACTCTTTCAGTTGGACTTCAAAATTTAATGGAAGTTCAAAAATATGCTACAGATTGGGGAGCTTTATTTGCAGGACTTGTTATAGTTATGCTACCAACTATGATTATATATTCTTTAGTCCATAAAAAATTAACAGAAGGAGTAAACATAGGAGGAGTAAAAGGATAGAATATATTTAAGGCAATTATAGCTTTTAAAAGTTATAATTGCCTTTTTTATTTATAATAAAATTATTTTTTATGAATTTATATAGAAATTTGTGAATTTTTTTATATAATTAATTAGTAACTTAAGATAAAAATTAATATTAGCTATTTAAAATTCATTATTACTAATATTAAGTGGAGGAGATAATTTGAAAAAAACTATTAAAATTTGGACTTTTACTTTAATTTTTTTGATTACTATATTATTAATATACTTTTTTATACCAAGTATTAATTATAAAGTTAATCAAATGTTTTTTTATTTAGGATGTATGGATTTAAAAATGATAAAAGAATATATCTTATCTTTTGGAGCTTTAGCACCTATAGTATCATTTTTCCTTATGGTAATTCAATCAATAATTGCTCCTATACCAGCTTTTTTAATAACATTAAGTAATGCCGCTATATTTGGTTGGATTAAAGGAGCTATATTATCTTGGAGCAGTTCAATGTGTGGAGCCATATTATGTTTTTATATATCAAAATTTTTAGGAAGAGATATAGCAGAAAAATTAACTAGTAAGTTTGCCTTAAAGGATATTGATAAATTTTTTGAGAGGTATGGAAAATATACAATTCTTATAGCAAGATTACTTCCTTTTATATCCTTTGACTTGATAAGTTATGGTGCAGGGCTTACATCTATTGGTTTTTGGCAATTTTTTATTGGAACTGGTATCGGACAGTTACCTGCTACAATTATTTATTCCTATGTTGGAGGAATGTTAACTAGAGGGAATCAATTACTTATGAGTGGTATTTTAATATTATTTTCTCTTACTGTAGCAATTTATCTTTTGAAGAAAATTTTTGATAATAAGAGGGGTAAAAATGAAAGTTAGTGAGCTAAAGAAAAATTTAGATAATTGTATAGATTGTGCTTTATGTTATGATGTTTGTCCTATGCTAAGTGCTTTTGGAAATAATACTAAAAATATATTAGATAATATGTATTTAAATAAAATAAATTCTTATGATATTGCATATTCCTGCATGCTTTGTAATAGTTGTGTGGAAAAATGTCCTAAAAATATAGATTTAAAAGGAATGTTTCAAAATTTAAGAATAAAATTATATAAAGAAAATTTAAGAGAGGCTAATAAATCTTTTAAATTAAGAATTGTTAGAAATCATCAAAGGGCTAGTTTTTCTAATTTTTTAGCATCAAAAAATAATAATAGAAAAGTAGATAGAATTTTTATTCCAGGTTGTAGCTTAAGTGGATATGATAATAATATTATTTTAAAAATAAGAGATTATTTAGTTGATAATTTAAAGGAGGTTGAAGTAATTTTAAAGTGTTGTGGAAAGCCTTCAAAGGATATTGGAAATTTAGATGGATTTAAAAGTAATATGAATAAAATAAAACAATTTTTACATGAAAAAGAAGTTAAGGAAGTAATAGTAGCTTGTGAAAATTGTTATAAAACCTTTAAAGAAGAATTAAAAGAAATTAAAGTTATAACTCTTTGGGAAACTATAGATAATTTTAAAATTCCAAAGGAATTAAAGAGTAAATATTTAAATTTACAAGATGAGTTTGCTTTGCATGACCCTTGTCCAATAAAAGATGAGGAAAAGATTCATGATTCTGTCAGAAATATACTTAAAGACTTAGGAATTAAAACATTAGAATTTGAGAAGAATAGAAATGAAACTGAGTGTTGTGGTTGTGGCGGAATGGTAGGAGTGACAAATAAAAAATTATTTACAAAGCAAAGGGATAAAAGAGCTAATTCTACAAATTGTAAGAATATAATTTCTTATTGTGAATCTTGTGTTAGTGCTTTTAAATATTCAAATAAAAATTCCCTACATCTATTAGACTTTATATTTAATGACGAGGTAATTAGTGGAGAAATTAAAAGTCAAAAATCTATAAATAGTCTTAATCAATGGATAAATAGAATAAAGTTAGTTAAAAAATTAGAAAAATAAAATTAGATTTTATATTAAAAATATAAAATTTATTATTTTTAATATACTAAAGAATTAATATAAGATAGGAGAAAGTTAATTAATGTTAGATACTTATGGAAGGAAGTACGTAAATCCACTAATAGATTTTGGAGCAAAACTTTTATTAAAGTTAAGATTAACTCCAAATAAAGTTAGTATATTAGCTTTATTTATAGGAATTTTAAGTTCAATAGCTCTTTACTTTGATAAATTATTTTTTTCTATAATTTTGCTATGGATATCTGGATATTTAGATTCTGTTGATGGGGCTATGGCTAGGAAAAATAATATAAGTAGTTCTTTTGGAACTTTATTAGATATAACTTTTGATAGGATTGTTGAAGTTAGTATAATATTCATATTAGCTTTAAAGTTTGAAAATAGTAGGTTACAGCTTTTAGTACTTATGATTATGATTTTAATATCTATGACAATATTTTTAACTGTAGGAGCTCTTGCAAAAAATGAAGGGTTTAAGTCTTTTAAATATCAAGCAGGGCTAGCTGAGAGGTCTGAAGGCTTTATTTTCTTTACCTTTATGATTTTATTATCATCAATTAATTTAAATTTATTAACTAATATATTTTCTATAATAATATTTATAACAATAATTCAAAGAGCATTAGAGGCAAAGAAAATATTAAATAAATAGATTAATTAAATGTTAATAATAGAAATGGGGATTAAAAATTAAAGTAATAAATTATGTATTTAAAGTAAATAAATAGATTAATTAAATTATTTTATTTAATTAAATTTAAAAAAAGTTTTTTAAAAAATAAACAAATGGATAAAAATATATTCTGTGTTAACTATAAGTTAATTAATTAACTGAAAGTTAAAAATGAAAAAATATTATGATATACTATATTTGTTCAATAAAAATTCATAATAAGAACCAGGAGATGAAATGCGAATGTTTAATTTAAATCCTAAAGATGATAAATTTTATGATATGTTTATCGATGAAGCAAAAAACGTAGAAAGGGCAGCAGAAATATTGTGCGAAGCCTTAGGGGATCTTGAAAATAAAACAAGCCATGTAGCTAGGGTAGAAGAATTAGAACATAAGGGAGATGAAATAGTTCATAAGCTTATAGAAGAATTAAATAACTCTTTTATAACTCCTATTGATAGAGAAGATATATTTTCTATAACAAAAAGAATGGATGATATTTTAGATTCTATAGAAAGTACTATGCATAGATTTACAATGTTTAATATAAATGAATCTAGAGAAGGTGCTAAGGTTTTAGGAAATTTAATTGTTGATGCTTCAAGAGAACTTGTAGCTTTAATGGAAGAATTTAAACATATGAAAAAGAAGAATAAAGAAATTACAGATAGAGTAATATCAATAAATAAAATAGAAAATAAAGGAGATATTTTCTATAGACAGATGATATCAGAATTATTTGCTGAAGATGGTAAAATTCCAGTTTTAGATATAATAAAATGGAGAGAGATATATAAGTTTTTAGAGGCAACTTTAGATAGCTGTGAAGCAGTTGCTAATATAGTTGAGGGAGTAGTGATGAAGTATGTCTAGTACTTTAGCTGTAACAGTAGTTATAATTCTCTTAACTTTAGCTTTTGACTTTATAAATGGATTTCATGATACTGCAACAGCTGTTGCAACTTCAATTTCTACTAGAGCACTTTCACCTAAGTCAGCTATAGCTTTATGTGCTATATTTAACTTTGTTGGAGCATTTTTAGGAACTGAAGTTGCTAAAACTGTAGGTGATGGTATAGTAGACCAAAGTAAAATGCCTTTATGGGTAATTGCAGCAGTTATATTAGGTGCTATAATATGGAATCTTATTACTTGGTATTTTGGTATTCCAAGTAGTTCTTCACATGCTTTAATAGGCTCTTTAATTGGAGGAGGAATAGCGTATTCTCATTCTATAAACATAGTAAGTTGGGGAACTCTTTTTGATGAGGTAATACTTTGGCTTATTTTATCACCTATTATAGGATTAATAGTAGGGTACATATTTATGGTTTTATTAAATTGGGCACTTAGAAAATGTAAACCAGGACCAATAAATAGAATATTTTCTAAATTACAAGTTGTTTCAGGTGCATTAATGGCTTTAAACCATGGTGGTAATGATGCACAAAAATCAATGGGTATAATCACAATGGCACTTTTAAGTGGAGGATTTTTATCAGCTTTTGAAGTACCAATATGGGTTATAGGATTATGTGCAATTGCAATGGCAACAGGAACTTCAATTGGAGGACAAAAAATAATAAAAACTATGGGAAGTGGAGTTGCTAAATTAAATGCAGTAAATGGATTTGCCGCTCAAACTGGAGCAGCAGGAGTTATTGGAATAGCTACAATGTTTCATGCGCCAGTAAGTACAACTCACATAATAACAACAACTATTATGGGAGTTGGAGCATCTAAAAATCCTAAAGCAGTTAAATGGGGAGTTGCTAAAAATATAGTTTGGGCTTGGATTTTAACAATTCCTATAAGTGCAGTAATATCAGCTATAGTGGTTGAGATACTTAAATTTATATTATAAAAAAGGATAAAATTAAGGATTATATGAAATTATTAATTTCATATAATCCTTTTAATTTTATAAATTTATTTACTATTATTGTTTACAGGTTTCTTTAAGAATCCTATTATTAGAGCAGCTACAACAGAGCCGATTAAAATTGATAAAACATATAAAAGAGGATTTCCTTCAACAACAGGAACTACAAATATTCCACCATGAGGAGCTGGTAATCCTATTTTGAAAATCATAGATAATCCACCTGCTAAAGCTGAGCCTATAACACAAGCTGGAATAACTCTAAAGGGGTCAGCAGCAGCAAAAGGAATAGCACCTTCAGTTATAAAGGTTAATCCCATTATGTAGTTAGTTGCACCAGCATCTCTTTCATCTTTAGTAAATTTATTTTTAAAGAAAGTAGTTGCTAGAGCTGTAGCTAAAGGAGGAACCATACCACCAGCCATTATAGCTGCATGAGGATAATAGTTTCCAGAAGCTATCATAGCTATTCCAAAAGTGAATGCAGCTTTATTTATAGGACCACCCATATCTATAGCCATCATTCCACCTAAAACAATTCCTAAAATAACTAAGTTTCCAGTTCCCATATTTTGTAGCCATATTGATATAGTATTATTTAAAGCAGTTACAGGACCAACTATAACTAAATACATTAAAGCTCCTGTTATTAAAATTCCGAATAGCGGATATAATAATACAGGCTTAATACCTTCTAAAGATTGTGGTAATTTACTAAATATTTTCTTTAAGAATACAACTACATATCCACCAAGGAAACCAGCAATTAATCCACCTAAAAATCCAGAGCCACTATTTGCAGCGATTAATCCACCTACCATAGCTGGTGCAAAACCAGGTCTATCAGCTATACTAGAACCAATAAATCCAGCAAGTACAGGAATCATAAGGAAGAATGCGTTTCCTCCACCAATATCTTTTAGTAATTTAGCTATTGGGCTAAAAGATGGGTCATTTATATCTGCTGAATTTATACCAAACATAAAGGATATAGCGATTAAGATACCACCACCAACAACGAAAGGTAACATATTTGAAACACCATTCATTAAGTGTTTATAAAATCCTCTTCTTTCAGTTTTTGAAGAGGAACTTTCAGAAGTAGAACTACTAGAATTTGAATAAATAGGAGCAGAGCCACTTAAAGCTTCATTTATTAATTCTTCAGGTCTTTTCATAGCTTGTACAACAGGAACTATTACAACCCTTTTACCATTAAATCTAGCCATTTCTACTTGTTTATCAGCAGCAACTATTATTCCATCAGCTTTTTCTATATCCTCTTGAGTTAATTTATTTTTAACTCCTGTTGAACCATTAGTTTCTACCTTTATATTTATATTCATATCTTTAGCTGTTTTAGAAAGAGAATCAGCTGCCATATAGGTGTGTGCAATACCAGTTGGACATGCTGTAACAGCTAATATGTATTTTTTATTTGAATCATTTTCTACATTATTAGAAGGTTCATTTTCATTATTATCTTCATCTTCTTCAAACTTGTCTAAAAGAGATAATACTTCTTTAGGGCTTTTAGCATTTAAAAGACCATTTTTAAAATCTGGGTTCATTAAAAGTACTGAAAGTCTAGATAAGGTTTCTAAATGTTCTTCATTTGCTCCTTCAGGTGCTGCAATCATAAATACTATATTAACAGGAGTGCCATCAATAGAGTTGTAATCAACACCATCTTTATAAATTCCAAGAGCTAAGGAAGGAACTTTTACTGCCTTTGTTTTTGCATGGGGAATAGCTATTCCTTCTCCAATACCAGTAGAAGATGAATTTTCTCTTTTTAAAATTTCTTCTTTATAAAGATTTTTATCATTTAGTTTTCCAGCATTCCATAAAACATCAACTAGTTGGTCTATAACTTCAGTTTTGTTACATGCTGAAAGATTAAGTTTTATTGTATCAAGACTTAATAATTGAGAAATTTTCATATTTTAAACCTCCTTATACTTTTCAATTTCTATAGTTTTTAATAGCTTATTAACGTCCTCATATGTAGCAAGGTCTAAGGAAAAAGCACTAGCACTTCCTGAGGCTATACCATTTTTAAAAGAAGATATTAAATCCTTAGTTTCTACATACTTTGCTAAAAATCCACCTACTAAAGAATCACCAGCACCTACTGAGTTTATAACTTTTCCCTTTGGTGCATTTCCTTTATATACATTATCCTTAGTTATTAATAAAGCACCATCTCCAGCCATTGATATTATTACGTTTTCAGCACCAAGAGTAATTAACTCTTTTCCGTATTTAATAAGTTCTTTTTCTGAATTTATTTTTACATTGAATATTTCTTCAATTTCATGATTATTTGGTTTAATTAAAAAAGGTTTGTTTTTTATAGCCTCTAAAAGAGCTTTTCCAGAGGTATCAACGACAACCTTTACATTATTCTTAGAAACTTTTTCTTGTATTTGAAGATATAAATCTCTAGGTAATGTAGAAGGAATACTTCCAGCAAGAACTAATATATCTTCATTTACCAGTTTATCTAGTTTATTGAACAAAGCTTTTAGATTTTCTTCTGTTATTACTGGACCTAAACCATTTATTTCTGTTTCTTCATTAGATTTAATTTTTACGTTAATTCTTGAATCACCATCTACTTTTATAAATTCAGTTTTTACACCTAATGAAATTAAGCTATCTTCAATAAATTTTCCAGTAAATCCACCAAGGAATCCAAGGGCTATATTATTTACTTTTTGATTTCCTAGAATTCTTGAAACATTAATTCCTTTTCCACCAGGAAATTTAAAGTCTTTACTTGTTCTATTTACTTTTCCTAGCTCTAAGTTTTCTACATCTATGACATAGTCAATAGATGGATTAAGAGTAAGAGTATAAATCATTAAATATCGACCACCTTTATATTAGTTTTTTTATCATAAGTATTGTCTTCAGGTTTTTTATTTGTTATTATTGTGCATTTATTTATATCTGAAAATTTTATTGTTGAAATTTCTCCAAATTTAGAATAGTCAGCTAAAACATAAGACTTTTTAGAATTTTTAATTGCACATTCTTTTAATACAGCTTCTTCTGTATCAGGAGTAGTAAGTCCATAAGAATGATGAATACCATTTGTACCAATAAAACATTTATCAAATCTAAATTTTGAAAGACACATTAAAGCATCACAACCAGTTACGGCTTTAGTAGATATTTTTATTGTTCCACCTATTATGTAACATTTAATATTTTTTTGTATTAAGGTATCTATATGAGATAAACCATTACTAACAACTAATATATCCTTATCTTCTAAGTAATCTATTAATTCATAGGTTGTTGTACCAGCATCTATAAATATACAATCACCATCTTCAATAAGAGAAGCAGCATATTTTGCTATGGCTCTTTTTTCATGAGTGTTTTTGGATGATTTTTCATTATAGCTTAATTCTTTGGAAACATTATCTAAAGATTTAGCACCGCCATGCACTCTTTTTAAGAGATTTATAGATTCTAAATAGCTTAAGTCTCTTCTAATTGTAGATTCAGAGCTTTCAGTACTTTCAAGTAATTCTGTTAAACTAACAAAGCCTTTTAATTTTAGTAAATTCAGTATTATTTCATGTCTTTTTTCACTTAACATAATAACCTCCTAAAACCTTGTAACTAAATTATACATTCAAAAACATTCAAAATCAATAAAAAACATTCAAAAACATTTAAAGTTACAGGTCTTTTTTATTTAAATATATGAAATATAAATTTTAATTTATTAAAATAATTTTTATATAAACTATATTATAATAAGAAATAAATTTTATTATAAATAATTTATAAAAATATATTCTATTTTAATTATAATATATTAAAATAAATAAAAAGAAGTTGTCTTTTAGACAACTTCTTTTTATTCTGCTCTATATTCAAATTTTTTTATAAGTTTTATTACATATATTTTTATAACGGACATAACAGGGCTTCCTAATATCATTCCAATAGGACCATATATTGCTCCACCAATTGTTACTCCAAGAATTACTAAAAATGGACTAAGACCAACTCTATTACCTATAAGTTTAGGGTCTAAGTACCAAGCATCAAATTGTTGAAGGATAAATAAATATATAAACACAATAACTGCTTTTACTGGGCTTACAAATACATTTATAAAGAAACCTACAATCATTCCTATGAAAGGTCCAAAGTATGGAATCATATTTGTTATACCAACAACAAAGGAAAGTAGAAGTGCATATTCAGATTTTAATAAGGTTAAACCTACAAAGGCTAATACACCAATTATTAATGAATCTAAAGCTTTTATTCCTACATAAGTACCGATTTTTTCATTAAGTATTTTTATAAAGGATAGGATTTCATTACCTAGTTTTTTACCAAAAATAATTTTAGTTATTTTACTTCCATGAGATAAAAATTTATCCTTATCAATTAAAACGTAAATTGATATTAAGAAACCAAATACCCAATTTATTATTGAACTTGTTAAACTTATGGCAGCATCTAAAAGCCAATTAGATAATAAGGTAATCATAGAGCCTATAAAGTTTATAACTTTATTAGCATCACTATGAGGAATATATGAATTTATACCTTCAGGAACCTTAAAGTTTGCCATTATATTTGTAAATAAATTTTGCACATAAGTAGTAAACTCAGGAATATTATCTATTAATTCTATTAAACTTGTGTATAGCTTTGGTAGCAAGTAAGTAGCTGCTAAGGATATTGAAGTTAAGACTAACAAATAAGTTATAACTATACTAAGTCCTCTAGATAATTTAAACTTTTTACTAAATAAATTTACTATTGGGTTTAAAATATAGGCAATTATAAAAGCTAATAAAAATGGAAGAATTACAGCTAAAATAGCATCTATAAAAGACATTACACCATGCATGTTATCGATTAGTTTTATTGATACATAAGAAACTATAATTACTAAGAAAATTTTTATATAAGCTTTATTATTTTTAAAAAAGTTACTCAATAGTTAACCTCCTTTTTCATAAATTAAAAATTAAATCTTAAATATTATAAAAATACTCTTTGATTATATGGTTTTAAAATAAATTTATCAAATAGTATTTATTTAATATATAAATATAATAAATTAATTTATTTTATGTAATCTTTAAAAAAATCTTAAGAATTATTTTTTAACTAAATGTTAAAAATATTTATAATTATTGATAAAGAAATTAATTAACTAGATAATAAGATATATATAAGTATGGGGGGACTTAATGATTTTTATGTGTAGCAAGAAAGTTTTTTTAGAAGAAAGTATAGAAATGATTGATTTCATTCATGATAGAATGAAAAACTTAAGTTGTTTAAAGTTAAAGGATTTAGATTTAAATAAAACAATGCTTTTAATAGTTGATATCAATAAAGGATTTGCTAAAAAAGGAAATTTATATAGTGAAAGAATTGAACGTTTAATAGAACCTATATGTAATTTAACAAAGAAAGCTTTAGATAGTGGAATTAAGGTTAAAGCTTTTACAGATTATCATACTAAGGATTCTTTAGAACTAAAAACTTATCCTACTCATTGCATAGATGAAAGTGATGAATGGGAAATTGTAGAGGAATTAAATTTAGAAGGAATTGATGTTATAAGAAAAAATTCTACAAATGGATTTTTAGAAGAAAAGTTTAATTTTGATTATGAAAAAATAAAAAACATAATAATAGTAGGAGATTGTACAGATATTTGTGTATATCAATTAGCCATTACTCTTAAAACTGATTTTAATAGAGTAAATAAAGAGGGCGATATATATGTAGTTAAAAATCTTGTAGATACTTTTGATTCACCAACCCATAAGGCAAATTTTATGAATTATATATTTTTAAATTCTCTTATTGATAATGGGGTTAAAGTAGTAAAGGATATTATTTAAAAAAAGAAAGTGTTTTTAGTAATAAAAATATATTATTAACTTTTAAAAGTGTATAAAAGTTAATAATTTTTAAAAAAAATTAATAAATTAAATTGAATTCTAAATAAAACTCACAAATTTTAAATTATATAAAATTTGTGAGTTTTGATTTTAATTCTCTTAAGTTAGTATAATGTTCATATAATTACTATGAAGGGAATTGATTATTATGAAGATTGATTTAGAGGAACTGGTAAGTAAAAATAAAAAATATACAAAGAAAGGTCATGTAGCTACATATATACCTGCTTTAGCAGAGGTTGACCCTAATAAATTAGGAGTTTATATGTATGATATAAAAGAAAATAAAGAATTTTCTGCTGGAGATTGTAATATTAGATTTGCTATAGAGAGTATATCAAAGGTTCCTACATTAATTCTTGCAATATTAGATAATGGAATTGAAAAAGTTTTTTCAGAGGTTGGAGTTGAACCTTCTGGTTTTGCCTTTAATTCTATTATGAATATGCAAATAAATAGAAAAAATAAGCCTTCTAATCCTTTTATAAATGCAGGAGCTATTAAAGTTGTTTCTTTATTAAAAGGAAAAGATGATAAGGAACGTTTTGAAAGAATATTAAAATTTTATAGAAAGATAATGGATGATGAAAACATAGTATTAGATGAGGAAATTTATTTATCTGAAAAGGAAACAGGAGATATAAATAGATCCCTTGCTTATTATATGAAAGGAAAAGGAATAATGAAAGGGGATGTCAATGATATTTTAGATTCCTATTTCAAGCAATGCTCAGTATTAGTTAATGCTAAAAATTTAGGCAAATTAGGAGCAGTTTTAGCTAATGAAGGGGTAATGCCATGGAATGGTGAAAGATTATTTAAAGTAGAAGTCGCAACTATAATAAAATCATTAATGACTACTTATGGATTATATGATGAATCAGGTGATTTTTCAGTTCACATAGGACTTCCATCTAAAAGTGGTGTAGGAGGAGGAATTTTATCTACAGTTCCTAATAAATATGGAATAGGATTATTTAGTCCACCTTTAGATAAAGCAGGAAATAGCGTTGCTAGTATTAAACTTTTAAAAGATATTGTAGATAAGTTAAAGCTAGATATTTTTAGATAAATAGATAGAAAAAATTAGGTTTAATTATGTTTAGATAATTATCTAAGTATAATTAAACCTATTTTTATTTGATGCAGAATAGTTTTTAATTAATTAAATAACAAAGAGAAGTAATAATCATATTTTATTATTAAAGAAGTATTTAAGGATTATTAAAATGGATGTTTATTCTCAATTATTTAAATTATTGTTATCTTCTATTATAGGACTAATAATTGGTTTTGAAAGAACTAGGAGAAGAAAGTCAGCAGGTATAGGTACATTTTCAATAGTTTGTATTACCTCTTGTTTATTGACTTTAATATCTATTTATGGCTTAGGAAGTGATTCGGATAAATCTAGATTAATAGCAAATATAATTACTGCCATAGGTTTTTTAGCAGGAGGAGTTATTTTTACTGTTAATGATAAAAATAAGATTGAAGTAAATGGACTAACTACAGGTTCAGAAATATTTTGTGTTGCATCTTTAGGTATAGCTATAGGTATAGGGTTATATTTATTAGTTTTTACAGTTGTAATTTTAGTTCAAATAAATATATTAATAGCTTTTATTATAAAGAAGAATTATAAAAATACAAAATTAGAAAATAATGATGATTAATATAAAGGAACTTGAATTAGCAATTAAAGATAAATTGAGTTTTAAAATAGGTATATGTTATTAGAACAGTTAAATTTATTCTTAAGGATAAGCGTAACTGTTCTATAATTTTTAAATAAGCTAACATAAATAAAAAGTAAACTTTTCCTAGTGTATCTACATGAATATGATTTAGAAAATTAAAGATTTTTAAAGAATAAATAATATAATTATGTAAAATGGGTATATTGATAATATATAATATATACTTATGTGATAAGATAAAGAACGTCGCTAAGATAACTTCAACAAATTTGTATCAAATATTAAATCACATTAAAAATGTTTGAAAAAATATTTGAAAAAAATGTTGACAAAGTTTCTAAGTGATGATAAACTAAAGAAGTCGCTTGAGGGCGACAAAGAAATGGTCTTTGAAAATTAAACAGAAGATATTAACATAAACCAGCAATTCTTTTATAAGTAATATGAGTATAGATTAAACTTTTAAATTGAGAGTTTGATCCTGGCTCAGGATGAACGCTGGCGG